>NZ_JBXAPS010000002.1:0-598293 GCF_058806435.1 Leifsonia sp. GW821-FHT13C09 | reverse complement strand
TTTGGGGGGGGGGGGGGGGGTTTGTTTCCCCCCCCCCCCCCGCCCCCATCACCCTGAACGCGGATCGGAGGGATTCGGATGAGCTCTGTCGGAACGATCTCGCTGCCCTCTCTCGGCGTGGGCAGCAACGGCCAGGTCTCGGTTTCGAACCTGGTCAACAACCTCGACCCGACGGCCATCGTGAACGCCCTGATGACCGCGGCGGCCATCCCGCAGACCCAGCTCCAGGCCAAGGTCAAGACGGAGCAGTCCGCCCTCTCCGCGTTCCAGAACCTCAACGTGACCCTGCAGGCTCTGCAGACGAGCGCAGCGGGAGCAGCGGCCACGAACGGCCTCAACCTTCTCAGCGTCTCCAGCACGGACTCGTCCGTCACGGCCACAGCGACCACCGCGGCGTCGCCGACCTCCTTCTCGCTGCAGGTGAACCAGGTCGCGCAGGCGCAGGTGTCCGTCACCGGGGTGATGACGACCTGGCCGGACAGCAGCGGCGCGATCACCATCGTCGACTCGACAGGCACTGCTCACCAGATCACGGCCGCGTCCTCGAGCATCTCGGACGTGGTGGCCGCCATCAACGCTGCCGGCGCGGGCGTCAGCGCCGCGCAGGTGGCCTCGGGCACCGACGCCTCGGGCAACCCGCAGTACCGGCTGCAGCTCACCTCGACGCAGACCGGCGCGGCGGCGGCATTCCAGGTCTACGCCGGGACGAGCTCCGCCTACGCGGCCGGTACCGCGACGAACGTGCTCACACAGGCCGGCGCCGCCACCGTCACCGCCGCGCAGGACGCGCAGGTCACCCTCTGGCCCGGCACTGCGGCGGCGCAGACGGTCTCGTCGTCCACCGACACCTTCGCAGACCTCGTCCAGGGCGTTACCGTCACGGTCGCAAAGCCCACCACCGCGCCGGTGACGCTGACCTCGACGATGGACAAGGGCAGCATCACCTCCACCGCGTCCTCCCTGATCTCCGGCGTCAACACGCTGCTCTCGTACATCGGGCAGCAGTCCGCAGTGTCCACCACACAGAACACGGACGGCTCCAGCACGACGACCGCGGGCACGTTCA
Organism: Leifsonia sp. GW821-FHT13C09; assembly: GCF_058806435.1. NCBI lineage: Bacteria > Bacillati > Actinomycetota > Actinomycetes > Micrococcales > Microbacteriaceae > Leifsonia > Leifsonia sp. GW821-FHT13C09. Next base: position 597,227 of record NZ_JBXAPS010000002.1, on the reverse strand, counting down.
CCGGCAGCCTCCTGATCCAGGGCGTGTACCGGAATCTGCAGACGGCGGTGTCCGCCCCGGTCGGGCCGAGCGGCACCGTCTCCCCCGCCACGTACGGGATCGCGATCCAGCAGGACGGCTCGATCAAGTTCGACAGCGCGAAGTTCCAGGCCGCCCTCGCGAGCGACCCCGCCGGGACCATCGCCGCCGTGCAGACGATCGCCTCGCGCGTGCAGGCCGTCAGCGCGACGGCCTCCGACCCGGTGACCGGGACCGTGACCGCGTCCATCACGTCGCAGCAGACCCAGATCTCCAACGACCAGTCGGGTGTCAGCAACTGGACGACGATGCTCGCGGCCAAGCGCAAGCTGCTGACCGCGCAGTACACGGCCCTGGTGACCACGCTCGGCCAGCTCCAGAACGAGCAGAACTACCTGACCCAGCAGATCGACGCGATGAACCCGTCGTCGCACTGACGCGCGACTCTTCAGAGAAAGCACAAGGGATCGACATGCCTACTGCGGCACAGACCTACCGCGACAACGCCATCCTCTCCGCGTCGCCGTCGCGGCTGCTCACCATGCTGTACGACCGGCTGCTGCTCGACCTGAACACCGCGAAGGACGCGCTGGACGCCGGCGACCTCGCCGTCGCCGACTACCGGCTCACCCACGCGGTCGACATCCTCAGCGCCCTGGCCGGCTCGCTCCGCCTGGATGTCTGGAACGCCGCCGAGAGCCTCCTCGGCCTCTACATCTACATCTCGAACGCGCTCGTCCACTGCCGCGTGACGCGGGACGTCGCGCTCGTGATCGAGGCCATCGCGCTGCTGGAGCCGCTCCGCCAGGCGTGGCACCAGGCGGCGGACTCGCTGTCGTCGGGGACCTCCTGGGAGGTCGACGCCGCGGACGACAACAGCGAGGTCGTGGCGATTGCCTGAACAGGTCGACGTCGCCGACGACAGCGAGTCCGCCGCCTGGGCCGCAGCCCTCGACGAGCTGGAGGCGCGCGCCGCGCAGGCGGCCGGCCCGGCGGGACTCGAGCCGTGGCGCGCCGTCGCGCCTCTGCCCGCGCTGCCGGCGGCGCTCGCCGAGCGCGCCCGGGCGGTGCAGGCTGCCCAGCAACGCGCGATCGACGGGCTGCGCGAGCAGCAGGCGCGGATCCGCGGGGAGCTGGCGTCGCTGAGCAGCGTCCAGCCGCCGCGTCCCGACGCAGAACCTCCGGTCTACCTCGATCTGATCGGCTGAGACGCTTACACGGCCGCCGATCCTGCCGATAGGCCCCTACGAGCACGGATCGCTCGCAGCGGGCCACGGATCGGCCTCCTCCTGGGAATATCCACGATTCATGAGGTGAGCCTTGCTCGATTCCGTGACGATGAACGCGATGCACTCTGCCCTCGACGGCTATGCCGCGGCGCAGACCGCGATCTCGAACAACATCGCGAACATCAATACGCCCGGCTACCACGCCCAGGTCGTCGACTTCGCGTCGGCCCTCGAGAAGTCGGTCGCCGCGCACAGCGGCCTGCTGCCGGCCTCCTCCATCGCGCCGACGGCGAGCATGGACCCGACCCGGCTGAACGGCAACAACGTCTCGCTCGAGCAGGAGACGCTCGCGGAGGTCAGCAACGGGCTGAAGTTCCAGGCGGCCTCGCAGGCGATGTCCCAGCAGTTCAGCGAACTCCGCGCGGCTGCGACGGTGAACTGACCATGAGCTACGACGCCATCGGCATCTCCGGCACGGGCATGACGCTCAACCAGACCTGGCTGGACTCGATCAGCGACAACCTCGCGAACATCAACGACACCACCTCGCCGAACAACCCCGCCTTCCAGGAGCGTTTCGTGCAGGCGCAGGCCAACCCCGGGATGAACGGCGTCTCGATCGGCGGCGTCGTGTACGGCTCGGCTGCGGGTCAGCTCGTCTACTCGCCCGGCGACCCGAACGCGGACGCGCAGGGCTACGTGAAGAAGACCACGATCGACATGGCCAGCCAGATGACCGACCTGATCGAGGCGCAGCGCGCCTACCAGGCGAACTCGAACGCCGTGAACGCCGCCAAGGACATGTACCAGTCCGCGCTGCAGATCGGAGCCAAGTGATGAGCATCCCGGCCATCGGAGCGCTCTCGCTCGGCTCTGTGCAGCAGCCGACGCCGCCCGTCGCCCCCGCGGCTTCGGGATCCGGCGCGGGCGGCTTCGGCGCCGCGCTGACCGGAGCGGTGAACAACCTCCAGCAGCTCCAGAGCACGTCGGACGCGGCGAACGTGAAGGCGGTCACCGGCAACCTCAACGACATTCAGGACGCGACCGTCGCCGCCGCCCGCGTGCAGACGACCGTGCAGCTGATGGCGACGCTGCGCAACCAGGCCGTCGACGCGTTCAACACCATCATGCGGATGGGAGGCTAGGTGCCCGCCCGGCTCCAGGCGGTCCTCAAGCGCCTCGGCGCGACGATCGCCGGCTTCAGCTTCGCCCAGAAGACCGTCTCGGTCCTGGCGCTCCTCGTGCTCGCCCTGGGCGTGACCGGCCTGTCGGTCTGGTTGAGCCAGCCGCAGTACGTCCCGCTGTTCAGCGGGATCTCCGCCTCCGACGCCTCGGCGATCACCACCCAGCTCCACACCGACAACGTCCCGTACCAGCTCACGGACGGCGGCGCCACGATCCTCGTCCCGCAGGGGCAGGTCTACCAGGAGCGGCTGAAGGCCGCCGCGGCCAACCTCCCGTCGAGCAGCAACCAGGGCTACACGCTGCTCGACAACATGGGCGTCACGACGTCCGAGTTCCAGCAGGACGTCACCTACAAGCGCGCGATGGAGGGCGAGCTCGCCAGCACGATCGACGCCATGCAGGGCGTCAAGACCGCCTCGGTCAAGCTGGCCATCCCGCAGCCGACGGTGTTCACCGATCAGGCGAAGGACCCGACGGCCAGCGTCTTCGTCGCCGAGAGCGCCGGATCCACCCTCACGGCCGCGCAGGTGCAGGCGATCGTGCACCTCGTCTCGTCCTCCACGGTGGGGATGAAGCCCACCGACGTCTCCGTCATCGACGCCGCGGGCAACGTCCTCTCCGCCACCGGCGGGGCGACCGCGGGCTCGACCGGCGACCAGGCGAAGGCCTACGACAGCGCCGTCCAGGCGAGCGTGCAGTCGATGCTCGACAAGGTGCTCGGCTCGGGCAACTCGACCGTCGTCGTGAGCGCGCTGATGGACAACTCGACGTCCACGAAGACGACCGACAGCTACAGCATCCCGACCGGGGCGCCGCAGACGAGCTCGACGTCGCAGAAGGAGACCTACACCGGGACCGGCGCCGCGGCGCAGTCCGGCGTGCTCGGCACGAGTGCCACCACGAACGGCGTCTCGAACACCGCGGCGAACAGCGGGGGCAACGGAAGCTACAGCTCGGACAGCACCACGAGCGACAACGCGCTGAACAAGACCAGCGTCACGCAGCAGATCCCGGCCGGCGGCGTCCAGCGCCAGACGGTCTCCGTCGCGGTGGACACTGCGGCGGCGAGCAAGGCCGGCGTGAGTTCGGCCCAGCTCCAGCAGATGGTGGCGAACGCCTCGGGCGTCGACACCTCGCGCGGCGACGCGGTGGGTGTGCAGCTCGTCAACTTCTCGCAGGCGAACGCGCAGGCGGCGAAGCAGGCGCTCGCGCAGGCCGACGCGCAGGCCCGGCAGGCGCAGCTCGACTCGTGGATCCGCACCGGGCTGATCACCGCGGGCATCCTGGCCGCGCTGATCGTCGTGGTCCTGGTCCTACGCCGCCGCAGCAGGAACACGGAGGTCGAGGAGGCCGACCGATACGACGAGCTGGCCGCCCCGACACTCGCTTTCACCCAGGTCATCCCGCCGACCGTGCCGCTGACGACCCCGCCGCCGACCCCGGTCTCGATCGAGTCGGAGCAGCGCAGGGCCGAGATCGAGCAGCTCGCGGTGGAAGACCCGCGCCGCGCGGCGGACTACCTGCTGACACTCATGGGTGACAAGGAGACGACGCCGTGACGGAGGCCGCAGTCGCCACGCTGACCGGCGCGCAGAAGGCCGCCCTGATCCTGATGAACCTGGATCAGGCGGCCGCCGCGCGCGTGATGCAGCAGTTCAGCGAGACGGAGTCCGAGGAGATCGCGGCAGAGATCGTCGCGCTCAAGCGCGTCGACAGGCAGCAGGCCGAGGCCGCGCTCGAGGAATTCCACGAGATCGCCGTGCGGCAGCATGCGCGCGTCAGCGGCGGCCGCAGTGCGGCCATCGGGCTGCTGGAGGCGTCGTTCGGCACCGAGCGCGCCGCCGGCGTGATGTCCCGCGTCGCGTCCTCGCTCGCCGGGCGCGCGTTCGAGTTCCTGGACACCGCGGATCCCGCGCAAGTCGCCCTCCTCCTCGACGGCGAGCTCTCCCAGACCATCGCCACCGTGCTCGCCCACCTGCGCGCGGACCAGGCGTCGCGGGTGCTCGCCGCGCTGAAGCCGGACATCCGCGCCGACGTGGCGCACTGCATCGCGACCATGGGGAGCGTCGGCCCCGAGGTCGCGCGCACCGTCGCCGACACGCTCCGCAGCCGCGCGGGATCGGTCGTCAAGACCCCCGGCCAGCAGGACGCCATCGGCGGTGTGCAGCCGTTGGTGGACATCATCAACCGCTCCAGCGTCGCCAACGAGCGTGCGTTGCTCGAGGAGCTTGACCAGCGCGACCCCGAGCTCGCCGCCGAGGTGCGCTCCCGGATGCTGACGTTCGCCGACATCGTGAAGCTGGAGCCGCGCGACGTGCAGCAGGTGCTGCGCGGGATCGACGTCTCGGTGCTCGCCATCGCGATGAAGGGCTCCCCGGAGGCGACGCGGGACGTCATCCGCGCCAACCTCTCGGAGCGCAACCTGGAGGTGCTGGACGAGGAGTCGGCGGTGCTCGGCTCGATCCGGCTCTCCCGCGTCGAGGAGGCCAGGGCCGAGATCGTCCGCGCGATCCGCGACCTCGAGGCGGAGGGCACGATCACGGTGCACCGCTCGGACGAGGACGAGTATGTCGAATAGTGCGTTCGCCCCTGTGCGGTACCCCGAGCTCGGATCGTCCGGCGCCACCGTCGCGACGAGCGTCGAGGGCGCCTCCAGCGCGCGGGCGCGCGGCTTCGCGGCCGGTTACAGCGAGGGCCTGCGCCGTGCGGAGGCCGAGTTCGCAGCGGCCGAGAGCGCCCGGTTGCAGCACTGGCAGGCGGCGGAGGCGGAGTCCGCCGCAGCGACCCGGCGCGCCCTGGCGGCGCTCGCCGCAGCGGCGGAAGGGGTGCGCGCGCTCGCCGTCCCGGTCGTCGCCACTGCCGACGACGCCCTGGTAGAGGCGGCGCTCGCGCTCGCCGAGGCCGTCCTCCAGCGCGAGGTGGCCGACGGGCACGTCGACGCCGCCGACACGCTGCGCCGCGTCATCGCCGCCACGCCCGCCGGAGAGCTGGTCTCCGTGCGGATGCACCCGGACGACGCCAGTGCGATCGCGGAGGAGGCCGGTGCCCTCCCCGAGATCGTGCCCGACCCGACCATCGCCCCGGGCGACGCCGTCGCGGTCCTGCGCGACGGCTGGCTGGACGCCCGGATCGACGCGGGGCTAGCGCGGGCGCGCACCGTTCTGACCGGAGACCGCGCATGACCGCCTACGCGCCGGGAGGCGCCCGGCTTGCGTCGGCGGTCCGCGCGGCTGCGCCGGAGCGGATCGGCCGCATCGCGTCCGTGATCGGCCTCGGAATCGAGGTCTCCGGCCTGGAGGGCGCGGTCGGCGACCTCGTCGCGATCGGCGAGCCCGGAGCACAGACCGCGGCCCAGGTCGTCGCCGTGCGGCCGGGGCTGCTCACCTGCATGGTGCTGTCCGGAACGGCGGCGCACCCGATCGGCACGCCCGTGCGCTCCGCGCCCGCCGCTCCTGCCGTCCCGGTGGGAGACGTGCTGCTCGGGCGGGTCATCGACGGGCTCGGCCGTCCCATCGACGGCAAGGGCCCGATCCCGCCGACGCAGCGCGTCGGCCTGGCGAACACCGCGCCCGGCCCGCTGGAGCGCGCGAGGATCACGTCGCCCCTCCAGCTCGGGGTGCGTGCCCTCGACACCCTGGTGTCCACCGGACGCGGGCAGCGGCTGGGCCTCTTCGCCGGCTCCGGCGTCGGCAAGTCGTCGCTGCTCTCGATGATCGCCCGCGGGACGGACGCCGAGGTGTCGGTGATCGCCCTCATCGGCGAGCGCGGCCGCGAGGTGCGCGAGTTCATCGAGGACGACCTCGGCGCCGAGGGGCTCGCCCGTTCGATCGTCGTGGTCTCCACCTCCGACGAGCCCGCCCTGATGCGGTTGCGCGCGTCGCTCGTCGCGACCCGGATCGCGGAGTGGCACCGCGACCGCGGTCAGCATGTCGTCCTGATGATGGACTCGCTGACCCGCGTGGCGATGGCGCAGCGCGAGATCGGTCTCTCAGCGGGCGAGCCGCCGGCGACGCGCGGCTACCCGCCATCGACCTTCTCCACCCTGGCGTCCCTCCTGGAGCGCGCCGGCGCGGCGGCCACCGGGTCGATCACCGGTCTCTACACCGTCCTGGTCGACGGCGACGACCACAACGAGCCCATCGCGGACGCGGCGCGGTCGATCCTCGACGGGCACGTCGTCCTCGACCGCGCGCTCGCGATCACCGGACACTTCCCCTCGATCGACGTGCTGGGCTCCATCTCCCGACTCGCGTCGAAGATCACCCCGCCGGACCGGCTGGCCGACGCGACGGCGCTGCGCGCGGTGCTCTCCGCGCGCCGGAGCGCGCAGGACCTGCTCGACGTCGGCGCCTACAAGCCGGGCGCGAACGCGCGCGTGGACGCGGCGGTGCAGTTCGAGGAGGCCATCGACGGTTTCCTCCGGCAGGGCATGGACCAGCGGTCCACGGCGGACGGCGCGTGGGATTCGCTCCGCGAGCTGACCCGGGCGTTCGGAGCGGCCGCATGAAGCGTTTCGGATTGGCCGGCCTCCTGCGCGTGCGCGACCTGGAGGAGCAGCGGGCGGCGGCGGAGCTCGCCGAGGCGAACCGGGCCGTGGACGCGGTCCGCGCCCGCGGCGCCCGGACGCGGGCCTCGCTCGCCGGGGTGCGCTCGGACGCCGTCGATGCGGCGACCCTCTCGGCCGTCGTCGCCGCCCGGGCGAGCGCGCAGGTGCTGCTCGGCGAGCTGACCGCGCTGCACGAGCTCGCCTCCCGGGAGGCCGGAGAGGCGCGCACGACGCACGGCGCCGCGCGCGCGTCCGCCGTCTCGCTCGAGAAGCTGCGGACGCGGCACGACGCGGCCGAGGCCGCTCGCGAGCTGCGCGAGGAGCAGTCCGCCCTCGACGAGGTCGCCATCCAAGGCTGGCGCGAGAGCAGGAAGGACGCGGTATGAGCATCACGGAGGCCGTGGGGCGCATCCAGCAGATCGAGTCCCAGATGGTCCAGCTGGCCGGTGGACAGCCGGCGCAGCCGACGCAGACGGCGCAGACGACGCGGACGACGAGCGCCACCGCGTCCGCGTTCGCGACGTCGCTCGACGCGGCGACCGGCGCGACCGGCGCCCAGGTCACCCCGGCGGCCGGTCAGCAGGCGTCCAACGGGACCACCGGCGCCGACATCGTGGCGGACGCCCGCAAGTATCTCGGCGTCCCGTACGTCTTCGGCGGCACCACGAGCGCGGGCCTCGACTGCTCCGGGCTCGTGCAGCGCGTCTACAAGGACAAGGGGATATCGCTGCCGCGGCTCGTCTCGGGGCAGTCGACCATCGGCCAGAGCGTGCCGTCGCTCGCCGACGCGCAGCCGGGCGACCTCATCGTCTGCAACGGCGGGGAGCACATCGTCATCTACGCGGGCAACGGGAAGATCATCCAGGCGCCCAAGCCGGGCGGCTCGGTCGAGGAGATGGACAACTGGATCTCGCCGTCGAACGTGGTGACGATCCGCCGGATCGTGCCGACGGCGGCGGCGCCGGCGACGGCGACCGCGACGCCGGCCCCCTCGGCATCGGTGCTGGCGGCTCTGCTCGGATCGACCGGCGGGGGGTCGGCCGGGCTGCTGGGCTCCGGAGGGACGTCCTCGTCCGCCCTGGCGGCACTGCTCGGGTCGAGCGGCGGCGCGTCGATGCTCGGCGTGCTGGGCTCGAGCGGCGGATCGGCGCTCACCGGCGTGCTGGGCTCCGGAGGCGGGAACGCCCTGGCGGCGCTGCTCGGTCAGGGCTCGGGGACGAACTCGTGAGCGCGGTGGTCTCGGGGTTCGGCGGCGCGGGCGCGGCGGCACTCATCGCGCCGGCCTCGTCAGCCGATGCCCTGTCGCCCGATCACCTGTCGCCCGCCGCGGGTGCGACGGCGTTCGGCGCCCTTCTGTCGGCGCTGGCCGGCGACGCCGAAGCGCCGACGCATCCGGTCGGACCGGCGCCGTCCGCCGACGCCGGCGCTCAGCAGCCGGTCACAACCCATCCTGTGATGCCCCCGCCGGCTAACGCCGGGTTCCTCGGCTCGGTGGTCACCGCACCCCCGTCGCTCGTCGCGGCGCCCCTACCGGCGGCTGTCATGGATGCCGCCACCGCGCCCTCCTCAGCGACTCCGGACGAGGGACCCCACGGCAAGGGCACGCCCGTGCGGACCACCGGCGCCGACCGGCACCAGGACGCCCTCTCCCCCACGGTCGTCGACACGCTGGCGGCCGGGCAGCCGGCGCTCCAGCAGGCGGTCGCCGCCGCGCCGGTCCCTCCCGCGACGCCCATGCCCGCGCCTCCGGTTCAGGCCTCCACCACCGCGGCTGCTGTCGAAGCGCTGAGCGCGCCGCCGACTCCGGTCAGGGCACCCGCTCCCGCTCCGGCCCAGGTCCAGGCGCCGAGCGCTCAGCCGGTCGCGACGGTCGCCGCGGCCACCGGGGCTCAGCCGCCCGCGCCCGCTCCGGCCGCCGCGCCTGCGCGGTCGGCGACGAAGAGCCCGTCCTCGCCGGCGGCGCCGAGCGAGGACGCGCAGCCGACGACCCCCGCGGTGACTCCCGTCGCGGCGCCGGCTCCGTCGCCGGCCTTCGCGACCGCGCTCGCGGCGGCCTCCACCGTCTCCACCGCCCCGGCTCCGACCCCGGCGCCGCCGCTGCAGCAGCAGCTCGCCCAGCCGGTGATGACCCTCGCCCGGCAGCCCGACGGCGACCACGTCGTGGTCGTGCGGGTCGCCCCCGATGACCTCGGCCCCGTCACGGTGCGCGCGCAGGTCAGCGGCACCGGAGTCCACATCGAGCTGTTCGCGCCCAGCGACGCCGGACGGGACGCCATCCGGCAGATCCTCACCGACCTGCGGCGCGACCTCAACGCGACGACGGCCAACGCGTCGGTCTCGGTCTCCGACCAGAACGCGCCGGGGGCCGAAGGCGGCGGCGGAGGCCGATCGCCGTGGGCGTCGGCGGAGGAGCGTGGGTCGTCAGCGCCGCCCAACCGGCAGGAGGAGCCGACTCCGGCCCACGACGCCGTACCGGCACAGCCCCGCGTCCTCGCCGGCGCCCGAACCCTCGACCTCGTCGTCTGACCAGCAAGGAGAACACATGGTCACGCCCATCTCGACCGACCCCACCGCCGCCTCGACCACCTCGCTCTGGTCGTCGCAGCCCACGCGGACGCCGCACCAGTCGTTGACCGCGGACGATTTCATGCAGCTCCTGGTGACGCAGCTCAAGAACCAGGACCCCAGCTCGCCGATGGACTCGGCGGCGATGGTCCAGCAGACCACGCAGCTCGGGATGATGCAGCAGATGACCGCGATCGGCTCCAGCAGCAACACCGCCCTCAACCTGCAGATGCAGACCGCGGCCGCCGACCTCATCGGCAAGACCGTCAGCTACAACGACCTCGCGGGGAAGCCTCAGACGGGCGTCGTCACCGGCGTCTCGTTCTCGGGAACGACCCCGACCGTGTCCGTCAATGGCGGCACCTTCCCCCTCTCCGGCATCCTCGGCGTCCAGCAGACTCCGGCGGCCTAGTCCCCAACCACCGAAAGGCACACTTCCATGCTTCGTTCTCTCGACTCCGGCGTCTCGGGCCTCCAGGCGCAGCAGACCATGCTCGACGTCGTCGGCAACAACATCGCCAACGTCAACACCACCGGCTACAAGTCCTCCTCCGTGGAGTTCGAGGACACCCTCTCCCAGATGATCGGGACGGCCTCGGCTCCGCAGGGCAACCAGGGCGGCCAGTCGCCTGCCCAGGTCGGCCTCGGCGTCCGGGTCGCCGCGACCGCGACCAACTTCACCGAGGGCGCGGCGCAGACCACCGGCGTCGGCACCAACCTGATGATCAACGGCGACGGCTTCTTCATCGTCAACAACGGCGGCCAGACCCAGTACACGCGCTCCGGCGCGTTCACCACCGACGCCTCGGGCAACCTGGTCAGCCCGGACGGCGCGATCGTGCAGGGCTGGTCTGCGACCAACGGCGTCGTCAACTCGTCCGCCCCGGTGTCCAACCTCACTCTGTCGACCACCGGCCTGTCCGCTGCGCGCGCGACCTCGAACGCGGCGATGACCGGCAACCTGGCCGACGACGCGGCCGTCGGCTCCACCGTCAACAGCCAGGTGACCGTCTACGACGCCACCGGCACGCAGCGCAGCCTCAGCGCGACCTTCACCCGCACCACCGCGGGCTCTCCCGCAGGCTGGAGCGTCACGATGACGGATAGCACGGGCAACACCGCCACCGGCCCGATCACCTTCCTGAACGGCGCGATGACCAGCGGCCAGACCCTCACCGTCGGCGGCGTCACCGTCGACATGTCGAAGATCACCGGCTTCGCGGGCTCGGGCGGGGTCAACTTCGCTTCGCAGAACGGGACCTCCGCCGGATCGCTGCAGTCGTTCTCGATCGAGAGCGACGGCACGATCATGGGCGCGTTCTCCAACGGCGAGAAGCAGGCCGTCGGCCGCGTCGCCCTCGCCAACTTCACCAACCCGGGCGGCCTCCAGAAGGCCGGCAACTCCAACTTCATCGCCACCCCGAACTCCGGGCTCCCCCAGGTGGGCACGGCGGGCAGCGGCAGCCTCGGCACGATGACGAGCGGCGCGATCGAGGGATCCAACGTCGACCTGGCGCGGGAGTTCACCAACCTCATCGTGGCGCAGCGCGCCTTCCAGGCCTCCTCCCGGGTGATCACCACCTCCGACGACGTGCTGCAGGAGCTCCTCCAGCTGAAGACGCGATGATCCCGAGTAACCCGGTGGATCAGAGCTAACGGAATCGTCCGGCCTGCCGATAGGGGAAGGCGAGCACCTCCGGCACGGAGGCGTTCGATCCCTTCCCCTCTCTGCGGAGTCCTCATGATCACGGTGACCAGGCTGAACCACGTGCCGTTCGCCGTGAACCCGGACCTCATCGAGCGCATCAACGCCGACCCCGACACCACCCTGACGATGGTCGACGGCGTGCGCTACGTGGTGACCGAGACGATGGCGGAGGTCATCGACCGCATCACCGGCTACCGCGCGGAGGTGCTCGAACGCGCATACCGGCTGCGACGGCCGGCCGACTCGGGCGAAGGGAGCTGAGCATGGATCTCGCAATGATCATCGGCATCATCGCCGCCTTCGGCTCGCTGTTGACGATGGTGCTGATCGAGGGCGAGAGCCCAACCGCGCTCCTTCTCATCGGTCCGGTCGTCTTCGTCCTCGGCGCCACCATCTCCGTCGGGGTGGCGGGCGCGACGCTGAAAGACGCCATCGACTCCTTCAAGGCGATCCCCGGAGCGATCAAGGGCAAGAAGCCGGACTTCGCCGGGACGGTGGCCACGCTCCTCGACCTCTCCGACGTGGCCCGCCAGCGCGGCCTGCTCTCGCTGGAGTCGTCGGCGGAGGAGGTCGACGACCCGTTCCTGGCCAGCGCCCTGCAGGGCGTGGCCGACGGCGCCGACTCCGAGGACCTGCGCATCCTGCTCGAGGACCAGATCGCGACATGGTCGAAGGCGACCCGCGTGTCCTCCTCGTTCTTCGCGGCCCTCGGCGGCTACGCGCCGACCATCGGCATCGTCGGGACGGTCGTCTCGCTCACCCACGTGCTCGGCAACCTCTCCACCCCCGACAAGCTCGGGCCGATGATCGCCAGTGCGTTCGTGGCCACCCTCTGGGGTCTGCTCTCCGCCAACTTCATCTGGCTCCCCCTGGGCACGCGCATGCGCCGGCTCGCCGAACTGGAGGCCGAGCGGCGGCAGATCGTCGTGGAGGGCGTGCTCGCCATCCAGTCCGGCACCTCCTCGCGCGCGCTCTCGGAGCGGCTGACCGCGATGGTCCCGTACAGCCCCAAGCCGAAGCGCAGCAAAGCCAAGAACGACGCGTCCGCCCCGGTCTCCGGGGCGGCGCCCGCGGTCGGGCCGTGAGCCGGGTCCGTCGCAGGCCGGCCGCGGACGGGCACGGCGAGGGCCACGCCAACGACGAGCGCTGGATGGCCTCCTACATGGACATGGTCACCGTGCTGATGTGCACGTTCATCGTCCTGTTCTCGATGTCCTCGATCGACGCGCACAAGTTCAACGAGCTGAAGAACTCGCTCCAGACCGGCTTCGGCCAGGTGGTCAGCCAGAAGGTCGACACGGCCAAGGGCGTGATCGTCGCGGCCAAGGACGCCGCGCCGACCCCTGTGCCGTCGTCGGCGTCGACCACCCCGCCGATGTCGCCGCTCGAAGCCGCCAAGATCGAGGTCGCCGACCTCCGCGCCATCGAGGCGGCGATCAACGCCCGCCTGACCGCTCAGGGCCTCCAGGGCTCGGTCTCGTACACGATCGACGCCCGGGGGCTGACCATCGGCCTCATCGGCGGGAACGCGTTCTTCGACTCCAACCTTGCGACGCTCACCCCGCTGGCGGTCCAGATCATCGACAACGTCGGGCCGGTCCTGTACCCGACGTCGTACACGATCTCGGTCGAGGGGCACGCCGACACCCGGCCGGCCGGTCCGCCCTACGCCACCAACTGGGACCTCGCCGCCGCGCGCGCCATCTCGGTGCTCCGCCGGCTCACCGACATCTCGGGCATCCAGGCGACGCGGATCTACGCGGTCAGCGACGGCTCGGCCACGGCGACGGCCACCGGTTCGGACGCGGCGCAGCTGGCCCAGGACCGCCGCGTCGACATCGTCGTCCGGTCGGCGCTGCCGCAGGAGGCGCGCGACCTGATCCCGGGGATCGTCGCGGGGAAGGGAGCAGGCCGATGAGCCAGACCATGACGCAGCCGGCCGAGCGCGAGGTGCGGCCGTACGACTTCCGCCGCCCGACCACGCTGGCCCGGGAGCACTCCCGCGTGCTGGAGCTCGCCTTCGCGACCTTCGCGCGGCAGTGGGGCACGCAACTCACCGCGAAGGTGCGCGTGCTCTCGCAGGTGACCTGCGAGGCGGTCACGATGCACACGTACGACGAGTACGCGGCGGGCCTGCCCTCCAGTACGGCGATGGTGCTCTGCTCGATCAGCGACGTGGACTCGCGCGGCGTCATCCAGTTCCCCACCGGAGCGGCGCTGCGCTGGGTGAACGCGATGCTCGGCGGCAACCGCCCGCTCCCGCTCCTCGACCGCACGTTCACCCCGATCGAGCACGCCCTGGTCGTCGGGCTGATGAACGACGCGCTCGAGGACCTCCAGTATTCGCTCGGCCCGCTGTTCACCAACTCGGTGCGGATCGACGCGATCCAGTACAACTCGCAGTTCGCCCAGGCCGCGCCCACCAGCGAGCTGATGATCGTGGCGCGCTTCGCCGCCCGCGTCGGCGAGGACGTCGCGGAGGCCACGATCGCCCTGCCCGCCCGGATCCTCCTGGAGCGGCTGGGCGAGACCAACCCGACTGTGCAGGTCGACAACGCCAAGCAGCTCTTGCACGCGCAGCTCGCGCAGGTGCCGGTAGAGGTGAGCGCCCGGTTCGCGTCGGCGAACGTCACCCCCACGTCGGTGCTCGGACTGGCGGTGGGCGACGTCATCCGCCTGCCGCATCCGGTCAGCCGGCCGATTCAGGTCGCCGCCGGCGGGGAGCCGGTGGGCACCGCCGCCATCGGCGCCGCGGGATCCCGCCTCGCCGTCGTCGTCACCACTGCTGAGGACAACAACTGATGGAGAACCACTGATGGAGAACGACTGATGCCCCAGAACGCATATGCTGCTGCCGCGCAGACGCTGACGCATGCCCCCTTGGGCATAGGCGAGCTGACCGTCTCCGCCGCCGAATCCGACGACCTGCCGGCGACCGCCGCGAGTGCGGTCGTCGTGACCTTCATCGGCTCCCCGTCCGCCGAGCTCGCGCTCGCCGTCCGCGACCCGGAGGTGGTCCTCGCCGAGACCGGCGGCCAGCTCGGGGTCGGACTCGCCGACGTCCTCCAGCCCACCCTGGCGGCCGCGGCCGAGCTCCTCGGCTCCGGCGTGCTCGGCGACGCACGGATCGAGGACGCCACGCACCTCTTCGCCGACGCGGCCTCCCACCGCTTCGCCGTGACCGACCGGTCGGGGCAGGAGGTCGCCTGGTTCGTCATCCGCGGCGAGGCCGTCCGCACCGTGCCTTCCGGGACCTCGGCGGACGTCGCCGGCCGCCTCGGCCGCATCTCCAATGTCGAGATGGCGCTCACCGTCGAGATCGGCCGGACCCGCATGTCGGTGCGCGACGTGCTCGCGGTCGAACCCGGCACCGTGATCGAGCTCGACCGCTCCGCGGGATCCCCCGCGGACATCCTGCTCAACGGCCGCCTGATCGCGCACGGCGAGATCGTCGTCGTCGACCAGGACTACGCGGTGCGCGTCACCCAGATCCTCGACACCGCCGACGCCCTGGTCTGACCCGTGGACACCCTCTTCACCGCGCTCCGCGTCGCCGTCTCCCTCGCGCTCATCATCGGACTGATCTGGTTCGTGCAGCGCCGGAGCGCGAAGTGGAGCCGGAAGAGGGCCAAGCGACCCATCACCGTCCTCGGCCGGCAGTCGCTCGGCGGCAAGTCGCGGGTCGTGATGGTGGAGGCGGACGGCACCCACTTCGTGCTCGGCGTGACCGACAGCTCGGTCGTCGTGCTCAAGTCACGCGCACTGGACACCTTCGCAGACGCCCTCGCGGCCGAGGAGGCGAGCGAGCAGGACGGTCTTGCGGAGGCCGACGACGCGGACACGGACGCGGACCCCGCCCCCGCACCGAGGCCGGTCGCCTCCCCCGTGCCGCTCCCGCTTCCCGCACCGACCTTCGCGCAGGCCATCACCTCCCCCGACACCTGGCGGAGGGCGGCCCAGTCCCTCCGGACTCCGCGGTGAGCACGGCGGCGCTCACGGGCGCACGCCCCAGCTCCGCGCGCCTCATCGTCCTCGCGCTCCTCGTCCTTGCCGCCGTGGCCGGCATTGTGCTGCTCACCGCGGGCAGCGCGCACGCGGCGCCGACGCCCTCCCCCTCGCCCGCGCCGCCGATCGGCCCGTCGGGTCCCGCGGGCGGCTCCGGCGGCCCCACCATCTCGATCAACGGGATCAACGGCACGCCCGCCGACACCATCGTCACCCTGCTGGGCGTGACGCTCATCTCCGTCGCGCCGGGGCTGCTCGTCATGGTCTCGTCGTTCACCAAGGTGTTCGTGGTGCTCTCGATGGCCCGCAACGCCCTCGGCCTCCAGTCCGTGCCGCCGAACCAGGTGCTCGCCGGGCTCGCGCTGTTCCTGAGCCTGTTCATCATGGCGCCCACCCTCACCGACATCAACGTGCACGCCGTCCAGCCCTATCTCGCCGGGCACCTCGACTTCGGCGGCGCCCTCCAGGCCGCGGAGGCGCCGCTGAGAGCCTTCCTCGGCGCGCACACCCGGCAGGAGGACATCGCGCTGATGACCCGCGCCGCGGGCCGGGCCAACCCGGCGAACCTGCACGCCGTCCCGCTGACCACCCTGGTGCCGGCGTTCGTGATCTCGGAGCTGCGGGCGGCCTTCATCATCGGCTTCGTGATCTACGTGCCGTTCCTGGTGATCGACCTCGTGGTCTCGGCCGGACTGATGTCGCTCGGCATGATGATGCTGCCGCCGGTGATGGTGTCGCTGCCGTTCAAGATCCTGCTCTTCGTCCTCGTGGACGGCTGGGGCCTGATCATCCAGTCCCTCGTCGCGAGCTACAAGTAGGGGGCCGAGCATGAACTCCAGCGCCGTCCTCAAGATCGCCACGCAGGCCCTCCTGCTGATGGCGCAGCTCGCCGCGCCCATGGTGCTGACCGCGCTCGCCATCGGCTTCGCGGTCTCGCTCATCCAGTCGATCACCCAGATCCAGGAGGTCACCCTCTCGTTCGTGCCGAAGGCGGTCGGCGTCTCCATCGCACTGATCGTGTGCGGCAACTGGATGATCGAGCAGCTCGTGACCTTCACGCAGTACCTGTTCCAGCAGATCCCGACACTGTTGGGAGGCTGACGATGAACATCCCCGTCGACCTGAGCGCCATCGAGGCCACCGCGCTGGTCTCGGTGCGCATCCTGCTGTTCGTGCTGATCGCGCCGCCGTTCTCGTACCAGGCGTTCCCGCTGCAGATCAAAGGGATGCTCGCCGTCCTGCTCGGACTCGTGGTCGCTCCGCAGGCCGCCCAGCACTACTCCCCCGGCTCGACCGGCCAGTTTCTGCTCGACTTCGTCGGCGAGGCTGCGACCGGCGCCGTGCTCGGCTTCCTGGTCTACCTCGTGTTTACCGCCATCGAGTCCGCCGGTTCGCTGCTGGACTTCTCCAGCGGCCTGCAGGCGGCGCAGCAGTACGACCCCGCGGCGGACATCAACGCCGCCCAGTTCTCGCGACTGTTCCAGATGACGGCGCTGGCGCTGCTGTTCGTCAGCGACGGCTACCAGCTCGTCCTCGGCGGGCTGGTGCGCTCGTTCACGGCGATCCCGCTGACGATGTCGGTCGACTGGAGGTCGATCACGCAGACCCTCACCGGCTCCGTCACGCAGATGCTGCTCGCCGCGCTGCAGATCGCCGGGCCGATCATGGCCGTGCTCTTCGTCGCGAACGCAGCGCTCGGCCTGCTCTCCCGGGTCGCGCCCGCTCTCAACGCGTACTCGCTCGGGCCGCCCGCGCTGATCCTCCTCGCCGTCGTGCTGTGCGCGATCGGGATCGTCGCCCTCCCGATGATCGTGCAGGCGATCGCCGGGCAGGCCGTCCACGCGATCGGGGGTCCCTGATGTCCGCACAGGAGCGCACCGAGCAGGCCACCGAGAAGCATCTCAAGTCGGTGCGCTCGAAGGGACGCCTGCAGAAGGCCCGCGACCTCCCCGCGTGGCTGTCGATCGGGGTCGCGACGGCGCTCATCCCGATGGTCATCGGCAGCGCGCAGCAGGCGGCCGAGTCGCAGATCTTCGCGTTCCGCGACATCATCCGCGATCCGACACCCGCGAGCGCGCTCGCCGCGCTGGGCACGGGGCTCCTGTCGGTCATCGGCACGGTGTGGCCGCTCCTCGTGGTCGTCGCCCTGACGATCGTCGCAGCCACGGCCGCCCAGGGCGGCATCCACCTCAAGAAGCTGAAGCCGCACTTCGAGCAGTTCGACCTGCTGAAGGGCATCCGCAACATGTTCGGCGCGCGCAGCGCGTGGGAGCTGGCGAAGACCCTCGGGAAGGCCGCGCTCGTCGGGATCGGGCTGTACGTGGTCGTGCAGGGACTGATCCCGCTCGTGCTCAAGACCGGCGGGCTCTCCGTCCCCGCGCTGGTCGCGGCCGCGCAGGGCTCGCTGGGCTCGCTGCTCCAGCTCGCGATCGGCGGCGGCCTGCTCTTCGCCGCCATCGACCTCGTCGTGGTGCTGCGGCGCAACCGCACGGCGACCCGGATGACCAAGCGCGAGGTCAAGGACGAGCACAAGAGCGCC
Organism: Leifsonia sp. GW821-FHT13C09; assembly: GCF_058806435.1. NCBI lineage: Bacteria > Bacillati > Actinomycetota > Actinomycetes > Micrococcales > Microbacteriaceae > Leifsonia > Leifsonia sp. GW821-FHT13C09. The sequence continues at coordinate 579,432 of NZ_JBXAPS010000002.1, read as the reverse complement.
GAGGGCGACCCGATGATCCGCGGTCAGCGGCGCAGTCGTCAGCTCGCGATGAGCCGCAATCGCATGATCGCCGCCGTCGCGGACGCGAGCGTCGTGCTGGTGAACCCGACCCACGTCGCCGTCGCGCTGAAGTACGAGCCGGGCGCGTCGGCGCCCAAGGTGGTCGCGAAGGGCGCGGACCTGATCGCGGCACGCATCCGCGAGGAGGCCCTGGCGAAGGGCGTGCCGATGGTCTCCGACGTGCCGCTCGCGCGCGCCCTGCACGGAGCCTGCGACCTGGGCCAGGAGATCCCGGCCGAATTCTTCACGCCGGTCGCGCACGTGCTGGCCTTCGTGATGGCCTTGAAGCGGCGCGGCGGCTCGCTCACCGACATCCACACCCTGCCCGCGGCGCAGCGGGCGCGCACTCCCCTCGACAGCAGGAGGCTGGTCCACTCGTGAAGAACAAGAACCTGTCGCTGCTCGCCGTGCCGGTCGGCGTCGTCGGCATCGTGCTCCTGCTCGTCGTCTCCATCCCGGCGTGGCTGCTCGACACGCTCATCGTCGTCAACATCGCCTTCGCCCTCGTCGTGCTGCTGACCACGATGTTCGCCCGCAAGCCGCTCGACTTCTCGGTGTTCCCCTCGCTGCTGCTCATCGCCACCCTGTTCCGGCTGGGCCTCAACGTCGCCTCCACCCGGCTCGTGCTCGGCCAGGGCTACGCCGGTCAGGTCATCGAGACCTTCGGCAACGTCGCGGTCGGCGGCAACATCATCATCGGCGCCGTCGTCTTCCTGATCCTGGTCGTCATCCAGTTCGTGGTCATCACGAAGGGCGCCGAGCGCGTCGCCGAGGTCGGCGCCCGATTCACGCTCGACGCGATGCCCGGCAAGCAGATGGCGATCGACGCCGACCTCAACGCGGGGCTGATCACCAACGCCCAGGCCAGGGAGCGCCGGGCCGAGGTCGCCGCCGAGTCGGACTTCTACGGCGCGATGGACGGCGCTTCCAAGTTCGTCAAGGGCGATGCGATCGCGGGCATCCTCATCATCGTCATCAACGTGATCGGCGGCATCGGCATCGGGATGCTGCAGAACGGCATGCAGATCACCGACGCTCTGAACAAGTACACGCTGCTCACCATCGGCGACGGGCTCACGGCGCAGATCCCCGCGCTGCTCATGGCGGTGTCCACCGGCATGATCGTCACGCGATCGGGCGCGGACTCCGACATGGGGTCGACGGCCGGCGCGCAGCTCGCGCAGTCGCGGGTCGCGCTGGCGATCTCCGCCGCGGCCGCGATCGCACTCTCGCTCATCCCGGGCATGCCGATGATCCCGTTCCTCGCCGTCGGCGGCCTCCTGTTCTGGGCGTCGCAGCGGATCAAGGCGCGCGCGGCGAAGGCTGCGGCCGAGGAACGGGCGAAGGCGGTCGCGGAGAAGACGACGGGCGCGAGCGACACGACCGACGACCTCCTGGAGCACATGCGGGTGCACCCGCTGGAGATCCAGCTCGCCACCGACCTGATCGACATCGTGTCCGGAGGCTCGGACGACCTGCTCGGTCGCGTGCGCGCGCTGCGGCGCAAGCTGGCGATCGAGCTCGGCATCGTCGTCCCGCCGGTGCGCACCCGCGACAACGGCGAGCTGCCCTCCTCCACCTACGCCATCACCGTCGCCGGCGTGGAGGTCGGCCGCGGCCAGGCGCCGCGCGGCAAGGTGCTCGCGCTCGGCGACGACCTCAGCGCGCTCGCGGGAGTCGACACGATCGAGCCGGTCTTCGGCCTCCCCGCCAAGTGGATCGCGGCCGAGCTGCGGCACAGCGCCGAGATGTCGGGCGCCACCGTCATCGACCGCGTCTCCGTCGTGGTCACGCACCTCTCGTCGGCGGTCACCGCCAATGCCGCCCGGCTGCTGTCCCGGGAGGACGTGCGCGTGCTCACCGAGGGCGTCAAGCGGGTGAACCCCTCCGCGGTCGAGGAGCTGGTGCCGGCGCTCCTCAGCCTCGCGGAAGTCCAGCGCGTGCTGCAGGGACTCCTCGCCGAGCGCGTGCCGATCAACGACCTCGCGCGCATCTACGAGGCGCTCACCCTCCGGGCGAAGGTCTCGCTCGATCCGGAGGGCTTGATCGAGGCGGCTCGGCTGGCGCTCGGCGCCGCGCTCTCCAACCCTTACGTGGACGACGGCACCCTGCGCGTCATCACCCTCGAGCCGATGCTGGAGCAGGCCATGCTGGAGGGCCAGCGCCAGACCGAGTACGGCTCGCAGCTCGTCCTCGATCCCCCGGTGCTGGAGCAGGTCCTGACCGAGGTCCGGTCCGCCGCCACCGAGCACGAGGGGGCGGTGCTCGTCTGCGCGCCCCAGCTGCGCCCCGCCGTCCGCCGGCTCATCGCCGCGCAGGCGCCCGCCCTCCCCGTCCTGTCCTACAACGAGGCCACCACGTCCCCGGCGCCCATCGAAACGATCGGAGTAATTCGAATTGTCACCCCGACTCTGGCCTCATAACGCCTGGCGTCCGAAGAAGGACCTCCACGAGCTCGCGCCGTCCGACGTCATCGCCGGTCTCCTGGCCGACGCCGACGAGCAGGAGGTCCGCTTCCAGCACGCGAGCGCCTCCTCGCAGTTCGAGGAGGTCATGGAGGAGATCATCGCCGAGACCGACCCCGAAGCGCTCGTGGCGAACCGCTACCTGGCCGCCCCGGTCGAGCCCACCACCATCGTCCTCGATCCCGTTCCCGTCCCCTCCCCCGCCCGGCAGCCGGAACGCTTCGAGGAGCCGAGCCGGCCGGCGCCGCGGCTCGCGACCAATCCCGGGGATCTCGTGTTCGTGTTCGGTCTCCGGGAGGACGCGCTGACCGTCGCGAAGGCGATGGCCCTGGCCACCCCCGCGATCGAGGTCGCCGTGGCCGGGACGGTCGGGCGCACCGGCTCGCGTCACGTCGGCGGCCGCCGCGAGGCGTTGCAGGCGCGGGCGGACGGGGTGCGGCGCAACGGCTCGACCATCGTCGCGATCGGCGTCGGGGAGGCGCCCGCCGACGCGGCGCGCTACGCGGGCATCCTGCACGACGTGGTCCCGGACCAGGTCTGGATCGCCGTCGACGTCACCCGCAAGCCCGAGGACACCCGGGTCTGGGCAAACCTCGTCGCGGAGGCGGGAGGCGGTGTCGACGCCATCGCCGCGATCGGGGTCGCGTACACGACCACGCCCGACTCGACCTCCTTTTTGGGGGTACCGGTGGGGTGGGCGGACCGCTGAGTTTCTCCACCTGTGGATAACTCTGTTGAAAACGGGTGGAACAACTGCCCTCGGATGTGGAGGACACGCCCGAGTTTAGAGGGCTCTCAGATTGCCTCTCAGGATGATTTAGCTGCTGATCAGCATTTTCGATCTCGTTCTCGAGAATTCGAAGAGAGCTTCGAAACTACATCCTCGTAATTCACACGGTGTGAAACCCTGTGGATGATCATGTGCGAAACACTCCCGGAATAGGGTGGGGCGTGCCCATTTTCGCCGAGCTCGCACCCACCCTCCTCGGGGTCGCCGTGCTCGCGCTGCTGGCGACCGCCGTACTGACCGCGTACCACGTGCCCCACCGGTGGGCGCCCGCCCTGGCGATCCTCCGCGGGGCCGCTCAGCTCGCGATCATCAGCGTGGTGCTCGCCGGCGTCATCACGAATCCGCTCTGGGTCGCCCTGGCCCTCCTCGTGATGTTCGGCGTCGCGGCGTCGACCGCGACGCACCGCATCGGCTGGTCCCGCGAGCACGCGCTCATGATGGCGACGGCGATGCTCACCGGTGTTGTGGTCGCCTTCTCGGTGGTCTTCCTGACCGGCGCGATCACGTTCTCGTCCCGGTACGCGCTCGCCATCGGCGGGATCGTCATCGGCAACTCGATGAGCATCGCGACCCTCGCAGGACGGCGGTTCACGGAGGCGGTCGACGACCACTGGGACGAGGTGGAGGGCTGGCTGGCCCTGGGCGCGACACCCCGGCAGTCGACGCTGGAGCAGGCGAGGGGAGCGGTGTACTCGGCGCTGATCCCGTCCGTCGACCAGACCAAGACGACGGGGCTCGTCACGCTGCCCGGTGCGTTCGTCGGCGCGATCTTCGGTGGCGTCTCGCCCCTGGAGGCGGGACGCTTCCAAGTGGTGGTGCTGGCGGCGATCATGGCGGCCGGGTCGATCACCGCCGTCATTGTCGCGGCCTGGCTCGCTCCCGTGCGGGTACGGCCGGCGCGGTTGCGCTGACCCGGCGAGCCGGCCGGACGGGGGAGTGGGCGAGGCGTCGAGCGCCCGATAGGCTGGATCAATGCTGGTATTGACGCGGAAGGTCGGCGAGCGCGTGCTCATCGGGGACGACATCGTCGTCACGATCCTCGACGTCCGCGGCGACGGCGTGCGCGTCGGCATCGACGCTCCGCGGGGGATCCGCATCCAGCGCGACGAGGTCGTCAAGGCGGTCGGCGAGGCGAATCTGGAGGCGACGGCGCCTGCGGTCGGGCCGGAGGACGCCGAAACCCTGATCAAGAGATCCCTCGGGCTCTGAGCGCGCCCTGACCGGTGTCAGCGCCGCGGCGTCCAGCCCGGCGGGAGCGGGAACTCCAGCGCGGCCCGCTCGCGATCGGCCTCCGCCGACCAGCCCTGCGCGGCGCCTTCGGCGTCGAAGCCTCCCCGTGCGACGCGGAAGCCGAGGTCCTCGTGCTGCGTCCGCGGCGAGCCGCCACGCCGCACCGACGCGCGCACGCTCCAGGCGTCGTCGGCGAAGCCGCCGCCGCGGAACACCCGGTAGTCGTCGTAGCGGGCCGGGTCGAGGTAGTCCCAGCACCACTCCCAGACGTTCCCGAGCGTGTCGAACAGGCCGTTCAGGTTGGGCAGCCGTGCGCCCACGTCGTGCGGCGCCCGCAGGCCGTCGGCGCTGGTCCAGGCGACGTCCGCCAGCGGTCCGTAGTGCGGGCCGGTCGACCCGGCGCGGCAGGCGTACTCCCACTCCGCCTCCGTGGGGAGGCGGTAGCCGTCGGAGTCGACGTGCCAGGTGACCTCCTCGCCGTCGAACGAGTAGGCCGGGTCGAGGCCCTCCCACTCCGACGCCGCGTTGCAGAACCGGACGGCGCGCAGCCAGCTCACGCCGGTCGCGGGGCGGCGGGGATGCGCGGCCGGCTCGCCGATCAGCTCGGCGACCTGCTCCTCGGTCACCGGGTAGACGCCGATCTCGAACGACTCCAACTCGACCGTCCAGCGCCGCTTCAGCCGCGCGTCGTGCAGCTGCACCGCGCCGGGCGGGATGTACGCCAGGTCGATGTCCGCGCCTTCCACCCCTCCACCCTGCACCAACATTCGTGCCGAATCCCCCGAAACCAGCCGGCTTTCGGGAGATTCGGCACGAATCGTCGCCCGGTGACGACTACGCGATGCCTCCGCCGTCGGCGACGAGGGCGGTGCCGGTGACGTAGGAGGACTCGTCGCTTGCGAGCCACACGACCGCAGCCGCGATCTCGCTGGGCTCGCCCATCCGGCGCAGCGGGCGGTCGGCGGCCTCCGCGAGGAACGAACCGGTCTCCTGGCCGAGCTGGCGCGCCTCGTCGCGGAGCATCCCGGTGTTCACGTCCCCCGGGTTGATCGAGTTGACACGGATGCCCTGCGGGCCGTGGTCGATGGCGAGGGCGCGGGTCATGTTGACGACGGCGCCCTTGGACGCGCAATAGGAGATGGCCTGGCCGCCGCCCTTCAGGCCCCAGCCGCTTCCGGTGTTGATGATGGAGCCTGCGCCGGCCGCGGCCATGACCGGGACGACGTGCTTGCACATCAGGAAGACGCCGCGGACGTTGACGCCGAAGACGCGGTCCCACTCCTCGACGGTCGTCTCGACCGCGGTGGTGCGGCGGATGATGCCCGCGTTGTTGAACGAGATGTCCACGCCTCCGAAGGCCTCCACCACCGCGGCGACCACGCGCTCCACGTCGGCCTCGGCGGACACGTCGGCGCCGAGGGCGATCGCTTCGCCGCCGGCGGCGCGGATGTCGGCCGCGACGGCCTCGGCGGCCTCCTGCTGCAGGTCGACGACGGCGACGCGCGCGCCCTCGGCCGCGAAGGCGAGGGAGGTCGCGCGGCCGATGCCGCCCGCTCCTCCGGTGACGATGGCGGACTTGCCGGCTAGACGCATTCGGGTACTCCTTCGGTGGGGGCCGCTGACGCGGCACTGACAGGGTAGAGGCTCGCGCTGCCGGGGCCGGTGGTCACGCGGACGTGACCGGCCAGCCGCAGGTCGAGAGCCGGGTCGCCGGTGTCGACCAGGAGCGGCCGGCCGGCGAGGTCGATGAGCTTCTGCTCCGTGGCGACCACGAGCAGGGGATCGGCGCCCAGCGCTGCGACGACGCGCGCCGACAGCTGCTGGTTGCCGCGGCCGAGCAGGAAGCCCTGGCCGCCGATCACGGTGACGATCGCTTGGGCGTCCTGATCCCGCACGGCGTCGAACGCCTGCTGCTCGGTGACGTCGCGGGCGAGGAGGCGGGCGTCCCGGTCGGCGTCGATGGTGACGACGTCCACGCCGAGTGGGGACGTGTCGAGTCCGAGCAGGCGGCCGAGCTCGGCGGTGGTCCCACCGGGGCCGATCAGGTAGCGGACACCGGACCGCATCCGGTCGACGGCGCCGGCTGCGGCGCGGCGGACCGCCTCCCGGGAGCCGGCGGGGGTGGCGGCCTTGCGCGCCTGCGTGCGTCCGGCCGCGACGGGGACCGGGACGAGCGCGAACAGGCGCGGGTCGGGGCGCCCGGCGCGCAGGAGTTCCTCGTCGAGGTCGAGCACCTCGGCAACGGTGGTGGGGAGCGGGGAGCGGAGCCAGTCGGCGGCGAGTGCGCCGGCCGCGGCGGGGCCGACGGCGAAGCAGGCGGAATACATCTTCACGCCGGCGGGGATGCCGAGGATGGGGACGGCGGGGGACTGCGGCAGCCCCCGGGCGACATCCCTGGCGGTGCCGTCGCCGCCGGCGAACAGGATCAGGGTGGCCCCCGCGTCGCGGAGGGCCGCCGCGGCGCGGGCGGTGTCGTCCGCGGTCGTGGCAGGCGATACCGCGACGTCCGCCGGCGTATATGCCACCCGCGGCATGAGTCCGGCCTCCCGAACCGCGTCCTCTCCCAGCGGGCCGGCGGCGGTCAGCACCGATACTTCCGGCCACGCGCGCGCGAGCACCTGCAGCGCCTCCACCGCCCGTTCGCCGGCGCGGCGGTGGCCGCCGCGGCGCAGCGCCTCACGCTGCACCGCGGCGCCGTCGCTGCCGGCGAGCCCCGCCGGGCCGCCAAGGCCCGCGACCGGGTTCACGATGAGCCCGATCGTCACACGACTGCTTCCAGGACGTCCTCGGACGGCTGCACGGCGGTCTCCCCGAAATGCTTCCGCCGATACGCGCGCCAGGTCACGGCCCAGCGCTCCGGGTCGTCCAGGTCGTCGTGGTGGGTGTGGTGCACGGTCTGGTTGTGCGGCGCGGTGCGGACGACCTCCGGGGTCTCCCGCGCCTCCCTGGCCACCTCGGCGAGCACGCGCGCGTACTCCTCCAGCTCGGCCTTCGAGTACGACTCGGTCGGCTCCAGCGTGAACGGCTGCGGCACCACGTACGGGTGGTGGCTGGTCCAGTAGTGCATCCCGAAGTCGCTCGCCCGGATGCCGATCTCCTCCGAGCTGATGCCGGTTTCCTCGAACAGCTCCTGCCAGGAGTAACGCACCTGCTCGATGCGGCGCCGGCCGGTCGCGTACGGAGCACTGGTTCCGGGGATGTCGAGGACGAGCTTCATCAGGTAGTTGTTGTTCAGCACGGCGGTCTCCGCCACGGCGCGCAGGCCGGGGGCGCCGAGCGCGCGGAGCCACGCGTAGGTCCGCACGATGTTCGGGATGACGCCGTAGAAGGGCGCGACCGAGCCGATCGACTGCGGGCGGTCGGCGTCGAGCACGTAGCGGCCGTCGACCTTCTCGACCACCGGGCCGGGCAGGAACGGCGCCAGCGCCTCCGACACCGCGTTGGCGCCGGACCCGGGGCCGCCGCAGCCGTGCGGGGTGCCGAACGTCTTGTGCAGGTTGAAGTGGCACACGTCGAAGCCGGCGTCGCGGGCGCGGGTGATGCCGAGGATGCCGTTCGCGTTGGCCTGGTCGTAGGAGGCCAGCGCGCCGACCGAGTGCGCCAGCTCCACCCACTCGCGGATCCGCGGGTTGTAGATGCCGGTGTCCTCGGGGTTGGTGACCATGATCGCGGCCGTGCGCTCGGAGAGGGCCGCGCGCAGCGCCTCCACGTCGGGATAGCCGTCGGCGTCAGGGAAGATCGTGATCACCTTGTAGCCGGCCATCTTCGCCGCGGCGGCGTTGGACGGGTGCGAGAAGATCGTGGTGATCACCTCGTCGCGCTGCTCCGACTCGCCGCGTGAGGCGTGGTAGGCGCGGATCATCGAGATGTTCGCCCAGATCGCCTCCGACCCTCCGCTCGTCTGGAGCGAGACGCGGCTCATCCCGGAGACCTCCGCGAGCATCCGCTCGGTGCGCCAGACGATCTCCAGGACGCCCTGTGCCGACTCGGGATCCTGCAGCGGGTGGAGTTCTGTGAGGTCGGGCGTGCGGATGATCGCCTCGTTGACCTTCGGTGCGTACTTCATGGTGCAGGTGCCCTGGCCAACGTCGACGTTGAGGTCGGCGCCGAGGTTCTCCTGGCTGAGCCGGAGGTAGTGCTTGAGCACCCGCAGCTGCCCGAGCTCTGGGAGCGCCGGCGCGGAGGTGCGGCGCAGCGAGGCCGGCAGCTCGGCGACCACATCGCCCACGGCGGCGCGCACGCCGTCCTCGGTGCGCGACGGGATCACGCCGCGCTCGCCCGGCGTGTGCAGCTCGAAGACGATCGGCTCGTCCCAACGGGCCTGGTGGAAGCGACGCAGGGCGGGCTTGGGGGCGACGGGGAGCGTCATCGTGCGTTCTCCTTCAGGGCGGCGCCGAACGTGGCGGCGAGGTCGTCGATGTCGGTCTGGGTGTTCTGCTCGGTGACGCATACCAGGAGGTGCATATCATCCAGGGCGAGGCCCGGCTCGAAGCCGCGGGCACGGAGCGCGGCCACGAGCTCCGGCGCGGTGAGGGAGGCCGCGCTCAGATCGAGCACGAACTCGCGGAAGTGGATGGCGCCGTCTGCCGCCGCCACGCCGGGCAGCGCGGTGAGCGCCTGACGGGCATATGCTGTCCGCGACATGAGGGCGTCGCCGAGTTCCGCCATCCCCTGCGGCCCCATCAGGGCGAGGTACACGCCGGCAGCGATGCCCCACAGCGCGGCCGCGGTGCCGACCCACTCCTTGCCTTCCTCGCGCACGGCGAACGAGGTGCGGTCGTAGGCCACATCGCCGAACCCGTACTCGCCGGGGACGTCGGTGGACTCCAGCCCGAAGAGCCGCGACGGCATCTCCATCACGAACCGGGTGTCGTCGCGGACGGCGATGAACCCGCCGTGCGCGCCGCCGAACCAGGGGTGCAGGCCGAGCGATTGGATGTCGCCGTGCACGATGTCGGCGCCGAGGTCGGCCGGGGAGGCGAGCACGCCGAGGGTGATCGGATCGGTGCCGGCGACGAGCAGCGCGCCCGCGTCATGGGCGGCGGACGCGAGCTCGCGGATCGCGGTCTCCAGTGCGCCGTGGAAGCTGGGCGTCTCGACCCAGACGGCCGCGGTGTCCGGCCCGACGAGCGCGGAGGCCGCTGCGACGTCGGCCACGCCGTCGACGGTCGGGACGATCGTCAGGTCCGCGACCGGGAGCAGGTAGTCCCGCACCTTCGACAGCTTGTCCGGGTGCGTGTCGCTGACCAGCAGGATGCCGCGGCGACCGGTGATCCGCGTCGCCATCGCGAGCGCGGTCGCCGCCGCCTGGTAACCGTCATAGGTGGGTACGTTCACGACGTCGAGGTTCAGCAGCTCGCCCATCAGCGACTGGTACTGGAACAGCGCCTGGAAACGGCCGTGGTCCTCGTACGGCTCGCCCGCGTACGCGGTGAGGAACTCGCTCCGGTTGATGACCTCGTCGACGACGGCGGGCACCGCGTGGTTGTACGTGCCAGCGCCGAGGAACAGGCGGCCGGGCTCCACCGCGCGGTTGCGGCGCAGCAGCCCGCCGACGTGGCGGACGAGATCCTGCTCCGCGATCAGCGGCTCCGGGAGGTCGAGGTCGCGGCCGAGCCGCAGGTCGGCCGGGACGTCGGCGTAGAACTCCTCGACGCTCGCAGCGCCGACCGCGTCGAGCATGGCCTGACGCGACTCGGGCGCCGTGTTCGGCACATAGGGATGGACGAAGGGGTGGGTCATGCTTGCCTCTCGCTGTCGGAACGGGTCGGGTGCTGGATCACGGCGACGCCGAACGCGTCCAGCGGCAGGCCGTCGCCGGCGGCCGCGCCGGTGAGCAGGTCGATGCCGCCCGGGATGCGCGGAGCGGTCCGCGCCTCCCGGCCGTGATTGAGCACGAAGGTGAAGTCGGTGGTGCCGTCGGTGCGGGTGACGAGCTCGAGGGAGGTGTCCGGCTCGCGCGCCTCGACGCCGGCGGCGGCGAACACCTCCGCGATGACGGCGCGCATCCCGGCGTCGTCCAGCCCGGCCGCGAGGTACCAGGCGGCGCCGTCGCCGTGCGCGCGGCGGGTGAGAGCGGGGAGGCCGGCGAGGTCGCCGTCGGCGAACCGGGCGCGGACCTCCGTGCCGGAAGCGGCCTCGATCCACTCGCCCCAGACGCGGGTCGAGTGGACGACGCCGCCGAGCTCGACCGTGCGCTGGGCGCCGTCGGCGAGCGGCCACCACTCGTCCACCTCGACGCCGAGGAGGTCGCGCAGCGGTCCGGGCGCCCCGCCGTCGTGCACCTGCTCGCGGTGGTCGACCACCCCGGAGAATGGCCCGACCACCAGGTGGCCGCCTGCCGCGACGAACGTCGTCAGCGCCTCCGCCTGCTCGGCGGTCGCCGCGTACAGGTTCGGGATGAGCACGACCCGGTGCGACCCGAACGGTCCGCCCGCCCGCGCGACGTCCACCGGCTGCCCGAGCGCGAACGCGGCGGCGTGCCAGGCGCGCGCCTCGGTCAGCCAGTCCAGTCGCTGCGACGGCATCGACTCGGTCTGGGTCACGCCCCACCACGCGTCCCAGTCGGCGACGAGGGCGACAGTGGATCGCACGCGCGTGCCGCGCACGGCCTCCAGCTTCTTCAGCTCCGCACCGAGCGCCTTGGACTCCCGGAAGCTGCGGCTGCGCTCGCCGCGGTGGCCGAGCATCGCCGAGTGGAACTTCTCGGGCCCGAACTTCGCCTGCCGCCACTGGAAGAACATCACGCCGTCGGATCCGTGCGCGACCGCCTGGAGGCTGCCGAGCCGCAGCTGGCCCGGCGCCTTCGGGACGTTCACGTCGCGCCAGCTCACCGCGCTCGGCGCCTGCTCCAGCAGCAGCCAGGGCCGGCCGTCCTTCAGGCTGCGCATCAGCCCGTAGTTGAGCGCGGCGCCGACGTGTGCGTGCGGGTCGGCGGGGTCGGGGTACGCGTCGTCGGTGACCAGGTCCTCGGCGTCGGCGAAGTCCCAGTAGTCGAGCTCGCGGAACAGGCTCATGAAGTTGGTGGTCACCGCGACCTCGGGCGTGACCTCCCGCAGCACGTCGACCTCGGACTGGAACAGCTCGAGGAGGGCGTCGGAGGAGAAGCGCTCGAAGTCGACGATCTGCGCCGGGTTGATCGGCCCGGTCGCGGTGCGCGGCGGCTCGATCTGGTCGAAGTCGAGGTAGTGCTGGCCCCAGCAGCTCGTGCCCCAGGCCTCGTTGAGGCCGGCGATGTCGCCGTAGCGGGCCTGCAGCCAGCGGCGGAAGTGCCGCGCGGACTCCGGGCACCAGCAGCGCGCGACGTGGTCGCCGTACTCGTTCGAGACGTGCCAGAGCGCGAGGGCCGGGTGGTCGCCGTAGCGCTCGGCGAGCGCGCGGGTGAGCCGGAGGGCGGCTGCGCGGAACACGGGAGAGCTCGGGCAGTACGACTGCCGCGACCCGAACTCCAGCCGGACGCCGTCGGCGTTGCAGGGCAGCACCTCCGGGTGCTCGCGGATGAGCCAGGCCGGGGGCGTCGCGGTGGCGGTGGCGAGGTCGACGGCGATGCCGTTCGCCCAGAGCAGGTCGATGATCTTGTCGAGGCCCGCGAAGTCCCACCGGCCGGGCTCCGGCTCCAGCAGCGGCCAGGAGAACACCGGGAGCGTGACGATGTTGACGCCGGCCTCCACCATCAGGCGGACGTCCTCGGCCCAGACGTCTTCCGTCCACTGGTCGGGGTTGTAGTCGCCGCCGTAGGCGAGCGCGTCGAGCCGGATGGTCCGGGGCGCGGGGATCGTCATCGGTCTCCTCTTACGTTCGTGCTGACGTTTCCGGGGTCGATTCCTTGTGCCGGGAAGGTGTCGACTGTATTCTGTATACAGTAACGCTAAAGGGATCGAAGCGACGGGTCAAGCCCTAAGCTGGCGACCACGAGTCCGGCCGGGAGGGTCACATGGCGATCGAGCGCAAGAACCTGCGTTCCCAGGTGCGCGAGGAGTTGCTCACGCGGATGCGCGCCGGGGATGTCCGCCCGGGCGAGAGCATCAACGAGGTGCAGCTCGCCGCCGAGCTCGGCGTGTCCCGCACCCCGCTCCGGGAGGCCCTGATCGCCCTCGAGAGCGAGGGCCAGATCGAGAGCGAGAACGGCAAGGGCTTCCGCTTCGTCCCGCTCAGCGCCCAGGAGTTCGAGGACCTCTGCCCGATCATCGTCACGCTGGAGGGTCTGGCGCTCGACCTGTCCCCGGTCGACGAGCTCGCCGCCCTCGGCCGGCGCCTCGCCGCGCTCGCCGCGTCGTTCACGGACGACGTCGCCCAGCACGCCGTCGTCAACCGCAAGGACGACGAGTGGCACAACCTCATGCTGAGCGCCTGCCCGAACCGGAAGCTCCTGGAGCAGATCGCCCAGGTCCGCAGCGCCATCCACCGCTACGAGAGCCTCCTGGTGGGCGACGATGTGCTCGTGGAGCGCTCGGCCGAGGAGCACGCGCAGATCGCCCGCCACCTCGTGGAGCGGGACGTCCCGGCCGCGAAGGCCGCGCTGGCGGAGAACTGGACGAACGGGATGCGCCGCCTGCTGGCGGACGCCGGCATCGACTGGGAGCGGTTGACCTGACGCCGCGCGGCCGTTCGCTCCGCACCGGTAGCGTGGCCGCATGGAGACCGTCACCCGTCCCGCGTCCGCACCCGATCATCGCACCGGAAGCACGGTCGTCACCCTGCTCGGCCCGGACGGCTCGCCGCTCGCGAACCGGGAGGTGACTGTCGAGCAGCGCTCGCACGCCTTCGGGTTCGGCAACATCGGCTTCGACTTCGTCGAGCATGGCACCGCGGGCGCCGAGCCGTGGCTGCGGCTGTTCAACCAGGCGACCCTCCCGTTCTACTGGGGCACCTTCGAGCCGGAGCGCGGCCGGACGCGCGCGACGCGCCTCCACGAGACGGCCGCCTGGCTCGTGGAGCAAGGCGTGCGGGTGAAAGGCCACCCGCTGGTCTGGCACACCGTGCAGCCCGACTGGCTGCTGGAGGCCGGCGGGAACGATGAGGTGGAGCGGCTGCTGCGGGAGCACGTGCGCGACGTGGTCGCCGGCTTCGCCGACGTCATCCAGCTGTGGGACGCGATCAACGAGACCGTGATCATGCCGATCTTCGCGAACGGGGACAACGCGATCACCCCGCTCGCGGCGGCACGCGGGCGCCAGTACCTGATCCGGTTGGCGTTCGAGGAGGCGCGCGCCGCGAATCCCGGCGCGACCCTCGTCATCAACGACTTCGACCTCTCGGCGGACTACGAGCGCGTGATCGATGAGGCGCTGGCCGGGGGAGTGAGCATCGACGCGATCGGCCTGCAGACCCACATGCACCAGGGATACCGCGGCGAGGAGGAGATCCTGTCGATCGTCGACCGCTTCGCCCGGTTCGGCCTCCCGCTGCAGCTGACCGAGACGACGTTCGTCTCCGGCCACCTGATGCCGCCCGAGATCGAGGACCTCAACGACTACCGGATCGAGGAGTGGCCGACGACGCCCGAGGGGGAAGCCCGCCAGGCCGATGACCTGGAGCGCCACTACCGCTCGCTCTTCGGCCATCCCGCGGTCGAGTCGATCACCTACTGGGGCTTCTCGGACGCCGGCGCCTGGCTGGGCGCTCCCTCCGGGCTCGTGCGGGCCGACGGCTCGCCGAAGCCGGGCTACGACGTGCTGGATCGGCTGATCCGGGACGAGTGGTGGACGGGGCCGACGCGACTGCGCACCGACCACGCCGGCCGGATCCAGGTGGAGGGCGTCGCGGGTGGCTACGCGGTCGCGGACGGAGCTGCGACGGCGGCGTTCGAGGTCGGGCGCGGCGAGGAGTCCGCCGTCGTCGCGACACCGGCGGCATCCTGACCTTCAGCCCTTCACCGCTCCGCCCAGCAGCCCCGACACGAACTGCCGCTGGAACAGCAGGAAGATCACCAGCAGCGGCAGAGTGGCGAGCAGCGAGCCCAGCATGAGGCCCGAGTAGTCGACCCTCGAGAGCCCGATCATCGTATTGAGGGCCACCGGGATCGTGTACTTGTCCTCCGTGTTGAGCATCAGCAGCGGCCAGATGAACGCGTTCCATTGGCTGACGAAGGTGTAGATCACGAGCGCCGCGAGCTGCGGCCGCGCGATCGGCAGGACGACCCGGTAGAAGGTGCGCAGCTCGCCCGCGCCGTCGATGCGTGCGGCCTCCACGATCGTGTCGGGGAAGTCGACGAACGCCTGGCGCATCAGGAAGATCCCGAAGGCGTTGGCCAGGAACGGCAGGATGACCGCCTGGTAGGTGTCGATCCAGCCCAGGCTCGCCATCATCTGGAAGAGCGGCACGAGCAGGACCTGCATCGGGATCATCATGGTCCCGAGTACGACGGCGAGCAGCAGGCCGCGGCCGCGGAATCGGAACTTGGCCAGCCCGTAGCCGGCGAGCACGCTCACGGCCGAGCTGAACACGGTGTAGATCACCGCGATCAGGAGGCTGTTCAGCATCACCTGACCGAATCCGGTCTGCTCCTGCAACCGGGTCAGGTTCGCCCAGAGCCGGCCGCCCGGGAGGATCGGCAGCGGACGCGCGAACAGGTCGGCGGTCGTGTGCGTGGAGGCCGTCAGCATCCAGAGGAACGGCACCACGCTCAGGACGGCGCCGGCGGCGAGCAGGACGTAGACGGGGACGTGGCGCAGCGCGCGGATCATTTCTTCTCCCTCAGCAGACGGAACTGGATGATCGAGATGACGCCCGTGATGAGCACGAGCAGCCAGGCGATCGCCGACGCGTAGCCGGGGTCGAACTGCTGGAAGCCCACCTTGTACAGGTAGAGCACGGGCGTGAGGGTGGCGTTGTTGGGCCCCCCGCCGGTGAGGATGACGTTCTCGTCGAACAGCTGGAGCGCGCCGATCGTGGACGTCACCGTGGTGAAGACGATCGCCGGCCGGAGCTGCGGCACGATCACCCGGGCGAAGGTCGTCCAGCGTCCCGCCCCGTCGACTCTCGCCGCCTCGTATTGCTCGGCCGGGATGCTCTGCAGGCCGGCGAGCAGGATGACCATGTTGTAGCCGGTCCACCGCCAGGTGATCGAGGCGATGAGCGCCACGCGCGCCCAGAGCTCGCTGTCCAGCCAGTCCACGGGCGCGACGCCGAACAGCCCGAGCAGCTGGTTGACGGCGCCGCCGTCCGTGGTGAGCAGCACGCGGAACACCACCGAGTACGCGACGAGCGTGGTCACGGCCGGCAGGAAGTAGAGCAGCCGGAAGCCGGAGCGGAACCGGAGCCAGGTCTGGTTGAGCACGTACGCCAGACCGAGCGCGATGCCGATCATCAGCGGCACCTGCACGAGCAGGATGAGGAACGCGTTCCCGAGGCTCGCGGCGACGAGCGGGTCGCGGAACAGCCGGACGTACTGGTCGAGGCCGACCCAGCGCAGCTCGCCGCCCTGCGTGCTGAAGAAGCTCTGCCACAGCGAGATCACGAGGGGGTAGGCGAAGAAGACGGCGAAAAGGACCGCGGCGGGCAGGGCGAACCAGGCGCCCGGTCGCTGGAGCCTGCGCCCCAGCGACCGGGACCCGGCGGACCGTGCCGTGCGACCCCGGGCGACCGTGTCGACGGCGACCATGCTCAGCCCGCGATCGTACGGCCGGTGGCCGTGGCGATCTGCTGCGCGGCGTCCTTCAGCGCGGCGGCCGGGTCCTTGCCGCCCAGCACGGACGCGGCGACGGCGGCGCCCACGATGTCGGTCGCCTTCGCGGTGTCGGAGGTGTAGGCGATCGGCGGGATCTTCGCGGTCTGCTCGGCGAACAGCGCGTAGACCTTCTGGCCGCCGAAGTACGGGTCGGGCTGCGAGAAGAAGGAGTCCTTCAGCGCGGGCAGGTACGCGGGGAAGAGCCCGTCCTTCTTCATCATCGACACCTGGTTGGCGCGGTCGGCGAGGGCGAACGAGACGAACGAGGCCGCCAACTGCGGGTTCTTCGCCTGCGCGGGTACCGCGAGACTCGAGCCGCCGTTGTTGGAGGTGCGCGCGCCGCCTTCCGTGAACGCGGGCAGCTCGGTGACGCCGTACTTCCCGCTCAGCTCCGGCGCCTCGCCGGTGAGCGTGGCGGTCCACCAGACGGCCTCCGGGGTGACCGCGGAGTCGCCGTTCTTGGCGCTCGTGACACGGGCGTCCCAGCCCTTGACGTTCTTCAGGAGGCCCTTGTCGTTGAGCTCCTTCTCCAGGGTGAGCGCGGCGACAGCCTTCGGCCCGGAGACCGTGATGCGGCCCTTCGCGTCGAACAGGCCGGAGCCCTGCTGCTGCAGGAGCATCTGGAAGAGGCCGCCGGTTGCGACGTCCGCCGTCACCAGGGGGTGGCCGGTCGCGGTCTTGATCTTCTCGCCCGCGGCGACCAGATCGTCCCAGGTGGCGAGCGAGGCGGGGTCGACGCCGGCCTGCTCCAGGTAGTCGGAGCGGTAGAAGAGGCCGACGGTGCCCGAGTCCCACGGCGTGGCCTTGATCGCGCCGGAGGCGTCGGTGGCCGCCGCCCACTTGGACGGGTCGAAGTCGGCCTTCTTGTCGCCGATCACCGGGGTGAGATCGACGAAGCCCTTCGGGAACTGGGTGAGGTAGCCCGGTGTGTGGTCGGTCTCCAACGTCACGACGTCCGGGAGGCCGGTGCCGGCCTGGAGGCCGACCGAGAGCTTGTCGTAGGCGTTGTCGTAGCCGACGTCGACCACCTTCACGGTCGTGCCGGGGTGCTTCTGCTGGTACTCGCCGGCGAGCCGCTTGAGCGCGGTCGCGGCGGCGTCCCACGACCAGACCGTGATGCTGCCGGAGGGCTTGGCGTTCGGGTCGAGCTTCGCGGGCCCTGATGCGGGCGACCCGGCCATCGCGCAGCCGGTGAGGGCGAGCACGGCGGCGGCAAGCGGGACGAGGGTGCGCAGGCGTTTCATGGGACTCCTTTGTCGGTGGAACGTGGCGTTGTGATGGGTCGTCGGAAAGGTCGTCGGGATGGGTCGGCGGAACGGGAGGAGCGCTCAGGCGCTGACCTGCACAGCGAGGTCCACGAACAGCGCCGCCGACCAGCCGAAGGCGGTCGTCGCGCGCGGCGCCTTCGTGCCGGTCTCCGGGTTGTAGTACTCGTGCGGTCCGCCGCCGTGCCGGACCAGACGCAACGTCTCCTCGATCAGCGCACGCGAGCGGTCGGGGTGGCCGGAGACCGCGAGGCCTTCCGCCAGCAACGCGTTGACGTTGACCCAGACCGGGCCGCGCCACATGCGTTCATCGGAGTAGGAGGGCTCGCGGCGCGCCACGGTGGGCACGGACCACTTCGTGGCGAACCGGGTCGGGTCGTCCAGGGCGGCGAGGATGCGGGCCACGTAGCGGCCCGGCAGCCGGCCGGTGAGCAGCGGCAGGAGCGAGACGGCCGTCTCCGCGTCGATGGGGGAGCCGGCGCCGTACGAGCGGAAGTAACCTGCCGACTCGTCCCACATCCCTTCCAGCAGTGCGAGGGTGCGGGACGCGCGAGAGGCGTGACGGGCAGCTGCGTCCCCATCCCCGACAGCTCGCGCCCGGGCGGCCAGCAGGTCGTCCTGCAGGATCAGGTAGGCCGCCAGGTCCGGCGACGCCACCGGAAGCTCCGCGTCGAAGACCGGGCTGTCGTCCAGTCCTGACGAGTACGGGTGGCCGTACTCGGGCATCCCGTCGCCGTCGAGGTCGGAGCCGGCGAACCACCAGTCCTGGCTGCGGGCCACGGCCTCCCAGGCGCGATCGAAGAACGCCGGGTCGTCGACGTAACCCTCCAGCCTGCGCAACGCCCAGGCGGCGAGCGGCGGCTTGGTCAGCGGGATGGGCGCGGTCGGATCGGCGATGGCCGAGCCGGCGCGCCGCAGGTTCTCCCGGTCGCCGGGCGGGAGGTCGTCGCTCGACGCGAGGATGCCTTCGTCGTGCACCACGTCGGGCAGCTGCCCGTCGGCACGGGGGAACGCGAAGGCCAGCTCCAGCTGCTCACGCGCCAACTCGGGATCGCCGTGCCGGAGGCCGGAGGCGATGAAGTAGGCGTCCCACTGCCAGAGGCCGACGTAGCCGATCTTCGACGGCACGACCGCGCGGGCGCCGCGGCCGGGCAGCGACACGATGTTCGCCCCGAGCACCCACCAGCAGAACGCGGTCATGTCGGCGAGGTCGCCGCGGACCTGCGGCGTACGGGCGAACCAGTCGTCCCACACCCGGGAGGTCGCGGCGAGAGCGTTATCGTGGGCGTCGCCGCGGGAAATCCCATCTGCGGAGATCCGCACCGCGCCGTCCACCGAGGAGAGCAGGAGCGCTTCGCCGGACGGGAGGCCGACCTCCACCGTCCACGACCCGTCTCCGCCGATGCTCAGCGCGGACGGTCCGTCGAAGGTGAGCGTCACGCCGTCCAACTCGACCCGGTCGGGGCGCACGCGCGAGACGCGGATCGCGCTCCCCTCGCCGTCGAGCACCCGCAGCGCCCGCACCAGCACGCAGTCGTCCAGGTCGCGCTCGTACTCCGCGAGACGGATCGTCAGTGCATCGCCGTCGCGGAACACCAGGATGCGCGACCCCGGCAGTGTGAAGGGCGCCGTCACCAGGTCGAGGTACGGCGACACCCGGTCCGCGGCGCTCACCGGCCGCCCAGCCCCGACGCCGCCATGCTGTTCAGGATGCGCCGCTGCCCGATCACGAACGCGATCAGCATCGGGACGGTGGCGATGGCCGAGGCCGCCATGATCAGCCCGTAGTTCACCGAGCCGAACTGGCCGCGGAAGCTCTGCAGCAGCAGCGGCACCGTGAACAGGTCCTGGGTGTTGAGGATCACCAGCGGGAGCAGGAAGTTGTTCCAGGTGCTGAGCGCCACGATGATCGCCAGCGCGCCGAGTCCCGGCTTCAGGTTCGGGAGGATGATGCTCCAGAAGATCCGCCAGCGGCCGGCGCCGTCGACGATCGCGGCCTCCTCGAGCTCCTTCGGCAGCGACAGCACGAACTGGCGCATCAGGAACACCGCGAACGGGTTGGCGAGCGCGGCCGGCACGATGAGGGCGAGGTGCGAGTCCACCCAGCCGAGCTTCGCCATCAGGAAGTAGAACGGGATCAGGGTCACCTGCATCGGGATCATCTGCGTCGCCAGGAAGACGACGAACAGCACCCGGCTGCCGCGGAACGGGATGCGCGCGAACGCGTACCCGGCCATCGCGGCGGTGACCAGCGTGCCGGCGACGACGAGCACGGCGATGTAGATCGTGTTCCAGTAGGCGGTGCCGAACGGCACGTCGTTCCAGGCGTCCACGTAGTTCTGCAGTGTGAACGGCTGCGGCCAGAAGCTCAGCGGGTCGTTCAGCAGCTGCGGCAGCGACTTGAACGACGTGATCAGCATCCACAGGAACGGGAACACCATCGCGATCCCGCCGGCGAGCAGCACGACGTGGAGGACGGTCTTGCGGGCGCGGGCGGCGCCACGGCCGGTGCGCGGCGTCCGGAGCTCTGCGGCGGTCATGCGGCACCATCCTCGTAGTGGACGAACTTCTTCTGCGCGGTGAACTGGATGCCCGTGATGATCAGCGTGATGACCAGCAGGATGATGGAGGCCGCGCTCGCGGGGCCGAACTGGAACTTCCCGAAGCCCAGGTCGTAGATGTGGTAGACGATCGTCCGGGTCGCGTTGTCGGGCCCGGCGTTCGCCGTGAGGATGAACACCGTGTCGAAGGTCTGCAGCGAGCTGATGAACGCGATGACCGTCGAGAAGAAGACGATCGGCGAGAGCAGCGGCAGCCGCACCCGGAAGAACAGGGTGAGCGCGCCGGCGCCGTCGAGCCGCGCGGCCTCGATGACCGCGGGGGAGATGTTCTGGAGGCCGGCCAGGAAGATGATGACGTTGAGGCCGACCGACGACCAGATGGTCACGATGCACACCGCGAGCAGCGCCAAGTGCGGGTCGCCGAGCCAGTCCGGCGGCGCGATGTGGAATACGGAGGCGATGAGGCCGCTGATCACGCCGTCTTTGCGGAAGAGCTGCTGCCAGATCATCGCGACCGCGACGGACGAGGTGACGACCGGCGCGAAGAACAGGATGAGGTAGAGCGTCCGGGTCTTGAGCCGCTCGAGCGCGACAGCGAGGACCACGGCGAGGTCGAGACCGATCGGCACCGTGATGACCGCGATCAGCAGGGTGTTGAGGATGGCCCTCCCGAACAGCGGGTCGGACAGCTCCGTCCTGAAGTTGTCGAAGCCGACCCAGCTCAGGTCGTTGAGCCCGTCCCAGTGCGCGAAGGCGAGCACCATGCTCGCCACGAACGGCACGACGACGAAGAGCGCCATCCCGAGCAGCTGCGGGCCGACGAAGACGTAGCCCCAGCGCCGGTCGCGACGCCGCCAGGCGGACTCCCTGCGGAGCCCGCCTGGCGTCGCGGGGACGGCGCCGGCCTCGGCGAGGACTGCTGCTTCGGCAACGGCCTGCTGACCCACTGCGCTCACGTCCGTCGCCTCACTTGCCGCCGGTCTTGTCGGCGATCATCTTCGCGACGTCGTCGAGCGTGGCCTGCGTGGACTCCTTGCCCTGGTACAGCGCCAGCATCTTGTCGCTGATGTCGCTGGAGAGCCCGGGGACGGACGCCTCCGTGGTCGGGTCCTCGAACCCGATGTCGCGCATGTCGAGCAGCGTCTGCGCGTGGGCAGGGTAGCCGTCGAGCACGACGGAGTCGGCGCCCTTGATGGACGGGACCGCGTTGCCGCCGCCCTTCAGGCGGAAGGTCTGGCCTTCGGCCGACAGGAAGTTCGTCCAGAAGGTGAACGCCGCGTCCTGGTTCTTCGTCTTGGCGTTGATCGCCAGATAGCTGACCGCGACGCCGGTCGGCGCCGCCTTGCCGGAGGGCGTCGGCCACGGCGCGACGTCGTAGTTCTCCGGGTCGCCGGCGGCCTTCACCGTGCCGATCGTGTAGCGGCCCTGGACGAAGAAGCCGGCCTTGTGGGTGACGAAGACGCTGTCCGCTCCTGCGCCCGTCGGGAGGGTGTCCGCGACGACGAAGGTGCCGTTCTGGAAGTTCTTGGCCAGGACATCCATCGCTTTGACGCTGGTCTGGTCGGTGTTCGCGACGAACTTCCCGCTCGCGTCGAAGGCTTTCCCGCCCTGCGACGAGATCCAGCCGTAGTGGGTGGACCAGTAGTTCCAGAACATCGAGCCGGTCAGTCCGGCCTTGTGCAGCTTCTCGTTCATGTCGAGGTACGCCGCGGTGGTCCACTTGCCCTCGGCTGCGAGCTTCGCCGGGTCCTCGGTGACGCCGGCCTTCTTGAGGGCCGCCTTGTCGTACCAGAGCGCGTCCGGGTTGGAGTCGTTGGGTGCCGCGTAGTGCTCGTCGCCCTTCTTGGTCGCGCCGAACAGGCCCTGCGCGAAGTCCGCAGGCTTGGTCTTGCTGGCCGAGGAGTTCATCAGGGCGTTGAGCGGCAGAAGCGCCTTGGAGTTGACGAACTGGCCGATCTTGTCGTCTCCGATGTAGAAGACGTCAGGGGCGGTGCCGGAGGCCAGCTGTGCGAGCAGCTTGGTGTGGTAGTCGCCGTAGTCGGCGACCGGCTGGAGCACGACCTTGATGTCGGGGTGCTGCTTCATGAACTGGGTGTCGAATTCCTTGTACCGGGTGAGTTCCTCGGGAGTTCCCCAGGTGGACCAGACGACGGTCTTGGTGCCGGATCCGCCGCTGCCGGAGCAGGCGGCGAGCCCGAGGGCCAGCGCGGCGGCCGCCGTGATGGCCAGCGCCCTTCTCACCGTTGAGTCGACGCGTGACATGAGTACCTCGTTCCTTGAGAGTCTCTGCTGTGATGGTGCTGTGGGGGTGGTGCGGTGGTGGTGCGGTGGTGATCTGTATTCTGTATACAGTAGGCAGATGACGAACGCAAGTGTGCGCTGGGAGGCGCGCGCCCTGCCTTGCACCGCCCCCCGAGGCACGCGATGATGCGGTCATGCCCGACTTCCGCCGCGTCCTCGATCTCGTGGACGCCCGCGGGGGCGCGTCCTGGTTCACCGTCATTCACGGCGGGGAGGTGGTCCTCGACCGCCGGGTGGGCTGCGACAGCGACGCGCTGTACTACACGTTCTCGGTGAGCAAGCCGTTCGTGGCGCTCGCCGTGCACCTGCTCGCCGAGCGCGGGATGCTGCGCCTGGACGATCCCGTGGCCGCCCACTGGCCCGCCTACGCGCGCGGCGGCAAGTCCGACATCACCATCCGGCATGTCCTCTCGCACCGCGCCGGCGTGCCGTACTCGACCGGCACCCTCCTCGGCGACACGGTGCGGATGACCGACCCGCGGCGGTCCGTGGCGGCGGCGGAGGACGCGCGTCCGCGCTGGGCCGCCGGTGAAGTCGTGGGTTACCACGTGCTGAGCTTCGGTTTCATCCTCGGCGAGCTGGTCCGCCGCGTCAGCGGGATGCCGGCCGAGCGTTTCATCGCCGAGAACCTGCTCCGGCCGGCCGGCCTGACCGAGACGACCCTCGGCCTCCCGGATACCGCGGCCGACCGGGCCGTCCCGCTGCGCGCGCTGAGCGCTCCCGAGCGGGCGCGGACCCTCCTCTTCAACCGGCCGCGCACCCGCGCGGTGCCGGTGCCGGCCGCGGCGGTGAGCACCAACGGCCGCGAGCTGGCGGAGTTCTACCGGATGCTGCTCGCCGGTGGCGAGGGCGTCCTCCGGCCGGAGACGATCGCCGCGGCGCGGGCCGTCTCGAGCGACGGCGAGCCGGACCGCATCATGGGTTTCCCTGTGCGCTGGGCGCACGGCTTCCAGCTCGGCGGCCCGATCGGGCTCCCCCGGCCGACCGGCTCGCGCGCCGACCCGCGCACCTTCGGCCACAACGGCAGCAGCATCTGCAACGTCTGGGCCGACCCCGTGCGTGACATCGTGCTCGCCTACCTGACCAACACCGCGGACGAGCGCCGCCGGGCACTCCGGCACCTCAGCGACGTGAGCGACGCGGTACTGGTGGCCTGCGGCTGAACAGGTCCAGACTTCTCGCAAGGGTGACAGGAGGAACCATGAGCGCAGGCACGAAGGACGATCCGTGGCGGCTGACCACGGCGCCGGGCACCTCCGAGTACACGATGTACCGGGACGACGAAGCCGACCCGCCCGCTCTGGTCTGCCAGGTCGGCTCGACCCGGCTGAGCTACCATGCCAGCGCGATCGACGACCTCACGGCGTGGCTGCGCGAGCAGGGCGACTGGGTGCCGCTGGGCGCCGCGGACGAGAACAAACCGGTGGTCGCCGGCACGATCGAGGCCTGGGGCCGCGACCCGGTCAATCCCGTCGGCGGCTGGTACGGGCTGCGCAAGGGCTACCGCGGCCGGTTCGGGATGTACCTCCCGCCGCTGCTGGAGCAGCTCGGGCTGATCGAGCTGACGCACGATGCCCGCAACAACAAGGCGCGGGCGAAGTAGTTCGACCAGGTGGCGCGTCTACCGGGTGGTCGTGCTGGAGGACGGCTGCCGGGACTCCGACCCCGAGGTGCGCCAGGTGCTCACCGCGAAGGTGTTCGCCCGCGGCGGCGTGACCGTGACCAGCATCGACGACTTCATCGCGTCGGTCGCGTAGCGGACGACCTCGGCCAGGCCCGGCGCGAGCTCGCCGGCCGGTTGCGGGGCGTCCAGCTCGTCCACCGGCAGCCAGTGGAGCTCCTGCGACTCGTCCTCGCCCGGCAGCCCCGCCGGGTCGCCGGTCGCGACGAACGCATAGACGATGTCGGTGTGGGCGTGCTCGTCGGTGATGGGGTGCACGTCGACAAGGAGCGGCGTCGGCAGCACGGCGATGCCCTCCGCGCGCTCGATCCGGTGCGCCGGCTGAAGCAGGAGCAGCTGCTCCAGGTCGTAGCCGGACTCCTCCCGGAGCTCGTGCGCCACTGCGGCCCACGGGTCCTCCGCACGTTCGACGTGGCCGCCCGGCTGCATGAGCAGCCCGCGCTTGCGGTGGCGGTGCACGAGCACGTGCGTGCCGCCCTCCCGCTCGCGCAGGACGATCGCGCTCGCTGTGAGGTCGTACTCGCCCGGCCCCGTATTGAGATGCGCCATCCCCCCAGTCTGACCGATCCCCACCCGCCGAGTACGCAGACTATTCGCGGACTCGACGGTTTCCGACCGATTATTCGCGTACTCGGGCATGATGTGCGTATGGCGCAGGTTCGGACGCGGGGATTCGACCGGTTGGTCAACTTCTCGGACGCGGTGGTCGCGATCGCGATCACCCTGCTGATCCTGCCGCTCGTCGACGCCAGTTCGGAGGTCGCGCACGAGGGCATCGGCGCCTACTTCCAGCACAACTTCTGGCAGCTCCTCGCGTTCGCCATCTCGTTCGTCGTCATCGCGCGGCTCTGGATGGTGCACCACCAGGTGTTCGGCTGGATCGAGGGCTACACGGCGGGCCTGCTCTGGCTCAACATGCTCTGGCTGGCCTCCATCGTCTTCATGCCGTTCACCGCCAACGTGCTCTCCGACAGCCCGAACGGCCGGCCGGACGTCTATGCGCTCTACATCGGCGACCTGCTCCTGACGACGCTGGCGATGCAGTTCATGGGGATTCTGATCGTCCGCACGCCCGGGCTCCTGACGGCGGAGGGGCGCGCGCAGTCCGACCTGCTCCGCGGCTGGACCTTCGTCATCCTGATCGCCCTGGCGCTCGTGCTCGCGGTCCTCGTGCCGGCCGTCGGGATGTTCTGGCTATTCATCCTGTTCCTGTCGCAGCCGCTGCACCTGCTCCTGACCAGGCTGCGCCGCTCGCGCGAGCACGCGGACGTCTGAGGCGGTCGACCCTTCCCAGCGCATCGGCCGGGGGATATCGTCGCGTCATGCGACCCAAGACCTTTTTCGTACTCCTCGTCATCGCCGCGGCCTACGTCCTGGGCTCCCGCGCTGGCCGGGAGCGCTACGACCAGATCGTCGAGTCGGTGACCGCGTTCTGGAACGACCCGAACGTCAAGAAGGCGCGCAAGAACGCCAAGAAGCAGGCCGAGAAGGCGCGCAGGCGCTACGCCTGAGCGGTCGCCCGCTCAGCGTTCGCGGCTCGCGGCTCACGGCTCGCGGTAGTCGCCCTCGGTGTAGTCGCCCTCCGGCGCCTCAGCGGGCTCCTCGACATCGGTGTAGGTGCCCTCGACGTCGGGCACCGGGCCGGGGTTCTCCTCGCTCTCGGTGTACTGACCGTGGACCGTGCGCTCGTGGGGTCCTTCGTCGTCGGACTCGGTGTAGCTGCCCTCGAGGTTCTCGCGGGCGTCGCCGATGGGCTCTTCAGGGTTGCTCATAGCGAGGAGAGTACGCTGTCGCGGCCCGCTCGACCAGAGTCCTGCACAGTCGTGCAGAAGCTGTAGACGCCCCGGTCCGCCCCCCGGTACCCTGCGGGCATGGCGCGGTCGCCGTCGGTCTTCGCTTCGCGCGGGCCGACCGTCCTGGAGCTCCGGATCCACGGGATCAAGAACACGCCGCCGGCGGAGATGCTCGGCGTCGCGCCGGGCGACGTGCGCCCCGACCAGGCGGACGAGAACGGCGGCTTCTACGTGCCGACGGCCGACCCCGTCGATCCGACCGATCCGGCGACGCCGCCGACGGTGATCCGGCGCGAGGGCTACTCGTGGGGGATGCTGGCCCGCTACGGCGGCGGCGCGCTCGTGGCGATCGGCCAGTTCTTCGTGCAGCTCGCCTGGCTCCTCATCCTGCCGTTCGGGCTGTGCAACACCGCGTACTGGACGCGTCGCATCCCGGACCAGCCGCGCACCGGCGAATGGCAGGCCGGCCGCGGCGCGGCGTCGCTGCGGGTGTTCGCGCTCGGTCTGACCCTGCTGTACGTGTGCGCGCTCGCGTCGGTGAGCCTCGACCTGATCGGGACGCAGTGCCTGGCCCGCCCGTCGCTGTGCCCGGCGCTGCCCGGCTGGGTGACCGCCTTCTTCATGTCGCCCGGGCTCGACCACCGCGGCATCCGCGTCGCGCTCCTCTCGCTGGTGCCGATCGCGGGCGTACTGCTGCTGTTCTTCGTCTCGCATCAGGCGCGCACCCGCTACGAGGCCGGGATCTTCGGGACCGTCGCGAAGATCCGCACCGCCGGCGACCTCAGCGGTGTCGCGGAGGGCCAAGCCGCCACCCCGCGCCGCCCTCTCGCGACCGACGGATTCTGGGGGATCACCCGCGTGAAGGCCCCGAGCGAGTTGCTGCACACGGCGGCGGCGTTCTTCCTTACGGCGCTGCTGGTCGGCTGGGACGGCGTGTTCTGGACGTGCGCGCCCGCCGGCGTCGACCTCCCTCCGGAGTGCCTCGACCCGGCGACCACGCCGCTCCTGTCGCGCTGGTGGCTGACGCTGGGCGCCGCGCTCGCCGCAGCGGGCCTGATGCTGATCGTCGTCCTCGTCGTGCGCAACGTGGACACGACGGTGCGCCGCCGCGACGAGCGGGCGATGCAGGGCGAGGAGGCGGCCGTCCGGGACGCTCGCCGGCACTCGCTCATCCGGTTGAAGCTGCGGCAGCGGGAGGCCGTGGCCGGCTGGGTGCTGCTGGCCGCGATCGTCGTGTACGCCGCGGTCGCGGTGGCCGTGGCAGTGCCGGTCGCGATTCCCTCCGGGCGCACCGGCGGGCATGCCCCGTCGTTCCTCGGGCTGGTGATCGCGCCCTCCATCATCCTCGGCGTCCTGCTCGCCATCGCACTCTCGGCGCTCGGCTGGCGCCGCGGCGTGCCGCGCTGGCTGTCGGTGCTCGTGGTCGCCGTGGGCGGCGTCGCCCTGCTGGTCGCCGTCGTCTCGACGCCGAAGGACATGCACCTCGCGCCGCTCACCACCGTCGCGTACCTGCTCGCGGCGCTGTCCGCCGTGCTGCTCGCCGCGCTGGTGATCTTCTGGCCGATGGGCCGCCGCCGCAGTTTCGCCTACGAGGGCTGGCGCGGCGCCGGTCCCGGAGTGATCATGCTGCTCTCGCTCGGGGGCGCGATGCTGCTCTCCACGCTCCTCGTGCTCGGCACTCAGTGTGCGCTCGCCTCATCCGGCGGCCCGACCCCGATCTGCCCGCTGACGCCCGGCGGCCTGACCACCCCGGTCGCATACCGCACCTTCGGTGAGACGGTGCCGGTGATGGCCGTCCTGCTCGTCCTCTTCGTCCTGGTCGTCGCCCTGCTGCGGATGCGGACCACGCCGCGGCTGACGACGCCGGAGACCGTCGGCGGCCGGGCGCTGCGCGAGCCGTTGCGCAGCTACCGCGACGGGCGCGTGCCCCAGGTGAAGTCGGCGGGGAAGCTGGATTTCCGGATGTTGAACGCCCGCCGGTCGGCCGCGCTGTTCCACCGCGGCGAGCCTGTGCTCGGCGTTCTCGCGGCGCTTCTCGCCCTCGGCGTCATGGCCGCAATCGCGCTCCCGCAATCGCTGCGTCCGGTTCTCCTCGACCTCGCCCTCCCGGCGCTCGGCGTGATCTCGGTCGCCGCTGTGGTAACGATCGCGGAGAACGCGATCACGACCAAGGAGCGTCCCATCGGCGTGATGTGGGACCTGATGTGCTTCCTGCCCCGCGCCGGCCATCCGTTCGGGCCGCCCTGCTACGCCGAGCGGGTCATCCCGGAGCTGCGCGACCGCATCGTCGCCTGGTTGGAGGCGGACATCTCCGCCAGCGCGGGGACCGTGGGCGACCGTCGCACCGCCGAGGAGCGCGCCAGGGACGAGCTGCGTGCGCTGACCACGCGCCAGCGCCGCAAGGTCGTCCTCAGTGCGCACAGCCTCGGCGCAGTCCTCGCCGTCTCCACGATCTTCACCCTCGGCGCCGACACCACCGACGGCCTGAGGAACATCGGCCTGCTCACCTACGGCACGCAGCTCCGCGCCTACTTCGGCCGGTTCTTCCCCGAGCTGTTCGGGCCGGCCGCGCTGGGCACTCTCCCCAGCCGCGCGCCGTCGCTGTGGACGGCCGATCCGTGGCTGAAGCAGGTCGTGGAGGACCACCGGGCCGAGGGCTCAGGAGGCCGCGACCCCGCCGAGCGCGACAAGCCCACCCTTCGCGAGCTCCTGACCCAGCCGGACGGCCAGATCGCCTGGGTGAACCTGTGGCGGCGCACCGACTACCTCGGGTTCCCTGACGCGTCCTTCAAGGACAACGAGATCGACCGGGGGGCAGACGAATTCGGACCGCCGCTCTACCTTGTGAAGGTGGCGACGCACCCCAACTACCAGGCCTCCACCCAATACATGACCGCGCTCCGCGACCTCATGCGCCGCCTGTGACGGCGACGCCCTACCGCGATTCGTCACGAATGTCCGTTCTCAGCGTCGCTTTCGCCACATTCGTCACGAATGCGTGCGGCCCCTGAACCATAAAACCGAGTGGTGTAAGGTTTTGTTACGCCGCCGTTCGAAGGAGAATCATGGTCGACAGCCTGCCCCGAGCAACCGAACTCACCCTGGAGGAGAAGGCGTCGCTCACGAGCGGCCGCAGCTTCTGGGAGACCGAGGGCGTGGAGCGCGCCGGCATCCCGTCCATCTACCTGACCGACGGACCGCACGGTGTCCGCAAGCAGGCGCAGGGCGGCGACCACCTCGGTATCGGGGACAGCGTCCCGGCCACCTGCTTCCCGCCCGCCGTCGCGCTCGGCTCCTCGTGGGACGCCGAACTTCTGGAGCGGGTCGGCGCGGCGCTCGGCGAGGAGGCCAAAGCCGAAGGCGTCGGCGTGCTGCTCGGGCCGGGCATCAACATCAAGCGCTCGCCGCTGTGCGGACGCAACTTCGAGTACCTGTCCGAGGACCCGATCGTCTCCGGCCGGCTCGGCGCCGCGCTGGTGCGCGGTCTCCAGTCGCAGGGCGTCGGCGCCTCGCTCAAGCACTTCGCCGCCAACAACCAGGAGACCGACCGGCTGCGCGTGAGCGCCGACGTGGACGAGCGCCCGCTGCGGGAGATCTACCTGCGCGGCTTCCAGCATGTCGTGACGCACGCCCAGCCGTGGACGGTCATGTGCTCCTACAACCGGATCAACGGCGTCTACGCGAGCGAGGACCCGTGGCTGCTCACCTCCGTCCTCCGCGACGAGTGGGGCTTCGACGGGCTCGTCGTCTCCGACTGGGGCGCGGTCAACGACCGGGTGAGCGCGCTCGTCGCCGGGCTGGACCTGGAGATGCCATCCAGCGGCGGCATCACCGACGCGCGGCTCGTCGCCGCCGTGCGCGACGGCTCGCTGGCGGAGCCGGTGCTCGACACCGCGGCGGACCGCGTGATCGACCTGGTCGGCAAGGCGCTCGCCGGGGCTGACGCCGCCGCGACCTACGACGCGGAGGCGCACCACGCGCTCGCCAGGGAGGTCGCCGGCCGCAGCGTCGTGCTGCTCAAGAACGAGGGCGTCCTGCCGCTCGCGACCGACGCGGGCCGCACCATCGCGGTCGTCGGGGAGTTCGCGCGCACGCCTCGCTACCAGGGCGCCGGTTCCTCGCAGATCGTCCCGACCCGGCTGGACAACGCGCTCGACGAGCTGCACGCGCTCGCCGGGGACGCGACGGTCGTCTTCGCCCCGGGCTACACGCTCGGGGCGGACGCCGACGAGGTGGCGCTGACGGCGGAGGCCGTGTCGGTCGCGTCCGGGGCCGACGACGTCGTGGTGTTCCTCGGCCTGCCGAGCGAGGACGAGTCGGAGGGCTTCGACCGCGAGCACCTGGAGCTGCCGCCTGCGCAGACCGGGCTGTTGGAGGCCGTGATCGCCGCCAACCCGCGGGTGACCGTCGTGCTCTCCAACGGAGGCGTCGTGCGCGTCTCCGGCTGGGCCGACCGCGCGCCCGCGATCGTGGAGGGCTGGCTGCTCGGCCAGGCCGGCGGCGGGGCGATCGCCGACGTGCTGTTCGGCGTCGTCAACCCGTCCGGGCGGCTCGCGGAGACCATCCCGGTGCGGCTGGAGGACACCGCCTCGTACCTCAACTTCCCCGGCGAGAAGGGGCACGTGCGCTACGGCGAGGGCCTCTTCGTCGGCTACCGCGATTTCGACGCGCGTGCCGCGGCGGTCTCTTTCCCGTTCGGCCACGGCCTGTCGTACACGACCTTCGCGTTCGGGGAGCCCACGGCGACGGTCACGGCGGAGGGCGGCGTCCGGGTGTCGGTGGACGTCACCAACACCGGTGGCCGTGACGGCCGGGAGGTCGTGCAGGTCTACGTGTCGGTGCCGGGCTCCCGCGTGCAGCGGCCGGTCCGCGAACTGAAGGGCTTCGCCACCGTCGCGGTGGCCGCTGGCGCCACCGAGACCGTCGTGATCGACCTGGCGGCCGAAGACCTGGCCTACTTCGACACCGAGCTCGACGGCTGGACGGTGGAGGGCGGCGACTACATCGTGGCGGTCGGGGCGTCGTCCCGCGACCTGCGCGGTTCCGTCGTGGTGACGCTCGCCGGCGACGGCCGCGCGGCGCCGCTCACCGTCGACTCGACGCTCGGCGAGTGGCTCAACCACCCGGTCGGCGGCCCCATCCTGATGTCTGCGCTCTCCCAGAGCGCGCAGGCGCAGGGCATGGGAGCCATGCTCAACGACCCGGGCCTGCGCCGGATGGCGGAGTCCATCCCGCTCGTGCGCGCCGCCGCGTTCCCGGGCAGCCCCGTGACCGCGGAGCAACTGGACCAGCTGGTGGCGGCGGCGAACCGGTAGCGTACGCCCCTTTCGGTGACGGTGAACCCCCTTGCGGACGCAGGGGGGTTCGGCGTTGCGTGGGCCGTATGAGCGATCAGCGCGAAGACAAGGATGCGGTCACCGGCCACGACCCGACCAACGGGCTCGCCGGCGACCTCGAGGGCGACGACGGCGGCGCCGTCACGCCCACAGCCGACCAAAACGTGATCCAGGACGTGATCGCCGACCTCGACCCGGACCGACCGAGGAACGAGGACGACGACTCGGCCACGTCGTACAGCGAGGAGGGCAGAGCATGAGCGACACCAGCGGGCTCCCGAACACGGACGACCTCGGCGTCCCCGCCGAGGACGAGCCGGAGCGCTTCGAGAGCGGAGGCCGGTCGGGTCAGGGCCAGCAGGGCCAGCAGCAGGGCCAGCAGCAGGGCCAGGACTCCGGCGCCGGACGCGACGCCCAGGCCGCCGAGCCCGACGAGGACGAGCCGGGCCAGGACGAGCCGGGTCAGGGCGACGACGTCTCCGCCCCGCACGAGACGGGCATCGCACCCGAGGGCGCCGAGGATGTGACAACCAGGGACACCCAGGGACCGGCCTCGGAGGGCTCCGGCGGCGCCGAGCCGCCGCCCGCGGACTTCGACCCGGCCCAGCAGCCGTCCAACCCGGACCTGGTCGAGAGCACCGAGCCGCCGGATTGAGCGGACCGCCGCGAGATCGGCTCCGACTGCCGAACGCGGCGCACAGACCGCGGCCCCGCCCACGTCATCCCGGGCGGGGCCGCTTCGCGTCCCGGCGCGAGCCTGCGGGTTCCCTCAGCGCCTCCCCGCGCGCCGGCTCCCGTAGAGCCACACCGCGCCGACGATCACGCCGGCGCTGAGCATCCCGATCCCGACCTCCAGGATGGACGCGTCGCCGGAGCGGGGCACGATCAGGCCCACCACGAACAGCACGGCGCCGAGGTTGAGCAGCACCGCGGCCACCCAGCCGAGCGTCGTGCGCAGCGCTGCGTTCATTGCGGGGATCGTAGCCCGCCCCTCTTCGCCGGGCCTCAGGCCGCCGGTCCCGGCGTCATCGTTCCCGCGGCGGCCCTACGCCTGTCCTTGGTTGCCCGTCGCTGCGGGCTCCTCGTCCAGCGCCTCGTTGATCAGCGACGCGACCAGGAACTTCCAGTCCGATCCTTCGTGCAAGGTCTCCAGGTAGCCGATCGGGATGGCCCCGAAAACGGGTTCGTGCTCCTCGCCTTCGGCCGACACGCGCACGAGGCGTCCGAGTTCGGCGTGGCTCTCGTCGAGCACCACCCACTCGCCCGGCGCCTTCTTCTCCACGTGGAAGATGCGCCCCCGGTACGGGTAGCGGACGCTGGACATCTCGAGTTCGCTCGCGGACATGGCCATCCTTCCGTCGGTGGACGCTCCTGTGAGCATCAAACGCCCGAGGGACTGTCCTTGGCAAGGTGCGCTCCCTACGCTGACCCCATGACCACAGACGGCGTCCACAACCTCGACGCGGCGTTCGCGCTCGTCCCGGAGCCCTGGCAGCCGCACCGGCTGACCAGCGTCAACGACTACGACGTGAAGGTCGCCCGGCTGCAGGGCTCGTTCATCTGGCACGCGCATCCGGACACCGACGAGCTGTTCCTGGTGATCTCCGGACGGCTGACCATCCAGCTCCGCGACCGCGAGGTGGAGCTGGGGCCGCACGACGTGTTCGTGGTCCCGAAGGGCGCCGAACACTGCCCGTTCGCCGAGGAGGAGGCACTGGTCGTGCTGTTCGAGCCGAAGGGCACCGTGAACACCGGCGACCGGCCCGGGGAGCGCACGAGCGCGCTGCGCGAGCTGCCGGACTGAGCCGGGCTCACACCAGCCGGTCGAGCTCCGCCAGCACCGCGGCGGGACCGTCGTAGACCTTCTCGGCCCCCGCGTCCGTGAGCTCGCCGGCCCCGACCCCGCCGCAGAGCACGCCCACCGAGCGGATGTGCGCCCGTCCCGCGGCGGTCATGTCCCACACCGAGTCGCCGACGACGAGCGCCTCCTCGGCGGCGGCGTCCGCGCGGCTCAGGGCGACCTCCAGAATGCCCGGGTTCGGTTTGGCCTCGTCCACGTCGTCGGCGGAGGTGGCCGCGTGCACGGCGTCGTCGGCGTCGATCGCGCGCCGCAGCATCGTCAGCTCCTCATCGGCGGCGGACGTGGCGAGCACGACCCGGATGCCGCGGTCGGCGACCGCGCGCAGCAGGTCGGCGGCGCCGTCGAAGGCCCGCAGCCTCGGCGCGAGCTCGCGGAGGTGCTGCGCGTGCAGCGCGCGCGCCTGGTCGTTCCACCCGTCGTCGCGCTCGCCCGCGAGTTCCCGCAGGAGCTGGCGCGAGTCCCGGCCGAGGGCGCGGTGGATGCGCCACGCTTCGACGGGCGTGCCCAGCTCGGCGAACGCGCGCTGCCAGGCGTCGATGTGGAGGTAGTTCGAGTCGACGAGGGTGCCGTCGACGTCGAAGAGCACGGTGCGGATGGTCATCCTCCACGTCGTACACCTCTCCGCTCCAGGTCTCATCCCCTTGCCGTGCGCCCGAGGCGGGGGCAGGGTGCGGGGCATGACCTCTCCGGAACTGACCGACCCGCGCACCGCCATCGTGACCGGCTCCGACTCCGGCATCGGGAGGGCGACGGCGGTCGCGCTGGCCCGCGCCGGGATGGACGTCGGCGTGACCTGGCACTCCGACGAGGAGGGTGCGGCCGAGACGGCGCGCCTGGTCCGCGCCGAGGGCCGGAGGGCCGAAGTCACGCGGCTCGACACGACGGACGCGCCCGCCTGCGCCGACGTGGTCGACGCGCTCGCCGACCGGCTCGGCGGCTGCGACGTCTTCGTGAACAACGCGGGCGTGAACGGCGGCCCGGCGTTCTTCGACACCGACTGGGACACCTGGCGCACGACACTGCTTGCCGATCTGGACGGCCCGTTCGCCTGCATCCAGCGGATCGCCCGCCGGATGGTCGACGCCGGTCGCGGCGGCCGGATCATCGGTGTGACCAGCGTGCACGAGCACCAGCCGCGGGTCGGCTCCGCCGCCTACGACGCCGCCAAGCACGGGCTCGGCGGCCTCCTCAAGACGCTCGCCCTCGAGCTCGGCGAGTACGGCATCACCTGCAACGCGGTCGCTCCTGGCGAGATCGCCACCCCGATGAACGACGCGGAGGACGTCGACGCGCGGCAGGTCCACCGTCCCGGCGTGCCGCTCGGCCGGCCCGGCGCCCCGGAGGAGGTCGCGGCCGTGATCGCCTTCCTCGCCTCGCCCGCCGCGTCCTACGTCACGGGCGCGTCGTGGGCGGTCGACGGCGGGATGCTGCAGATGGGCCCGCAGGCCGGCTCGCACCTGCAGGCCGACGATTGGCGGCGCAACTGAGTAGACGCGCGCGCACGCGCCGCCGGCTCAGTTGAAGATGGCCCACTCCGCTCGGCTGATCTTGGCGCGCTGGCCGTTGATCACGAGATACCAGCTCTCCTCGTCGCGGTGCAGGTACTGAGCGAGCATGGTGGTGTACCGCCATTCGCCGTTCACCTGGCTCCAGCGGATCAGAGAGATGAGTTGCCCTTGGCGCAGGTAGGGCACCGCGACGAAGTCATCGTGTCGCGGATGTTCCTGACCGCCGGTCGGGCGCCCCGTCCTCGGAGTGCTCATGCGTCACTTTAACCCCAAGGGCCGCCATTTGGGAACAGGTGTGAGCCTGTTGAAATGAAATAGATTTCGTGTCAATCATCGAAGTATTCGCTACTCCAGTCGGCGGGTCCAGACCGTCAGCGAGCGGCCGTCGACGTGCGTCCCGGAGCGGAAGGGCGTGAAGCCGCAGCGCAGCGCGACAGCCTCGCTGGCGGCGTTCCCGTCCAGCGTGCTAAGCCATACGACGCGCTCGCCCTGGGCGCCGAGCCACGCGGAGAGCGCGGCGACGGCGCTCGTCACGAGCCCGCGGCCGCGCGCGTCGGGGCGAAGGGCGTAGAAGACCTCGAAGCCGTCCTCCGACTTCCCGAAGCCGACCGTCCCGAGCGCGTCGCCGCCCTCGTCGACCACGTACCGGATGCCATGGCGGGCGTCGGTCGCGCGCACGTTGCGCTGGGCGCGCAGCCGGGCGCCGTCCTCGTCCAGGTCGGCCGGATACATGGTCCAGGTCGGCACGTCCTCGACCCGGGCGAGCATCAGTTCGACAGGCCAGTCGTCCTCCTCCAGCCGCCGCAGCACGACCCCGTCGTGCCCGTCGAGCGGCACCCGCACCGGGAAAGCATCCACCCCCCGACCCTACCGAAGCCGCAAACAGCCGAGTACGCGAATAGTCTGCGTACTCGGCTGTCTCCGGCTGATTCAGTGCGTACTCGGTGGGTGGTCAGCCGGCGGGGGACAGGGCGGGGATCGCCGCGACGGCGCGGGTGCGCACCGACTCGTAGGCGCCGAGGATGATGCCGAGCACCTCGATGCCCTCCTTCTGCGTGTGCAGCGGGCGGGTGCCGTCGAGGATGCTGCGTGCGAAGTGCTTCAGCTCCTCGCCGAACTGGTGCACCGGCTCCAGTTCGATCACGGTCGGCGCGGCCTCCCCGCGCTTCTTGAGCGTGAGCGTCGTGCCGTCCGAAGTGAGGCTGCCGAGCTCGCCGACGGCCGAGAACTTCTCGGTGCCCGGCGCCGCCTCGTAGGCCCAGCTCGTGACGACGGTGCCGATCACGCCGTTGTCGAACCGCACCAGCACGGTCGCGGAGTCCTCACCCTCCATGAATGACAGCCGGTGCGTGGCCAGCATCGCGGTGACCTCCACCGGGGCGCCTCCTGCCAGATGCAGCAGCAGGTAGGTCGGGTGGTACCCGGTGTCGATCAGCTCGCCGCCGCCCGAGGTCGACGCGTGCGCGCGCCAGCCCATGTTGGCCGGGTCGAAGTCGTTGAAGAACGAGTCGGTCGTCCGCACCTCGTAGACGCGGCCGATCGTGCCGGACTCGATCAGCTCCTTCGCCCGGGCGACGGCGGGGAGGAACAACTGGTTGTGCGCGCACATCAGGGTCACGCCGGCCTCCTCGACCGCGGCGGAGACCTCGGCGGCCTCCTCCGGGGTCAGGCAGAGCGGCTTCTCGCAGAGGATGTGCTTGCCGGCGCGGGCCGCGGCGACGATCGCGTCCTTGTGCAGGTGGTGGGGCAGGCAGATGTCGACGGCGTCGATGTCCGCCTCGGCGAGCATGACGCGGTAGTCGGCGTAGATCGCCGCCCCGGCCGCCTCGGCGCGCTTCTCGGCGCTCTCGCGCACCGGGTCGGCCACGGCCGCGAAGGTGATGACGTCGGGGTTGCGGAGGTAGCCCTCCACGTGGGCCCCGGCGATGCCGCCGGCGCCGATGAGTCCGATTCGTACGGTTTCACTGGACATTGAAGTCTCCAAAGCAAGATCGAGGGGCACGGAACGCCCCTGAAGAGTGCCGTGCAGGGCGTTCACGTGCCCCGCGGCGGTGGTGTGTGATGGGAGGGCGCGGGTCAGCGCGTCGCGGCGGGCACCGCGGGCGCGACCGGGTGGCCCTCGGCGGCGGCGGCGTTCGCGGCGACCACGACGCGGGTGAGCGCGAGCGCGTGGTCGAGGTTCGCGTCGGCCCTGCTGCCGTCGTGGATGCGGCGCACCCACTCGTCGAACGCGCCCGGTCCGTTGTCGGGCACGGGAAGCTCCTGCCAGCCGTCGCCGGTGTTCAGGAAGAGCCCGCCCGCGGCGCCGCCGTAGGAGAGTGCGCCCTGCGTGCCGCGCAGCTCGATCGTGAAGTCGCCCGGCGTCTGGACGAGGCTCGCCTCGATGACGCCGATGCGGCCGCCCTCGAACTCCGCCGTGACCACGGCGTTGTCGTCGACCTCCCGGCCGGTGAGGCTCGCGTAGGTCGCGGTGATCCGCTGCGGCTCGCTCCGGTGGAAGAGCCGGGTCAGGTAGATCGGGTGGCAGCCGAGGTCGGTGAGGGCGCCGCCGTAGGCCTCAGCGAGGTTCCCGAAGCGGTCGGGCAGCCAGCCGGCGATCCAGCCGTCGTGCGCGAGGCGCACCCGGCTGTAGGCCAGGTCGCCGAGCGTGCCGGCGTCCAGGACCTCCTCGATCGCGGCGGTGTAGCCGTGGTGGAGGCGCGGGAGTGAGACCACGAGGGAGACGCCCGCGGCGTCGGCGGCGGCGACCAGTGCGTCGGCGTCTGCCACGGTCGGCGCGAGCACCTTCTCGGTGAAGACGTGCTTGCCCGCGGCGATCGCGCGCGAGATCACGTCGACGTGCTGGTCGGTGGAGGTGGTGACCGTGACCCCGTCGAGGGTGTCACGGGCGAGCAGCTCGTCGAGGTCGGCGACGAACTCGACGCCGAACTTCTCGGCGGCCTCCCGGCCGCGTTCGGGGTCGTCGTCCCAGATGGCGACGAGCGTGGTGCCGGGATGCTCCTGGGCGTCGCGGGCGTAATCGCGCCCGTGGACGTGCCAGAAGCCGAGCGCAGCGACAGCGAGTGGTTGGGACATGCCTGTGAAGGCCTCCTTGCCTGGTATTCGATGCGCGCGAACCAGACCAGCCTAACCACTTCTCCGCGTCCACCGCACGTCTTTTGCCGGATTGTCAGCAGAAGTAGTGCGCGGCGCTCTCCGGCGGTAGCGTCAGGCACTGTGACGCGCATCCCTCTGCATCGCGAATGGCACGGCGACGAGGACTCGCCGCACCCGCCGCTGCTGCTCCTCCACGGCGGCGGCTCCACGATCGACTCGAACTGGGGGATGCTGCTGCCGCTCCTGGAGCGCGGCCGCTCGGTGCTCGCGGTGGAGCTGCAGGGTCACGGCCGGACGGCCTCCGGCGACCGCGAAGCGTCGTTCGAGGACTCGGCAGACGATGTCGCCGCGGTGCTCGCCGAGCTGCACGTCGGCCCGGTCGACGTGCTCGGCTTCAGCAACGGCGGACAGGTGGCGTTCCAGCTCGCGGCGCGGCATCCCGCGCTCGTGCGCAAGCTGGTTCTGGCCTCCGCACCGCTGCGACGCGACGCGATGGTCGACGGTTTCTGGGAGGGCCTGGAGGCCGGCCGGTTCGAGGACCTGCCCGCGGTCTACACGCAGGCCGACCTCGCCGTCAGCCGGGATCCGGAGCATGCCAGGCGGATGTTCGAACTCGACCGCGCGCTCATGCTCGGCTTCGAGGACGTCCCGGACGAGCTGGTCGCGTCGGTCACCGCACCGACGTTGGTGGTCGGCGCCGACCGCGACGTGGTCCGGGCCGGGCACTTCGTGGAGGTCGCGGCGCTCCTGCCCGACGCGCGCCTGCTGATCGTGCCGGGAAACCACGGCGACTACCTCGGGGAGGTCCTGGCCGCCGGTGGGGACGACCGCGCGCTGCGCGCCTTCCTCCCGCACCTGCTGGCGTTCCTGGACGGCCGGCTGACCTGACGTCGTCTATCGGGATTCGAGAGGTGTGTCAATCCCCTTTATTCGCCCAGCACCGCGGCCCCGTTCTGAGGCACTATGGCAACTATGGGAAAACTGCTCTACGGCGCGGGTCAGGAATATGACCTCGACGACCGCGTGCTGAGTCACGTCAAGCTCGCGATCGTCGCAAAACTCCGTCGCCACGAGAGTTTCCTCCTCAACTGGGACGTCCCCGTCGACCAGGGTTCGGGGCGCGTCTCGCTGTGGATCAGCCGTGAGATCCCGCTCGCCTTCCAGTTCGCCGGCAGCCGGCCTCCCGCGATCAACCCGCACTGGCTGGAGGCGCTCATGCACTCCTCGCAGCGCACCGGCGGCATGGTCGTGATGGCGGAGGACGAGCTCCAGCAGCACCTTCCGGGCTGATCACTCGCCGCGGGCGTCGTCCAGTGCGCGCTCGGCGTCTCGCACGGCCCGCTGCAGCTCGGGAATGCGCCTCCGCAGCGCGCGCTCGGCGGCCTTCGACTCGGTCAGCTCGGATTCGGTGCGCTGGAGACGGCGCTCGAGCGCGTCGAGCTCGGCCTGCAGGTCGGCACGGCGGTCGACCTCCGCGTCCAGTTCGTCGTCGAGGGCCTCGGCGTCGGCACGCGCGCGTTCGAGGACGCGCTCGGCCGCGCGGATCGTGCGTTCGCGCTCGCGGCGCTCGCTCGCCGTCTCGGATCGGCGGCCCGTGTCCTCGGCATCGCCGGCCGTCTCCGGGCTGGCGGCTTTCTGCGTCTTCGACGCGGCGGCCTTCTTCGACGGGCCGGCCTTCTCCGGCGGCGCGGCCTTCTCCGGCGGCGCGGCCTTCTTCGCCGGCGTAACCTTCTTCTCCGGTGGGGCCGGAGCCACGGCGGTCGGCGCAGCACTCCGCTCCGCCGCGGCGGCGAGTGCCTCCTCGTCCAGCGGCAGCGCGACCGCGTCGGACACGTCGACCGACTCCACACCGGTCGACTCCAGAGCGCGCACCAGCATCCCGCTCCGCACCGCCGCGGCGGCGACCGGGTCCACGACCGCGGCCTGGAGGGTCTCCTCGACCTCTCGGCCGACCGCCGCGCTGGTGCCCAGGTCGCGCAGGGCGCGCTGCAGCAGGCGCTGGCGCTCCCGGGTCAGGTCGCGGATGGAGTCCCGGTCACGGGCGGCGAACGCGTCCCGCATCCGGTCGCCGAGCTGCAGGATGCGCTCGACCAGGTCGGGGTCGCGGCGGGTCAGTGCGTTGACCGCGGCGGCCGACGCCGTCGGCTTCCTCAGCGCCTTGATGCTCTTCGCGAGCTCGCGGTCGGCGCCCGCGGCGGCGGAGGCCCGCGCGCTGACGAACTCCGCGGGCTCGACCCCGTACAGGTCCGCGGCCACGTCGCGCAGGTTCATGGCGCGAGTGTACGCGTGACGCGCCCGTCAGTGGTCGAGCGGCTCAGTGGTCGTGCGGCTCAGTGGCCGCGCCGCTCAGTGGTCGCGCAGCTCCTCGACCAACTCGGACTTGGTCTTCTTCGAGTAGCCGCTGAGGCCGAGCTCCTTCGCGCGCTTCTTCAACTCCGTCACCGTCCAGTCGTCGTACGAGCCGGACTCGCCGCCCTTGCGGCCGACGGACTTCCGGCCGCGCGCGGCGGCCGCATTCGAGATGCGCGCGGACTTCTCCTTCGAGTTGCCCTCGTCTCGCAGCTTCTCGTAGAGCTCCTGGTCCTTCAGCGAGTTCTCCCGTCCGGGCATGGTGTGCTCCTCTCGTCCTTCAGCCCGCACGGTACGCCGTGGCGCCGCAGTCGTCAGGGGGAGGAACGGCGAAGGGGTCCGCGACCGGACGGCCGCGGACCCCTTCGACGACGAACCTTACGCGCGGGGCGCCTTCGACGCCTTGACGGCCGCGAACCACTCGGACGACGGCCGCAGCCAGATCAGGACGAGCGCGACGATCGAGAGCACCACCTGCAGGGCGCCTGTGCCGAAGCCGTTCAGGATGTTGAGCAGCGACAGCGCGGTCAGGACGGTGAGCACGATCCGCGCCCAGTTCGCTCCGCGGCGCATGAAGA
The DNA here is from genome assembly GCF_058806435.1 of Leifsonia sp. GW821-FHT13C09. NCBI lineage: Bacteria > Bacillati > Actinomycetota > Actinomycetes > Micrococcales > Microbacteriaceae > Leifsonia > Leifsonia sp. GW821-FHT13C09. The sequence goes on along the minus strand of NZ_JBXAPS010000002.1, from coordinate 538,890 downwards.
AGGCGAACAGCACGAACGTGACGGCCCAGAAGATCAGCGTGACGACCGAGAAACCGATGGCGACGCCGAGGGCCGCGCTGGCCACGGTGTCGATGTTCTGGCCGTGCAGGTCGGCCCCGGAGTTCTGGAGCTGCCGGACGATGGCCGCGTGATCCCCGCCGACGGTGCTGACGGTGATGATGCCGCTGATCACGCTGAGCACCGCGCTCGCGATGTACAGCCAGAACGCCGTGTTGACGGTGGTCGGGATGTGGGTCGGCGCGGCGACGGGCTGCGGAGGCGCGGCCGCGTACGACGGGAACGCCCCGGGCGGCGGCGCGGGCGGGAAACCGCCGGCCGACTCGGCAGGCGGCGGGGTCACGGGCGGCGCGGGAGGCGCCGGAGGCACCTCGGACGCGGGCGCTTCGGGCTCGGACGGCGTGAGCTCCGGGCCGGTGACGGGCTCGGGGGATTCGGGGACCGGCGGGACGGCGCCGGCTGGAGTGCCGCCCTCGGGAGGCTGCGGCTTGTTCTCGTCCTCAGGAATGGTCATGCCCGCGACGATACTGGAAGACGCGAAGTCGGGCTATAGTGCGCGCGCGTGGCGCGCATCCTGCGTGGCCCAGCGGCTCTCAGGTCAGCGAGTCGAAGTCGAACCAGAAGGAGTCGTCCTCTTCGTGGTCGGACGCCGTGGCCGGTTCTCGGGGAATGCTGGCCGTCTCGATGCGTATGCGGGTCTGACTCGTCACGAAGATCTCGCTCGGCGGGCGGCTGGACTGCGTGATGGCCACGAAATCGCCTTCGCTCCGGCTCGCCTGGATCACCCGCCGCTTCAGCTCTTCGACAGGCTCGCGATCGACGAACGTGAACCTCAGCTCGTCGATGTAGACGTGGAACACCTGCATGTCCTACTCCCCGGAGTTGCTCTTCCCGCCAGATAGTACGCGCCCAGCGCTGTTCTGCCAGTGCAGAAACTGTATCGGGATCGGCTAGCACCCGGTCGCAGTGTGTCGGCTACACGCATCACAACAGGTCCATATCGAGGTCGTCCACGCCCTCCGTGCCGAGCTTGACGAAGGTGGCCCTGCGCGGGCCGAGCGCCTTGATACGGACGTCGAGTTCGCTGACGAAGTCGTCGTCGCGCAACTCGGGGCCGGGGAAGCTCTCGGTCTCCGCGAGGATCTGACTGGCCGGGCCGAGCAACAGCACGGCCTCGCCCACCTCACCGGACTCGAGGACCGCCGGCGCGCGCACCTCGGCCGCCGCCGTGTTGAGCGCAAGCGCGGCCGCGTACTTCACCAGCACATCCGCAATCGCGTCGCCGGTGAGCAGCGAGCCGCTCGCGTAGTGGATCCTCTTCATATCCCATCAATACGTGCCGAACGACGGGCGGTCAAGGCTCCGGCAGGGGGGTTGCGCTCGCGCGCGAAGGCGGTTCCGTCCGGGAGGCCACGGTGGCGATCCTCGGGGTCGTCGGCAACGCGGAGGACACGTGAGCCGCGGCGCGCCCCGGCTAGCATGGCCCGGTGAGTGCGCGCGATGAGGAGGAGGACGTCGTCCGCCGGCTGCGGGCCGCGGGCTGCGTCTTCGCCGAGGAGGAGGCCGCGCTGCTCCTCGAGGCCGCCACGTCACCGGCGGAGCTGGAGGCCCTGGTCGCCCGCCGCGTCGCGGGCGAGCCGCTGGAGCCGCTGCTCGGCTTCGCCGAGTTCGGCGGTCTGCGCGTCCGCGTGGACGCAGGTGTCTTCGTCCCGCGCCGCCGCACCGAGCTGCTCGCGCGGGAGGCGGCCGCGTTGACCCGGCCGGGCGACGCGGTACTCGACCTGTGCTGCGGGGCAGGCGCGATCGGCGCGGTCATCGCCGCGCGCGTGCCCGGCGTCGTCGTGTACGCGGCCGACGTCGACCCCGCCGCCGTGCGTGCGGCTCGGGCGAACCTCGATCCCGCCCGCGTGTTCGAGGGAGACCTGTTCGCTCCGGTGCCTGCCGGGCTGAAGGGCGCGCTCGCCGTGATCGCCGTGAACGCGCCGTACGTCCCGACCGACGCCATCGGGCTGATGCCGCCGGAGGCACGCCTGTACGAGCCGGCGGCGGCGCTGGACGGCGGAGCGGACGGCCTCGACCTGCACCGCCGGATCGCCGCCGAGGGCCCGGAGTGGCTCGCGCCCCGGGGCTCGATCGTCATCGAGACCAGTGTCGAGCAGGCGGCGCGCACGGCCGCGTTGTTCGAGGCTGCGGGCCTCGCGGCGCACGTCGTGTCCGACGACGACCTCGACGGGACCGTCGTGATCGCGTCACGGCGGCTCCCGAAAAGCTAGAACGCTCGGAACCGCGAGGGATACCGCTTTTCCTGTTTTCGGTCTAAATTCCAGGCCATGACCAGCCTGACCCGAAGGCTGCCGCTCGGTGTGACGCACCCGACCGCCTCCGACCGCATCCGGCAGAGCGGAGTGATCGCCGCGACTGTCGTCGCCCTGGGCAGTGCCGTGTACGGCTCCGGGCTGGCCGGGGGGCGCCCCATTCCCCAGGTGGACGCAGGGGCGCTCGGCCCCGACGCCACGCTCCTCGCCCCGGCCGGCCCCGCGTTCGCCATCTGGGCCCCGATCTACCTGGGACTGGCCGGCTACGCGATCTGGCAGGCGATGCCCTCGCAGGCCGCCCGCCGCAGACAGCGGGCCGTGGGCTTCTGGATCATCGCCTCGCTGCTCCTGAACGCCGCCTGGATCCTGTCGGTGCAGGCGGGGCTGCTCGCGCTGAGCGTGCCGCTGATCGTCGTCCTGCTCGCCGTGCTGGCGGTGGGGTTCGTGCGGTTGCGGCACGAGCCCGGCGGCACGACGGCGGACGCCGTCCTCCTCGACGGGACGGTCGGCCTCTCCCTGGGCTGGGTGATGGTCGCGACGGCGGCGAACGCGGCGGCGTGGCTGCAGACCGCCGGCTTCACCGGGTGGGGGTTGCCGCCGGAGATCTGGGCGATGGCGGCCCTGGTGGCGCTCGCCGCGGCGGCGTGTGCGCTCGCAGTGTGGGACCGCGGCCGGCTCGCCCCCGCGCTCGCGTCCGCGTGGGGCCTGGTGTGGATCGCGGTCTCGCGCGTCGTGGGCGCCCTCCCGAGCGCGGTGGTGGCGGTCACGGCGCTCGCCGCGGGGATCCTCGTGATCATGGTCGCGGTAGCGGTGCGAGTGGCGCGCGGCGACCGGGTGCGGCGCGGCTAGGCCCGTCACCGGAAGCCCCACGTCCTCAGCGGAACCTGAGGTCTGACACACAGGAATCCCGGATGGGGCCGCTCTACCCTGGAGCGATGCCCGCCGACCGCAGACCACGACACCGCGCGATCGTCGGTCTCCTGGCGTACACCGGATTCGTGGCCGCCGTCGGTCTGTGGCCGACGCCGGTCGACCGGCCCCTCGATCCGCTGCTGTTCCGGCTCCTGGGCGCGGTGGCGTCCGTCGGCGTCCGGGCGATCGACGCGTACGACGCGATCGAGTTCACGGCCAACGTGGCGTTCTTCGTGCCGCCCGCCGTGCTCATCGTGCTGATCGTCGGCCTCCGGCGCTGGTGGGTCGCCCCGCTCGCCGGCCTTCTCTGCAGCATCGCCATCGAACTCACCCAGCACTTCCTGCTGCCCGCGCGGTTGGGGACCGTGAACGACGTGATCGCCAACACCCTCGGGGCGCTGCTCGGCACCGGGATCGGGGTGCTGATCGCGGCGCGGCGGCGCGCGGGCCCCCGCGACCGGCGCGAATCTTTGACAGGATCGTCTTCCTGACATGATCGTCCAGGGGAGACGAGAGGAGACGCCGACGCGATGGCTGGAGTGCTGACCGGGTTCGGGATCATCGCTTTCGTCATCCTGGTCGGCTACCTCGCCGGTCGGTTCCGGGTCGGCGGCCCCACCGCGCCGTACGTGCTCAACCGGATCGCGTTCTTCGTCACCAACCCGGCGCTGCTGTTCGTGACGCTCGCGCACGCCGACCTGAAGGTGGTGTTCTCGACCCAGCTCGTCGTCGCGGCCATCGCCGCGGTCGCCGCCGCGGGGCTCTTCCTGCTGCTGTCGCGGCTGTTCTTCCGGCGGCCGGCGGCCGAGACGACGATCGGCACGCTCGGCGCCGGCTACGTGAACGCGAACAACATCGGCCTCCCGGTGGCGGTGTACGTGCTCGGCAGCGCATCGTACGTGGCGCCGGTGCTGCTGCTCCAGCTCATCGTGTTCGCTCCGATCGCCCTCACCGTGCTGGACGTCACCAGCCGCGGGTCGGTGTCGGTGCGGTCGATCCTGACCCAGCCGGTGCGCAACCCGATGATCATCGCGTCGCTGCTCGGCATCCTTGTGGACGTGCTCCACATCCCCATTCCGGCCGCCGTCTACCAGCCGTTCGAGCTGCTCGGCGGCGCCGCGGTGCCGCTCGTGCTGATGGCGTTCGGGATGTCGCTGCACGGGTCGCGTCCGCTGCAGGCGGGTCACGGACGGGCGGAGATCGCGACCGCCGTGGTACTCAAGTCGGTCGGGATGCCGCTGATCGCGTTCGCCGTGGCGCGGTTCGCGTTCGGCCTCGAGGGTCACGCGCTGTTCGCGGCTGTGGCGCTCGCCGCCCTGCCGACAGCGCAGAACGTCTACAACTTCGCCGCCCGCTACGAGCGCGGGATGCCGGTGGCGCGGGACATCGTGCTGCTGACCACCCTCTTCGCCGTCCCCGTGCTGCTCGTCATCGCCGCCCTCCTGGCCTGAAACACGCGAGTACGCGCAAAATCAGGCGAAAGCCCTCGAGTCCGCAGACAATTCGCGTACTCGCGGGTTGGTCAGCGGGCGGCGTCGAGCTCGCGCAGGTACTCGGCGTTGCCGCGTACGGCGGCCTCGTAGCGCAGCAGGTCAGGGGTGCGGATGCGGTCGGCCGCGAGCTCCATCAGCTCCGCGACGGCGCCGTCGCTGCGTCCTGCGGCGTGCAGCGAGAGCGCGTGCCAGACCCGCACCGACTCGGACTCCGGGAACGCCGCCAGCGCCCGGTCGAGCGCCCGCAGCGACTCGTCGAAGCGCCCGAGGTTGCGCAGGGTGCTGCCGTACTGCAGCAGGCATTTGCGGAGCGTGTCGCCCTCCAGCCCCGCCGCGAGCGCGCGCTCGTAGTAGCCGGCGGCGGTCTCCTCCTCGCCCGCCGTGTCGTAGGAGCCGCCCACCTCGTACAGCACGTGCGGGTCGTCGGGATACTCGGCGAGCACCCCGAGGAAGGCGTCGATGGTCGGCGCCATGTTCTCCCGGTCGCGTGCGGCGAACAGGAGGGCGAGACGGTCGATCAGTTCGGGGGAGGCGGGCATGCGGCCCAGCTTAGGCGCCGACGGCCCGCTCGACGGCCTCCCGCAGCGGCGTGGGCAGCTCCGCCGGCGCCAGCTCCTCGGTGAGGACGCGCCCGTACTGCTCCTTGCGCCCGGAGGTCGTTCCCAGGAACCGGTGCAGCTGGGCGAGCACGGGCCGTTCGCGCTGCGCCGGCTGCCGCTGGAACGTGCGGAACAGCCCCAGGTCGCCCTCGCGCGCGAGCACGGCCTCCGCCCGCTCGGCGCCGAGTGCCCGCAGCAGCTCGCCCTCCAGGTCGGGCCGGCACACCGACACGGCGCCCTCACCCAGTCCCGCGCGCTCGAAGAAGGCCGCCTCGCCCGCGTCGCAGAGTCCGTGCAGCCGGAGGTGCGCCGGGCGGAGCAGGCCGACGAACCGGCGCACGCTCATCGCGCCGCCCATCGGGAGGATCGCCACGCCCGCGGCGGCCGGGTCGACCCCGAGCAGCCGGGAGGCCTCCCGGCACGCGGCGCGGTCGCTCGCCCCCTCCACCAGCAGCGCCCCGGCGAGCTCCGGCGGCACGGGGACCGGGGTGGCGCCGGCCCGCTCGGACCACGCGGCCGTCGCGCGCTCGAAGCGCGCCACCGCCCCTTCGCCATCGAGCGTCGTTGGCCTCACCCGCCCATTCTGCTCCTGGCGCCGTCGGCGTCGCGCGCGTACGGTGCAGCCCATGAAGGTCATCATCTTTCTGGCAGGCGTCGCCGTCGGCTTCGTGGTCGGCACCCGCGCGGGCCGCGGCGCGTACGAGAACATGCGGAACAAGTGGCAGGGGATCTCCGGATCCGACCAGGTGAAGCAGGTGAAGGAGGGCGTCCGCGACTTCGCCGGACGGGCAGCCTCCGACATCAGCGACAAGGTGACGGAGGCCGTGGGAAAGGCGTCGGACAAGGTCGACGAGGTCACCGGCAAGAAGGCGGACAGCGCGTCCAGCGAGGCGTGAGAGCCGGCTCGCTTCAGGCGCCCTGGGGCGGGTGCGCCAGCAGTTCGACGCGCTCCGCCAGGTAGGCGCTGAAGCCGACGGTCTGCTCCGACGACGCGCTCCAGCGCACGAGCGCCTCGCCGTCCCTCAGCAGCAACGGGCCCGTGGAGGCCCGCAACGCCTGCGCCGTCAGTTCGATCTCCGGCGCGTCGAAGTCCACCGTCTCGCCGTCGCGGAAGTGCCCGCGTTCCGCCGCTGCCCGGTACGCGCGCCGGGTCTCGGCCGACACCGAGACGTACTGGGTCCGGCCGGGCGGCGTTGCACGCACGAGCTGACCGGTGGCGTAGAGCGTGTCGTCGCGGCCGAGCAGCAGCACGCCGAGCCGCCAGACCCGCCCTGCCGGGCGCAGGACCGGCTCGCGCGGGATGCCGAACGTGCGGCGCCGCGGCACCATCACCGCGAGCGCCTCGTCCCGGGCGCCGGCGTCCGTCAGCTGTCGCACGGCCGCCGCGAGCGCGTCACGGATCCCGGCGACGGTCTCCCGGTCGCGGGAGTCCGCGTCGCTCAGCTCATCCACGCATCCGAGGATAGGCCGCCTGCGCCGTGCTCCGATCGGCCGCCGTCGACGGGCGGATCGAGAACGAGGTCGCGTCCGTGATCATCAGCAGCTCGACGCCGTGCGCGTGGCGCAGGATCACGAGCGCCGAGGCGTCCGAGTCGGCCACCCGCTCGACCTGGTTGAGGAAGATGCGGGCCATTTCGTCGGTGACGTGGAAGTCGCGTCCGAGCGCATGCACGATGTAGCCCGGACCGTGGGATTGCGGGGACGTGAGCCGCGTCTCCTGCCGGAACCCCTCGACCGCCGTCCTCGCCGCTGGCGTCATCGTCATCGGTCCCCTCCTCCGCTCAACGGAGCCCCGACCTCCCCGCACAGTAGACAGTAAGTGTGTCGAGGGAATCTGGACAGGGGGTTGACGGGGGCTGAATGGGCGGCATCCCGTTCAACACGCCGACAGCCACGGCCCGGCACGGCGGCCGCCCCGGCGAGCCGCGGGTGCCGTGAAGCGCAGGGGCGGGATACCGTCATCCGAGTGGAAGGTGTCCGGCTCGGCGCCTCGCGGCGGTTCGCTGCGCGGCTGAGACTGTTGCGTGTCGGCGGAGTCCGGCAGGGGCTGGCGCGCCCGGCGGACTCGCCGCAGGCCTTCGTCGCCGGCCGGCAGAGCCTCCGCGTGCTGCTGGCGGGCTCCGGGCCGGTGATCGGCTGGGGCGTCGGCAGCCACGACCTCGCACTGCCGGGCGCTCTCGCCCGGGCGATCGCGGCGACCACCGGACGCGGCGTCGTGGTGGATGTCCTCGCGCACCCGTCTGCGGGCGTGCGCCGGCTGGCAGGGATGGTGCACGCGGCGGAGGCCGGCCGCTACGACGTCGTCATCCTCAGCGCGACCGTCGCGGACGCGGTCCGGATGGTCGAGCCGGAGCGCTGGGGCGCCCGCGTCGCCGCGCTGCTGCGCGAGGTGCGCGGCAGCGGGGCGGGGGTGGTCGCCTGGCTCGGCGCCCAGCCGATCCGGACGCTGCCGCCGTTCGACGACGGGTTCCGCGACGTCGTGCAGGAGCACGCCGAGCGGTTGAACCACGCGGCGACGCAGGCCTGCGCGGACACGGGCGCGATCTTCCTCCCGCTGCCCGCGTCGCCGAAGCCCGAGGGTGGGCGGCACCGGAGCCCGGCCGACTACCTGTTCTGGGCGCGCTGGATCACGGACGCGCTCGCTCCGGCACTGATCGGCCATCCGGTCGAGTCCGCGCACCACGCCTCCACCGCGCGGGACCGCGTCGCGGCGATCGCGCGCCTCCGGCTCGGCGAGCACACGCGCGACGGCCGGCTGGAGGGACTGGTCGGCACGGCCCAGCGCACGCTCGGCGCCGAGATCGCCATGTTCACCGTGCTCGACGACCGTGTGGAGTGGCCGCTCGCGGCGGTCGGCGCGTCGCCCGCCGAGATCCCGATCGAGCACTCGGCGTGCCTGCACACCCTCCAGACGCCGGACGGCATGTTCGTGGCCGACGCCGAACGCGACGACCGGTTCGCGTCGAGTCCACTGGTCACGGGGCCCGCGCACCTCCGCTTCTACGCGGGGTACCCGGTGGAGGCGCCGGACGGCACCCGCATCGGCGCGATGTGCGTCTTCGGCCGTTCCCCGCGGCAGCCCGCCGAGTCGGAGAGCGACCTCGACGTGCTCCGCGAGCTCGCCCTCCTCGCCCAGCGCGAACTCTGGCGCTTCGACCCCACCGCCTAACCGTCGAGTACGCAAGAAGTAAGGCAAAAACGCTCGAGTACGCAGATAATCCGCGTACTCGGCGGCTGCCTGCGGGGCGGTTCAGTGGGCGGCGGCGGTCAGCGCGGCGAGGCAGCGGTCGAGCGAGCCGCCCAGCGCCCAACGCTCGCCGAGCTCCGCCAGGGCCGCGCGCTGTTCGTCGCCGGGCGTCCGCAGGCGCGCCTCGATGTCGTTGAGCGGGAGATCGCGGACGACCGCCACGACCTTCGGGGCGACCGCGAGATAGTCGACGGCCGCGGCGAATCGGGCGCGGAGTGCCGGCTTCATCCCGCTCGCCGGATCGGCGGCGGCCGCCTCGATCCCGGTCAGGTCGCCGTGCTCGGCGAGCAGTGCGCTCGCCGTCTTCTCGCCGACGCCCGCCACGCCGGGCAGGCCGTCCGACGAGTCGCCGCGCATGACCGCGAAATCCGCGTACTGGCGGGCATGGATTCCGTACTTGGCCACGACCGCCGGGTCCGTCAGCACCTCGAGGTTGCTCATCCCGCGTGCCGTGTAGATCACCCGCACGTCGTGCTCGTCGTCCACGAGCTGGAACAGGTCCCGGTCGCCGGTGACGACATCCACCGGCCCCGGGGTGATGGTGGCGAGCGTTCCGATCACGTCGTCCGCCTCGTGCTGCGCCGCCCCCACGATCGCGATGCCGAGCGCGTCCAGCACCTCCCGGATCACCGGCACCTGCGCGACGAGCTCGGCAGGCACCTCCTCCACGTCGACCCCGCCCGGGACCTCCTGTGCGACTCGATGCGCCTTGTAGCTGGGGATGAGGTCGACGCGCCAGCGCGGCCGCCAGTCGTCGTCCCAGCACGCCACCAGCGACTCGGGGCCGAAGTCGGTGACGAGCTTCGCGATGATGTCGAGGAAGCCGCGGATCGCGTTCACCGGGGTGCCGTCCGGCGCGCGGACCGTGTCGGGGACGCCGTAGAACCCGCGGAAGTAGAGGGAAGCGCTGTCGAGGAGCATCGTTCGCCCGGTCACAGCCCGATCATGCCATGCCGCTAAGGTGTGCGCATGGCCGGAACCATCGTCGTGGAGCGCACCGACACCATCCAGACCACGCCAGAGGAGCTGCTGCCCTACCTCGCGGAGCTGCCGCGCTGGGTGGAGTGGTCGCCGTGGGAGGGCATGGACCCCGCGCTCAAGCGCGAGTACACGGGCGAGCCGGGCGCGGTCGGCTCCACCTACGCCTGGAGCGGCAACCGCAAGGCGGGCGCCGGCCGGATGCGGATCGAGTCGGTGCAGGCCGACGGCGTCGGCGTCGCGCTCGACTTCACGCGGCCGTTCCGCTCGAGCAGCCACGTGCGCTTCCTGCTGACGCCGGAGGGCGACCGTACGCGCGTCATCTGGCGGATGGAGAGCGCGCGGACGTTCTTCAGCCGCTTCTTCAACCTGGACAAGCTGATCGGCCCGGACTTCGAGAAGGGACTCCGGCAGCTCAAGCAGCTGGTCGAGTCATGACGCTCGCTCCGCTGCTGGTGTCGGCCGTCGCGGTGGTGCGCGACCGGCGAGTGCTGATGGTGACCTCCCGCGGCCGGGACGTCTACTACCTGCCAGGCGGGAAGATCGACCCCGGCGAGTCGGCGGCCGAGGCGGCGGCACGGGAGGCCGAGGAGGAGGTCGCGCTCGCGTTGGACGCGGACGCGCTGGCCGAGCTGTTCGAGGTGCGGACGCAGGCCCACGGCGAGCCGGACGGCCGGCAGGTGCACATGCGCGTCTTCCGGGCGGAGACCGCGGCCGAGCCGCGGGCGTCCGGCGAGGTGGACGCGGTGCACTGGGTGACGACGGCCGACGCCGGGCGGTGCCCGCCTGCGGGCCATGTCGTCCTCGACCGTCTCGCTGCCCTCGACCTCATCGACTGAGCGCCTCGGCGGCCTTCGATGCGCTACGCGCTCGCGCGTGCGCCCTCCGCGGCCTCCACGATGGCGGCGCAGGCGTCGGAGGGGCGCCGCGCGGGGTCGATCGCGCCGACGAGCGCGGCGGAGATATCCGCCAGCTGCTCCACCTGCTCGGGCCGGAGCGCGCCGAGGATGCGGTCGCGCACGGTCTCCAGATGCCCGGGCGCGGCGTCCGCCACCATCGCCACGCCGGCGTCGGTGAGGACGGCGTTCGTCGCGCGCCCGTCCTCCTCGCAGGGCATCCGCCTGACCAGGTCGCGGGCCTCCAGCCGGGTGATCACGTGGCTGAGGCGGGAGACCGAAGCGTTCGTCGCCGTCGCGAGGGCGCTGAGGCGCATCCGCCGGTTCGGCTCCTCAGCGAGGCGGGAGAGCACGAAGTACTCGTAGTGCGTCGCTGCGGCGTCGCGGGCGAGCTGCCCGTCGAGCACGGGGGGCAGAAGCTGCGTGAGCGCGACGAGGCCCAGCCAGGCGTCGCGTTCGCGACCGGCGAGCTCCTCGTTCGTCGTCATGCTTAGCATTGTATCGCAATACTTGACGCTTCAAGTAATTGGGGGTATCTTTTAGTTGAAGCGTCAACAAAAGTGGACGCGGGACTCGAGAAGGAGAACTCATGACCACGGTCAGCATCATCGGGAACGGCAACATGGCGAAGGCGATCGGCGGCGTCCTGGCCGCGGGCGGCAGCACGGTCGAGTACCTGGGCCGCGCAGGCGGAGCGGTCGAGGGCTCGATCGTGGTGCTGGCTGTTCCGTACCCGGAGGTCGACGCGGTCCTCGCCACCTACGGCGACCAGCTGGCGGGGAAGACCGTGGTCGACATCACCAACCCGGTCGACTTCGCGACCTTCGACGGCCTGACCGTCCCGGCCGACTCGTCCGCCGCAGCGACGATCGCCGCCGCCCTGCCCGAGTCGCGCGTGCTCAAGGCCTTCAACACGACCTTCGCCGCCACGCTCGCCTCCGGCACCAACGGATCGCACACGACCACGGTGCTGATCGCCGGTGACGATGACGACGCCAAGGCGGAGCTCGCCGCGCTCGTCCGCGCGGGCGGCCTGAACGCGGTCGACGCCGGCGCCCTCAGCCGCGCCCGCGAGCTGGAGGCCCTCGGCTTCCTGCAGATCACGCTCGCCGCCGCCGAGCGCGTCTCGTGGACGGGCGGCTTCGCCGTCGTGGCGTAGCCACCGTAGGATCCCGGACCGCATCCTCCCGAGGGGAACGTCCTTCGCGCTTCCCGCCCCGGAAGCGACGACGGCGTGCCCCTCGAGGCGGCCAGGCCGCCCACTAGGGTGTGGATGTGAGTGAGAGCGGACGAGCACCGGGCGTGCGGGAGGTCGCGGCCGCGGCGGGCGTCTCGCGGCAGACGGTCTCGCGCGTGCTCAACGACCATCCGAGCATCCGGCCGGGAACGCGCGAGCGGGTGCTGGCGGCGATGGCCGACCTCAACTTCCGGCCCAACCGGGCCGCGCGCATGCTCACCACCGCCCGTTCGCGGACCATCGGCGTGCTGGCGTCGTCGGCGTCCTCCCTGTTCGGCCCGGCCTCCAGCATCGACGCCGTCGAGCAGGCCGCGCGCGACGCGGGCTACTTCGTGACCGTCGCGCACGCGGCCTCCCTCGATCCCGCGGACCTCGGCGCGGCCGTCGACCACCTCGGGGCGCAGTCCGTCGAAGGCGTCATCGTCATCGCTCCGCAGCGGGCGGTGCAGGAGGCCATGGCCGCGTTCTCGCTGGCGGTCCCGTCGGTCACCCTGCACGGCGCCGGGGTCGCGGGCGACGAGGGCGTCTTCGTCGACCAGGTGGAGGGCGCGCGGCTGGCCACCCGCCACCTGATCGCGCGTGGTCACACGCGGATCGCGCACCTCAGCGGTCCCGGCGACTGGTCGGAGGCGCGGGCGCGCCGCGACGGCTACCTCGCCGAACTGGCTGCCGCCGGGCTGGACCCGCTTGTCTCCCGCGACGGCGATTGGACCGCCGCCTCGGGAGCGGCGATCGGTGCGGAGCTGCTCGCCGACCCGGACCTGACGGCGGTGTTCTCCTCGAACGACCAGATGGCGCTCGGGCTGCTGCACGCGGCGCGGGAGCGGGGGCGCCTGGTGCCCGAGTACCTCGCAGTCGTGGGCTTCGACGACATCCCGGAGGCCGCGTACTTCGCGCCGCCGCTGACGACCGTGCGGCAGGACTTCGCCGAGCTGGGTCGCCGCGGCGTCGCGCGTCTGGTCGCGCTCATCGAAGGCCGCGAGCTCGCCTTCGACGCCCCCGTCGCGCCGGTGCTGGTGATCCGCGACTCGGCTTGACACCCTCCGACATTCGTAACGAATGTCGCGTTTGCCCCCACCAAACCCGCGATTCGTGACGAATGCGCACGACGCGATTCGTGACGAATGTCGCGTTTGCGCGGGTGAGAGCCGCGATTCGGCACGAATGCGGGCGCCGGCGGAGGCGGCTTGACAGGGGGCGTGGGTGCGGGGGAGACTTTTACGACGCAATGTGACCGGTCACAACAGAGTGAGAGAACGATGAACACCCACCGCGACGCCCTCGTCGCCGGACGCACGGCCCTCGGCATCGAGCTCGGCTCGACCCGGATCAAGGCCTGCCTTGTCGACGCCGACGACCCCGCGACCGTCCTCGCCGTCGGCTCCCACGACTGGGAGAACGTCTTCGCCGATCGGGTCTGGACCTACTCCCTCGACGCCGTCTGGTCCGGCCTCCAGGCCGCCTATGCCGCGCTCGTCGCGGACGCGGAGGCGCGCCACGGCGTCCGCCCGCGGACCTTCGGCGCCATCGGCGTCTCCGCGATGATGCACGGCTACCTCGCATTCGACGCCGCGGGGGAGCTGCTGGTCCCGTTCCGCACCTGGCGCAACACCACGACCGGCCCGGCGAGCGCCGAGCTCAGCGCGCTGTTCGGCGTCAACATCCCGCTGCGCTGGTCGATCGCCCACCTCCACCAGGCCGTCCTCGACGCCGAGCCGCACCTGGAGCGGCTGCACTCGATCACCACGCTCGCCGGCCACGTCCACGAACGCCTCACCGGGCGCCGCGTGCTCGGCGTCGGCGACGCGTCCGGGATGTTCCCGATCGACCCGGCCACGAAGACCTACGACACGGAGCTGGTCGCCCGCTACGACGACCTCGTGCGGGACAGGGCCACGCTGCCGGCGCTCCGGGACCTTCTGCCCGACGTCCTCGTCGCCGGCGAGGCCGCCGGTGAGCTCACCCCCGCCGGCGCCCTCCTCCTCGACCCCTCGGGCGAGCTCCAGCCCGGCATCCCGCTCTGCCCGCCGGAGGGCGACGCCGGCACCGGCATGGTCGCCACCGCCTCGGTGGCCCCACGCACCGGCAACGTCAGCGCGGGCACGAGCATCTTCGCGATGGTGGTCCTGGAGCGGCCGCTCGCCGAGGCGCACCACGAGCTGGACCTGGTCACCACTCCCGCCGGCGACGCCGTCGCGATGGTGCACTGCAACAACGGGGCGAGCGAGCTGTCGGCGTGGGCCGGGCTGTTCGGGAGGTTCGCGGAGGCCGCCGGCGCGCCGGTCGCCGCCGATGCGGTGTTCGAGACGCTGTTCCGGGAGGCGCTCGACGGCGAGCCCGACGCGGGCGGCCTCCTCGCCTACAACTACCTGGCCGGCGAGCCGATCACGGGCCTGGACGAGGGCCGCCCGCTCGTCGTCCGCACCCCGGACAGCCGGCTCACGCTCGCCAATTTCGCCCGCGCGCAGCTCTACGGCGTGTTCGGGACGCTCGCCCTCGGGATGCGCGTCCTGCACGCGGAGGGAGCCGCTCTCGACCGGATGTTCGCGCACGGCGGGATGTTCCGCACGGCCGGCGTCGCGCAGCGCTTCCTCGCCGGGGCGCTGGACGCGCCGGTGTCCGTCGCCGACACCGCGTCGGAGGGCGGCGCGTGGGGCGTCGCGGTGCTCGCCGCGTACCTCCGGGCGGCCCGCGAGGGAACGTCGCTGAGCGTCTACCTCGACCGCGACGTGTTCGGAGGCTTCGCCTTCGAGACGGTGAACCCCCACCCGGGCGACGTGGCGGGATTCGCGGCGTACCTGGCCCGCTACCACGACGGACTGGCGGCCGAGCGCGCCGCCGTCGCCTCCATCGCTCTGAAGGGAGCCGCCCGATGACCGCCGAGACCCCTTCCGCACCCGAGTCCGACGCCACCCGTCGCACCCGCGAGCAGGTGGCCGCCCTCCACGCCGAGCTTGTCCGCTACGGCCTCGTCGTCTGGACCGGTGGCAACGTCTCAGGCCGGGTCCCCGGCGAGGACCTCTTCGTCATCAAGCCGAGCGGCGTCGACTACGACGACCTCGCGCCGGAGAACATGATCCTCTGCACCCTCGACGGGGAGGTCGTCCCCGGCTCGGTCGGATCCGACCGGTCCCCGTCCTCGGACACCGCCGCGCACGCCTACGTCTACCGCCACCTGCCCGAGGTCGGCGGCGTGGTGCACACCCACTCCACCTACGCCACTGCCTGGGCCGCCCGCGCCGAGCCGATCCCGTGCGTCATCACCGCGATGGCCGACGAGTTCGGCGGCGAGATCCCGGTCGGGCCGTTCGCGATCATCGGCGACGACTCCATCGGCCGCGGCATCGTCGCTACGCTGGAGGGCCACCGCAGCCGCGCGGTCCTCATGCAGAACCACGGCGTCTTCACGATCGGCCGCGACGCGAGAGACGCCGTGAAGGCCGCGGTCATGGCCGAGGACGTCGCCCGCACCGTCCACATCGCGCGGCAGGGCGGCCCGCTCGTCCCGATCCCGCAGGAGGCGATCGACAGCCTCTTCGACCGCTACCAGAACGTCTACGGACAGAACCCGGAAGGATCTCTCGCCTGATGCCGAAGCTCACGACCTCCCTCGACCACTACGAGGTCTGGTTCCTCACCGGCAGCCAGCACCTCTACGGACCGGAGACGCTCGCGCAGGTCGCCGAGCAGTCCCGCGCGATCGCCGACCGGCTGGGCGCGTCCGCCGACGTGCCGGTTCGCGTCGTCTGGAAGCCGGTGCTGACCGACTCCGACGCCATCCGCCGCATCGCGCTGGAGGCCAACGCCGACGACGCCGTGATCGGCCTGGTCGCCTGGATGCACACCTTCAGCCCCGCCAAGATGTGGATCGCCGGCCTCGACGCCCTCCAGAAGCCGCTGCTGCACTTCCACACCCAGGCGAACGTCGAGCTGCCGTGGGCCGAGATCGACTTCGACTTCATGAACCTCAACCAGGCCGCGCACGGCGACCGCGAGTTCGGCTACATCCAGACCCGCCTCGGCGTCCCGCGCACCACCGTCGTCGGCCACGTCAGCGACCCCGCGGTGACGCAGCGCATCGGCACCTGGACGCGCGCCGCCGCCGGCCACGCGGCCACCCGCTCCCTGAAGCTCGCGCGCTTCGGCGACAACATGCGCTTCGTCGCGGTGACGGAGGGCGACAAGACCGAGGCCGAGCTGCGCTTCGGTGTGCAGGTCAACACCTGGGGCGTGAACGAGCTGGCCGACGCGGTCGCCGCCGCCTCCGAGGACGCCGTCGACGCGCTGGTCGCCGAGTACGAGGACCTCTACGACGTCGTCCCCGAGCTCCGCCGCGGCGGTGAGCGGCACCAGTCGCTGCGCGACGGGGCCGCGATCGAGCTCGGGTTGCGGTCGTTCCTGGAGGAGGGCGGCTTCGGCGCCTTCACCACCAGCTTCGAGGACCTCGGCGCGCTGAAGCAGCTCCCCGGCCTCGCCGTGCAGCGGCTGATGGCGGAGGGCTACGGCTTCGGCGCCGAGGGCGACTGGAAGACGGCCATCCTGGTCCGCGCGGCGAACGTCATGGGCGCCGGCCTCCCCGGCGGCGCCTCTCTGATGGAGGACTACACCTACGACCTCACCCCCGGCGGCGAGCGCATCCTGGGCGCGCACATGCTGGAGGTCTCGCCGTCGCTGACCAGCGCGAAGCCTACCCTGGAGGTGCACCCGCTCGGAATCGGCGGCAAGGACGACCCGGTCCGACTGGTCTTCACCGCCGACCCCGGCCCCGCCGTGGTCGTGGCCCTGTCGGACATGCGCGACCGGTTCCGGCTCGTCGCCAACGTCGTGGAGGTCGTCGAGCCGACCGCGCCGCTGCCGAAGCTCCCAGTCGGCCGCGCGGTGTGGAAGCCGGCCCCCGACTTCACCACCTCGGCGACTGCGTGGCTGGAGGCCGGCGCCGCCCACCACACCGTGATGAGCACCGCGGTCGGCATCCAGGCGTTCGAGGACTTCGCCCGCATGGCCCGCACCGAGCTGCTCATCATCGACGAGACCACGACGCTCCGCGCCTTCTCCCGTGAGCTCGACTGGAACGCCGCCTACTACCGCCTAGCCCGCGGCCTCTAGCGGCCGCCCCCCAACTCCCGGCCGCCGCCCTGTCATCGGCGTGCGGCGGCCGGGTCCCACCTCCCGCAACAGCTGGCTCCGGAGTTGTGCACGCGACACGCCGCGCCTGGACGTACACAACTCCGGAACGGATTGCGGCGGGTCAGGAGACGGGCTCGACGGGGGCTGGAGTTCGGTGAGCCAGTCGGGGGTCAAGCGCGGGAGCCGAGGCACGCTGGACGCGGCGGCGTCCCCTGACCGATCATGTGGGGACACGGGTGGGGAGGAGCACACCATGACCATCGCAGTCACAGGAGTCACGGGCACGGTCGGCCGCCTTGCGGCGTCCGAACTCGCGGAGGCCGGCGTCCGCTTCCGCATGCTCGCGCGCTCGCCGGAGCGCGCCCCGCGCTTCCCCGACGCCGAGGTGGTCGCCTCCACGTACGCCGACGGCGACTCGGTGCGTGCCGCGCTGGAGGGCGTCGACACCGTCCTCATGGTCTCGGCGGCCGAGAACGAGCAGCGGCTCCTCGAGCACTTCGCGTTCGTGGACGCCGCGGCCGACGCCGGCGTGCGGCACATCGTCTACACGTCGTTCTTCGGGGCCGCGCCCGACGCGACCTTCACTCTCGCCCGCGATCACTACGCCACCGAGGAACGGATCAAGGCGACCGGGATGGCGTACACCTTCCTGCGCGACGACCTCTATCTGGACTTCGTGGAGTTCATGGTCGGCGACGACGGAGTGATCCGCGGGCCGGCCGGGCACGGCAAGGCGGCCATGGTCGCGCGCGCGGACGTCGCCCGGGTGGCCGCGACCGCGCTCCTGAGCCCCGAGCGGCACCGGAACGTCACCTACGACCTCACCGGACCGGAGGACCTGACGATGGCGCAGGTCGCAGAGAAGCTGACGGCCCACCTCGGCCGAGCCGTCTCGTTCCACGATGAGACGATCGAGGAGGCCTACGCCTCGCGCAAGAAGTGGGACGCCCCGCAGTGGCAGTACGACGCCTGGGTGTCCACGTACACCGCGATCGCCGCCGGGGAGTTCGCCGGCCCGAGCGGCGATGTCGAGCGCGTCACCGGCCGCCGGCCGCTCTCGCTCGACGAGTTCCTGACCTCCCGCCCCGAATGAAACCGCCGAGTACGCAGATTGTCTGCGTACTCGGCGGTTTCCGACCGATTATGTGCGTACTCGGCCGCTAGTGGTTGTCGTCGCCGTCGCGGTCGTCGTCGTGGTCGTGCGTGGGCACGACCTGGGTGACGGAGCCGGAGGCAGGGTCGAGCAGCACTTGGCGCCGCTGCGGGTGCTTCCAGTCGAACAGGCCGTTCAGCGAGCCGGCGCGGGCGTCGAACGACGCGTCGCCGATCCGGCCGGTGCCCCAGTTGTCCTCGATGAACTTCAGCGGGCTGGTCTGCTCGATCGCGGTGTGGTCGACCTTGTTCTGAGCGGCCCACGGCGAGACCACGAGGAACGGCAGGCGCTGGCTCGGGCCGCAGCGGTCGGCGTAGCCGCCGGCGATCGTCGTCACGCCGGTGCAGACCGCGGAGTCGACGGCCGGGTCGTTCGAGCCGTTGGCGACGGTCGGCGCGACGTGGTCGTACCAGCCGTCCGAGTCGTCGTAGGTGACGACGACAGCGGTGCTCTTCCAGTCCTTGGACTTCTGGAGGGCGTTGATCTCGTTGACGAGGAACTTCTGCTCGTCCAGCGGGTCGGAGTAGCCGGCGTGGCCGTCCTGGGCCTCCGGGGCCTTCAGGAACGAGACGGCGGGCAGGTTGTTCGCCGCGAGCGCCTTGTCGAACGAGGTCAGGTCGTACTGGTGGTTGGCCTGGTCGGTGTGACCGATCGCCTGGGTCGAGATCGGCGGCAGGTGGTGCGGGTTCGACGTGGACTTGTAGTACGCGAACGGGTTGTGGTGCGGCGAGTAGTCCTTCGGCGTCGCGCCACCGATGTTCGTGGTGGTCGCGTCGCACTTGGCGTAGCTGCCGGCCTGGCCGTTCCACGCGGTGGTCGGCGTGAAGCCGCCCTGGAACCAGCCCCAGCTGACGCCGTGCGCGTTGAGCAGGTCGCCGACGTTCTTGCCGGCCATGCCGACCAGTGCCGAGGTGGAGGTGTGGTCGCTGCCCGAGCAGTCGTCGTAGACCGGGTCGGGGTCGCCGATCACGGTGCCGACGCCCGCGGCGTTCTTCGACACGACCGACGTGGAGGCCGGGAGGACCGCCCCGGTCTTCGGGTCGTAGGCGGTGCCGCCGTGGGTCTGACCCGAGATCAGGTTGAGCGCGCCGGGGGTCGACGGGCCGAACGTGGTGTCCCACATGTTGTCGCTCATCGCGTAGTTCTGCGCGTAGTTCCACAGCCCGGTGACGGTGTTGCCGTCGTAGTAGTCCATGACCAGGCCCGGCTTGCCGAACGCGCCGGCGCAGCTATCGGTGGAGGTCTTCTGGACGAACTGGTCCATCTTGCCGTTGTCCACCGCGGCCTGTTCGGCGGCGTAGGCGTGGTCCTGGTCGCAGGTGAGCGCCTGCGCCGGGCTCAGCCGCGACGGCGGGTACAGGTTCGGGTTGCTGGTGAGAGTGCCGCTGGTGACGAGCGTGTTCGCCTTCGGGGTGCCCGGGGCCGCCGTGAACGTCGTGCCGTCGGTGTTGGCCGCCTTCGGGTAGGTGCCGAAGTAGTGGTCGAACGAGACGTTCTCGTTGAAGATCACGACGAGGTGCTTGATCGGGGTCTGGGTCCGTGTGGAGTGGTCGGACGTCCCATGGGCGGGGAACGCCGATGCGGGGGCGACGGTGAGGACACCGGCTCCGACGAGGGTCGCCGCGCCGAGCAGCGCCAGCCCGGCCGAGGCGACCGGGCGGCGGCGCAGACGATGGAGTCTGGACACGATTCCTGCTTCCTTCTGTTCAGTGGGTGTTGCGGGGGCCACGCCGAGCCTAGGAGCGCCCTGTGCGTCGGCGGAGGGTGCTTCATGCGCTGTTCACCAGACCGTCACGGCAGGGTCCCCGAATGGGGGTGGTCGCCGATGTCGCCCCGCGGAGAACGGTTGTCCCACTGGACATGATCCGAATTGCGCGTAACGTTCGTGAATTTGGGTTCTTCAAAAGAGAGCGTGCCCATGAGACGATCGGTTTCATGAAGGATTCTCACGCTATTGAAGTCGCTGAGCCCGCGTCCGCTCACGGCCCCGGTCGTGCGCCTGCAGGAATCCCCCTGACGATCCGCCTCGGCGAGCGCGAGTTCGCCGCCCTGGTCCGCATCGCCCGCCATCGGGAGACGACAGCCGCCGGCCTGGTCGAACAGCTTGTGCTGCACGCGCTGAGCCGCGCCGAGGTCCCGCCGCCCGCCGAGTCGCACCCGGCCCGAAAGCACACCACCTACGAGGAGGCCACGGCGGGCTTCCGCGCCGACGCCGGGGTCAGCTGACGCCTCCGGCGCCAGAGTGCGCGGGAGCCGGGGGTCAGCGATTCAGTTCGGAGTGGCCGAGCAGGTGCACGGGGATGCCGAACGACAGCGCCACGCAGACGATCCCGGCGAAGAAGACCAGCCCCTGCCAGGCGGGGAGCGTGTCCGCGAGGCCCAGCAGGAACAGCCCCACCAGGAAGAGCACGAAGCACAGGATGAATGCGATCACATCGCCCATGCCGCAACTATCCACCCGGCCCCGGAGGTTGGCAAGAGCGCAGGACGGCGCGATGCTGGCGAGGTGGAAGAGAACGCGCGCCCTGACCTGGTAAGGGCCGCGCTGCTCTTCGTCCGCCGGGCGGCCGTGCTCCTCGCCGACTACGAGTACGTTCTACGGCACCAGCTCCGGGCGAACTTCGACCGCGACCCTCCCGAAGCGCTCGTCGACGAGGCGGGGGAGGGCGAACCGATCGTGCTGCTCCCCGGCATCTACGAGACCTGGCGCTTCCTGCACCCGCTCGCGCGCCGCCTCCACGCCGCCGGGCATCCCGTCCACGTCGTCACGTCGCTGGGGCACTTGGGCATGTCGCTCGAGGCGGCCGCCGACCAGGTGGAGAGCTACCTGCGGGAGCAGCACCTCAGCGGTGTGACCGTCGTCGGGCACAGCAAGGGCGGCCTCGTCGCCCGGCTGCTGCTCGGGAGGCCGGACGCGTCGGCGCGGATCCGCCGCGTGATCGCGATCGCCACCCCGTTCTCCGGCTCGAGGCTCGCCGCCTTGGTCCCGTTCCCGGCGGTGCGCGCTCTGCGGCGCGGCCACCCCGATCTGCTAAGGCTGGCGGCCGACGGCGTGGATGTCGGCCGGGTCGTGTCCATCTGGGGCTGGTACGACCCGCACATCCCGGGAGGCTGCGCGCTGCCGGGTGCGCGCAACCTCCGGATGCCGGTCGGCGGCCACTTCCGGATCCTCGGCAGCCCGACCGTCCTGGCGCTGGTGGACGAGCTCACGAGCGGATGAAGTCCCGGGTGACGACCCTGTTGCGCGCTCCTCGCGCGCCGCTATCCTCGGCCTCGTGACGCGGTCCGCAGCACGCGGACGGACCGCAGACGGGGAGGACGACATGACGCGAACGAACCGCCGGGCGCCGGCCCGGCTCGCCGGCGGCTTCCTCGCCACCGGCCTCCTCGCCACCGCGGCCCTCGCCCTCCTCGCCGGCTGCGCCGGCACCCCGAGCGGCGCGACGCTTGTCGGCACCTGGGGCTCGACGGCCGCGTCGCAGCCGAACCTCACCATCCAGAACGACGGCGCCTTCTCCGGCACGGACGGGTGCAACCGTCTGACCGGCAAGGGGTCCATCGACGGCGACACCATCACCTTCGGCCCGATCGCCAGCACCATGATGGCGTGCCAGGGGATCGACGAGTGGCTGGCGAAGGCCGCCTCCGGGACGGCCAGCGGCAACACCCTGACCGTCTACAACATCAGCGGCAGCAAGATCGGGACGCTCGAGAAGTCGAAATGATCGCGCTGCCGACAGGCAGGCCCCGCCGACCCGTGGCGGAGCCGAGGCAGAGAGGGGCGGCGCATGGCGCGGCTCGAGTCAGACATCCAGACGGCGAGCGGTGACACCCGGCTCGCCCCCGCCTACACCGGCCGCCTGTCGCGGAAGAGCCCGCCGGAGATCCTGCCGGACGACGCCACCGATCCGTCCAGCGCCTACCGGCTGATCCACGACGAGCTGCTCCTCGACGGCAGCTCGCGCCTCAACCTCGCCACTTTCGTCACGACGTGGATGGACCCGGAGGCCGAGATCCTGATGGCCGAGGCGTTCGACAAGAACATGATCGACAAGGACGAGTACCCGGCCACCGCGGCGATGGAGCGCCGCTGCGTCTCCATCGTCTCGGACCTCTTCCATGCCGAGCCCGGCGACCCGACCGGGGCCGCGACGATCGGGTCGAGCGAGGCCGTCATGCTCGCCGGCCTCGCGATGAAGTGGCGCTGGCGGGCGAAGCGGGCCGGGGTCTCCGGGAGCAGCGACCCGGGTGGCGTGCCGAACCTCGTGCTCGGCTCGAACGTGCAGGTGGTGTGGGAGAAGTTCTGCCGCTACTTCGAGGTGGAGCCGCGCTACCTCCCGGTCGCGAGGGGCCGCTACGTCATCACTCCGGAGCAGGTCACCTCCGCGGTCGACGAGAACACGATCGGCGTCGTCGGCATCCTCGGCACCACCTACACCGGCGAGCTGGAGCCCATCGCGGCGATCTGCGACGCGCTCGACGCGCTCGCCGCCTCGGGTGGACCCGACGTGCCCGTGCACGTGGACGCGGCGAGCGGCGGCTTCGTGGTGCCGTTCCTGCACCCGCACCTGGAGTGGGACTTCCGGCTCCCGCGGGTGGTGTCGATCAACGTCAGCGGCCACAAGTACGGGCTGACGTACCCGGGGATCGGGTTCGTGGTGTGGCGCTCGCCGGAGTACCTGCCGGAGGACCTGGTCTTCCGGGTCAACTACCTCGGCGGGGACATGCCGACCTTCACGCTCAACTTCTCCCGCCCCGGCAACCAGATCGTCGGGCAGTACTACAACTTCGTGCGGCTCGGCCGGTCGGGGTACACCGCGATCATGGAGGCGCTGCGGGACACCGCGCTGCTGATCTCGAGGGGTCTCGCCGAGGACCGGGCGATCGAGGTCATCACCGACGGCTCCGCGATCCCCGTCATCGCGTTCGCGCTGAAGGACGGCACGCCGTACACGGTCTTCCAGGTGTCGCACGAGCTCCGTGCCCGCGGCTGGCAGGTGCCCGCGTACACGATGCCCGATGACGCGACCGACGTCGCCGTGTTGCGGATCGTCGTGCGCGACGGCTTCAATGCCGACCTCGCCCAGGACCTCGTGAACGACATCCGCGCGGTGTGCGCCGAGCTGGGGGAGCAGGCCGAGAAGGCCGGCACGACCGAGGTCGCCGCCAAGGCGACGGAGTCCGCCCGCACGCGGACGCACTTCGCGCACTAGCGGGCCGGCGTGAGCGACGGAGGGGGCGCCGGGGAGCGGAGGAGACTCCTGCTCTCCGACGCCTCCTTCGCCGCGGGGTCGGTGTGTTTCGCGGTCGCAGCGCTGCCGTCGGTCGCGGCCGCGCTCGGGGCGGTCGCCACGAACGTGGTGTTCGTGGTCGGCTCGGTGTTCTTCACCCTGGGCGCGGGGTTGGCGCTCGGTGTGCCGAACCGGAGCTCGTCCATCATCCAGTTCGTCGGGACGCTGTTCTTCAACCTCAGCACGTCGATCGCGCTCGCCGCGGCGATTTCCGCGGGAGCGCGCGGCGGCACCGGTTGGAGGCCGGACGCCTACGGGTCGATCTGCTTCCTCGTCTCCAGCCTGATCGCGGTGGCCGCGGTCGCCCGGCAGCGCGGGTCGCGCCGGGACGGAGCCGGCGCTGTGCTCAACCTGCTCGGCTCCGTCCTGTTCGGCTTCGCGGCCGTCGGGGCGTTCGAGCTGCCGGGGACCGACACCCTCCTCAGCTCGTTCTGGACGGGGGTGGGCACGGTCGGCGGCGCGGTCTGCTTCCTCGCCGCCGCCGTGCTCGGCCTACTGCCGGTCGATGCAGCTCAGCGCGCGGCGACGGCCTCGAAGTAGGAGCCGGATGCGAAGTCCTCCAGCAGGGTCGGCCCGGTCGGCGTCCAGCCGTAGCGCTCGCGGGTGAGTGCGCTGGAGGCCGGGATGTCCATTCCGAAGAACCGGCCGATCCAGCCGAAATGCGCGTCCACGTCCTCCGGCGCGATGGACTCGACCGGGAGGCCGAGCCCCTCGCCGATCGCCGCCGCGATGTCGCGGGCCGGGATGCCCTCCTCGCCGACCGCGTGCACACGCGCCGCCGGGGTGGCCTGCTCCAGCGCCAGCCGGACCAGCCGGGCGGCGTCGAGCCGGTGGACGGCCGGCCAGCGGTTGGAGCCGTCGCCGACGTAGCCGGCGACGCCCTTCTCGCGGGCGACGCGGACCAGCTCGGCGCTGAAGCCGTGGTCGCCGCGGCCGTGGACCGTTGGGGAGAACCGCAGCGCGACAGGCCGCACGCCGCGCTCGGCGTACTCGAACGCGAACGCCTCGCCGCCGCCGCGCGGAGCGTCCGCGCCGACGTAGGGCGACGGGACGTCCTCGGTCAGCACCTCGCCGGGACGTGCCACGATGCCCGACGCGAACAGGAACGGCCGGTCGGAGCCGGCGAGCTCGTCGCCGATCGTGGCGACCACGGCGCGCTCGGTGCGGCCGGCGCCGGCGTAGTCGGAGAAGTCGTGCTTGAAGCCGAGGTGGATGACCGCGTCGGAGGCGGCGGCGCCGGAGCGGATGCACTCCAGGTCGTCGAGCGACCCGGGGACGGCGGTCGCGCCGGTGGCGCGGATCCGCTCGGCGGAGGCCTCGGAGCGGGCGAGACCGGTCACCTCGTGACCGGCGGCGAGGAGTTCGGGGACGACGGCGGAGCCGATCCAGCCGGATGCTCCAGTGACGAAGACGCGCATGGGGATGACCTCCCGAGTCATGGGATCGTGGGTGGTGTTTGTTGATGTCAGTGACTGTCGTCAGTGACTGACATCACGATAGCACTGATGTCAGCAGCTGTCGTCACTTCGCCGGAAACCGCTAAGATTGCGGCGTGGGACGCTGGACACCGGATGCGCGCGGCCGCCTGGCGCAGGCGGCGATCGAGCTGTACACCGAGCGCGGCTTCGAGGGGACCACGGTCGCCGACATCGCCGAGCGCGCCGGGGTCACCGAGCGCACCTTCTTCCGGCACTACGCGGACAAGCGCGAGGTGCTGTTCGCCGGCTCGACCGCCCTGCAGGACGCCGTGCTCTCCGCCATCGCCGCCGCTCCGGAGGACGCGCCGCCGTTCGCCGTCGCCGCGGCCGGGATGCGCGCCGCGGCCGCACTGATCGACAGCGCCGGCGGGGAGTTCCCGCGCCGCCGCTCCGCGGTCATCGCGGCGAACCCGAGCCTGCAGGAGCGCGAGCTGCTGAAGCTGGCCGCGCTCGCCACCGCCTCCGGCGAGGCGCTGCGCGCGCGCGGCGTCGGCGAGCCGGCCGCCAGCCTCGCGGGTCAGGCCGCGGTGGGCGCGTTCCACGTGGGCTTCGCCCAGTGGATCGCTGGCCCCGCCGACGCGACGCTCACGTCCCACGTCGAGCAGGCCCTCGCGACCCTCCCCACCCTCGCGTAGCCCTCACCCATCGAATTGGCAGGACACGCCGCCTCGCGGCGCGCCCGCGCGGCATGTCCTGCCAGGTGGATGCCTGCGGAGCGACCGCGCTAGGCGAGCACGCGGTCGATCGCGGCGAGCTCGTCGGCGGTCAGCGCGGGCGCGGTCAGCGCACCGAGGTTCTGCTCGAGCTGCGCGACGCTGCTCGCGCCGATGATCGCGGACACCACCACCGGGTTCCGCAGCACCCACTGCAGCGCGAGCTGCGCCAGGGTCTGCCCGCGCCCCGCGGCGATGTCGTTCAGTGCGCGCACCTTCGCCAGCACGTCCTCGGTCAGATCCGACTCGTGCAGGAACACGCTGGTCACCGCGCGGGAGCCCTCCGGCACCCCGTTCAGGTAGCGGTCCGTCAGCATCCCCTGGGCCAGCGGCGAGAAGACGATCGCCGCCGCGCCCGCGGCCTCCACCGCGTCCAGGACGCCGTCCTCTACGTGCCGGTCGAACATCGAGTACCGCGGCTGGTGCAGCAGCAGCGGCGTCCCGGCGTCGGCGAGCAGCGCCGCCGCAGCCGTGGTCTGCTCGGGGTCGTAGTTGGAGACCCCGGTGTAGAGCGCCTTGCCCTGCGCGACGGCCGTCGTCAGCGCGCCCATCGTCTCCTCCAGGGGCGTCTGCGGGTCCGGACGGTGGTGGTAGAACACGTCCACGTACTCCAGCCCCAGCCGGCGGAGGCTCTGGTCGAGCGAGGACAGCAGGTACTTGCGCGAGCCGAAGTCGCCGTACGGCCCCGGCCACATCAGGTAGCCGGCCTTGGTCGACACCACGATCTCGCCGCGGTAGGCGCGCAGGTCGGTGGCGAGGATCCGGCCGAAGAACTCCTCGGCGGCGCCGGGAGGCGGTCCGTAGTTGTTGGCCAGGTCGAAGTGCGTCACGCCCAGGTCGAAGGCCCGCAGGACGATCGCGCGCTGGGTCTCGAACGACCGCGCGGTGCCGAAGTTCTGCCACAGCCCGAGCGAGAGCGGCGGGAGCTGGAGTCCGCTGAGTCCGGCGCGGCGGTAGGGCATCGAGTCGTAGCGGGCCGGATCGGCGACGAAAGGTGTGGGCATGGGGCCAGCCTAGACGGCGCCCCCACCGCTACCTTTGCCCTGTGAGCGGGGTGACCGGAGGCCGGATCGCGCGGGTGGCGTCGCGGGTGTCCACGATCGAGCTGCTGTTCGACCTGGTGTTCGTGTTCACGATCGGCCAGCTCACCGCCGTGATCGTGCAGAACCCCGGCGTGGAGGCCGTGCTGCGGGCCGCCGCCATCCTCGCCGTCGTCTGGTGGATGTACGACGCGTTCGCCTGGCTCACCAACCAGGCCGTGCCCGACACCGTCCCCGTCCGGCTGCTGCTGATCGCCGCGATGGCCGCCTTCCTCGTGCTGTCGCTCGCCATCCCCGACGTGTTCACCGGCTCGGGCGTGCTGTTCGGGGTCGCCTACCTGACGGTCGTGATCATCCACTCGGGGCTCTTCATCGCCCGGGGAGGCCGCGGCTCCGTGCGCGTGATGCTGCGCGTCGGGCCGCTGAACGCCGTCGCGGCGCTGCTGCTGATCGCCGCCGGCTACGCGACCGGCTGGCTGGAGTGGGTGCTGTTCCTCGCACCGCTGCTGCTGTTCCTGGTGAGCGGCCTGCTCGCGCGGTCGAGCCCGTTCGCCATCGGCGCCTCGCACTTCGTCGAGCGGCACGGCCTCCTGATGATCATCGCGTTCGGCGAGTCGATCGTCTCGGTCGGCGCCGGGCTCACGGCGTCCGGCCTTCGCCCGCAGGTGGTCCTCGGCGCCGTGGCCACGGTCGCGATGGTCGCGGCGCTGTGGTGGTGCTACTTCTCCGGCGACGACGAGCGGGCCGAGCGGTCGTTCGGCAGGGCGACCGGACGGCGCGGCACGACGCTCGCCCTCACCGCGTACTACGTCGCCCATTTCGTCATGCTGTTCGGCCTGGTCGGCGTCGCGGCCGGCCTGCACCTGTCGCTCGAGGACGCCTTCGCCCCGGTGACCCCCGCCGCGGCCTGGTTGCTCTCCGGAGGCGTCGCGGTCTACCTGGTCGGGGACGCCGAGTACCGTCGTGAGCTGCGGCTCGGGCCGTGGACGTACCGGCTCATCGGCGCCGCGGGCAGCCTCGCAGCAGGCTTTCTCGCAGCGTGGATGCTGCCGCTGCGGGCCGGCGAGCTGCCCGGCGTCGCCCTCATCGGGGCGCTCATCGCGATCGTCGTGCTCGTGTTGGTGGCCGAGCGAGCGCGGCGCTGACTCCCGACCGGCCGAGGGTCTGAGTAGCATGCCTGGCATGGACACCATCGAGTGGCTCCTCGACTCCGACCCGAGCATCCGCTGGCAGGTGCTCCGCGACCTCGCCGGCGCGTCCGACGAGACCGTCGCCGCCGAACGCGACCGGGTCGCCACCGAAGGCTGGGGAGCGCGGCTCCTCGACGCCCAGGGACCCGACGGCACCTGGGACGGCGGCGTCTACCGGCCGGGCTGGGCGCAGGAGGACCGCCCCTTCTTCGACGCCTGGACCGCCACCCACTTCACCCTGCAGCAGCTCGCCGACTTCGGCGTCGACCCTGCGCACCCGCGCGCACTGGAGGCCCTCTCCCACGTGCGCGACCACGTCCGGTGGGACCATGCCGGCGAACCCTACTTCGACGGCGAGACCGAGCCGTGCGTCAACGGCGTCGTGCTGGCGCTCGCCGTCTACTTCGGCCAGGACGGCGCGAACGTCGCCGCCACCCTCGCCGCCGGCCGCCTCGACGACGGAGCCTGGAACTGCTGGGCCGAGTACGGCGCCCGGGTGTCGTCGTTCCACTCCACGATCTGCGCCGTGGAGGGCCTGGCCGCCTGGAACGCGACCGGCCGCGGTGACGCGATGACGGCCGAGGCGCAGCGCACGGGCGAGGAGTACCTCCTGGCCCGCGGCCTGTTCCGGCGGCTGAGCACAGGCGAGGTCGCCGACCCGCGGATGACCATGGTCAGTCACCCGGTGCGCTGGTTCCACGACATCCTGCGCGGGCTGGAGCACTTCCGCACCGTCGACCGCCGCGACCCGCGCCTCGCGGAGGCCGTGGAGCTGCTGCGCGGCAAGGCCGACGCCGACGGGCTCTGGAACCTGGAGAACCGGCACGAGGGTCCGACCTGGTTCGACTTCGGCGAGAACGAGGGGATGCCGAGCCGCTGGATCACGCTGCGGGCGCTGCGCGTGCTGCGCTGGTGGGACGCGGGCACGCCCGCGGCCTGACTCACACCGACGTGGTGGCCGCCTCCGCCAGGTGGTCCTTCGGCAGCCTCCGCACCTTCTGGCGCCGCTTCCGCCGGTCGGGGATCATCGACCGCATCTCCTCCAGCTTGCCGAAGCAGAGCAGCCGGTCGCCGGCCTGCAGTTCGACGCCGCTGCGCGGGTTCGGGATCACCGTCGCGCCGCGGTGCAGCGTGAGCACCGTGATGTCGCGGTCCCACAGCCCGGACTCCTTGATCGTCTTGCCGATCAGGTCGGCGTTGCCGTGCACGAGGAGTTCGGCGACGCCGTAGCCGCGGGAGACGCTCAGGCGCTGGCGGACGTCGATCTCCGGGAACGCCACCTGATTGTCGATGAAGTCGATGATCGCGCCTGCGACGTCGAGGCCGGTCGCCCGCTCGATGCCCTCCAGGCCGGGGGAGGAGTTGACCTCCATCACCAGCGGCCCCTCGTTGCCCTCCAGCATGTCCACGCCGGCGACCCGGAGGCCCATGATCTGGGCCGAGCGCACCGCGGCCTCCTCGTACTCCGGCGTCAGCTCGACCTTCTCGACCGTGCCGCCGCGGTGGACGTTGGAGCGGAACTCGTCGCCGCTCGCCACCCGACGCATGGCCGCGACCACGCGGTCGCCGACCACGAGCGCGCGGATGTCGCGGCCGCGGCTCTCCGAGATGAAGCTCTGGATGAGGACGTTCTGCTTGGTGGAGTGCAGCGTCTCCACGATCGACTCGGCGATCTTCGCCTCCGGCGCGAGGATGACGCCGATGCCCTGGGTGCCCTCCAGCAGCTTGATGACGACGGGCGCGCCGCCGACCTGCTCGATCGCCATGCGCACGTCGGCGCGGCTGTTCACGAACGTGGTCGCCGGCATCCCGATGTTGTGCCGCGACAGGATCTGGTTGGCCCGCAGCTTGTCGCGCGAGTTGGTGATGCCGTTCGCCGTGTTGGGCGTGTAGACGTCCATCTGCTCGAACTGCCGGACGACGGCGGTGCCGTAGTAGGTGATCGAGTTGCCGATGCGCGGCAGGACGGCGTCGTAGTCGGACAGCAGCCGGCCGCGGTACTGCAGGTCAGGCTCTTCGCCGGAGAGGTCGATCGCGAAGCGGAGCGTGTTCAGCACCTTGACGGTGTGGCCGCGGTCGCGCGCGGCCGCACGCAGCCGCTGGGTCGAGTACGCGTGCGGAGCGCGGGAGAGGATGGCGAGCTTCATCGATGGATCCTGCAAAGATAGGGGGATGGCCGGTGACCTCCATTCAAACACCCTCGTCGTGGGGTGGCGTGAATGGGCGAGCCTGCCCAGCATCGGCATTCCGTGGATCAAAGTCAAGATCGACACCGGGGCCCGCAGTTCGGCCCTGCACGCATTCGACCTGGAGGAGCTGCCCGGCGACCGCGTCCGGTTCATGGTGCACCCGTGGCAGGACGCGGACACCGACGCGTCGGTGGTCGAGGTGCCCATCCACGACCGCCGCGTCGTGCGCAGTTCGTCGGGTCACGCCGAGGACCGGATCGTCGTGCTGCTGGAGCTCGTGCTCGCCGGACGGACCGTCCTCGCCGAGACCACACTGAGCAACCGCGACCAGATGGGCTTCCGGATGCTCGTGGGGCGGGAGGCGCTGCGGCAGGGCTTCGTCGTCGACCCTGGGCGCTCGTTCCTCGCGGGGCGTGCGCCGCGGGATGTCCGGCGCCGCAATAGAGGCAGGCCGTAGCGTGACGCGCATGGCCGTGTCGTTCAGCCGCGGCCTCGCGCTCCTCGTGGCCGCCACGTTCTTCATGGAGAACCTGGACGGCACCATCATCCAGACCGCCGCCCCGACGATGGCGCGCGAGTTCGGCGTCGCCCCGGCCGACGTGAGCGTCGCGATGGTCGCCTACCTGCTGGCCGTGGCCGCGGGCATCCCGGCGACCGGCTGGCTGTCCCGCCGGCTCGGGATCCGGCCGGTGCTGCTGACCGCGATCGTCGTGTTCACGCTGGCGTCGCTGCTGTGCGCGTTCGCGCCGTCGCTGACGCTGCTGACGGTCGCGCGGGTGCTGCAGGGGATCGGCGGAGCGCTCATGGTGCCGGTCGGGAGGCTGGCGGTGCTGCGCGACATCGACCCCGTCGACCTCCTCGACGCGATCGCCTACCTCACCTGGCCAGCGCTGATCGCCCCGGTGATCGCGCCGGCGCTCGGCGGCATCCTGTCGGACACGATCGGCTGGCGCTGGATCTTCCTGATCAACCTCCCGTTCGGCGTCGCCGCGATCGTGGCAGGGCTGGTGCTCGTGCCGCACACCGAACGGCAGCGCGACCTCCCGTTCGACGGCCGCGGCTACGCGGCGATCGCGGTCGCGCTGGTGCTGCTGACCGCGGGCGCGGAGGGCCTGAGCGCCGAGGACGGCCGGCTCCAGCTCGCCGGTGGCGCGGCCATTCTGGTCGCCATCGCGGTCGGCTGGGCCGCGATCTCGTGGTCGCGCGGCCGCGAGCACGCGCTGTTCGACTGGAGCGTGCTGCGGCTGCACTCGTTCCGCGCAGGGAACATCAGCGGCGGCGTCTACCGGATGATCATCACGGGCGCGCCGTTCCTGTTCACCCTGCTGTTCCAGCTCGCCTACGGCTGGTCCGCGACCGTCGCCGGGCTCACGGTGATCGCGATCTTCGTCGGGAACCTGGCGATCAAGCCGTTCACGACGCCGCTCATCCGCCGGTACGGCTTCCGGACGGTGCTGATCTGGTCGAACCTGCTCGGGATGCTGGTGCTCGCCGCGTTCGTCGGCATCGGTCCCGCCGCGCCCCTGCCGGTGCTGCTCCTGCTGCTGGTGGCGAGCGGCGTGTTCCGGTCGATCGGGTTCAGCGCCTACAACACCCTCCAGTTCGCGGACGTGGAGGCCACGGACACCAACAACGCGAACACCCTCGCCTCCGCGCTGCAGCAGGTCGCGACCGCGCTGGGC
This sequence comes from Leifsonia sp. GW821-FHT13C09, assembly GCF_058806435.1. Classification (NCBI taxonomy): domain Bacteria; kingdom Bacillati; phylum Actinomycetota; class Actinomycetes; order Micrococcales; family Microbacteriaceae; genus Leifsonia; species Leifsonia sp. GW821-FHT13C09. The sequence goes on along the minus strand of NZ_JBXAPS010000002.1, from coordinate 507,332 downwards.
CTCGCGGTGGTGGCCGTGTTCGTGCGCGCGTCCACCGCGGTGTCGGAGGGCGTCACCGGGTCGCCGCTGCCGGGGTACCACTGGGCGTTCGCGCTCGCGGCGGCGCTGCTGTTGATCCCGCTGGCGGGCGCCTTCCAGCTCCCGCACAACGCCGGCGCGCGCGCGACGGCCCGCCGCTAGCGGAGCCGCTGCTCATCTTCGCGGTTCGAGCCGCTCCTCCTCGGCGTCCTTCGCCTCCCGCCCCCGCCCCGCCCCGCCCCCCCCGCACGCAGCCAACGGAGGAGATCGCACCCCGCACGCCCGGGAACTCCTCCATTGGCTGCCCTCTCCCGGCGTGTCGCCCCGCATCTCCTCCGTTGCCCACATCCGTTGCGAAGGGAGGAGATGGCGGCCGACACGTTGGCTGCGTCCGGGGAGGTGGCGTGCGGGGGTGGCTGCGCGGCGGGGGAGGCTGCGCCGGGCGAGGCGGTATCGGGGGTGGCGGCGCGGCCGCTACTCGCGGAGCAGCGCGCGGAGCGTGCCGATCGTGTCGACCTCGGCCGCGGGCTTGTCGTCACGGTAGCGCTTGACACGGGCGAAGCGCAGCGCGATGCCGCCCGGGTAGCGCGACGAGCGCTGGACGCCGTCGATCGCGATCTCGACCACGGTCATCGGCGCCACCCAGACCGTGCCAGGCGTGCGGCGCACCTCGATCTTCTGGAACTCCTCGGTCTGCCAGCGCAGCAGCTCGTCGGTGAGGCCCTTGAACGTCTTGCCGACCATCACGAAGCCGCCCGGCTCGCCGAACGCGCCATCCGGGTCGCGCGCGCCCAGGTGGAGGTTGGAGAGCATCCCGGCCCGCCGCCCGGAGCCCCACTCGCAGGCGAGGACGACCAGGTCGTAGGTGAGCACCGGCTTGACCTTGATCCAGCTCGCGCCGCGCCGTCCCGCGGCGTAGGGCGAGTCGATCGCCTTGACGACGACGCCCTCCTGCCCGGCGGCGAGGGCGTCGCGGGAGACCCGCTCGGCCGTGTCCGGGTCGTCGGTGACCTCGCCGGGGATGCGGTGCTCGCCCGCGACGCGCTCCAGCTCCGCCAGGCGGACGGACAGCGGCTCGTCCAGCAGGTCGCGCCCGTCCACGTGGAGGATGTCGAAGAACCACGGGTGCAACAAGGTCTCGCGGCCCTCCGCGCCGAAGCGGCTCATGGTCTCCTGGAACGGCCGCGGGCCGCCGTCCTCGTCCAGCGCGAGCGTCTCGCCGTCGAGGACGAGGTCCCGGGCGGGCAGCCGCCGCACGATCTCCACCACCTCCGGGACGCGGTGGGTGATGTCCGCGAGCGTCCGGGTGAAGACGCGCACGCTGTCGCCCGAGCGGTGCACCTGGATGCGCGCGCCGTCGAGCTTGTACTCGACCGACGCACGGCCGGTCGTCTCCAGCGCGGCCGCGGCGGAGGGCGCGGTGGCCGCGAGCATCGGCAGCACCGGGCGGCCGACCTCCAGGCCGACCGACGCGAGCTCCTCCGCCGTCCCGGTCAGCGCCAGCACCGCGGTCGCGCCGAGGTCGCCGGTGAGCATGGCCGCCCGGCGCACGTCGGGCCCCGGCCGGTCGGCGGTGCGGGCGATCGCGTCGAGGAGCACGCCCTCGAGTGCGCCGGTGCGCATCTCCCCGAGCAGGACGCGGGCCAGGAGGTCCTGCTCGCCCGCGGTCGCGCGGGCCGCGAAGTCGCGCAGCGCGGCACTCCGTGCGCCAGCGGAGCCCTCCCCGCCGAGCGCGGCCAGCTCGCCGAGCAGCGTGTCCAGATCGAAGACGGTCAGCGTGGGCGAGTCAGCCGGCTCGCCGAGCACGGCGCCCACGCTGCGCCAGCCGACGCCGACCCGGCCCTGGCGCGGCTTGCCGACCAGGAACCCGACCGTCGGGGCGATCTCGTCGGGCTGCAGGTCGCCGAGCAGGCCCGCGAGGGCGTCGACTTTCGCCAGCCGCGAGCGCGTTCCCGCGACGGTCTCCAGCGTGGTGACGATCGTGTCGAGGAGCACACGCCCAGTGTGCCACCGGCCGCCGACGCCGTCGCCCTCCTGGATCAGCTCGCAGGCGTCGCGATCCCGCGCCCGAACGTGATGGCGCGCACGATCTGCACGATCCCCAGCACGATGAGGCTGATCCCCGCGAGGATGAACAGCACGACGATCCCCCACAGCGGGCTGAACAGCAGCACGATGCCGGCGACGATGCTCAGGATGCCGAAGAAGATCGACCAGCCGCGCGAGGGCGAGTCGCCGAGCTGGGCGAGTGCGACCGCGCCCTCCACGATCCAGGCGATGCCGACCAGGATGCCGATGAAGACAGCGAGGAACGCCGTCGTGGCCGCCAGGTTGGCGAACGCCACGATCGCGCCGATGATCAGCAGGATGCCGAAGACGATGTCGAGCGCCCTCGCCCCGCCGCCGATCCCGCGGGCGAAGATGCCGATGCCGAGGTAGGCGATCCCGGAGATGAGCAACGAGATGGCGATCAGGATGGTGAGGCCGGCCGCGGCGGTCTTGGGCCAGAACACGATGATGACCCCGATGATGAGCGCGACGGCGCCGCTGATGCCGAGCGCGACGCGGATGCTGTTGATGGCCGCCTTCGTCAGGTCCTGCCCGTTGAGCGAGAACGACGCGAAAGCGGAGGGCTGAGTGCTGGACATCGCTGGCTCCTTCTGGTGAGGCGGACGGTCTTCTCGGACGGTATCGCCGTGGGAGCGCGCTTGTCTAGAGTCTTCGCAACGGTGTGAAATCAAACGTCATGCGCCTGACCCGAAGCGCCGAGCGCCGTCAGTAGTCCTCCCGGGCCTCCTGCAGCACCGACAAGGTGTCCTGGTCGAGCGCCCAGTCCCGCAGCGCTCGTTCGAGCTGCTGCCGCATCCACTCCGGTGTCGCCTCACCGGGATCGAGGTGCTCGAGCCGATCGAGCCGCTCGGCCGCCGTGCCCTCCAGATCTTTCATCGTGCGTCCCCTCTCTGCGTGGCCGCCCGGCGGCGGGTGGGACCAGCCGCGGTCTGCTTGGCGCTGCCCGTGGGGCGGGTCGCCTGAAACCCGGTGCTCCCGCTCTTGTCTCACGGCTCGGCCGGGCGGCCTGGCCCGCCGTTGCCCTCATGGTGCACCCGCGGAGCCCGCTCGCGGTACCCCGCACGGCACTCCATACCGGTCGGTATGCTCCCCGACTACCGCGATGCCCGGACGGCTTCAAGTGCTCTTCGCGACCTCGCAGAGGGTACGGACGGGAGGTCCAGACGGGTCTCGTAACGTCGCCGAATGCCCTCGGTCGACCCAGGCCGGCACCCCTGCCGGCCTCGTCGGGGGCAACGGAAAGGATCCACGTGAAGAACACCATCCAGAACACCTCCGGAACCACTCGCACCGCGTTCGGCGCTCGTCGCGTCGTGATCGGCGCCGCCTCGATCGTGGCGGCTGGAGCACTCATCGGCGTGGGGGCGCAGGGGGCTTTCGCGGCCACCGGCGACACCGGTGCTGCGGGCTCCGGCTCGGCGACGGTCTCCACCTCGACGTCCACCCCTGGCGTCTCGGGCTCGGCGTCGGCCGGAGGCTCGGCCTCGTTCGACCTCGACCACGGCCACTCGCTGTTCGGCCAGGTCCACGCGCTGTTCAACGGCCACATCAACGGCGCCAAGGCGCAGAAGTTCGCCAAGAAGGTCGTCGCCGACGCCCCGGTCTTCTCGCTGCTGCCCGACACCCTGCAGAGCGACCTGAAGACGCTGGCGAACGCGGCGTCGCAGGACCGCACCGCAGACGCCAAGAAGGTCGTCTCGACCGCGCTGAACGGCGGCTACGGCACCGCCATCCAGAAGCTCGCCGAGCAGCTCAAGGGCTCGGCGACGGCCAGCGGCTCGGAGGACTCGAAGACCCGCGGCGACGCCGACCTGAAGGGCCTCGACGTCAAGGGCCTGATCTCGGGCCTGCAGAGCGGCGACCTCCTCGGCTCCACCTCGGACGCCGGCTCGCAGCTCAGCACGGAGATCACGAGCATCGCGTCGACCGTGACCGGCGACAGCCAGCTCGCGTCGAAGCTCCCGGACTCGCTGCGCAACGACCTGTCGCAGCTCGCCTCGGCTCCGGCCTCGGCGCAGACCGCCGACCTTCAGCACCTCGCGACCACCGCCCTCAGCGGCGGCTACGGCTCGCAGGTCCAGCAGGTCGCCGACCAGATCGAGTCGGCGGTCACCACGGCCCACTAAGCGCTGTGCTGCTACGCGCCCTCGCCTCCTCCGGATCGGTTGGAGGGCCCCTGAGGACGCCGTGCGTTGCGCCCTCGCCTCCGCCGGATCGGTTGGAGGGCCCCTGAGGACGCCGTGCGTTGCGCCCTCGCCTCCTCCGGATCGGTTGGAGGCGAGGGCGCGACCGCGTTCCGGGCAGAATCGTTCGCGAGGCGGATGCCGCCGGTCCGCGCGCGAGCGCAACATGCGGGCATGTGGTTTCGCAGGATCATCGTCGCAGCCGCGGCGTACGCGCTCTTCGCGGGCGGCCTCGCCACGCTCTACGTCGTCGAGCAGCAGGCCGGCCGCAGCGCGGTGGAGGACGCCCCGCGCGCGCTGCTCTCCGCGGGGGAGGCCACGGCAGCCGCCACCCAACCCGACCGGGTCGACCTGACCTCGTACCTCGGCACGTTCTGGGTGCAGTACGACGCGCACGGCGCCCCGATCGCCGGGAACGGCTACCTCGACGGCGCGCTCGCCCAGGTCCCGCACGGCGTCCTGGGCACCGCGAAGGCGACAGGTGAGGACGCCGTCAGCTGGGAGCCCGAGCAGGGCCTCCGGTTCGCGATCGTCGCGAAGCCCGACGCGTCGGGCGTCCTCGTCGCCGGCCAGTCCCTTCAGCGCACCGAGCAGCGCGCCAGCCGCACGCTGGTCTACATCGCGCTCGCCCTCATCGCGGGCGCCGCGGTCGCCGCCGCCGCCCTGCTGACACGCATCCGCTTGGCAGAACACGCCGCCTCGTGACCGTGCGTCGCGGCATGTCCTGCCAGGCGGATGCCGCTCAGCGGCGCTTGACGCCGTAGCGGTGCTCGGGGCGGCCGGTCGCGCCGTAGCGGAGCTCGAGCTTGAGGACGTCGCTCTGCTCCAGCTGGGTGAGCGCGCGCTGCGCCGTGGTGCGGCTGATCCCGACCGCCGCGGCGACATCGTTCGCCGACAGGCTCCCGTCGCCGGCCGCGACCGCGTCGTAGACGGACTGGAGGGTGGGCGCCAGCCGGCGCAGCTCCTCCTGCTGGCCGATCGTCGCGGGCCGCAGCAGGTCGAAGACCCGGTCGATGTCGTGCTGCGTCGGCTCCTCGGGGAAGCCGCCCAGATCCTCGTCGGCCCGCCGGAACGCCTGCAGCCGCTCCGCGAGCTGCGCGAACCCGAACGGCTTCACGAGGTAGTGCAGCGCGCCGAGTTGCACGGCCTTCCGCACGGTGGCGATGTCGTTGGCCGCCGAGATGACGATGACCGCGGGCGCCGACGGCTCGCCGAGCAGGCTCCGGACGACCTGGAGGCCGTCCCCGTCGGGCAGGTACACGTCCATCAGCACGAGGTCCGGCCGCAGTTCGCCCGCCAGGCGGAGGGCGTCGGCCGCGGTGTGCGCCTGCCCGGCGACGCGGAAGCCGGGAACGGCCTCCACGAATCCGACGTGCACGGATGCGACCCGGTAGTCGTCGTCGACCACCAGCACGCTCAGCGACGGGGACGCTGACCTCGACGGCGTTGGGGTCTGCCCGCTCATCGTGCGGCTCCTTCCCGGTGCGTCTCCGGGGCCGACGCGGGCCCGGATACGACCTCCCGCGGCAGCACGATCGTGAACGTCGCTCCCGGGCCGTCCGACACCGTCACGGTCCCACCGAGCTTGGTCACCGTCGAGTGCACGAGGGACAGCCCGAGCCCGCTGTGCCGCACGAGCGACCCGCGCTTGGTCGAGTAGCCGTTCTCGAAGATCCGCGGCAGCTCGGTGCTCGGGACGCCCGGGCCGTTGTCGGCGACGCGCACGGTGACGGACTCCGGCGTCTCGACCACGCTCACGACGACCCGGCGCGGCGCGGGCGCACCGGAGAGCGCGTCGAACGCGTTGTCGATCAGGTTGCCGAGGATCGTCGTGAGCGCCTGCACCCGCTCCGGCGCCTCGCCCAGGTCGGTGTCGGGCGCGATCACGAGGTCGATCCCGCGCTCGTTCGCCTCCGCGGCCTTGCCGAGCAGGAGGCCGACGATCATCGGCGAGCCGATGTGCGAGCGCAGGGTGGCGTCGAGGTCGGCGGTCGTGCCGCGGATCTCGTTGAGGTACTCCAGCGCCTCCTTCGTCCTGCCGAGCTCCAGGAGGCCGGACACCGCGTGCATGCGGTTGGAGAACTCGTGCTGCTGGGCCCGGATGGACTCGCTGAAGCTGCGCTCGCCGTCCAGCTCGCGGGTGAGGCCGATCAGCTCGGTGCGGTCCTGGAGGGTGAACACGGCGCCGTGCGGACGCCCGCCGAGCTTCACCGGCATCCGGTTGATGACGACCACATGGTCGTCGGTGATCGCGATGGCGTCCTTGACCTCGGACGTGCCGGTGAGGGTGTCGCGGATCGGGCCGGCGACGAGGACGTCCTCCAGCAACCGGCCCCTGGCGCCCTCCGGCAGCCGCAGCAGCCGCTGGGCCTCGTCGTTGACGACGGTGATCCGGCCGGCCGGGTCGATGGCGATGACGCCCTCCCGGATGCCGTGCAGCGTGGCCTCACGCTCCTGCAGCAGCCGCGCGATCTCGTCCAACTCGAGCCCGAAGGTGCGGCGCTTGAGCAGGCTGGCCAGCGCGAACGAGGCCAGGCTGCCGATCGCCAGCGCCAGCACGAACCACGATCCGTAGGCGGGCAGCTCGGACACCAGCTCGCTCGCCACCGAGCTCTCCCGGATGCCCACGGAGACCTCGCCGACGATCGTGTTCGAGGCCGGCGCGTAGAGCGGCACGCGTGCGTTCGCGTTGACGCCGGTCGCACCGGTGTCGGTGCGCAGGTGCACCTTGCCGTCGGCTGCGACGAAGGGCTCCTCCACCTTCTGCCCGATCAGCGCCGCGTCGGGGTGCGAGTGCCGCACGCGGTTCCGGTCGATCACGACGACATACGCGGCGCCGGTGCTGTTCGCGGTCTGCGACGCCAGGTTCTGGATGGTCGAGCCGCAGGCCGTTCCGCCGTTCGCCATGCAGGTCTGGACCTCGGGCATCCCCGCGAAGGTCTGCGCGATCGCGGCGGCGCGCGCCTGGTAGTCGGAGTCGAGGTTGCTCCGGGCGGTCTGCGCCAGCAGGAGGAAGCCGACCAGCATCGAGACGGCCAGGATCGCCAATTGAGCCAGGAGTATCTGGCTCGAGAGTCGTCTGATCCGTCGTCGCATCACCCGAGATTGTTTCATCTCCTCCTGGGGACCGCGTGCGCGCAGAATGCGCAAAACCTGCGACAACGCGCACAACGCGGTGAATCGGGCGCAAGCGAGACAGCAGCCTCCCGTCTGGGCGAGCATCGGTGATCACACGGACCGGTGGGAAACGCTCCACCGGAGGCACACGAAACTCGTGCATCCGAAGACAGAGAGGTCTTGAACCATGGTCGAACACCGACCCCGAACCGTCTCAGCCGCCCCGGCGGCCGACGAGGCGGCGCGCATCGACATCGTCGGCCTGACGAAGCGCTTCCTGACGCCGAAGGGTGAGACCTTCACCGCCATCCGCGACGTGACCCTCACGGTCGAGCCCGGCCAGTTCTGCGCCGTCGTCGGCCCGACCGGCTGCGGCAAGTCCACCACGCTCGCCCAGGTCTCCGGCCTGGAGAAGCCGAGCGCCGGCTCGGTCAGCGTCGGCGGCCGCATCGTCGACGGCATCACCAGCGGCGTGAGCTACATGTTCCAGGCCGACTCGCTCTTCCCGTGGAAGACCGTGCTGGCCAACGTGATGATCGGCCCGATCCTCCTCGGCACACCCAAGAAGGAGGCCACCGCGCTGGCGCTCGACTGGCTGCGCCGCGTCGGCCTGGCCGGCTTCGAGGACCGCTACCCGCACCAGCTCTCCGGCGGCATGCGCAAGCGCGTCGCGATGGCGGCGGCGCTGATCAACAACCCGCGCATCCTGCTCATGGACGAGCCGTTCGGCGCGCTCGACGTGCAGACCAAGGCGATCATGCAGACCGAGCTGCTCACCCTGTGGGAGGAGCTGCGGCCGTCGGTGCTGTTCATCACGCACGACCTCGACGAGGCCGTCGCGCTGTCGGACCGCGTGGTGATCATGACCAGCAGCCCGGGGACGGTCAAGGACGTCTTCGACATCGACCTGCCGCGACCGCGCGGCAACGTCCAGGAGATCCGGCACGAGGAGAAGTTCCTCGACATCCAGGGCCGGATCTGGGAATCGCTCCGTGACGAGGTCACGCGGGCCTACGAGCAGACGGCAGGAGCGGCGGCGTGACCACCATGACGATCGCAGAACAGAACAACGCAGAGAAGAAAACGAACACTTCCACTCCTCTCGCCGAGCGCGAGACCGAGCTCCGCGTCGCGGGACGCCGGGCGCACAGTCGCCGGGTCGCCTGGATCTGGGCCGGTCGCGCCGCCGTCGCCGTCATCGTGGTCGGCGGCTGGCAGTGGTTCACCTCGGTGGGCTGGGTCGACAAGTTCTTCTACGGCCAGCCGTCCGGCATCTGGGACAGCCTCGTGCACTTGTTCACCCAGGGCACGGCGTTCGGGACCATCTGGGAGAACCTGTGGATCACCGTCCAGGAGGCCTTCCTCGGCTTCCTGCTCGGCACCGCGCTGGGCGTGGTCTTCGGCATCCTGCTCGGCTCCAACCGGTACCTCGCCTCGGTCTTCGGCCCGTACATCAAGGTCGTGAACTCGATCCCCCGTATCGTGCTCGGCTCGATCTTCATCGTGGCCTTCGGCCTCGGCGTCTTCCCCAAGGTGCTGCTGGCCGCGGTGCTGGTGTTCTTCGTCGTCTTCTTCAACGCCTTCCAGGGCGTGCGGGAGGTCGACCAGAACCTGATCGCGAACGTGCGGGTGCTCGGCGCTTCGCCGGTGCAGGTCGCCCGGCACGTGACGATCCCGTCGGCCATGACCTGGATCATCGCGAGCCTCCACACCGCGTTCGGCTTCGCGATCATCGGCGCGCTGGTGGCCGAGGTTCTCGGCGCCCAGCACGGCGTCGGCCTCATCATCAGCCAGGCGCAGGGCAGCTTCGACCCGAACACGGTCTTCGCCTGCATGGTCATCGTCGCAGTGGTCACCCTCGTGGCCGAGTACTTGATCACCCTCCTGGAGAAGTCGCTCCTCAAGTGGCGTCCGCCGAGCCGGTCCGAGGCTCAGGCGATCTGAGCGCGCCCACCCCAACTGTCCTGCAACGAAGCAGAACGCCGGACCCGTCCGGCACGATGAAAGGAACAACCCCCATGAAGAAGCGCAGCATCGGTGCCATCGCGGCAGCGGGCGTGGTCGTGGCACTCAGCCTCGCCGCCTGCTCCGGCGGTGGAGGCGGCACCGCGGCGGCCGGCGGCAGCAGCTCCGGACCGGTCCCGACCGTCAAGATGATGGTCGGCGGCATCGACAAGCAGATCTACCTCCCCTACCAGCTCGCCCAGCAGCTCGGCTTCTACAAGAAGTACGGCGTCAACGTCGAGCTCTCGACCGAGCAGAACGGCGGCGTCGGCGCCGAGGACGCCATGGCCTCCGGTCAGGTGGACATGGCCGGCGCCTGGTACATCCACACCGTGGACTTCCAGTCCAAGGGCAAGGACGTCATCAACCTCGTCCAGCTCTCCGGCGCCCCCGGCGAGCGCGTGATGTGCAACCCGAAGGCGAACGTGAAATCGGCCGCCGACTTCAAGGGCAAGAACATGGGCGTCACCGACCTCGGGTCGGGCACGGACGAGCTCACCCAGTTCCTGGCCGCGAAGCAGGGCGTGACGAAGAAGGACTACAACACGATCGCCGTTCACGCAGGCTCGACGGCCATTGCGGCCATCCAGCGCGGCACCGCCGACTGCGTGATGACTACGCAGCCGACCGTCGGCGCGCTCACCTCGCAGAAGCTCGCGGTCTCCGCGGTCGACATGGCGACGACGACAGGCGCGACCAAGGCGCTCGGCGGCGCCTGGCCGGCGGCCGGTCTGCTGGCGAACGCGAGCTGGGTGAAGAGCCACGAGGACGCCGCGCAGAAGGTGGTCGACGCGCTCGTCGCGACGATGCACTGGATCTCGACCCACTCGGCCGCGGACATCGCGAACAAGATGCCGCAGGACTTCGTGCAGAACAGCACGATCTCCAAGCAGCAGTACATCGACGGCCTGGCGACCGACAAGGGCCAGTTCCTCCCGGACGGCATCATGCCCGCCGGCGGCCCGAAGGTCATCTTCGACATGGAGAAGACCATCGGCGTCGACACCTCGAAGGTGAAGATCTCCGACACCTTCACCCAGAAGTACGCCGACGCGGCGAACAAGCTGGAAGGCTTCACCCCTACGACGAAGCCGGCCGGCGCGGACGGCTGATCAGCCCCGCGGAAACCCCCTCAGCCCGCCCGGTGCGTCCACCCATCCAGCGCACCGGGCGGGCTTTTCCGCGCCCCTGAGGCGTCGCCGCCATTCGTGCCGAAAGTGCGGTATCGGCGCGGGATTCGCGCGATTCGTGCCGAATGTCTCAGGGTCGTGTCGCTCGGATCCGCTCGACGGAGCCGGAGCGGAGGCGCTCGTGCTCCACGACCTCCAGGCCGGCGGCCTCCACCTCGGCGCGGTGCCGCCGGGTCAGGTGCTCGCCCTGCAGCGGGATGGTGAACCGCTCGAGCGCCCACTGTCCTGCGTAGACCAGCGCGCGATCACTGCGCGTGTGGTCGACGAGCACGACCGACCCGCCGGGCACGACCACGCGCGCCATCTCGGCGATGGCGGCGCCGGGCCGTGGGATGGAGCAGAGCGCGAGCGCGCACACCACCGTGTCGAAGGACGCGTCGGCGAAGGGCAGCGCCTCGGCGTCGCCCTCCCGCAGGTCGGCGCGGATGCCCTGCTCGGCGGCCCGCGCGCGGGCGATCGCCAGCATCTCGGGGCTCAGGTCGATGCCGGTCAGCTCGATCCCCGCGGGATAGTACGGAAGGTCGCGCCCGGTCCCGACCGCGACCTCCAGCACCCGCCCTTCGGCTCGGGCGCCGATCCACTCCCGGGAGCCCGCGAGCATGGTCTGCTCGGCCCTGCCGACCTTGCGGTCGTACTTCGCGGCCTGCTTGCGCCAAGAGCGGAGCTGGCGCCGGGTCTCCTTGGAGGGGGCGGGGGTGGTCATGGGGTCATTCTGGCGGAGGCCGAGCGTCTTGGCATTGAAATACAAGCAAAATGGAAGATGCTAGGTTTCTATTTGCGGTGACGAGGCCGCAAAAGGAGAGTCATATGTCCATTCGAAAGTTCCTCGCAGGGAGCGCAGTCGCCGCAGTGCTGGCGACGGGCGCTGTTGTGGACACTGCACAGGCGCCGGAGGCCTCCGCCGTCGAGTGCGTGCAGAACGTCAGCATCTGGCAGGCGTACAACAAGTGCGCGGGGGTCCCAGCGCGCCACTGGGATGCCATCAAGAACTCGTCTGCCAAGTACGGAAACTGGGCCACAGCCGGAAACTGGTCTGTCCAGGCGGCGTGCTGGCCCAACGTGGTCTCGTACGGCTACTCCCTGAAGGCCTGAGAAGTGCGTGCACGAGCAGTCGGCGCGACCGCCGGCGTTCTGATTGCCGCGGCGGTTCTCAGCGCCGGCTGCTCGGCCGCCGACCCTCCTAGGTCGCCGGCGAGTCCACTCCCGATCAGCGGCCCGTGGGCTTCGGATTTCCAGACCGCGTACGCAAGTGCGAAGAGCGACTACGAGCGCGGGGTTCTGGTCGACGGTGAGGTGACCGCAGCGGAATACGAGGAGTCGAGGAACCACGTTCGCTCCTGTCTGGCTGATTCCGGCCTGACCATCACCTGGGACGAGCGTGGCGGCTTCGAACTCGGCTCGCAAAACGGCAAATACCCGGACGATTTCATCGAGCGGGCGGACCCGATCCTCCAGAAGTGCGAGTCGCGGTGGGCGGGATGGATCCCCATCCTCTATGAGCAGATCCGACGCAATCCGCAGAAGAAGGACGAGGCGACGCTCCAGATCGCGTGTCTCAAGGACGCAGGAGTGATCGACGGGACCTATACGAAGGCGCAGTGGCGACGCGACAACGAGAACGATTCGCTGCCCTTCGACCGTCGTGGAGCCGAAGCGATGCGGTGCGAGCTCGACCCCCTCGGCCTCTGGTACTCCGGATGAGTAAGCTTCGCACGCACAAGAGCTGGTCGATACTCGGCGTCGCAGCGATTCTGGCCGCCAGCGTCGCCGGTGGGCTCGTGGCCGTCTGGGTCCCACTCCCGCAGCCGAGTGCGCTCTCGACACCCCAGCCGCAGGCGACCGTTCCAGTGAGCGAGCGCGCGTTCGCAGACGAACGACAGGGTCAGCTCCAAGTGAGTACAGGTCCTGTCCGAGCGGTCGTTTCGCCACGCCAAGGCCGGCTCACCGCTCTCACCTGCCGCAGCGGAACTCGGCTCGGGTCCGGCAGCGCCTTCGCGAGCATCGACGGAAACCGGATCGTTGCGTTGGCGACGGCGGTACCGCTCTGGCGCGAGCTCCGATCTGGCGACCGCGGGGAGGACGTGCGCGCCCTGCAGGAGGAACTCGCGCGACTCGGTCAGGCGGTCCGAGCCGACGGCGTCGTTGGCCGCGAAACGATCCGCGCCACGGCGGCGATACGCGGAATCGATCCGACGAGCGCGGAGGCCGCGGAGGCAGTCGATCCGGCCCACTTCGCTTGGATTCCGGAATCCGAGGTGGCAGTGGGCGAATGCCTTGGAATCGTCGGAGCGCCCGTTGCCGAGGGCGACATTCTTGTCGGGCTGCCTGTCGCCGTCATGTCCGCTCGGCTGACGACGATTCCCTCGTCGGCCGCTCCCGGAGCCCGCGTGGTCCGCGTCGGCTCCCTTGAGGTGTCGGTGGATTCCGAGGGCGCCGTGACGCATGCTCAAGGACTCGCCAGCATTGGGGTGTCGCCCGAGTTCCTGTCTGCGGGCGCGGGCGCCAGCGACGACACCGTGATACCCGTGCAGTGGTCACTCGAAAAGCCCGTCACCGTCTTCGTGCTCCCACCCTCTGCACTGTGGGATGTCAGAGATGGATCGGCGTGCGTGATGCCCGCGGAGAAGTCCGCCATCCCTCTCGAGGTCGAGGTCCTCGGATCCGAACTCGGCCAATCGTTCGTCCGGCCTACGGACGGGAAGACGGTGACGGTCGTGCTCACCTCGCCGCAGAAGCGTCGCTCGTGCCGGTGATATTCTCCGGCGTCACTCACTCGTTCGCTCCGGGGCCCCCGCTGTTCCGGCCGATCAGCCATACTTTCGAGGTCGGGACCATCACGGGTGTCGTGGGCCCGAGTGGCTGCGGCAAATCCACCTTGCTCGCGATCGCGGCCGGAATGATCCGCCCGACTGCGGGGAGCGTCATGCGAGCAGAAGGGCGCAGCGTCTGGGTGTTCCAGAATCCGCACGGCGTGGCGCAGCGCTCGGCGCGAGACCATGTGAGCCTTCCCCTACTGGTGGACGGGCGCACGCGACGCGAAGCGGACCGAGAGGCGCAGCGGCTGCTGACGGACTTCGGCCTCGCCGACCGCGCAGCGGTCCCGTTCTCTGCGCTCTCCGGTGGCGAGGCGCAACGACTGATGCTGGCCCGGGCGGTTGCAGCGCGGCCTCAGCTCCTTCTCGTGGACGAACCGACCGCCCAACTCGACCGCCCAATGGCAGGCCACGTGAACGCGGTGATCGCGCGGTTGGCGCGCTCCGGTACTGCAGTGGTCATCGCCACTCACGACGCCGATACCCGCAGAGCATGCGACCAGGTCATCGAACTGGAGAGCCTCGGATCGTCCGGACGGGAGCGGGCGGATTGAGGCCGGGAGAGGCACTGCGCGAGGCCTGGCGCGACGTCGTGTCAGGGGCAGGCCGAGTGGTGAGCTTTGCTGTGCTCTTCGCGGTGCTGGTGGGAGGTTTGGTTCTCGCCTCGGGGCTCTCTTCGGCCGCCGCGGTGCGCGACGCACGCGACTTCGTCGCCTCCGGCGCCGCCGTCTACATGATGAAAGCTGCCGGGCGGATCGACGGTCCGGCGTGTGACGCTGTGAGCTCACAGGCGAACGTGACTGCCTCCGGCGCCCTCCGGGAGCGAGAAGAGAGCATCTCGTCTGCGCGACTGCCGAGGACACCGCTCTCGCTCTTCACGGTGTCCCCTGGATTCCCGGCTCTGCTCCCGGCCAGCGGTGATGCGAACAGCGGCGGGTTGAGTCTCTCAAGGGAGGCGGCGACAACGCTCGGCGTCGAGCCGGGAGAGGCTGTCGAAACGACCCGAGGGGCCACTCGGGTGGCCTCCGTCTTCGAGTATCCCGACGATGGGCGCGACCCCCTCCTCGCTTTCGCAGCGACCGAGTCGGTCAGCGGCGCGACTGAATTCGACCAGTGCTGGGCGATGATCTGGCCCCACGACGAGAACGCGGTCGCCTCGCTCGGACGCACGGTGCTGCCCGGGTCGGGAGAGGCAGCCGACCGGCCGGTGCTCATGCAGTTGAACCAGACTCTGGGCGCCCGTTTCGTCCCATCCGCTCTGGTCGACCGTTCCACCATGGAGGTGCTGGCGGTCGCAGCGGGTGGGCTTCTCGGAGTCCTGTTCGTCCTCCGGCGCCGCCTGGCGCTCGCCTCCGATCGTCACGTCGGCGTGAGTCGATCCGCGCAGGTTCTGTCGCAGTCCTCCCAGGTTCTCCTCTGGACGGCGCTCGGCTCTGTGGCGGCGATTTCGGCAGTGATCATCGCGGTGCGATTGGCGGACGAAGACCGGCTTCCGATCTTCCAGCAGAGTGCGGCCCTCGTGGTCGCGGGCGGAGGAGCGGCTGTCGTGGGGAGCGCTGTCGCCGTGTGCCTGGTGCGAGAGTCGGCGCTTTTCCGCTACTTCAAGCACCGCTGACCTCCTCACCCCACCCGCACCAGCGTCGACTGCCACCCCGTCGACCCGTTCGGCGCGATCGGCGTGCGCCGCTCCTCCTGCAGCCTCCCGGCTCGGTCGGTGGCCCGGACCGCGAGGGTGTGCGAGCCGGCCGTCGCGTCCCAGTCGAGGGACCACTGCACCCACGTGTCGGTGTTGACCGCGGCGGCGAGGGTCGCCTCCTGCCACGGGCCGCCGTCGATCTGGACCTCCACCTTGCCGATGCCGACCGTCTGGGCCCAGGCGACGCCCGCGATCTTCGTCGGTCCGGCCGAGAGCGGACGGTCGATGCGGGGCGTGTCGATCCGGCTGGAGAGCTTGATCGGCGCCTTCTCGCTGTAGCCGCGGGGCGTCCAGTAGGCCTGGTCGGCGGCGAACGTCGTGACCTTCAGCTCGGTGAGCCACTTGGTCGCCGAGACATAGCCGTACAGGCCGGGGACGACCATCCGCACCGGGAAGCCGTGCTCCAGGGGCAGCGGCTCGCCGTTCATCCCGACCGCGAGGATGGCGTCGCGGCCCGAGTCGGTGAGGGCGGTCAAGGGCGTGCTCGCGGTGAAGCCGTCGACGCTGCGCGACAGCACCATGTCCGCGCCGTGCCGGGGGCGGGCGCGGGCGAGCACCTCGCGCACCGGGACACCCAGCCAGCGGGCGTTGCCGACCAGGTTCCCGCCCACCTGGTTGGAGACGCAGGTCAGCGTGATCGCGTACTCGCGGAGGCCCATCGCGAGCAGGTCGCGGAAGGTCAGCTCGACGCGGCTCTCCACCATCCCGTCGACGTTGAGCGACCACCCGGCCGGGTCGATCGACGGGACGGTCAGTGCGGTGTCCACCCGGTAGAAGTCGGCGTTGGGGGTGAACAGCGGCGACAGGTCCGCGAGGTGCAGTTCCGCGCCGGTGGGGACCACGACCCGGGAGGCCGGGGCCGGCAGCCGCAGCGCGGAGCGGACGGCCGCGATCGAGGAGGTGGCAGCGGATCCGAGGCGGGAGCCGACGCCGGCCAGCACGGCGAGTGCGGCGCCTCCACCGGTCAGCAGCAGGAAGCGGCGCCGGTCGACAGCGGCGGTGGTCGGACGCTCGTCGACCGCGTTCCGCCAGCGCCGCAGCGCCCCGACGAGGAACCGGAGCGCGGTCGCGCCCGCGAGCGCGCCGATCGCGGGCGGCAGGAACGCGAGGCCGCTCGCGTCCGCGCGGGTCACCGTGGCCGCGACGGCCAGCGCGCCGGCCACGACGAACAGGGCGACACCGACCCACCGGCGCCAGAACTCAAGCACCCCGGCGACGGCCGCCGCCGCGAACACCGCGACCCCGAGCGAGGACAGCAGGAACAGCTTGTCGTTCGACCCGAACAGCTCGATGGCGAGCTCCTTCGCCCAGCGCGGCACGATGTCGATCACGAACGATCCGACGGCGATGAGCGGGTCGGCCTCCCGTGCGACGAGGAGGGCGACGACCTCGGCGATGGCGACGAAAAGGCCGCCGCTCACTGCGCCGGCGAGCGCGGCCCATCCCCACGCGGCGAGGTGTCCTCTGCGGATGCTCATGCGTGCTGTTCGGGGCGGAGCCCGGTTACGGATTGGCCCCGTCCGGGATTGGCCCCCCGTCCCGGAGTGGCGAAGACACGCAGACGACGAGTTCCAATCCGATCGGGCCGCGGGGCCGAACCCCTGATGTCGGCCGCCGTCGCGGCGTCCCGATCCGCACCACCCGCACCACTCGCTGCACGTCTCTGCAGCACCACTCAGCAGCACCACTCAGCAGCACCACCTCGAAGGAGATCACGATGCGCACCACCACCCGCCTCGCCGCAGCCGGCATCCTCGCCGCCGCCGCTCTCGCGCTCACCGCCTGCTCGTCCGGAGCCGGCTCCGCCTCCACCGGAAGCAGCTCGCCCATGAGCTCGTCTTCGCCGTCCGCGTCCGCGACGATGGACCCCGCCGCCGACCTCGTCGGCCCGGGCTGCGCCGCCTACGCCAAGCAGGTGCCTTCCGGCGCCGGCTCGGTCCAGGGGATGGCGCAGGACCCGGTCGCGACGGCCGCGAGCAACAACCCGCTCCTGACGACGCTCGTCGCCGCCGTGTCCGGCAAGCTCAACCCGAAGGTGAACCTGGTCGACACGCTGAACAGCGGCCAGTTCACCGTGTTCGCCCCGGTCGACGACGCGTTCAAGAAGATCGACCCTGCGACGATCGACACGCTCAAGACCGACGCCGGCGCGCCGACGCTGACCAGCATCCTGACGTACCACGTCATCCCCGGCCAGCTCGCTCCGAAGGACATCGTCGGCACGCACAAGACCGTCCAGGGCGGGACCGTGACGGTCACCGGATCCGGCGACAACCTCAAGGTGAACGACGCCAACGTCATCTGCGGCGGCGTGCACACGGCCAACGCCACCGTCTACCTCATCGACTCGGTCCTGATGCCCCCGGCCAAGTAAGAAGCAGACGCTCTGAGACGAGGACCGAGGTCCGCTCCGGCACGCCGGGGCGGACCTCGGTCAGTTCCGTGAGGTCTGCTCGTCGTGGCTCGTGAGGTCCGGACGGGCGCCCTCGCGAGGGCCGGCCTCCGCTTCGCGCTGGGTCGCCGCCCAGCTCGCCAGCAGCTTCAGCCCGTCCTCCGACGGTGTGCCCGGGTCGGCCGTGTACACGTTGACGCGGAGCCCCGGCTCCCCCGGCAGCTCGAACGCCTCGAACGCGAGGTCCAACTCCCCGACGATCGGGTGGTGGACGCGCTTGCGGCCGGTGCGGTGGTATTTGACGTCGTGCCGCGCCCAGCGGACGCGGAACTCCTCGCTGCGGGTGGAGAGCTCCCCGACGAGATCGGTGAGGTCCTTGTCGTAGGGGTTGCGGCCCGCGGCGGAGCGGAGGATGGCGACCATGTCGTCGGCGGCCTGCTCCCAGTTCGCGTAGAACCGGCGCGACGCCGGGTTGAGGAAGGTGAAGCGCGACGCGTTCGGCGGCTGCACGACCTCGGCCATCAGGTCGAGGTAGAGCGCGCGGCCGAGCTCGTTGGCGGCGAGGACGTCGCCGCGGTCGTTGCGCACCCAGGCCGGGGCGCCCGTGATCGCGTCGATGACGCGCTGCAGGCTGGGCCGCACGGTCTGCGGGCTGCGCCGGCGCCGGACCCGTGGGGCGACGTCCGCCGCGCGGGCCAGATCGTAGAGGTGCGCGGTCTCCGCCTCGTCGAGGCGCAGCGCCCGCGCGAGCGCCTCCAGGACGCTGTCGGAGGCGCCGGACAGGTTCCCGCGCTCCAGGCGGGTGTAATAGTCGACGCTCACCCCGGCAAGCATCGCGACCTCCTCGCGGCGGAGCCCCGCGACCCTGCGGTTGCCGCCGTACGCGGACAGGCCGGCCTGCTCCGGCGTGATCCGGGCGCGGCGGGAGGTGAGGAAGTCCCGCACGTCGTCGCTGTTGGTCATACCCCGAGGCTACGCCGTCGCGGGGGCGGGGAGGGAGGCACTGCCAAGATCTCCCGGGGTGGTCGCGGCCGGCGCCGAGTGGTGCGCGGCCGGAGCGGTTCGCGATGGTAGTCCCGGAGGCGTGAGGGGCGCGGCGCTAGGCTCGCCGCGTGACCCAAGACGACGCGGCGGCGGCGGATGCCCCGCACGACGACGCGCCCCTCGTCGTGCCGCCGGGGGTGCCGCTGCGGGTCTGGGACTGGCTGCTGCCTCCGCTGTTCGTCGTCGTCCCGGCCGTCGCGCTCGTCTGGGTTCCCCTCGTCCAGTCGCTCAAGCCGTACGCCATCGCGACGGGCTCGATCGTGGTCGTCATCGCGCTGGCGCAGTGGGTGTTCGGCTTCCGCGCGTTCATGCGCTGGGACGACGTCGACGTGCGATGGCTCCGGCGGTCCGAGACGGCGGGCAGCGCGGCGTTCGCGATCTTCACGGCCCCCTACCTGTACGGAATGCCGAGCGCGTGGCTCTTCGCCACCGCCGCGTACCGCCTGGCCGCCGATCCAGGAACGGCGGTCGCGCGGGTGCGGTCGGCGCTCTCGCCGCGCGGGTGGATCCGGCTGAAGATCATCGCCGCGGTCGTGGGGATCATCGGGCTTGTGGTCCACCCGCTGGCGGCCGCCTTCGGACTCGGCGTGGCCGCGTGGATCCTGGCCTCCGCCAGCGCGATCGCCTTCGGTTTCGCGCTTCGCGCCCAACCTCCGGCCAACGAACCGCTCCCTCCCCGCAACCACCGGCGCCCCTGACCCGCAGGAGAAAGTCGGCGACACCCGAAGGGTCTCCTTCCGAACGCCGTTCAGAAGGAGATCCTGCCGTGTCTTCCTGTCCGCAACGAGCCCTCGACGCCCACCGGCCCCCGGTCTACACTCGGGTCTCGTGTTCAGGAAGCACCGCTCCTCCCCGGACCGGGAGGCCGTCGAGCGCTATGAGTTCCTGCTCGCGACGGGTCAGCAGGATCAGCTCCTCCAGGTCCACACGGAGGCGTTCGCGGCCCTGACCGACGAGCAGCGCACCGACCTGCGCACCCGGCTCGCAGAGAACGTCGACGAGGCGGATCGTCCGGTGGACGACCGGCCCGAGTCGCTCGCCCGCGTCGCCACCGACCTGGAGGTCACGCGGCCCGGGAGTCTCGAACGCGTCCTCGGCCCGCTGCTACCTCCCATCGCCGCCTTCGTGACAGCCTCGCCCCTCGCGATCGCGCTGTTCCCCTACGGCTACGCCGCCGGCAGCAGCGTCTGGCAGGACGACGCCGACGACGACAGCCCGCTCCTGTGACGGCGGAGCGCGGCGACCTCGATCGCGACAACTGGGCCGGCACGTACACCTTCACCGCGCAGCGGATCGAGCATCCCGGGACCGTCGGGGACCGTCGAGGACGTCGCCCGGCTCGTCCGTGAGAGCCAGCACGTGCACGCGCTCGGCACCCGGCATTCGTTCACCGACCTCCCGGACACGGACGGCACACTCATCCAGACCGACCGACCGGCACGCACGGCTCCGGCCACCAGCTCGGCACCCTCAGCGGCGCCGTCGCCGGGCTGGAGTTCGTCACGAGCGACGGCTCGGTCGAGCGGATCCGGCGCGGCGACCCCGACTTCGCTGCACTGGTCGTCGGCATCGGGGCCTTCGGCGTCGTCACCACTGTTACCCTCGACGTCGAACTCACCTATGTTGTGGAGCCTTCGGCTGCCCCACTTCCGCCTGGACGCGACGCCCAGCATCCGCGAGGAGTTGCAGGCCGAGTACTTCGTCCCGCGCGGGTCCGCGGTGCCCGCCCTCAGCGCCGTCCGGGAGTTCGCCGACCGTGTCGACCCGGTGCTGGGGATGACGGAACTGCGCACGATGTCGGCCGACGACCTCTGGCTGAGCGGCTCCTCCGAGCGCGACACCGTCGCGATCGCGTTCACCTTCCTCCGCCGCCCCGACGAGGTCTACGCGCTGCTGCCCGACCTGGAGGCCGCGCTACGGCCTTTCGGCGCCCGGCCGCACTGGAGCAAGGCGCACACTTTC
Organism: Leifsonia sp. GW821-FHT13C09; assembly: GCF_058806435.1. Lineage (NCBI taxonomy): Bacteria > Bacillati > Actinomycetota > Actinomycetes > Micrococcales > Microbacteriaceae > Leifsonia > Leifsonia sp. GW821-FHT13C09. The sequence continues at coordinate 486,843 of NZ_JBXAPS010000002.1, read as the reverse complement.
GACGCGCTGCGGATCGCGGAGGTCTGGCCCCGCGGTCGGCGGGCGCGTGAGGTGTTCGACCGGCTCGGCCCGCGGGGCGCGTTCGTCAACGCGCACCTGCGCCGGCTCGGGATGCGGTGAGCCCTGCGCCCTCGACGACGCCCAGCGCGCGCAGCAGTCGCCGCAGTTCGACGGCGTCCGCCTGCCCGATCGGCGCCAGGAATTCCGCCTCCGCCACCGCATAGGCCGCCTCCGCCGCGGCGTTGGTCGCCTGCCCGCGCTCGGTCAGCGCGATCTGGTTACGCCGACGGTCCGCCGGGTCGGGCCGGCGGGTCACGATCCCCTTGTCCTCGAGCGCGTCGAGCACGGCGACCATCGTGGTCGGGTCGACGCCGAGGAGGCCGGCGAGGGCCTGCTGCGACAGCGGTTCGCGAGCGGCGAGCACCCGGAGGACGCCGAACTCCTTGCGCTCCAGCCCGTGCGGTTCGAGTGCGGCGTCGGCGAGCGACATCAGCCGTCGCTGCGCGTGCTTAGGCTGATCATCAGCGACACAAATTATTACGTCAGCGAACGTTATGAGGAGACCCGCCATGAGCATCGAGCTCGAACAGACCCCCGCCCTCGTCGTCATCGACCTCCAGACCGGCATCCTGGGCCAGCCCACGGCGGCCCCGATCGAGCAGGTCATCGCGAACTCGGCGCGGCTCGCCGCGGAGTTCCGCGCCAACGGCCTCCCGGTCGTGCTGGTGAACGTGGTGGGCACTGCGCCCGGCCGGACCGAGCGCGGCAAGGCGAACGGGCGGGTGGGATCGCAGACGATCCCCGCGCAGGCCACCCAGCTGCTCCCCGAGCTCGACCAGCAGCCGGGCGACATCACCATCAGCAAGCGCACGCTGGGCGCGTTCCTCTCGACAGACCTCGACGCGCGGCTGAAGGAGGTTGGAGCGACTCAGATCGTCCTGACCGGCGTCTCCACGACCTCCGGCGTCGAGTCGACTGCCCGCACCGCGTACGAGCTCGGCTACCACGTGGCGTTCGTCACCGACGCGATGAGCGACGTGCTGGAGGCGCACGAGGCCTCGATCGCCCACCAGTTCCCGAAGCTCGGCGAGCTCGGCACGACGGCGGAGGTGCTCGAACTGCTGGCGGCGCGCGCGTGAACGATGACTTGAACTGAGTGCGGCGAGGGAGTAAAGGGTGGACTGACTCGTATGATCGTCGGGTCCATCAACGTAGGAGACGCCTGATGCGTTCGAAGAGGCTCGTGACGACGGCGACGGTCGTCGCCTCGGTGGCCGCCCTCGCCACCGTCCTCGCGGCGTGCACCGCGCCGTCCGGCGGTCCCCGCCCCGGCGGGCCGACGTCGCCGCACGCGAGCGCGCAGGGCGGTTCCACCGCCGGGCCCGCGTCGCCCGGCGCCGCGGCTCCGAGCGCGCCCGCGCCGGGCACGTCCGCGCCGGGCACGTCCGCTCCGAGCGCGGCGTTGCCGGACCCCTCCACGCTCCCCGAGGGGCTCAAGGCGGCGATCTCCCGCGACCTCCACATCACGCCCCAGCAGTATCTCGCCGGCGCGCAGGCGGCGGCCGCGGCCCCCGCCACCATCGCCGCGCTCACGGAGGCGGGAATCGCCCCGGCTCAGGCGTGGCTGGACGGCAGCACCCTGAAGGTCCACACCACTGACGCCCACCAGCAGGAGGTCGCCCGCACGCTGGGCGCGGAGCCCACGGCCTCCACGCCCCCGGCCGCCCCCGCCGTGACGGCGGCGTCCCCCTACGAAGACCTCGTCAACGGCACGGGCTGGTACCTGCCGGCCGGCGGCTCCTCGATCGCGCTCTGCTCCACCGGCTTCAACGGCTGGAACGCCTCCGGCGCCGCGACCGTCGCGACCGCGGGCCACTGCCTGCTCGGCAACTCCCCGGTCCCTCCGGCGCCGGTGACGGCGACCCGGTACGTGCAGACCCAGCCGAATCAACTCGGCAACTCCGGCTCGACCATCGGGAACCTCGAGTACAACTCGTTCGCGTTCGGCGGCGGCTACGACTCCGGGCTCATCGACGTCAGCAACGCGGCCCTCGCCCCGAAGCCGCAGGTGACGACCTGGGACGGCAACACCCTCGCCGTGCGCGGCACGATCACAGCGACCGTCGGTGCGTACATCTGCAAGTCCGGCCGCACGACCGGCTGGACGTGCGGCACGGTCCAGCGCGTGAACTACTCGCAGGGCATCAGCAGCGGGCAGGCGGTCAACTCCGTCCAGACGAGCATGTGCATGTACCACGGCGACTCGGGCGGCGCGGCGATGATCGGCTTCTACGCCGTCGGGGTCAACTCCAGCGGAACCTGGTCGAGCACCGCGTGCACCGACAGCGGCGGCTACTCCGCCATCTACCCGGTGCAGGGCGCCGCAGACAGCATTGTGAACCAGCAGACCGGCTGGGAGCCGATGGTGACGGTCGACCCGCCGACGGTCACCGGGACGACGCCCGGGACGACGACCGTGCTCACCGGGACGCTGCCGAGTGCCGCGGCGGGCGACTCGGTGTCCGTCTACGTGGACGGCTCCAGCACGGCGGCAGGGTCCGCCGCGGTCGACGCCTCATCGGGCGGGTGGAGCGTGTCGCTGCCCGGCCAGACGGCCGGCGCGCACACGTACCGCGTCATCGCGGGATGGGGCGCCCACAGCCGGTCGACGGCCACCACCGGCACGTACACGGTGGCGGGGACGCCGACGCCGACTCCGACTCCGGCGGGCACGCCGACGCCGACCGGCACGCCGACAGCCTCTCCGACGCCGACGGCCCCTACGCCGCTCCTCCCGGGCTACCCCACAGGGTCCTTCATCAAGTCACCGACCAGTGGCACCGTCTACATCGTGGGGCCGACCGACATCAAGCCGGTGTCCTCGTGGGGAGCCCTCCTCGCGCTCACGCCTCGCGGGGCGAGCCCGGTCATCCATGTCGTCGCGGCCTCAGTCATCGCCGGCCTGCCGAAGGGACCGACAGCGCTCACCTCCGGAACTCTGGTCCGCAGCCCCGCCGACGCGACGGTGTACCTCGTCAACGGCCTGACGAACAAGATCCCGTTCTCGACCTTCGACATGCCCGCCTCGATCGGCATCGGCGGCTTCTCGATGGTCGACAGCACCGTGCTTGCGGGCTACCCGACCGCTTCGGCGGCGATGGGCTACGGCATCACCTGCGGCGGGACCTACTACGTCGCCGCCGCGGGCGCGCTACGCGCCCTGGACGCCACGACGGAGCCGCTCTACCCGCTGGTGTTCACGCCGCTGGACTCCTACACCTGCGCTCTGCTCTCGGTCGGGTCCCCGGCGACCAAGTTCATCCGGACCCCGGACGGCTCCATCTACCTCCTCGCCTCGGGGAAGAAGCTACCGGTCGCCTCGATGACGCGCTTCTCGCAGCTCGGCGGGTCGGTGGGCTACGTCAACGTCACCGCTGGCCTCGCGTCCACCATCCCGACCGGTCCGCCGGCCTAGTCGTCGTCCTACTCGGCCTCCTGCCGCGCCCGGAACGCGACCATGTTCATCCGGTTGCCGCACCGGACGCTGCAGAACCGCTTCGACCCGTTGCGGGACAGGTCGAGGACGAGGCCGTCGCAGTCGTAGGCGGCGCAGGTGCGCAGCCGCTCGTTCTCGTCGGAGCGGATGACATCCACCAGCGCGAGCGCGATCTCGACGCGGATGCGCTCGGCGAGCGGCGCGTCCAGCGAGGTCGCGTGCAGGTGCCAGTCGAAGCCGTCGTGTCGCATCAGGTAGGGGGAGGCGTGGGCGTCGGCGAGCATGGCGTTCACCTCCGCGACCGCGTCGTCGCGCTCCATCGTCCAGGCCCGGCGGAGGCGGTCCCGCGTCTCGTGCACCTGCTGGAGCTCGGCCTCGTCGCCGTCGATGCGCCCCGAGTACTGGTTCTCGTGCAGCAGGGCGACGAGCTGCGCCGGGGTGGCGAGTTCGTCCTCCCCGCTGCGAGAGGCTGTCGGGACCGTGTTGCACAGGACCACGGCGAACTGCAGTGCGTCCTCCGCGTCAGGGGCAAAATGCAAGTTGACTCCTTACGATACCGAGTACTAGTGTCAGGATCATAACCCAGTTACGGTCCTGACGAGGCTGTTCTTCCGCGCCCCTGGACCCCGTCGCGCGCACGCAGGCAGGAGGCCTCCGATGGCATCGAACCAGACCACCAAGGGTCTCGTCGTCGCGGTGGTCGCCGCCGCCTCGTTCGGCCTCTCCGGCGCGTTCATCAAGCCGCTGCTGGAGAGCGGCTGGTCGCCGGCCGCCGCGGTCACCGCGCGCGTGCTGATCGGCGGCGTGGTGCTCGCGCCGTTCGCGATCCTCGCCCTCCGCGGCCGCTGGGCCGCGCTCTGGCGGGGGCGCTGGCGCCTGCTCGGGATGGCGCTGGTCGGAGCGGCGGGGACGCAGGTGGTGTACTTCGCGGCGATCGAGCGCATCCCGGTCGGCACGGCCATCCTGATCGAGTACCTGGCTCCGGTGGTGCTGGTGCTGTTCGTCTGGGCGCGCAGCAGGCGCGCCCCGAAGGCCGTGGTCCTCGCCGGCTCTGCCGTCGCGATCGCCGGGCTGTTCCTGGTCGTGTCGCCCGGTGGCGGGAAGCCGCTCGACCTCATCGGCCTCGCCCTCGCGGTGACCGCGATGCTCGGCTGCGCCGGCTATTACATCATCGCCGCGCGCCCGTCCGACGGCCTCCCGCCGGTCGCCCTCGCCGCGGGCGGACTGCTCGCGGGCGGCGTGGCGCTGGCGGTGGTCAGCGCGACCGGCCTCCTCCCGTTCGTCGTGAGCACCCGCGACGTGCACCTCTTCGGCGGCCTCGCGCCCTGGTGGGTGCCGCTGGCCGTGGTCGGCGTGCTCGCGACGGCGCTGGCGTACGCGTCGGGGATCACCGCGGCGAACATGCTCGGCTCGCGGCTGGGCTCGTTCGCCGGGCTGCTGGAGGTCGTGGCGGCCACGTTCTACGCCTGGCTGCTGCTGGGGGAGTCGCTGAACGCGCTGCAGCTGGCCGGCGGTGTGCTGATCCTCGGCGGTATCGCGCTGGTGCGGGTGGACGGGTCGGGGGACGGGGTCGTGGAGGTGGTGGAGGACTCGGTCGTCGATGCTCCGGCCGAGCAGCACGCCACCCCGCTTGCCGCGTCCGGCGCGGCGACCGCCCCCGATGTCCCTTTGGGCTGACGCCACTCCCGCCCATCACCGCACTCCCCGCGAGCATGTTCCCCGCTAAGCTGATCGCGCCCCGTTGCCACGAGGCAAACACACGATTCACACCGGACGACGGAGCGGGGGAGCATGGCGGCGACACGTCGTGAGGTGGCGGAGGCCGCGGGCGTCTCGGTTCGGACGGTCTCCAACGTCGTCAATGGTTTCGATCATGTCGCGCCCGCCACCCGGGAGCGGGTCCTCCGCGTCATCCACGAGCTCGAGTACCAGCCGAGCGAACTCGCGCGCAGCCTGAAGGTGGGGCGGTCCGGACTGATCGGGCTGATGCTGCCGGAGCTGGACACCGCCTACTTCGCCGAGCTCACCCGGGCCTTCGTCGAGGGCGGCGCCGAGCGCGGTCTGACCGTCGTCGTCGACCAGACCGACGGCGACCGCGAGCGCGAGCTCGCCCTGCTCCGCCGCACCGCCGGGGGTTCGCTCTTCGATGCGCTCGCGCTGAGCCCGCTCGCTTTGCGCGCCGAGGACCTGGAGGCGCTCGCCGCCGGTCCGCTGGTGTTCCTGGGCGAGGATGAGTTCCCGGGTTACGACAAGGTGATGATCGACAACTTCCAGGCGGCTCGGGAGGCGGTGGAGCATCTGCTCGCCCAGGGCCGCCGCCGCATCGCCGCGATCGGCGCCGAACGCAGCCACCGTGCCGCCAGCTCGCAGCGACTCGAAGGCTACCGCGCGGCGATCCGCGCGCACGCCGACCTCGGCCTCCCCGAGATCGTCGAGTACGTCGAAGGCTTCCGGCGTCCGGAGGGCGCCGCCGCGATGCGCCGCCTGCTCGACGGCGGCGAACGGTTCGACGCGATCTTCTGCTTCTCGGACGCCCTGGCTCTCGGCGCGCTGCGGACGCTGCACGAAGCGGGGGTGTCCGTGCCCGACCAGGTGGCGGTGGTCGGCTGGGACGACATCGAGGACGGCCGCTTCTCCATCCCGTCGCTGACGACGGTGAGCCCGGACAAGCGCTGGCTGGCCGAGACCGCGCTCGACCGCATCGTGCGTCGGCTCGCGGGCGAGAAGCTGGAGCCCGCGGTGCTCGTCGGCCCGCACCGGCTCGTGGTGCGGGAGAGTGCGCCGCTCCTGTGATTCGCAGCGTCCAGTGATTCCACACATTTTCCAAAATCCATTTGCATCGAGGCAAACTGCGCGCTAGCATCCACATCGTGACATTTGCATCGAGGGAAATCGAACAGAGCGGCGACGCTCCCGAAGCGCAGGCCGTGCCGCGCCCGGAGTACCCGCGCCCGCAGTTCGTCCGCGACCGCTGGCTCAACCTCAACGGCGTGTGGAGCTTCGGCTTCGGCGCGCCGGAGGCCGCGACGACCGCCGCCCCGACCGCCTGGACCCTCGACCACGACATCCTCGTCCCGTTCGCTCCCGAGTCGGAGCGCTCCGGCATCGGCAGCACGACGTTCCACCCGGCGGTCCGCTACCAGCGCACCGTCGAGATCCCCGCCGGCTGGGCCGGCGACCGCCTCCTCCTGCACTTCGGCGCGGTCGACTTCGATACCACGGTCTGGGTGGACGACATCGAGGTGGGCCGCCACCGCGGCGGCTTCACCCCGTTCACGATCGACATCACGGACGCGGTCGCGACCAGCGCCGGCACCGCCTTCACCCTCTCCGTCCTCGCCGAAGACGACCACCTCACCATCCAGGCGCGCGGCAAGCAGTCCCGCCGCCCCGAGAACTACGAGGCCTTCTACACGCGCACCACCGGCATCTGGCAGACGGTCTGGCTGGAGCCTGTCGCCCCGGCGCACTTCGGCCGCCCGGTCATCCGCCCCGACCTCCCGTCGTCGTCGTTCGCGGTCGAGCTCGACGTCGTCTCGCCGGCCGCCGGGCTCACCGCCCGGGTCGACATCAGCGACGCCGAGGGGCTCGTGGTCACCCGCGAAGTGGAGGTGACGTCGCAGGTGAAGCCCGTGGTCGCGCTCCCGATCCCCGCCGACCGCCTCCGCACCTGGTCCCCCGAGGACCCGCACCTCTACTCCGTCCGCTTCACCCTGCTGCGCGGCGGGACCGTGGTCGACGTCGTCGACAGCTACGCCGGGATGCGGTCCATCGCGATCGACGGCCGCCGCGTCCTCCTCAACGGCCGCCCGGTCTTCCAGCGGCTCGTCCTCGACCAGGGCTACTGGCCCGACACCCTGATGACCGCGCCGAGCGACGACGCCCTCGTGGCCGACATCGAGCTCGGGATGGCCGCCGGCTTCAACGGCGCCCGCCTCCACCAGAAGGTGTTCGAGGAGCGCTACCTCTTCCACGCCGACCGGCTGGGCTACCTGGTCTGGGGCGAGTTCGCCGACTGGGGCGCCAAGGTGGGCCCGGGTGGACCGCAGGAGCCGACGATCTCCTTCGTCGCCGAGTGGGTGGAGGCGCTCACCCGCGACCTGTCGCACCCGTCGATCGTCGGCTGGTGCCCGCTCAACGAGACCTTCCAGCCGCTGAGCGACCGGCTGACCGTCCTCGACGACGCCACCAAGGCGCTCTACGCGGTGACCAAGTCGATCGACCCCACCCGGCCGGTGATCGACGCCTCCGGCTACTCGCACCGCGTGCCCGGCGCCGACATCTACGACTCGCACCTGTACGAGCAGGACCCGGACGTCTTCGCGCAGCGGATGGGCGGCCTCGCCGACGGCCGCCCGTACGTCAACACCGCGCTCGACGGCACCGAGTGGTCCGTCCCGTACGCCGGGCAGCCCTACTTCTGCAGCGAGTTCGGCGGCATCTGGTGGTCGGACAGCGACCACGCCGGGGACGACTCCTGGGGGTACGGCGAGGCGCCGCGCACCCGCGAGGAGTGGATCGACCGGTTCCGCCGGCTCGTGGACACGCTGCTCGACGACGCCGGCATGTTCGGCTACTGCTTCACCCAGCTCACGGACGTCTTCCAGGAGAAGAACGGCGTGCTCGACTTCCGCCGGGTGCCGAAGTTCGACCTGCGTCTCCTGCGCGACATCCAGTCGCGGCCCGCGGCCTACGAGCTCGACGACGTCCCGCCCCTCGATCCCTGATCCGGGGCGCGGGCCCAGCTCCACAACCTGCACCACCAACCCCTGCACCACCACCACGCAATGCACCACCTGACAACACAAGGCACCTCACAAAGGAGTGGACACCCCATGCGCAAGAAACTGATCCTCGCCGCAGCGGCCGTCTCGGCGGTCGCGCTGGCGCTCGCCGGCTGCTCGTCGGGAGACGGCTCCAGCAACGGCAAGACCACGCTGACCGTCGTCGGCTTCGAGGGCGGCGGCACCGAGCTCGCCGACATCCCCCAGATCAACGCCGACTTCCACAAGAAGTACCCGAACATCACGGTCGACTACAAGTACGTCGCCAACGGCGAGTACGACCAGTACAACAACACCCGCCTCGCCGCAGGCACCGCCGCCGACGTCCTCATGACGAACGCGACCCGCGTGCAGCAGTGGCAGAAGCAGGGCTACCTGGCCGACCTCAGCGACCAGTCCTGGGTGAAGCAGCTCCTCCCGAACGTCGCCCCGTTCGGCGCGATCAACGGCAAGACCTACGCGTTCACGCAGCAGAACATCCCCATCGGTCTGTACGCGAACCTGGACATCCTGAAGAAGGCCGGCATCAGCCAGGTGCCGCAGACCTGGCCGGACTTCCTGGACGCGCTGCAGAAGCTGAAGGCCACCGGCCAGCCGGGCCTCCTGCTCGCCGACCAGGGCGGCTGGACCAGCGAGCAGCTCTCGCTGGCGCTCGCGGCGAACCTGGTCGACGACAAGTGGGGCCAGGGCTACGACGAGGGCAAGACCAACTGGAACCCGTCGTTCGCCCCGGTCTTCGACCACATCAAGCAGCTGCTGACCTCGGGTGACGTCGACGGCAAGCTCATGAACGGCATCGAGCCTTTCAACACCGGCAACGCGGACTTCGCCGCCGGCAAGTGGGCCTTCACCATCATGGGCGCGTGGGAGCTGCAGAACTTCCAGCAGAACGCGAAGTTCGACTTCTCGCTCAACCCGTTCCCCGGCGGCGACGCGGGCAGCAGCCCCTACGGCGTGACCTTCGTCGGCTCCGGCTGGGGCGTCAACGCCGCCAGCCAGCACACCGACGCGGCGAAGAAGTACGTCGCGTTCATGGCCGACCCGGCCAACGACAGCCGCTACCTGGCCGCCGAGAACTCCTTCACCACGCTGAAGAACGTGCCGAGCCCGACAATGGAGAAGGCGACCGCCTACGTGGACGCCTTCAACGCCGGCCACTCGCAGGTCTCGCCGATCGAGTACCTGCACTTCCCGACCTACGAGCAGGAGTTCTGGAAGGTCGGCACCTCGCTCTTCAACGACCCGTCCCAGTCGACGACCACGCTCCTGAAGCAGCTCGACCAGACGATCCCGAAGACGAAGTAGTCACCCGCGTCCCGGCCGGGGAGTGCACACGCCTCCCCGGCCGGGCAGCCATGCACCATCGCACCCGCACCACCGCTCCCGCACCACCCAGCCCCTGAAAGGCGATCCCATGCAAATCCGTGGCCGTTCCGCGATGGTGCTGATCGCGCCGGCAGCCCTGATCTTCGCCGTGTTCGTGATCTACCCGCTGATCCGCGGCGTGCAGCTGAGCTTCACCGACGCCATCGGGCCGAGCGGCGGCAACTTCGTCGGGCTAAAGAACTACCTGCACGCGCTGTCCGACCCGACCGTCCTGCACGCGCTCGGCAACACCATCGTCTACACCATCGTGGTCGTGATCGTGCAGAACGGGCTCGCCCTCCTCGTCGCGTTCTGGCTGTTCAAGCTGGAGCGCGTGCGCAACTTCGTCCGCGCCGGCTTGCTGCTGCCCGCGATGATGGCGTTCGTCGCCGTCGGCTACCTGTGGTCGTACATGTACTCACCGCTCGGCGGACCGATCGACGACGTCATGAACGCCCTCGGTCTCCACGCGCTCGAGCCGATCTGGCTGGGCGACCCGCACACGGCGCTGATGTCGATCGCGGCCATCTACATCTGGATGTTCCTCGGCTACACCGCCACGATCTACCTGGCCAACTACATGGCGATCGACCCGGCCCTCATCGAGGCCGCGAACCTGGACGGCGCCGCCGGCTGGCGCCGGTTCTGGAACATCGACTGGCGGCTGCTCGCCCCGTCGTTCACGATCAACATCACGCTCAGCGTCATCGGTTCGCTGCGCGTGTTCGACCTGCCGTTCATCATGACGCAGGGCGCCCCCGAGGACGCGACGCAGACGCTGAGCCTCGTCATCTACAACAACAGCTTCGCGAACTACCAGTTCGCCTACGGCACGACGCTCGCCGTCCTACTGCTGATCCTCACGATCGTCGTGGGTGTCACGCAGGCGACGCTGCTGCGCCGACGGGAGGCCGACCTCGCATGACCGCACTCATCAGCCAGGAGACCGAGGCCGCCCACGACGGCCGCGTCACCCCCGCCGGCCCCGCACCGCGCGCCCCACGGTTCCGGTCCCGTCGCTTCCGCACCCGCGCGTCGAAGGTCATCGCCTCCGTCGTCCTGCTCGCCTTCACGGCCGTGGTCCTCACGCCGATCTGGGTGCTCGTCATGGTGTCGCTGCACCACGGGAACACGTCGCCGTCGAACCCGTTCGCGCTGCCGGCGCCGATCGACTTCCAGAACTACGTCACCGCATTCCAGAACATGCACTACCTGCGCAGCGTCGGCAACACGCTCATCATCACCCTGGCGACCGCGGTCATCACGGTGTTCGCGGCCTCCCTGGCGGCGTGGGCGATCGTGCGGCACACCCGGCGCTGGACGCGCACGCTGTACCAGATCTTCGTCTCCGGACTGACCATCCCGATCTTCGTCGTCCTCACGCCGCTGTACGAGGTGATGCAGAAGCTCCACCTGCTGGACAGCTACGTCGGCATCGTGCTCGCGTACACGGCGACGATCATGCCGTTCGCCGTCTTCTTCTTCGCCGGCTTCCTGCGTACGGTTCCGCCGGAGCTGGAGGAGGCCGCGGCGGTCGACGGCGCGGGGCTGATCCGCACGTACTGGAAGATCGTCTTCCCGCTGCTGCGCCCGGCGACCGCGACGCTGGCGATCTTCGTGATCCTGCAGGTCTGGAACGACCTCATCCTGCCGCTGGTGCTGTTGTCGTCGGACGACAAGCAGACCGTCACACTCGCCGTCTACGCGACCATCGGCACGCACACGATGAGCCCGGAGCAGCTGCTGCCGACGCTCGTGCTCGGCGTGCTGCCGCTGTTCATCGTGTTCCTCGCGCTCCAGCGGTATGTCGTGGCGGGGATCGCGGTGGGTGCGGGGAAGTAGGCCCGCTCCGATCCCGCTCCACCCGCTCCACATGTTCCACCCCACGGAAACAGGAGGTCGACAATGCTGTCACTCGCACACCGTCCGCTCGTACTGAGGGTCGCGGCGCTCGCCGCGGCGGTCCTCGCGATCGCCGTCGCGTTCGTCGCGGGCGTCGCCGCGCCGGCTCACGCCAACAGCCCGGGAACGAGCATGTACACGTCCACGTCGTCCAACGACTTCCTGGCGTATAGCAGAGTGATCCGGCTGGCGCACAGCGGATCGGCGAACGGCACCCTGCTGGGGACGTTCGAGCACGCGGACAAGAGCGGCGCCGCCACCTCGTTCGCCATCCGGCAGAGCACGGACGACGGCGCGACCTGGTCCACGAAGTCGAGCCTGAGCGACCCGCTGACCGGCGCTGGGCATCCGTCGTCGCAGCTCTGGCAGCCGTTCCTCTACGAGTTCCCGCAGGCGCTGGGCGCGTACCCGGCCGGTACCCTGCTCCTCGTCGGAAACGTCGCGCCGACCGCGAACACGAGCACCACCTTCGTGGAGTGGCGCAGCACCGACGACGGCGCGACCTGGACGTACGTCTCGGCGTTCCAGGCCGGCGGAGGCGAGGGCACCGGGATCTGGGAGCCCTTCCTCGCGCTCGACTCGTCCGGCAAGCTGAACTGCTACTTCTCCGACGAGCGCCAGAGCGGCACCTACAGCCAGAAGCTCGCCCACATCGTCTCGACCGACGGTGGCGTCACGTGGAGCGCGAACCCCGACGGCTCGACGCGCGTCTCGCCCGGCGAGGTGAACGACGTGGCCAGCACGACTCAATCCGATCGGCCGGGGATGGCGACCGTCGCGGTCAGCGCCTCCGGCACGTACGTCATGGCGTACGAGGTCTGCGGGCCGGCCTTCAACTGCGTGGCTCGCGTGAAATCCTCGACCAACGGCGACACCTGGGGTTCGGGCCCGGCCGATCTCGGCGCCACCGCGACGACCACCGACGGGCGGCAGCTCTTCCACTCGCCGTACCTCGCGTGGAGTCCGGCCGGCGGCGGTGAGTTCCTGCTCGCCGGTCAGACCGAGTCGGGAGGCTCGGAGGGCGGACAGGTGGTCTTCGTCAACTCGTCCTCGAACGCGACCGGCTCGTGGTCGTGGATCCCGGCGCCGGTCGCGACGACCGGCTCGTCCTCCAACTGCAGCGTGGACTACAGTCCCGATCTGCTGGTCTCGGCCTCGGGTCAGACCGTCCGCTACACCGCTCCTTCCGCGATCGGGCCGAACGGCTGCGAGGAGGTCACCGGCGAGACGAACGCGGGCGTCCTCCCGTTCCGCTCGACCTTCAGCGGCGGCGACTCCGGCTGGGTGGACTACAACGGCTGCTGGTCCACCTCCGGCGACGTTTACGCCGAGACGTGCGGCGGCACCGCCGGGCCGAAGGCCGTCGCGGGTTCCACCGCGTGGACCGACTACACCGTCCAGGGCGACGCGCGGATCGACTCCGGAACCCAGGCCGGCCTCCTGCTGCGCGTGACCAACCCGTCCGCGGGCACCGACGCCCTCAAGGGCTACTACCTCGGCATCACCACCACCGGACTCGTGCTCGGTCGCGAGAACTCCGGATGGACGTCGCTCTCGAGCGCGAGCCTCCCCGGCGGTGTGACGACGGGGACCTGGTACCACCTGGTCGCGCAGGCGTCGGGCTGCACGTTCACCGTCAGCGCCGTGCCTGCCGGCAGCGCGGCCGCGCCGACCGCGTTCACCTATACGGACACCGGCTGCGCGCTGACCTCCGGCGCCATCGGAGTGCGCGACCAGGGCAGCACCGCGTCCTTCCGCAACATCACCGTCACCGCCGGGGCCACGGCCTCCACCGCGGTCGCTCCCTACGCTGCGTCGTTCGCGAGCGGCTCGGTGTCCGGCTGGACGACCTACGGCGGCACCTGGGCGACCACCGCGTCGACCGAAACCTACGCCGACTCGGCGGGCGGCTCGGGCGACAAGAGCGTCGCCGGGGCGACCTCCTGGGGCAACTACTCGCTCACCGGAGACGTGAGGCTGGACAGCCTCGGCGGCAACGCGAACGCGGGCTTCATCGTACGAGTCACGAATCCCGCGGTCGGGGCCGACGCACTCGACGGCTACTACGCAGGTGTCACCCCGACCGGCCTGGTGCTGGGCCGCGAGATGAACAACTGGACGCAACTCGCCTCGGCCGCCCTGCCGGTGTCGCTGCCGACCGGCGTCTGGTACCACCTGACGGTGGAGGCCGTCGGTTGCACGATCACGGTGACCGGGCAGCCGGCGGATGGCGGCTCGATCGTTTCGGCCAGCGCCACGGACACGGGATGCTCGCTGACCAGTGGGGCCATCGGGGTGCGGACCTACAACGCGGGAGCGACCTGGAAGGACGTGGCGGTCACTCCGCGCTGACTCCCGTTCTCGCCTCCTCGGCCGCCGTCGGCGATGGCGGCCGAGGAGGCGGGGAGGCTCAGCGGCCTCGACCGTCCAGGGCGTCGAGGGCCGCCATGTCCTCGTCGCTCAGCTCGAAGTCCAGTTCGGCGTTCTCCTGGATCCGGCGCGGCGTCGTGGACTTCGGCAGCGGGAGGACGTTCTTCTGCAGGAGGTAGCGCAGGCTCACCTGCGCGACGGTCTTTCCGTACTTCTCCGCGATCAGCTCGATGTCCTCGTCCCCGATCAGCCGGCCGGTGGCGAGCGGCGAGTAGCCCTCGACGAGGATGCCGCGGTCCTGGCAGTACGCCGTCGTCTCGGGCTGCGTGTGCCCGACGAACCAGCGGATCTGGTCGACGTGCGGCACGACGCTGGTCCCGGCGATGAGCGACTCCAGGTCGGCCACGACGAAGTTGCTCACCCCGATGGAGCGCGTCCGGCCGGCGTCGTACAGCTCCTCGAACACCTTCCAGACCTCGATGTTGCCGGCGCGGTGGTCGCTGCCCTGGTGACTCCACGGCCAGGGCGCGTGGATGAGGTAGAGGTCGATCGGCCCGAGGTCCAGGAGCTCCGACGATCGCTCGAACGCGTGGCGCGCACCCGCGGCGTCCTTCACCTCGGCCGGGCACTTGGTCGTGATGAAGACGTCCTCGCGCGCCAGGCGGCTGTCGCGCACCGCCCGTCCGACGCTCGCCTCGTTGCCGTAGGCGCGCGCCGTGTCGATGTGCCGGTATCCGACGTCGAGCGCGGTGCGCACCGAGTCGTACGTGAGTGGGCCGTTCGGGATCTGCCACGTGCCGAACCCGACCTTCGGGATCTCGACGCCGTTGGACAGGGCGAAGGTGTCGGTGAGGACGGGCATGGGTGGGCTCCTTTCGGGGGCGGATGCCGGTCATGGTAGCCGTCATTGCCACCCGCTCCACCCCGTCGGTAGCATCCGAGCCATGTCCTCCGACGCGCGCAGACCGAAGATCCACCGGACTCCGAACCTGGCCATCACGGTCCTCGTGACCATCTACGTCGTCGCCTTGATCAGCGCGGTCGTCCTCTACTTCGTCGGCTTCGCCATCCGCGGGACCGACGCCGCCGGAGCCGCCGCAGTGTTCGCCTGGGGCAACCGGCTCGGGGTGCTCGGGGTCCTCGGCGGGATGCTGCACCTCGCGGTGGGTGCGATCCGCCACATCGTCGAGGACAACGCGCGCGGATGACCGGGCTGGACGCTGCGGGTTCGGCGCCAGGCCGCGGCTAACGGTGCCGCGGCTTGCGGGGCGGCCGCTCTTCGCGTGCGGGCCGGTCGTCGCGGCTCGGCCGGTCTTCGCGATCGTAGCGCGCCGGCCGGTCCTCCCGACCTCGCCGCTGCTCCCGCGGCCGCCGCTCCTCCCACTGCCCGCGCTCGCGCCGGGCGCCGGCCCCGCGGTCCGGCCGGATTTCGATCAGTTTCCCGCTGATCCGGGTGTCCTCCAGCCGCGACAGCGTGTCCGCGGGGAGGTCCGCCGGCAGTTCCACCAGCGAGAAGTCCGGCATGATCCGGATGTGGCCGAAGTCCTCCCGGCTGAGGCCGCCCTCGTTGGCGAGGGCGCCGACGATCTGCCGCGGCTCCACCTTCTGTCGCTTGCCGACCTCGATCCGATACGCCGCCATCGGCTTGTCGCTGCGCTCGCGCCGCGCGCCGCGCTCGCCGCGCTCACCGCGGCTGCCGCGGTCGTCGCGTCCCGCGGACCGGTCGGCCCGGGTGTCCCGCCCGTCTCGCTCCACGCTCCGCGCCAGCGCGTCGTCCGCGTCCAGCAGCAGCGGCTCGTCGCCCTGCGCCACGACCGCGAGCGCAGCAGCGACGTCCGCCTCCGGCACATCGTGGTGCTCCACGTAGTGCCCGATGATGTCGCGGAACCGGGTGACCCGCTCGACCTGCGCCAGCGCGGAGGTGATCGCGTCGTCGAACCGGGCCAGGCGGGTGACGTTGATGTCGTCCACGCTCGGCAGCTGCATCTGGGTGAGCGGCTGGCGCGTCGCCTTCTCGATCGCCGTCAGCAGGCGCCGCTCGCGCGGGGTCACGAAGCTGATCGCCGCGCCGCTGCGTCCCGCGCGGCCCGTGCGGCCGATGCGGTGGACGTACGACTCGGTGTCGACCGGGATGTCGAAGTTGACGACGTGGCTGATCCGCTCGACGTCGAGGCCGCGGGCGGCCACATCCGTGGCCACCAGGATGTCGAGCTTCCCCGACTTGAGCTGGTCGACCGTCCGCTCGCGCTGCGCCTGGGCGACGTCGCCGTTGATCGCCGCCGCCGAGTAGCCGCGGGCGCGCAGCCGCTCGGCCAGCGTCTCGGTCTCGTTCTTGGTGCGGACGAAGACGATCATCCCCTCGAAGTTCTCGACCTCGAGGATGCGGGTGAGCGCGTCCACCTTCTGCGGGTACGACACGACGAGGTAGCGCTGGGTGATGTTGGGGGAGGTCGTGGTCTTCGTCTTGACCGTGACCTCTTCGGGATCGTGCAGGTACTTCTTGGAGATGCGGCGGATCTGCGCGGGCATCGTCGCCGAGAAGAGGGCCACCTGCTTGTCGTCCGGGGTGTCGGCGAGGATGGTCTCCACGTCCTCCGCGAAGCCCATCTTCAGCATCTCGTCGGCCTCGTCGAGCACGAGGTAGCGGAGCTCGGAGAGGTCGAGCGTCCCCTTCTCGAGGTGGTCCATGATCCGGCCCGGCGTGCCGACGACGATGTGGACGCCGCGCCGCAGCGCGGAGAGCTGCACGCCGTAGCCCTGCCCGCCGTACACCGGCAGCAGGTGCACGCCGCGCAGGTGCGTGGCGTAGCTCTCGAACGCCTCCGCGACCTGGAGGGCGAGCTCGCGGGTCGGCGCAAGGACGAGCGCCTGCGGGGTCTTCTGCGACAGGTCCAGCCGGGACAGGATCGGCAGCGCGAACGCGGCCGTCTTGCCGGTGCCGGTCTGGGCGAGCCCGACGACGTCGCGCCCCTCCAGCAGCAGCGGGATGGTCGCCGCCTGGATCGCCGACGGGGTCTCGTAGCCGACGTCCTTCAGCGCCTTCAGGACGTGGGGGTCGAGGCCCAGGTCGGCGAAGCTCAGGGTGGCCTCCGCCTCGGCGGGGGCGTCGGTGCTGGCGGCGGCGGTGCCGGCAGCCGCGTCGGTGTCGGGGGATGCGGTCGTCTCGTCGGGGTCGTTCTGGGGCGTGCTCACCCTTGAACGGTAGTCGCCCCCTCCAGCAACCGCACCTCCGCGCGCGGCGGGACGACCGCGGGGTGCGTCCCCGCCATCCGCTCCAGCACCCGGACGACTTGGCACGAGTAGCCGTATTCGTTGTCGTACCAGACGTACAGCACGAGGTTGGTCCCGTCCGCGATCGTCGCGAGGCCATCCACGATGCCGGCGCGGTGCGAGCCGACGAAGTCGCTGGAGACGACCTCCGGGGACTCCACGTAGTCGATCTGCTGGCGCAGCTTGGAGTGCAGCGACACCCGGCGCAGGTAGTCGTTGACCTGCTCCTTCGTGGCCGGCCGCTCCAGCGTCAGGTTGAGGATCGCGAGCGACACGTCCGGGGTGGGGACGCGGATGCTGGAGCCGGTGAGCTTGCCGGCGAGCGACGGCAGCGCCTTGGCGACGGCCTTCGCCGCGCCGGTCTCGGTGATGACCATGTTGAGCACCGCCGAGCGCCCGCGCCGGTCGCCCTTGTGGAAGTTGTCGGTGAGGTTCTGGTCGTTGGTGAACGAGTGGACCGTCTCCACGTGCCCGCGGACGATGCCGTAGGCGTCCTCCAGCGCCTTGAGCACCGGGGTGATCGCGTTGGTGGTGCAGGAGGCCGCCGACACGATCCGGTCCTCGTCGGTGATCGTGTCGTCGTTGATGCCGTGCACGATGTTCTTCAGCGGCGACTTGCCCGGCGCCGTCAGCAGGACCCGCGCGACCCCGGGGCTGGCCAGGTGCTGCGCGAGGCCGGCCTCATCCCGCCAGCGGCCGGTGTTGTCGACGACGATCGCGTCGCGGATGCCGTACGCGGTGTAGTCCACGTTCGCCGGGTCGTCCGAGTAGATGACCTGGATGCGCGTCCCGTTGGCGACCAGCACGTCGTGCTCGGCGTCGACGGTGACGGAGCCGGGGAACGGTCCGTGCACCGAGTCGCGGGCGAGGAGGCTGGCGCGTTTGTCGAGGTCGTTGTCCGCTCCGCGGCGCACGACGATCGCGCGCAAGCGCAGCCCGTTGCCGTTGCCGGCGTGGTTGATCAGGATACGGGCGAGCAGCCGCCCGATGCGGCCGAAGCCGTAGAGCACCACGTCGGTCGGGCCCGCCGCGAAAGTGGAGTGCGCGGCGTCGATCTCCGCCCGCACCCGGTCCTCCACGTCGGCGTCGTCCCGTCCGCGCACCGACATCGCGAGCCGCGCGACGTCGATGGAGGCCGGGGCCGGGGCGATGGCGAGCAGCGCGGTGAGCACCGTCGCGGTCTCGGCCAGCGTCAGCTCTTCGTGCCCGAGCTCGCGCGCGCGGTCGTGCACCGAGATGACCCCGGTGGCGGACAGGTTGATGAGCCGGTGGCCGTGGATGGAGGTGACGACGCCGTGGTCGCGGTAGAGGCGCCCGATGAGCGGGATGAGCTGTTCGGCCTGCTCCTCCCGCGCCACCCATGCCGCGCGGTGGGACTCGAAGGCGTGCGGGTGGTCGGTGTTGAAGGTGGTCACGCTCGGTACTCAGGGCCTTTCCGCGTCGGGTGGACGCGTCTGTTCTTCGGCTGCGGAGGTCGCCCGCACTGCGACCGTAGCGGGCGAATGCCGGTTCTTGGCGCCGATGAGCGCCGAAAGATCCCGTGATCTTTCGCTTCCGGCAATTCGTGGGGCTAGACGCCGCCCCCGCCGCCTCCGCCTCCTCCACCGCCTGAGAAGCCGCCTCCGCCGGTGCCGCCCGACGACGAGCTGCTCGTCATCGTCGTGCTGGAGGCGATCCCGCCGACCAGCTGCGAGAGCACCGCCGCGTTGAACGCGGTCTGCCCCGCATACCATGTCGGCGTCTCCCCGGTCTGCTCGTAGAGCCTCCCGAGCTCGGCCAGCCACTTCTTCTCGTCGCCGAACAGCACGGCCCAGGGGAGGAGCCGCTCGTTCAGCCGCAGCATCTCGCGCGGATCGTCCAGCGCGACGGGCACGCGCTCCGCACCCTGCGGCGATTGCAGGTAGCGGATGCGGTCGGCCTCGGCGAGGTGCACGTACATCCGCAGGCCGTCCACGTACTCGCGGAGCGCGGTCCCGCTGGCGGTGAGGGGCGAGCGGGAGACGAGGAGGGCCGAGACGATGAAGAGGAGTGCGGAGGCGATCAGGATCGCGACAGGGACCGCGCCGCCGTAGACCCCCGCGATGCAGAAAACCGACCCGAGGCCGGCGAGCACCGCCCCGGCCAGCGCGGTCGCGAACACTGCTCCGACCGGGCCGCGGGGGCCGGCCGCGCGGTAGCCCGAGGACGTGGCCTCCCTGTGCACCCGCTTCAGCTGCGATTGGATGGCGCGCGCCACCCTCGTGTTGGTCGAGCCGAGCTCCAGCGTCGCACCCGGCACGAGCGGCTCGCCGAACAGCGCCTGGAGGAAGCGCAACTCGTTGGGCGAGGGGTGCGGGTCGCGCAGCGCCTGCCGCCCGGTCGCCTCCGTGGAGACGAACTCGAGCGTGTACCGCGGGCGGCCGAGGAACCCGGCCGACTCCAGAACGCGGACCCGGCCGGCGACGGCGAGGTCGAGCGTCTGCGCGGCGACGGCCTTCTTGCTGTGGCGGGTGACGTCGGCCGTGAGCAGCAGCCCCTCTTTCGGCGGCACGTACTCAGGGACGATGGTCCCGCGTCCCGGGGCGTCGCGCAGCAGGCGGATGCGCACGACGATCGCGGCCACGAGCGCCAGGAAGGCGAGCAGGAGGCCGCCGACCGCCGCGTACCCCCAGCCGGTGTCGAACAATCCGTCGGCGCGTGACGTGAAGGTCCGCGGAGCGAACCCGATCGCGAACGTGAGGTTCTCCCGCGGCCCGAGCCGGTCGGCCGAGAACCGGAACCCGTCCCCGGTCCGCTCGACGGTGGCCTTCTCGGTGGAACCCTGCGCGCCGCGGTAGGCGGAGGCCTCCCCCTGCAGGGCGCCGGCCAGCCCGGGGCCGAGGTGCACGGTCGCGGTGACGCGGTCGAACGGCTGCGCCCAGGCGGTGCCGTTGGTGTCCCAGTAGAACTCGTCGTTCCCGGTGTCCGGGAAGTACCGGGTGACGTTCGTCTGCCGGTAGGTGATGACGTAGGTCTGGTCCCCGTGGACGAAATGGTCGGCCGCGATGGTGAGGGTCCGTACGCCGCTGCGGGACTCGCTGGTGTAAGCCCGCGGAGCGCCGTGCTGGTCGGTCACCGACAGGACCTGGAGGTCGGTCGGGTGCCCGTCGTAGTCCTCGACCAGCTCCCGCCGGATGCCGTGGTTCTGGTCGGTCGGGGGGAAGTGCGCGACCAGGGTCTCCACGGTGGTGAGCGTGGAATGGCCCGCCGCGTCGCGGCCGAGCCGGTAGTCCCCGTCGAAGCTCGCGAAGGTGAAGTCGTCGACGCTCGCGGGGGCGGCGGCTGCGGGCGCGTCAGCGGGTCGGGCGAGGGCGGGTGCGGCGCTTGCGGGTGCGCTCGCACCTGCGACCCCGACGATCGCGGTCACGGCGAGCGCCGCCAGCGCCGCGAGGATCCTTCGCGAACCGCCTACTGTCATCGACACGCACCCAGCGTGTCACGTCGGAGAGTCCAACACACGTGTCGCGTCTCCCGCTTGTCGGGACTCACCATCCCGTGGTGGGTCCGCTGCGCGCGCCCTGGGTCTACGATCGCGATGTCCGCGGCGATGGCCGCCGCGCCGCTGTCCGAGCGAAGGAGTACCGATGAGCACCCCGGCCGCCACCACCTCCCGCGGGCTGGAGGTCCGCTCGATCGACTATGTCCCGCTGAGCGAGCGCCACGGCAAGGTCTCGCACATCGGGCCGCTCTGGTTCATGAGCAACGCGCAGATCGCGACCCTCGCCACCGGCCTCATCAGCATCACGAGCGGCGGCAACCTGATCTGGTCCTTCATCGCGATCGTGCTGGGCATCCTCATCGGCACGTTCTTCATGGCCGCGCACTCCTCGCAGGGCCCGCAGCTGGGCCTCCCGCAGATGATCCAGTCGCGGCCGCAGTTCGGGTACGTGGGCGCGCTGCTCGTGTGGCTGTTCGCCTACATCCAGTACGCCGGGTTCAACATCTTCAACTCGGTGCTCGCGGGGGAGGCCGTCGGCGGCGCGATCAGCAAAGAGCAGTCCAGCAACCCGCTCTGGATCTGGGTGGTCACCATCGTCGCCGTCGTCATCGCCCTCGTCGGCTACGACCTCATCCACACCTTCGAGCGCTACCTCATGTACGTCACGGTCGCCATGCTGATCCTGCTCACGATCTCGGCGGTGGTGAACATCCACATCCCGGCCTCGCAGTTCGACCTGTCCCACTTCAACGCGGTGGCCTTCTTCGGCCAGCTCGGTGTGGCCGCCGGCTACCAGATCTCCTGGGCGATCTACGTGTCGGACTACTCCCGGTACCTGCCGCCGACGACCTCCACGAACAGCACGTTCCAGTGGACCTTCTGGGGCAGCGCCCTCGGCGGCATCTGGGTCATGTTCCTCGGCTCGTGGGTCGCGGTCTCCGCCAAAGACATCGGCACGAACACGGTCGAGGACCTCAAGCATGTGGCCGACCTGCTGTTCCCCGGGTTCGGCATCATCGCGCTGATCGTCGCCGCACTGGGGCTGGTGTCCGTCACCGCCCTGAACATGTACGGCGGGTCGCTCACCCTGATCTCGTCGATCGACAGTTTCGTGAAGGTGCGGCCGACGCTCGCCATCCGGATCATCACGCTCGTGGTGACCGCTGCGATCTCGCTCCTGTTCGCCCTGTTCGCGACCGCGAACTTCCTCGGGGACTTCAACGCCTTCCTGCTGCTGATCCTGTACTTGTTCATCCCGTGGACCGCGGTGAACCTGACCGACTTCTTCATCGTCCGCAAGGGCCACTACGCGATCGCGGAGATCTTCGACCCGAGGGGCATCTACAAGCGCTGGGGATGGCCGGGGATCACGGCGTACGTCCTCGGGTTCGTCGTGATGATCCCGTTCTTCGACGTCGCCGGCTTCTACGAGGGCCCGGTCTCGAAGGCCCTCGGCGGTGTCGACATCTCCCTGTTCATCGGTCTGCCGGTGGCCGCGGTCGCCTACTGGCTGATGACCCGGCACATCGACGTCGCCGCCGAGCAGGAGCTGGCCCGCCAGCAGGCGCGCGAGATCGAAGAGGCGGCGGCGGCGCACGAGTTGCCGTGAGGATGGGTGGTGATGCCGGCTAGCGCTGAGTATTGGGCGCAGTTAGGCGAGTCGAGCATCGGTACGACCGCGACACCTGGTTGCCGATGCGTGTCCCACTCCGAAAACGAGACGCGCGACGCGTCCTCTGATTGAGTGCATCCCCGCCTCGAGAAGCACAGTCGTGATGAGACCTCGGTCGGTCTTTCGACGGAGGTAGCGGACGTAGGTCTCGCGTGATGTTGCCAACCCAGTTCGGCGGCAGCATCATGCGGCTGAGGGCCTTATAGGAGGAAGCATGAAGGAGCGCGTGCTCGATCTGGTCTTCCTCGTCGGCGTTCTCTTCAAGGGCATCGACGGGCTGGTCGAAGTGATCGGTGGCATCTGGCTGCTGTTCACCACGCCCGCCCAACTCGTCGGCGCCGCCAACGCCATCACCGCCGAAGAGTTGTCCGAGGACCCCCACGACCTGATCGCCAACCTCATCGTCCACGGCATCGCTCATATTCACGCGGGCGGCGTCTGGTTCGTCGCCGCATATCTTCTGCTTCACGGCGTCGTCAAGCTCGCGATCGTCGTGGCGCTGCTGGTCGGCTCGCGGAGGGTGTACCCGTGGGCGATGGTCGCGCTCGGCGCTTTCCTGATCTTCCAGATCTACGAACTGGTCACGAAGCCCTCGATCGGCGTGGCCATCCTCACCGTCTTCGACGCTGTGATCATCTGGCTGACCTGGCGGGAGTGGCGGCGCAACCGCGAGCTCCGCAACACCTGGCGTGGGACCGTCGACTGGATCTTCCGCCGTCCTGTCACCGGGTAGGCGACTCCGCTCCGTTGTCGCATCGAGCGTCACGGTGGAGCCCGACCGAGGCACCCCCGTGACCATCCGAGACCTGCTCGCTCCGCCTCCACCCGGCCATCCGAAAACGCTTGACCCCGAAATACGGTCCGGGGGTATCATGTTGTTCGACCGATATACCCTCCGAGGGTATTCGCCGACAGTGGAGAACTGATGGAAACGATCGACTACCAAGTGACCGGCATGACCTGCGCGCACTGCGAACGAGCCGTGTCCGGCGAAGTGGCGCAGGTCGCCGGAGTTGACCGCGTGGAGGTGTCCGCCACCGATGGCGTCCTGCACGTCACCACCGGCAGCGGGGTCGACGACGCCGCCATCCTCTCCGCAGTCGACGAAGCCGGTTACGCCGCGGCGCGCGTGTACGGCGAGCGCTCTGCTGTCGACACCCCCTCAGGGGACGGTCCCTCACTGGGCGACAGCTGCTGCAGCACCGATTCCGCCCGCCGCGACGCCGCCACCATGCCTGCTGGGAGCAGGAACCTCCTCGGCGGTGCTGGCGCAGATGACCTCGCCGAGTGCATCGTGACGAAGGGCGCCACGGTCAGCAAAGCGAAGGCGGAGGCCAGCCACCGCCCGATCGAGGCGGACGTGAGCACATCACCCAGGTGAAGGGCTAACACAATGACCGACCACAACGAGCACAAGCACCACCCGACCCCAACCCAGACTGTGCCTGGCCACCACGGCGACCATGATGCGAGCGAGCACGCCGGACACGCCAGGGCCGGGCACACCGGGCACGAGATGGCCGGACACGCCATGGCCGGGCACGCCGGACATGGCGGGATGGCTGGTCACGCCGGCCACGGCGATCACGTCGGTCAGTTCCGTCGCCTGTTCTGGATCATGCTGATCATCGCCGTTCCCGTGGTCGGGTTCTCGTCGACATTCGCGATGATCCTGGGCTACCCGCTGCCGGACGCGGCCTGGGTGGCGTGGGTCTCGCCGATCCTCGGAACGGTCATGTACGTGTGGGGAGGCCGGCCCTTCCTCACCGGCGCCGTCAGCGAACTGCGAGCCCTCAAACCCGGGATGATGCTGCTGATCGCGCTGGCGATCACGGTCGCCTTCGTGGCGTCCTGGGGCGCCAGCCTGGGCGTCCTGGATCACCAG
Source organism: Leifsonia sp. GW821-FHT13C09 (assembly GCF_058806435.1). NCBI lineage: Bacteria > Bacillati > Actinomycetota > Actinomycetes > Micrococcales > Microbacteriaceae > Leifsonia > Leifsonia sp. GW821-FHT13C09. The sequence goes on along the minus strand of NZ_JBXAPS010000002.1, from coordinate 462,642 downwards.
CTCACCTTCTGGTGGGAGCTCGCGCTGCTGATCGTGATCATGCTGCTGGGGCACTGGATCGAGATGCGATCGCTGGCGCAGACCACCTCCGCGCTCGACTCGCTCGCCGCGCTGCTGCCGGATGAGGCGGAGCGGGTGCAGGGCGACAGCACCGTGCAGGTGGCGCCGGCCGATCTGCGGGTTGGCGATATCGTGGTCGTGCGCCCGGGTGGGCGCATCCCGGCGGACGGGCGCGTCGTGTCCGGCTCGGCCAGCATGGACGAGTCGATGATCACCGGCGAATCCCGGACGGTCCGACGCGACATCGGGGATGCCGTCGTCGCGGGCACCGTCGCCACCGACTCCGGCCTGCGCGTCCAGATCACCGCCGTCGGCGACGACACCGCCCTCGCCGGAATCCAGCGCCTGGTCAGCGACGCCCAGAACTCAACCTCCCGCGCCCAGCGGATCGCCGACACCGCGGCCGGCTGGTTGTTCTGGTTCGCTCTCGGTGCCGCCATCATCACCGCCGCGGTCTGGACCCTGATCGGCCTGCCAGACGAGGCCGTCGTGCGAACGATCACCGTTCTGGTGATCGCCTGCCCGCACGCGCTCGGCCTGGCCATCCCCTTGGTCGTCTCCATCGCCACCGAGCGCGCCGCTCGCGGTGGCGTGCTGGTGAAGGACCGTCTGGCGTTGGAGAGCATGCGCACCGTCGACACGGTGCTGTTCGACAAGACCGGCACCCTGACCAAGGGCGAGCCCATCGTGACCGCTGTCGAGACGACCGCCGACACCACCTCGGATCAGCTGCTGGCCCTTGCGGCGGCGGCCGAAGCCGACTCCGAGCACCCGCTGGCCCGCGCGATCGTGAACGCGGCGGCCGCCCGCAACCTGGAGGTCTCCCCGGCGACCGGGTTCGAGTCCTCGCCGGCGGTCGGGGTGTCGGCCACGGTCGATGCGCATCGCGTCCAGGTCGGCGGCCCCAACCTTCTTCACGATGCCGGTGTCGGCGAGCTGCGGGTCGCCGACGCGTGGCGTGAGGACGGGGCCATCATCCTGCATGTCCTCGTCGACGGGCAGGTGGCCGGTGCCCTCAAGCTCGCCGACGAGGTCCGCGAAGAGTCCCGGGAGGCTGTGGACGCCTTGCACGCCCTGAACGTGCAGGTCGTGATGATCACCGGCGATGCCGACGCTGTCGCCCGATCGGTCGCCGCAGAACTCGGAGTCGACCGCTACTTCGCCGGAGTCCACCCCGCGGACAAGTCCGCCAAGGTCAAAGAACTGCAGACCGAGGGCCGCAAGGTGGCGATGGTCGGCGACGGGGTGAACGATGCTCCCGCTCTCGCGCAGGCCGACGTCGGTATCGCCATCGGCGCCGGCACGGATGTCGCGATCGCCTCTGCCGGGGTCATCCTGGCCAGCGACGACCCCCGATCCGTGCTCTCGGTGATCGAGCTCTCCCGGGCCAGCTACCGCAAGATGAAGCAGAACCTGTGGTGGGCAGCCGGATACAACATGATCTCCGTCCCGCTCGCCGCCGGGGTCCTGGCCCCCATCGGCTTCGTACTGCCGATGTCCGTCGGCGCCATCCTGATGTCGCTGTCCACCATCGTCGTCGCCTTGAATGCCCAGCTGCTACGCCGACTCGACCTGCGCCCGGAGACCAGCGCCCGAGCCGCCCTCGACCGATCGCACACGGCGCCGCACGCCTCGCAACCCGCATCCCGCGTCTGACTACTTTGGAGCCCTTATGAACGACAGCGCACCCGCCACCGCCCACGAACACGAGCACGGTTACATCACCGACAAAGCCGGCTACATGCGGCGCATGAGCCGCATCGAGGGACAAGCCCGTGGGATCGCCCGCATGGTCGACGAGGAGCAGTACTGCATCGACATCCTCACCCAGATCTCGGCGCTCACCTCCGCGCTCAAGAGCGTCGCCCTCGGCCTGGTCGATGACCACCTCAAGCACTGCGTCGCCGACGCCGTGCTGCTCGGCGGGGAGGAAGGACAGGCCAAACTCCAGGAAGCCAGCGACGCCATCGCCCGGCTCGTGCGCTCATAGGAGGACGAGCCGCCCTTCAGCCGCCTGAACGCTCCAGCTCGTCGCGCCGCCTGACGTAGTCCTCGTGATCGATCTCACCCCGGGCGTAGCGCTCGTCGAGAATCGCCCGGGCCGAGGAACGCGGCGGGTCCGGGTTCACTCCGCTTGACGGACCCCGTCGGCTCAGAGTGAAGACCAGAACAAGAACGACCGCGACGATCAGCAACGGCACCAGCAGCCAGACGATCCACCACGCGCCGAAGCCGCCCATCATCCCGTACACGGCCGCCTCCTCTTCTGTCTCCTCCGCTCAGCATTGCTTATGGATACCGGAAGGGATCGGGCATTAAGTCCTGCCAGCGTCAAACCCCCGGCGGGTATCCAGACAGCGACGCTACTTTGTCTCTCGGAAGGAGGAGAAATGCTGGCCGACTGCATCTCGATGCGCACCCGCACCTGGCGCTGCGTGCTCGTCCTTCTCTTCGCCGTCGCGGGCATCGTGACCGGGATCCTCGCCATGCACGTTGTCAGCTCGCCCATGAGCCAACCGCATGAGTACACCGCGAGTGAGGTGACGTCACCCCACTCGGCGGGATCACACGCCGACCACTCGCACACGGTAGCGGTCGGGTCGTCGATGCCAGACAGTGTGATGAGCAGTGGATGCGCAGCCGGCGGTTGCGACCCGATGCACGATATGACCGCCATGGTCTGCACCCTCGCGCTCCTCGCCGCGACCATCCTCCTGGTCGCTCCCGCACTCGGCCGGGCGCTGCTCGGTCTCGGCTCCCGCGCCGCACCCACAAATCTTGTCCGGATGGTGGCTCGCGCGGTCGTGCCACCGCCACCGTCTCTTCTGGCTCTCTCCGTCGATCGCAGATGACGCACGCTGCACCCCCGCGCACCGCGCGGAGGTGTGTCAGCCTGCCCACCATCGCAGATTCACACGACGAAAGAGACCACACAATGAACACCAGACTGATCGCGATCGCCTCCGGCGCGCTCCTGACCGCGGCCGCGCTGGCCGGTTGCACCGCCGGCACCTCGGGCAACGACTCCGGCATGGGCAACATGCCCGGAATGGACCACGACAACTCCAGCACCGACACGGCCGCCTCCGACCACAACCAAGCCGACATCACCTTCGCCTCGGCCATGGTCCCCCACCACCAGCAGGCCATCGAGATGTCCGACACGCTGCTGGCCAAACAGGGCGTGGATCCGCGGGTCGCCGACCTGGCCCGGAAGATCAAGGCCGCTCAGCAGCCGGAGATCGACACCCTGAAGGGGTGGCTCAGCACCTGGGGGCAGAAGACCAACATGGGCGGGATGGATATGGGCGGGATGGACATGGGCGGTGACGGGATGATGTCGCAGCAGGACATGGACGCGCTCAAGAATGCGTCCAGCGCTGACGCTTCGAAACTGTTCCTCACCCAGATGATCCAGCACCACGAGGGCGCCATCATCATGGCCACCACCGAGGCCGCCAAGGGGAAGGCAGCCGACGCCGTCGCGCTGGCGAAGAAGATCGCCGCAGCGCAGACCGCGGAGATCGCCACCATGAAGCAGCTCCTGGCCAGCCTGTAACTCTTTCAGGTCCTTTTGGACGCGGGCGCCGTCGACCCCTCCCATTCGTGGCGGCGATGACGGCGCTGGCGGAGGAGAGCGGGGTGGGGCGGGCGACCTTGTATCGGTACGTTCCTGACGTCGGGTCGGCCCTGGAGGCTTGGCAGCAGCGCGAAGTGGCGAACCACCTTCGGCGGTTGCGGACGATCGCCGCCGAAAGCGCACCAGCGGACCGTCTCGAGAACGTGCTGATGGGGTACGCGCGCTTGCGCAGCCATCGCCACGCGGATGACGGATCCCTCCACGACACGGCACGCCTGGCTCCTGCTGAGGGGGAGGTCCGCGAACTGCTCGCCGGCATTATCGAAGACGCCGCCAACGACGGCCTCGCCCGCATCGACCTCCAACCCCGCATGCTTGCCGCATACGCAACCGGAGCTCTCGGTGCGGCGGCGATGCTCCCCGAACCCTCGGCCGCGACCCGACTGGCCGCGCTCGTGCTCGAGAGCATCCGTGGTGGTGGCCACCCGCACGTGGAGGATTCCTCCGGCATCAACCTAGGACCGGTCGGCGACCATCAATGGAATCACTGACTCACGCGATCCCGCGAGCCGGGCTGCGCCGGTCTGAGGTCGGAGAGAAAAGTCTCAAGTTGCGTGAGAAACGACACAGCTCACGAAGCGACAACGTGGAGCGAGTGACGGGAATCGAACCCGCGCTATCAGCTTGGGAAGCTGAGGTTCTACCATTGAACTACACTCGCGCGGCCCCGGAATCCCAGTAGATATCTGGGATGTGAGGCTGCCGCCCAGACTACCTGGTCAACGGTTTTTGGCCAAACTCACCGCTCGGGATGTGCGCCCGCCGCCCAGGCGCCTCGAGCCTTTCAGACCAGTGCGAGCGTCGCGCACATCAGGGCGATCGCGAGGCCGAGCAGGGTGGCCCGCAGCACGATGATGGACTCCCAGCGGTCCTGCAGGGCGCGGGCGTCGGCGGGCACGGTGCCCGTGTTGGCCGCCGCTGTCAGCGCAGAGTTGATGGGCTTGGCGATCCGGGCGAAGAGCATCAGCCAGGTGAGCACGAGCACGAAGCCCACTACGGCGAGCACCCCCGCCAGCGCTGAGGCCCCGACCAAGGCGAGCACGACGGTGACCGCGGTGAAGATCGTGCCGCCGATGCCGATCACGGGGAACCGTCGGTCGCCGTAGTAGTGGCCGCGGCCGACGATTCGGACCATCGTCCGGTCGTCGAGCTCACGATAGACCGCGCGTTGCACGACAGCGACGCTCATGTCGGTGCCGAAGATGATGGCGAGGCCGAGGATGGCGAGGGTCGCTGTCAGGCCGATGGCGATGGGCATTGCTTCTCCGTTTCGTCGAAATTCTGGGTGTTAGCGTTGCTAACTGTTAGCGCTGCTAATGTAGCGGTATGCCTCGCTCAGCGCAAGACCTCGAACGATTTCGCGAGCGCGAGTCGCGTATCGTCCGCACCACTCGCGAAATCGCGGAGAACGAAGGCTGGGCGGCCGTGACCGTCCGCCGCCTGGCCGAGGAGATCGGCGTGAGCCAGCCGATCCTGTACCGGCACTTTCCGGGGGGCCGAGACGATATCGTCGGCCGGGTGGTCCTCGACGGCTACGCCGAGCTCGCGACGGCGATGGACGTCGGGGCAGCCGGGCCCGGGGCGCTGCGGCAGCTGGTGGCGGCCTACCTGCGCTTCGCTCGCGACCATCCGGCGGTGTACGAGGCGATGGCGTCGGCCCGCGGCAACATCGCATTCGCTTCTGAGGACACTCCGGCGGTGCTCCGCCGCGGTTTCGAGCTGCTGGAGAGCGTCGTCGGCGGGGTCGACGCCCGTGACCGCGCGGTCCGGGCGGAGCTGCTGTGGAGCATGCTTCACGGCATCAGCCAACTCGCGATGCACGGCCGGTTGGACGCCGACCTCGACGATGCGCGGGAATCCACCGTGGCGGCGCTGTTCGCCCGACCCGATCGGCACATGGGATGAGACTGTTCTCATCTCGATCTCCTTCGGGTCTCATCGGCGACCGGCAGGTTGTTCCTTGGGTCGTAGCGGCCCGAGGACAAGGAAAGGCAATCTCCACCGAAATGAAGACCCTCACGAAGATCATCGTCGCCAGCACCGCTGGCGTTCTCAGTGCCGGCCTCGCGACCGCAGGTGCGTTCGCCGCGACGGGAGCCTTCTCCGTCCAGGACCAGGCGGGCGCCGCGATCGCCGCCCACGGAGTCACGGGCACCGCCTCGAACGCTGCGAACGCGGCGAAGACCGCGGCTGAGCAGGCGAAGACCGCGGCCGAGCAGAAGGCGAACTCCCTTCGCGGCGAGGCCTCGAAGGCCGTCGCCCAGGCGCGTTCCGCCGTCCCGGCGGCTCCGACGACGCTCCCGTCCGGCATCCCCTCCCTCCCCGGAACCGCGAACGGCTCGGCCAGCACCGGCGGCTCCGCGTCGGGCACCGTGTCGGGCACGTCCGGCTCGGTGACCGGTTCGGGGGCGGCGGCCGGCGCAGCGGGTACGTCGGGGCTGGGCGCCACCGGCACGAGCGGCGCCGCAGTGGTCACCCCGCCGGCGGCCGTCGACGTGCGCGGCAGCGCCTCGGTGAGCGCCGGCCACTGACACCCGTTCGCGGGTGCGGGGCGAGAAGGTTTCGGGTGCCTTCTCGCCCCTTTTGTGTGCGCGAACGCTTTTGTGCGCGAGCGCTCAGGGCGTCAGGCGGTAGCCCATCCCACGGACGGTCTCGATGCGTTCGGCGCCGATCTTGCCGCGGAGGTACCGCACATAGACGTCGACCACATTCGATCCGGGATCGAAGTCGAGTCCCCACACCCGGCTGAGCAACTGTTCGCGGCTCAGGACCTGGCCGGCATGGGAGAGCAGCTCCTCCGCGAGGGCGAATTCCCGCGCCGACAGGTCCTGAGCGGTTCCGGCGACCGTGATGCGGCGGGTGCGCAGGTCGAGTTCGAGATCGCCGGCCCGCAGCACGTCGGGCGCCTCCGGGCGCGGGGTCTTCAAGCGCAGCCGGATGCGTGCCAGCAGCTCGTCGAACCGGAACGGTTTGGCCACATAATCATCGGCGCCGCCATCCAGGATGTTCACCACGTCGCGGCCGTTCGTGCGGGCGGTCAGGACGATGACGACCACGGGGTGTCCCTCGCCTCTGACGGCCTCCAGAACGCCGAAGCCGTCCAGCCCGGGAAGCCCGATGTCGAGGACCAGCAGATCGTGCGCCCCCGTCCGCACCTCGTCGAGAGCCGAGAGGCCATCGGTGACGGTCGTCACGGTGAAGCCGGCCGAGCGCAGCCCCTTCTCCACGAAGGATGCGATCCGGGGCTCGTCCTCGGCGACCAGCACGCGGCTCATATCGTCTCCTCCGCTGGGGTTACGTTTCGGTGGGGTGCGGGCGCCGGGTCGTCCTCGGCGCGTCCGCAGGGAACGGTCAGAGTGAAGGTCGAGCCGTCGGGGGAACTCGTCACGTCGACGGCGCCGCCGTGCGCGTGCGCGATCGCCGTGACGATTGCGAGGCCGAGACCGGACCCGGACGCTCCTCGTGTGCCGCCCCCACGCTGGAACCGCTCGAAGATGCGGGCCTGATCGGCCTCGGCGATGCCGGGCCCCTCATCGCGCACCCAGGCGCGGAAAAGGCTCCCGGTGCGTCCGGGGATCCGCTCACTGCCCACCCGGATGACCCCGCCAGGCGTGGAGTACTTGACCGCATTCTCGGCGAGCTGGAGCCAGGCCTGGGTGATGCGCCGCACGTCGAGCGTCCCGTCGCCCTCGGCCACGTGTTCGGTGATCCACGGACGGTCAGGGGCCAGGGCGGCGGCCTTGGCAGCGACCGACCGGGTCAGGTCGGCGAGGTCCGCCCGGGCGGGGTCGACGAAGCCGGGGCCGCGGGACTCGGCGAGGAGCGCGATCTCGGCGACGAGCTCACCCATCCGATCGAGCTCGTCGACGGCGAGCTCCTGCACGACGCGCACCTCCGCCGGGTCTGTCGGATCGAGCAGTTCGAGATGGCCGCGGACGATCGTGAGGGGTGTCTTCAGTTCGTGGCCCACGTCGTCCAGGAGCTGACGTTGCGAGGTGAAGGACGCCTCCAGCCGGTCGGACATCCGGTTGAAGCCCGCGGCGAGGAGGGAGAGGTCGTCACTGCCGCGGACGGGGATGTGCTGGCCCAGCTCGGTCGCCGACAGCCTGTCCGCCGCCTCGCGGAGGTGCCGGACCGGGCGCAGCAGGCGTCCGGCGACGAACCAGGCGACGAGACCGATGAGGGCGAGCGCGCACGCTGCGACGATCGCGTAGGTCCGGAACGGGCTCGCAACCGCGGTGAGAACGGTGTCGAGGTCATAGGCGGCGACATACAGGCCCTGCGTGGGATCGCCCTTCACCGTCACCGGGATGATCGCGTAGCGCAGCGTACCCTGATGCGCGATGGCGGTGCCCATCACCACGTGGCTCGGGTCGGCCTCGCGCGTGAACCGTTCGACCAGGCCGGGGTCGCGGTCGAGCCTGAACGGCAGTTCGCCGCCCGGAATGTACGCGGCCTGACCGGCGACGATTCCGAGCGCACTCTCGGAAGGAGCGGGAACGACCTGCTGGATGAGCGACCGCAGCAGCGCATCCGCGCTCTGTTGCCCTGTCGGCGGTGTCTGGGCGGCGACCGCCTTCACCTGATCGAGGTTGCGGACCAGGTCGCTGTCCACCTGCGCCAGCGCCTGCTGACGCTGGACGAAGTAGGTGGCCACCCCCGCCACCGCCAAGCCGATCCCTGCGGCAAGGACGATCGCCACCACGATCCGCGCCCGCACCGAGAAGACGGGCCGCCTCGACGAATGGCCCGACGCACGGCGGGGTCTTCGTCGGGGCATGCGCCTATTATCCCGCGGCGTACTGTTGCGCTATTAGACAGAGCGGTCTAAAGTACGTTTAGACAGACCGGTACAAACAAAGGATCGATCGCATGGAACTCCAGAACTCATGGTCGCTCGCAGGAAAGACGGCCCTCGTCACGGGCGCGACCTCCGGACTCGGGCGGGCTGCCGCCTTCCAGCTCGCCGCTCAGGGTGCGAACGTCGTCGTACATGGCCGCAACGTCGGCCGCGGTGTGCAGGTCGTGGAAGAGATCGAGCTGGCCGGTGGCCGAGCGCGATTCGTGGCGGCCGACCTCTCCGACACCGACCAGGCTGTGCGGTTGGCAGAGGACGCGGGTGAGGTCGACATCCTCATCAACAACGCCGGGCTCGCGTGGTTCGGGCCGAGCGACCAGCTTTCCGCGGAGACGCTCGGCGACCTGTTCACCGGGAATGTGGAGTCGGCCTACCTTCTGACCTCCCGGTTGGCCGCTGCCATGGCCGAACGAGGCGACGGGGCGGTCGTGAGCGTCTCCAGCATGGCCGCCAACGTGGGCCTCGCCGGGGGCGCGGCCTACAGCGCGACCAAGGCTGCGCTGTCCGCGCTCACACGCGCGTGGGCCGCCGAGTTCAGCCCGCGCGGCGTCCGCGTCAACGCGGTCGCGCCCGGCCCTGTCGCGACCCCGGGCGCGAAGGGGGACACCGCGGCACTCGGCGAGACGACCATCATGGGGCGCCCCGGAACCGACCAGGAGATCGCCGACGCCATCGGGTTCCTCGCCTCGCCGGCGGCGAGTTACATCACCGGCGTCACGCTGGCCGTCGACGGGGGCCGGGCGGCGATCTGACGCACAAGCGTGCCGGCGTCGAAAAGGTGCAGTGATCCGGATGACCGAGACTCCGTCCAAGAAGCAGTCTGCGCGTGAACGACTGCTGCGCGCGAGCGACGAGCTGTTCTACAACGAGGGCATCCACACGGTGGGCATCGATCGAGTGCTCGAGAAGGCCCAGGTCGCCAAGGGATCGCTCTACTACAACTTCGAAGGCGGGAAGGACGAACTCGTCTCCGCATATCTGGCCGGTCGTCACGCCGCCTGGGAGAAGACCATCGACGACGGGATCGTGGCCGCCGGGCCGGACCCCGAAGACCGCCTTCTCTCGGTCTTCGACTCCCTCGGGATCCTATTCGCGAAGCCCGATTATCGCGGCTGCGCATTCGTGAACGCGGTCGCAGAAGCCGAGCCGGGTGGCGTGGAAGAGGCGGCGAGCGAGAAGTTCCGCGACTGGCTCCACGGACTCATCGGCGGGCTCGTCGCCGAGATCGGCGTCAGCGATCCGGACTGGACGACCCAGCAGTTGGTGATCCTCTACGACGGCGCCACGACGACCGCGCAGATGGACAAGCAGGTCTCGGCAGCCCAGGCCGCACGGCGCATGGCGGAACTGATCATCGACTCCTCGGTGTGAACCACCCGGGACCGACGGTCCAGCCTCGACAGGTAGCTCCTGCCGTCGAAGTGCTGCTCCTCAGTCGGGCACGAGGGCGTAACGCCCGAAGACGCTGCCCGCATCCATCGAGCGGTGCGCTTCGGCAGCTTCACTGAGCGGCAGTACGTCGTAGACGACCGCGCTGATCTCGCCGCGCGCGGCCCTGCCGAAGAGCTCTTCGCGAATCCGGTTCCGCTCGGGCTTCGGGATGCTGTCCAGGCTGAAGGTCGCGACGGAGCGGGACTGCTGGAAAGACCGCAGCAGGACCAGGCCGAAGTCGGGCGGCGGGTACCCGGCGACCGCACCGACGATGATGTAGCGTCCGTTCGGTCGGAGCAGTTCGACGAAGGACGGCAGGTCGGGGCCGCCGACGATATCGATGATCACGTCGAATCCCGCCGCTGCGCCGTCGCCTCGGCCGGAGCGGTCCAGGGTGTGGGTAGCGCCGAGTTCGCGAAGGCGGTGCGCCCGTTCTGCGCTCGACGCGGTGGCGGCGATGATGGTCGCACCTGCGCGGGCGGCGAGCTCGATTGCGGCGATCCCAATACTGCCCGCGCCACCCCGGACGAGCAGCGACTCGCCGGCCGAGAGGTGCGCGCGCGCGAGCGCGAAGTAGGCGACAGTGGCGGCGCTGCCGACCGTCACGGCGTCCACGGCCGCGAGACCGTCGGGAAGCGGTGAGACGTCCTCCTCATACGCTGCCGCATACTCGGCGTACCCGCCCGACGTGCCGGTGAACGCCCAGACGCGCCGGCCGACGAGGGCAGGATCCGCCTCGGCGCCCACGGCGACGACCGTCCCGGCCACCTCGCTCCCGGGAACCATCCCCGGGGGGAAGCCGAGACCGACGGTGCCGCGGCGGATGACCGCGTCGACGCCGCCCACACCGATGGCCTCCGTGCGCACCAGCACCTGCGCGGCCCCGAGGGCGGGTTCTTCTCGCTCGACGACGGTCATCCCGGCCGGATCGCCGTATCGGTCGATGACTACTGCCTTCACTGATCCTCCGTGTCTTCTTCGCCGTGCCTTCGTGGCAAGCTGCTACGCTCCCGCACGGTACCGGACGCACCCGTCCGGTTCAGGAAAGTGAGACAGATGCCCGCGGAGATGACTCGGCTGCGCGCCGACGCCGAAGAAAACCGGGACCGCATCGTCGAAGCCGCACGCGAACTGTTCGCTCAGCGGGGCCTCGCCGTGGGGATGCGCGAGGTCGCCCGACGGGCGGGCGTCGGCCCGGCGACCCTTTACCGCCGATTCCCCACGCGGCAGGCTCTGATCGACACGGCGTTCTCCGCCGAGTTGACGGCCTGTCGGCGGATCGTCGAGGAAGCGGCCGCCGACACAGACCCCTGGCGCGGCTTCGGTTCAGCAGTCCATCGCCTGATCGACCTGAACGCGCGGAACCGAGGGTTCGTCGACGCCCTCATCACCGGCGAACCCTCGTCGGCTGTCGTTCGGCACCGCCAGGAGTTGCTGGGCATGCTCCGGGGTGTGGCGCGCCGGGCTCAGGAAGCCGGAGCGCTGCGGCGAGACTTTGTCCTCTCGGACCTCCTGCTGATCCTCTCCGCCGGCCGCGGACTCCACGCCGGACGGCCTGACCTTCTGCCGGCGGCGGCCCACCGCTTCGCGTCGCTGGCGATCGACGGCCTCGCCGCTGCCGTCGGGCGCTGAAGCCCGCGACCATGGCCAATGCCGGGTTCACAGCCGACCACGCGCAGAACGAGCTGCTCAGTCGCCGGGCAGCAACGGCAACCGGTGTACCGCTTCGCGCAGCCGTTCGAGCCGTTGCGTCAGGTCCACGGTCAACGACTCCGTCTGCGCGGTCGGGATCTTCCACCAGACCGCTTGGATCCGGGATCCGGTCGGTGTCGGCTCGACGAAGAACTCCAGCTCCGAGCCGGGGACGACGATGTGCGACGCCTGAACGGGGTCCCAGGAGATCAGCACGCGGCGGTTCGGGACGAGGTCGAGGATGCGACCGGACGCCGTCTCGTCTCGACGGGTGATCTCGTAGGCGCCGCCGCGGCGCGCCGCGACTCTCGCACGGTCGGCGAACCATTGGGAGAGCAGGTACGGCGCGACCACCGAGTCGAAGGCGATTCGGGGCGGCCGATCGAGGTCGATGCCGGCCCTGACTTCGAGCAGATACTCGTTGTACGTCATAACGGTTCCCCCTCGAGTGCGAGCGTTCGCAGCTCCCCTGCACGGTCCGCAGCGTGCTCGATCCGCTGCAGGACGGCGTGCGCCGTCCGGTCGTTCTCGCGGAACGAGAGCGCATTCGTGTTCGGGCGGGAGAACGCGCCGGCGAACGGCGCGTCCGTGAAGGGGCCGATCGCCCACCGCCGCGGGTGCGGCCGCCCGACCGGGTCCACGACCCGTGAGTCCGTCGGATCGACGCGCAGCATCCCCTGACGGAACGAGCCGGCGCCCGAGACGGCCAGGTCGCGCAGTGCGCTGTTGTCGGTGCGATCCGCCTGCGCCGGCGGGAGCCACGCGTCGATGAGAGCGTCCACGGCGACGCTGCCGTCGATCGATGTGCTGGACACGAGGAAGCGACCCTGGCGCTCGTCCGCCTCGACGCCGATGTCCGCACCGGCGAATTCGATGACGCCGGCCTCGGAGAGCGCGATGAGCTCGGCGATGCGGTGTCCGGGCGGTCCGGAGGCCACATAGCTGAAGTAGGCCGGCCACCAGCCGTGGAGGTCGCGGACCCTCGACTCCTCTGTCCAGGCGGGGGAGGCGCTGACGGGAGCGAGCGCGAACATCGCCAGCAGCAGGGCGGTGAAGAGGCCGAGGGTGGCGCTGTGCTCGGGAGCGGTGCGTCGGTGGAGGTCGTCGGCGAGGTGAGCGCGGACCCACCGTTGCAGCTCGTCGCGATCGTGGAAGCGTGCGCCGGTCAGTGGACGGTCGAAGAGGCCGAGCAGCAGATGGTCGGCCGCATCCGGAATCGAGCCCTCCAGCAGCGACCGGAACGCGTCCGAGTGCGGGTCGATGACGTCGAGGGCGTCCCGGAAGTCGGGCCAGGCCCGGGACGCGCGCTCCGGGTGACCGGTGAAGAGCTCGCGGTAGTACCCGTGCAGCATCTCGCGCTCGACCAGCGGCCAGACGTCCCGGCGGAAGTCGAGCGAACCCGGGCGGCTCGTGAGTTGCGCGAGAACGTCGGGGGTCAGGTAGCGCAGCGACGGCGGCTCCCCGGCGAGGGTCGAGGAGATCTTCGAGCGGTATGGGATGCCGCGCCGCGACCCGAGGAGAAGCTTCGGCTCGCGCCCGCTCGGAAGGTACTCCAGCGAATCGCCCGTGCGCAGGAAGCGCCCTCCCCGACCCTCGGTGAGCAGCACGATCAGGTCGATGGCGGCAAGCCCCATCCCACGGACGGCGACGACATCCCCCGGCCCGAACGCGGTCAGGTCGGCGTCCGCGGTGAACGCGGGCGGCTGGTAGCGCAGGCCGTGACGGTGCGCGAAGCGGGTGAGTTCTGCGGTCTCGCCGGCGGGCCGGCTTCCGGTGTGGCCGATGGCGTAGACGACGGCATCGGCGGTGAGTTCGTGGCCGCCGGCGAGACGGACGAGCTCGTGGTCGTCGGCCGACTCGACAGCGACGACGGTGTCCGTGCGACGGACCACGACGGCGAGGTCGTCCAGGTCTGCGATCGCACGGCGGAGGAACCAGTCCAGGTAGTGGGCGTGGAGGCGACGGGTCGGGAAGTCGCCGCGACGCAGCCGGGCGAGTTCGTCGGCGACGTGCTGGTCCACGTCCACGTCGTCGATCCGGCCGTCGCGTACGGCCTCCACCCACTCCAGCAGCGACGGTCCCGGGCGGACGGGTCCCTCGACCGAACACGAGTCGTCGGTGAACATGGTGACGTCCTCGACCATCGAGTTCAGCTTGAGCAGGGGGGACTGCTCGCGGCGCCAGATCCGGCCAGGCCCGGCCGGGAACGGATCGATCAACTGCACCACGACGCGCGGTCGCTCGGCCGCGACGGAGCGTGCCGCTGCGAACCGCTCCAGCCAGCCGATGGCACGCGGGCCGGCGCCGACGACGACGACGGTGGCGTGTGTTGAGCCTTCGGATCGGGGAAGCATCGGGTCACCCTGCCCCCACCGGCATCCCGGCCGCAAACGACCGTGACGGACTGTTTCGGCGCCCGACGCAATCCGTAACCGGGGTTGCCGGTCGTCGCGGAATGCGCCGTACGGTCGTCCGCAACATCCGCCCACACCCTGCGAAAAGGAGGCATGGTGACTGTCACGAACGTCGACGTCGATGAGTTCCGCTATGTCCAGGCGACAGACGAGTTGGCCCGTCCTCTCCTGGCCGAGCTGGAGCTCGAGTACGACACCAGGTACGGCGACTTCTTCGGGGAGCGCGCCTCCACCGAGCTGAACCGGTACCCTGCCGAGCTCTTCTCCGCCTCCCACGGAGGCGCATTCGTCCTGCTGCTGCGCGAAGGCGTGCCCATCGCCGGAGGAGCGTTCAAGCGCCTCGACCCGGAGACCGCGGAGCTCAAGCGCATCTGGACGAGCTCCGCCCACCGCCGCCAGGGCCTGGCCCGCCGGGTCGTCGACGAGCTCGAAGCCGAGGCCGTGCGGCAGGGGTACACGCGGATCTACCTGACGACCGGTCCGCGACAGCCGGAGGCGAAGGCGCTGTACCTCGCCGCCGGTTACAGCCCGCTCTTCGACACCGCACTCCCCGCCGAAGAGGTGGGAATCCACCCCTTCGAGAAGTCTGTGGGGGCCGAGCGATGAGCGCGGTCAGCCCCACCGTCGAGTCGGCCGCCGTCGCGACCCCGGCGGCCACGAGCCCGCTGCCGGACGGCATCGATCTGCGGCGCCTCGCCGAGCGCCCGGTCCTCCCGCTGCGTCACCCTGGCCGGTGGATCGCGGCGGCCCTGGTCCTCGTGCTGCTGCTCAACTTCGGGCAGACGCTGTTCACGAACCCGTCGTGGGAGTGGGCGAAGGTGGGCAAGTGGCTGTTCAGCCCGGCCATCCTCACCGGACTCCAGCTGACTCTGGCGGCGACGGCCATCTCCGCGGTGGTCTCGTTCGCGGGCGGGATCGTCGTGGCGCTCGGGCGGCTGTCGGCGAACCCGGTGCTCAGCTCGGTGAGCTGGCTGTACGTCTGGCTGTTCCGGTCCGTGCCGCTGATCCTCGTGCTGATCTTCCTCTACAACCTCGGCAACCTGTACCCGACGATCGGGGTCGGCATCCCCTTCGGGCCGCAGGTCGAGGTGAAGACGGTGTCGGTGCTGTCCGACCTCACGCTCGGCGTCATCGGACTGAGTCTGAGCGAGATCGCGTACAGCTCCGAGATCGTGCGGGCCGGCATCCTCTCGGTCGACCAGGGCCAACACGAGGCCGCGAAATCGCTCGGGCTGCCGCGCGGGCGGCAGTTCCGCCGGATCGTGCTCCCTCAGGCGCTCCGGTCGATCGTCCCGGCGTACGTGAACCAGATCATCGGCCTGTTGAAGGCGAGCTCGCTGCTGTTCTACGTGTCGCTGCTCGACCTGTTCGGCGTCGTCCAGAACCTCAGCAGCACCTACCCGACCGACATCATCCCGCTGCTGGTCGTAGCCACCATCTGGTACCTGGTGCTCACCAGCGTCGTCTCGGTGATCCAGTACTACGTCGAGCGCTTCTACGCGCGCGGCGCGGTGCGGACGCTGCCGCCCACTCCGTTCCAGCGGCTGCGCGGCTGGGCGAACAACCGTCTGGACGGTGCGGCATGAGCGCCGGGATCGAGATCGCGAACGCGACCAAGTCGTTCGGCGACCGGCCGGTGCTCCGCGGGGTCGACCTGACGATCGAGGCCGGGACGGTCACCGTCATCCTCGGCCCGTCCGGTTCGGGGAAGTCCACCCTGCTGCGTGCCATCAACCACCTCGAACCGCTCGACGAGGGCTACGTCGTCGTCGGTGACGAGCTGATCGGCGTCCGCGTGCAGCACGGCCGGCTGAAGGAGCTCAGCGAGCGGGAGATCCTGCGTCAGCGGGCACGCATCGGGTTCGTCTTCCAGAACTTCAACCTGTTCCCGCACCTGACGATCCTCGAGAACGTGTCGGAGGCGCCGATCGCGTTGGGCACGCCTCCCGCGACCGCCCGTGAGCAGGCGCGCGTCCTGCTGGAGCGGGTCGGCCTGTCCGAGAAGGCGTCGGCGTACCCGCGGCAGCTCTCCGGAGGCCAGCAGCAGCGCGTCGCCATCGCCCGCGCTCTCGCGCTGGAGCCGGAGGTCCTGCTGTTCGACGAGCCGACCTCGGCCCTCGACCCCGAGCTGGTCGGCGAGGTGCTGGGCGTCATCCGGTCCCTCGCCGGCAACGGCGTCACCCTCGTCGTCGTCACCCACGAGATCGGCTTTGCGCGTGAGGTCGCCGATCAGGTCGTGTTCCTCGACGACGGCCTGGTCGTCGAACAGGGGCGCCCGTCCGACGTCCTCGACAACCCGCGCGAAGCGCGCACCCGAGAGTTCCTGAGCCGCGTGCTCTGAACATCCCCAACCCATCCCCCACCAAGGAGAAACCATGTCCCCCCGAATCACCCCACCCAAACTCATCTTGCGCAGACGCCTCGGCGTCGCAGGGGCCGTCCTCGCGTCGGCCGCCCTCGTCGTCTCTCTCGCGGCCTGCTCCGGACAGGCGTCAGCCGAGAACGACGGATCCTCGAACGGCGGCGTCGCCATCGCCGCGCACACCAACGGCGTCGGCACCCCGACCACCATCCAGGTGGACAAGGTCGCGAAGATCGCCGACGAGCTCCCCGCCGGCGTGAAGTCCAGCGGCAAGCTCGTGATCGGCGTCGGCGCGCTGCCGGCCGGCTTCCCGCCCCTCGCCTTCACCGGTGACGACCAGAAGACGCTCACCGGCTCCGAGCCCGACCTCGGTCGCCTCGTCGCCGCCGTGCTCGGTCTGAAGCCCGAAGTGAAGAACGCGACCTGGGACAACCTCTTCGTCGGCATCGACACCGGCGCGACCGATGTCGGTTTCTCGAACATCACCGACACCGAGCAGCGCAAGGAGAAGTACGACTTCGCCTCGTACCGCAAGGACGAGCTCGCCTTCACCGTTCTGAAGAAGAACACGTGGGAGTTCGGCGGCGACTACGAGAACCTCGCGGGCAAGACCGTCGCCGTCGGCTCCGGGACCAACCAGGAGAAGATCCTGCTCGAGTGGAAGACGAAGCTCGAGGGCGAGGGCAAGACCCTCAACGTCAAGTACTACCCCGACACGAACTCGACGATCCTGGCCCTGAACTCGGGCAAGATCGACGCCAGCTTCGGGCCGAACCCCGGCGCCGCTTACCAGAACACGCAGAGCGCGTCGTCGGCGAACCCGACCCGCACCGCCGGAACCTACTCCGGAGCCGGGGCGAGCCTCCAGGGACTGATCGCCGCGACCGTGAAGAAGGGCAATGGCCTCGACAAGCCGATCGCCGACGCCATCAACTACCTGATCGACAACGGCCAGTACGCGAAGTGGCTGAAGGCGTACAACCTCACCAACGAGGGCCTGCCGAAGTCCGAGATCAACCCGCCCGGGCTTCCGATCAGCAACCAGTGAGGTGACGACAATGACCATCGCAGCAGAGACCACGACAACCGCCTTCGAATCGGCGTGGAGCGCCTGGCATCAGGCCCACGAAGCGGACCGTGCTTCCGCGCACGGCTTCCTCGCCATCACCGCGCTGCACTGGCTGACCGCCGAGCCGACCGCCTACGACGGCCTCCCCGGACGCTGGTGGAGCTCCGAAGAGGGCCCGGTCGTGGAACTCGGCGATGGCCAGTCACTGCTCGTCGACGGCGACACGGTCACCGGCCGTGTCGCCTTCGGCGCCATCCCGGAGCGCGGTGGCCGCATCGCCGCCTTCGGCGACGTGGTGATCGAGATCGCGAAACGCGGCGGGTCCGACCTGCTTCGGCCGCGGCATCCCGGTCATCCCACCCGCTCCGGGTACCGCGGGACCCCGACCTACGCTCCGGATGGCGCGTGGGCGATCGAGGGCCGCTTCGTCCCGTTCGACCAGCCGGTCGAGGTGACCGTCGGCTCGGTCGCCGAAGGCCTCCAGCACGTCTACGCCGCTCCCGGCGAGGTGGAGTTCTCGCGGGACGGCGGCCTTCATCGACTCACCGCCTTCAACGGGCACACCCCGGGGTCGCTGTTCATCCTCTTCACCGACGAGACCAGCGGCGTCACCACCTACGCGGCGAACCGCTCGCTGGCTGTGGCCGCCCCCAGCGGTGACGGATCGGTCGTCCTCGACTTCAACCGCGCGGTCAACCTCCCGTGCGCGTACACCGATTTCGCCACCTGCCCGCTGCCGCCCGCCGGCAACCGCCTGCCCTTCCCGGTGGATGCCGGAGAGAAGATCCCGCACGAGCGGAGCGCCCGGTGAGCCGGCAGGAGCGGCCCCTCGTCCTCGCCGTCGAGCTCGACGGCGACGGAGCGCACCCGGCCGCGTGGCGGGCGTCCTCGCACAGCCCGGCCGAGCTGCTCGGCGGCCGGGTGCACGCCGAACGCGCGCAGGAGGCCGAACGCGCCGGATTCGCCTTCGCGACCTTCGCCGACTCGGCTCTCCCGCCGGCTGATCCCGCCGGCATCTCCGCCCGGCTCGACGCGATCCAGCGGGCGGCGTTCGTCGCCCCGCTGACCAGCGCGATCGGGTTGGTGCCGGAGGCGGGCACGGTCTACACCGAGCCGTTCCACGTCGCCACTCAGCTCGCGTCGCTCGACTTCGCGTCGCGCGGACGCGCCGGCTGGGTCGCGACGGCGGTGGACGACTCCGGGACGGCGGCGCTCTACGGGCGCGACGGACAGCCGGGACGACCGCAGGACGCGGTGGAGGTCGCGCGCCGGCTCTGGGACTCCTGGGAGGACGACGCGGTGATCCGCGACGTGGCGACCGGCCGGTACCTCGACCGGGACCGTCTGCACCACATCCGCTTCACCGGCGACGACTACTCGATCGTGGGGCCGTCGATCGTACCGAGGCCGCCGCAGGGCGCCCTCCCGGTCTTCGGTGCGGCGGCCCTGGCCGGGACCGTCGAACTGGATGCGGCCCTTTTCGACGTGCGCCCGGGAAGCGCGGAGGAGCTGCTCGCGCGCGCGACCGACACCGCCGCGGCGTTCCGCTCGACCGGCACGCTCGCGATCCTCGACCTCGAGTTCGCGCTCGACGCCGCCGGTCTTCCGGCAGGCGAGCGGGTGCGCACCCTCGACGCGCGGACGCCGTGGCCTGCGCGCCGCGCGCGCTTCACGGGAACCGCCGACGGGCTGATCGACCTCCTCGTCTCGCTCGCAGCCGTCGTCGACGGCGTCCGTCTGCACCCGGCCGTGCTCGACGTCGACCTCGCCGAGTACGTGTTCGCCGTCGCGCCGCGGCTCCGCGACCGCATCCCGCTCGCCATCCCGCGCCCCGGCGACACCCTCCGCGCGACGCTGGGCCTGCCCGCCGCCGTCAACCGCTACCAGGAGTCCGCATGACCGCACCGACCGTCCTCCGCTTCGGCGTCTTCTTCCAGGGCGTCAACTTCTCGACTGTGTGGACCGAGCCGGAGAGCGGCTCCCAGATCGACTTCGAGAGCTTCCGCCGCCTCGCGCAGACGGCCGAGCGCGGCCTGTTCTCGGCGTTCTTCCTGGGTGAGGGGCTGCGACTGCGCGAGCACCTCGGCCGCCTCCACCAGCTCGACGTGGCGGGACGGCCGGACGCGCAGACGCAGCTGGCGGCGCTCGCCGCTGTCACGTCCCGCATCGGACTGGTCGCGACGCAGAACACCACCTACAACGACCCGCTGGACCTCGCCCACCGGTTCGCCAGCCTCGACCTGCTCTCGGGCGGCCGAGCCGCGTGGAACGTGGTGACGACAGACAACGCGTGGACGGGCGAGAACTTCCGGCGCGGCGGCTACCTCGACCACGCCGACCGCTACCGTCACGCTGAGGCCGTCGTGGTCGCCGCCAAGGAGCTCTGGGCCGCCTGGGCCGCCGACATCGCGGGCTCTCCGGACGCGGACGCGTGGAGCACCGGGGCGCCGTCGCGGCCGGTCGAGGTGGACACCGGGCACTATCGTGCGCGCGGGCTCAGCCGCCTCCCGCAGAGCCCGCAAGGGCGGCCGGTGCTGTTCCAGGCCGGCGACTCGGCCGAGGGCCGCGACTTCGCCGCCCGTCAGGCCGACGTCATCTTCTCGGCCCACAGCGTGTTCGACGACGCGCAGAGCTTCGCGGCGGACATCCGGCAGCGCACCCTGAAGGCCGGGCGCCCGGCCGACGACGTGAAGATCTTCCCCGGGCAGGAGTTCATCCTCGCCGACACCGACGCGGAGGCCGAGGAGAAGGCCAGGTGGGTGCGCCGCAAGCAGGTCACCCCGCAGACCGCGATCGCCTTCATCGAGAACATCTGGGGCACCGACCTCGGCGCCTACGACCCGGACGGCCCGCTGCCCGACATCGACCCGGCGCAGGACGTCACGGGCGAGACCCGAGGCGCGGGCTTCCGCGCGGCGCAGGCCAAGACCACGGCCGACGCCTGGCGCGAGCGCGCGGAGGCGGAGGGCCTCTCCATCCGCGAGCTCGTCATCCGCCTCAACTCGGGCCGCGGTTTCGTCGGCAGCCCGTCGTCGGTGGCGGCGACCCTGCAGCGCTACGCCGACGCCGGCGTGGTCGACGGCTTCAACATCACACCGTGGCTGGTGCCGTCCGGTCTGGACGACATCGTCGACCGGCTGGTGCCGGAGCTGCAGGAGCGTGGGATCTACCCGACCGGCTACGAGGGGAACACGCTGCGTGAGAACCTCGGGCTGCGTCCGTTCGACTCCGCGGCGCTCGCGCGACGGACGGCGTGACGTCTCCTCGGCCTTCCGGGCGGTTCAGTTCGGAAGGTCGAGGACGAACGTCAGCAGTTGGAGGGTGCGCCCATCGGGCAGGACGATCGTGCCCTCTCGGTCTGCGCGTCTCGTGAAGCCGAGCTTTCGGTAGAGCGCGTGGGCTCCCAGCATGTCCGGACCGCTGTTCAGCACGACCGCGCGCTGGCCGCGCCCTCTCGCCTGGTCGACGGCGAACCGGGTCAGCTCGGCCCCGATGCCGCGGCCCCGTGCCGACGGATGTGTGGCCAACAGCCGGAAGTAGAGCTCGTCCGACCCGATCCGGCCGTCCTGATCGACCCCGGGCCGC
Source organism: Leifsonia sp. GW821-FHT13C09 (assembly GCF_058806435.1). NCBI lineage: Bacteria > Bacillati > Actinomycetota > Actinomycetes > Micrococcales > Microbacteriaceae > Leifsonia > Leifsonia sp. GW821-FHT13C09. The sequence goes on along the minus strand of NZ_JBXAPS010000002.1, from coordinate 441,531 downwards.
AGGAGCGCGATGGTCCCGACGAGCTCCCCGCTGGCCGCGTCCTCCGCCACGAAGAAGTCGAACGCGTCGAGCAGCGCTTCCGGGTGCTTCAGCTCCTCGCGGTAGTGCGCCGGCAGGTCCGCGTAGTCGTGCGTGTAGGCGGCATGGGTGAGCTCCCCGATCGCCGGATACTCGTCCGCGCGCGCGCCGCGGATGCGAACGGTCGCTGACGGGTGGGTGGTGGTCATCGGGGTGCTCCCTTCGAGCTGGCGGTTCCATCCTCGCAGGCACCGTACGCGGCGTGCTGGGGCGCATCCACCATCGACGTCAAGGTGCGTAACGCAGAGCGATCGAGACGCCGGGGAGGCGATCCGCGAGCGCGGGATAGCGGTGGGCCGGCGTGAAATCCACCGTCGTCGACACGATCCGTAACCCCCGACACAGTCCGTCATCCGTGCTGGTCCGGGCGCGCGAAGCCTGGCCGAATGAGGTGTCCGCCACGAGAGAAAGGGACGCCGCACGTGAGCAGATACATCCTCCGGAGGCTCGGCCAGGCCGTGTTCGTCCTGGTGGTCGCCTACGTCGTGAGCTACCTCGTGCTCTGGGCGCTTCCCGGGGACGCGCTGGCGAGCATCACCGGCGGTCAGTCGAGCGACCTGAGCGCCGGACAGCTGGCGGCCATCCGCACCGAGTGGGGGCTCGACCAGCCGGTGATCGTCCGTCTCGGGACCGCAGCGCTGCACGCCGCCTCCGGCGACTTCGGCCGATCGTTCGTCTCCGGACGCCCGGTGTCCGCGCTGATCGCCGAGAGCCTGCCGGCCACGCTGGAGATCGCCGGACTCGGGATCCTGTTCGCGCTGATCGCCGGCACCGGCATCGCGCTCGCCGCAACCCGGGCACGCTCGAACAGGCTCCGCGGACTCCTGCTGTCGCTGCCGCCGCTGGGTGTCGCGATCCCGTCCTTCTGGCTGGGCCTGCTGCTGATCCAGTTCTTCTCGTTCCAGCTGCCGATCTTCCCGGCAACGGGCAACGACGGTGTCATCAGCGCCGTCCTGCCGGCGATCACGCTCGCCGTCCCGACCAGCGCGCTCATCGCCCAGCTGCTCGCGCAGGGACTGGAGCGGGAGTTGCGGCAGCCCTACGCGGACACCGCGCGGGCCAAGGGCGCGTCCGCGACCCGGGTGCAGTTGAGGCACGCCTTCCGCAATGCGGCGCTTCCGGCGCTGACCATCGCCGGCCTCCTCGTCGGGCAGTTGCTCGCCGGGTCGGTGGTGACGGAGACGGTCTTCGGCCGCACCGGCGTCGGACGACTGACGGCCGACGCGGTCGCGGCTCAGGACATCCCGGTGGTGCAGGGCGTCGTCGTGTTCGGCGCACTCGTGTTCGTGACGGTCAACCTGGCCGTCGACCTCCTCTACCCGCTGCTCGACCCGCGGATCGTCACCTCGCGCGCCGCGCGACGGGCCCCACTGAAAGCGGTGACCGCATGACCGAGACCATCGTGGCCGAGCTCAAGCAGGTCTCCCCTGCGACCACGGCCCCGGCGACCACGGTGTCTCTCCCGGGTGAGCGCGCTGGAGCATCCGGCTTCCGGCGGGCCCGCACGGCCGCCGCGCTCTCCTGGCTGCGCAGCCGGCCCGGGGTCGCCCTGAGCGCGTTCTGGATCGCCGTCCTCCTGCTCGCGGCGCTGGTCCCCACGTTCTTCACCGCGACCGATCCGCTGGCGGTGTCCAGCGCGATTCGGCAGCCGCCGTCGGCCGCTCATCTCTTCGGCACCGACGCCATCGGCCGCGATCTGTTCTCCCGGGTCGTCCACGGAGCGGGCCTGTCGCTCGGCGCAGCCGCGATCGCCGTGCTCGTCGGCGTGGTCGCGGGCACGCTGATCGGACTGCTGGCGGGGTATCGCGGGGGATGGGCCGACGCGGTGTTGATGCGGTTCGCCGATGTGTTGCTGGCGATCCCGGGCCTGCTGCTGTCGCTGGCCTTCGTGGTCGCGCTCGGCTTCGGGACGGTGAACGTCGCGATCGCCGTCGGCGTCACCTCGGTCGCCTCCAACGCCCGGGTGCTGCGATCCGAGGTGCTGAAAGTGCGCAACAGCGTGTTCGTCGAGGCGGCCGTCGCCGGCGGCGCCCGTCCCGTCCGGGTGCTGTTGCGGCACGTGCTGCCGAACTCGATCGCACCGTTGCTCGCGCTCGTCGCCCTCGACTTCTCCGCCGCGATCCTGGCGATCTCGGCGCTCAGCTTCCTGGGCTACGGCGCCCAACCGCCGACGCCGGAGTGGGGCGCCCTGGTCGCCGGTGGTCGGGACTTCCTCGCGACCGCGTGGTGGATGACCACTCTCCCCGGGCTGGTCATCGCTCTCACCGTGCTCGCCGGCAACCGCCTCTCGCGGGCGTTCACCGCGGAGGGCGCCCGATGAGCGCACTGCTCGAGGTGGCCGACCTCCGTGTCCGCTACCGCTCAGCAGGGCGCGACGTGGAGGCCGTGCGCGGCATCGGCTTCGAGGTCGCGGCCGGCGAACGGGTCGCCGTGGTCGGCGAGTCCGGATCGGGCAAGTCCACGACTGCCGCCGCGATCGTACGCCTGCTCGCGGCGAACGCCACCGTCTCCGGCGCCATCCGCTTCGCCGGAGCCGAGGTCTCCGCGCTCGGTGAGCGTTCCTTCCGCGGCCTGCTCGGACGGCGGATCGGCTATGTCCCGCAGGACCCGACCGTCTCCCTCAACCCCGTCAAGACCATCGGCGAGCAGGTGGCGGAGGTGCTCAGCATCCACCGGCTCGCCGACCGGCGGGCAGCCCACGAGCACGCGATCGAGGCGCTGGAGCGGGCCGGCATCGACCGGCCGTCGGAGCGTGCGGTGCAGTATCCGCACCAGCTCTCGGGAGGGCAGCGTCAGCGGGTCCTGATCGCCATCGCGCTGGCCGCACGGCCGGAACTGGTGATCGCCGACGAGCCGACGAGCGCACTCGACGTGACCGTGCAGCGGCGCATCCTCGACCACCTGGACGAACTGACCGACGAGCTCGGCGCGTCCACCCTGCTCATCACGCACGACCTCGGGATCGCCGCCGACCGCGCCGACCGCATCCTCGTGCTGTCCGAGGGCAGGCTCGTCGAGTCCGGGACCCCCGACCGGGTGCTCGGCTCGGCGCAGCACGCGTACACCCGTGCACTGCTGGCCGCGGCGCCGAGCCTGAACACGTCGGGTGGCACGTTCCTGACCCGCGCCCGCGCCGAACGGCGGGAATCGTCCGACGCGCAGAGGCCGTCGGAGCCCCTGCTCGTTGCCACCGGCCTGGTCAAGGACTTCGGCGGGAACCGGGCCGTGGACGACGTGAGCCTCACCATCCACCGCGGCCGAACGCTCGCCCTCGTCGGCGAGTCGGGTTCGGGCAAGACGACGACCTCCCGGCTGGTGCTGCGACTGGACGACCCGACCGCGGGCCGGATCGTCTTCGACGGGGAGGACATCACCGCCGCCCGCGGATCCGCGCTCCGCAGGCTGCGCCGTCGCATCCAGGTCGTCCACCAGAACCCGTACGCCTCGCTCAACCCGCGGTTCCGCATCGCCGACCTGGTCGCCGAGCCGCTGCGCTCGCACGGCATCGGGACGCGCCGGGAACGAGCCGCGCGCGCACGACTGCTGCTCGACCAGGTCGGGCTGCCGGCGGATGCCGCGGAGCGGCGCCCTTCCGAGCTGTCGGGAGGACAGCGCCAACGGGTGGCTATCGCGCGCGCTCTCGCCATCCGCCCCGACCTGGTCGTGCTGGACGAGCCGGTGTCGGCCCTCGATGTGCGGGTACAAGCGCAGGTTCTGGACCTGCTCGCCTCGCTGCAGGCCGAGCTCGGCGTCGCCTACCTCTTCATCAGCCACGATCTCGCTGTCGTCCGTCAGGTCTCCGACGACGTCGCCGTCCTCCGCGAGGGCCGCGTCGTGGAGACGGGAACCGTCGCCGACGTGTTCGACAGCCCCGACCACCCGTACACCCGCGACCTGCTGGAGGCCATCCCGGGCCGCGGCGCACCCCTCACCCCAAGGAGAACAGCATGACCAGTCCACGGATCCGGCGCGTCACCGCCGGGATCGCGACCGCCGCGGCGGCCGCCCTCGTCCTCAGCGCGTGCGCCGCGCACGCGGCAGGTTCCACGAGCGCCGCCTCAGCGAAGCCCGTCGAAGGAGGCGACCTGACCTTCGCTCTGACCAACGACCCGATCACCCTCAACCCGACGGCGCTCGGCAGCGGCAACGACACCCTGTACGTGGAGCGTCAGCTCTTCGAGTCGCTGACCGAGCAGGACCCGAAGACCGGCAAGATCATCCCGGGGCTCGCGACCAAGTGGCAGGCCAACGCCGACGCGACCCAGTTCACCTTCACGCTGCGTCCGGGCGTCACCTTTTCGGACGGCACCCCGCTCACCGCCTCCGTGGTGAAAGCCAACTTCGACGACATCGTGGCGAACGCGACGAAGGCCGTGAACGCGGTCACCGCACTGCCCCATTACGCCGGCACCACCGTCGTGAACGACTCCACCGCCACGGTGTCCTTCAGCAAGCCCAACGGCGCGTTCCCGCAAGCCGCGTCCTCCGTCGCGCTCGCGCTGCTGTCGCCGAAGTCGCTGGCGATCCCCTTCGACGACCGAGCCACCGGCAAGGGCCTCAGCGGGACCGGTCCGTTCACGCTCGAGAGCTACACCAAGAACACCTCGGTGGTGCTGAAGAAGCGCTCCGGGTACAGCTGGGCTCCGGAGGACTACCGCAACCGCGCCGCCGCTCACCTCGACACGGTCACGTTCAAGATCGTCCCGGAGGCCGGCGTGCGCACCGGAGGCCTGACGTCGAAGCAGTTCGACGCGGTCGGCGGCGTGCTGCCGCAGGACATCGCCACGCTGAAGACCGGCAAGACCGGCCTCGTCATCCGACCGAACCCCGGCATCGCCTTCGGCCTCACCACCGACACCAAGCCGGGCGCGATCCTGAGCGACGAGAAGGTCCGCACGGCGCTGCTGACCGCAATCGACCGCACCGCGATCCAGCAGTCGGCGCTGACCTCCGACTTCAAGGTCGCCTCCAGCGTGCTCGCCGCCAACACGCCCGGCTGGGTGGACCTGAGCAAGCAGCTCACCAGCGACCCCAAGGCGTCGGCGAAGCTGCTCGACGACGACGGCTGGAAGAAGGGAGCGGACGGCATCCGTGAGAAGGACGGCAAGCGCCTCACCCTCAGGCTCGGGTACATCGCCAACTTCAACCCGAACCAGTCCATCGTCGAACTCATCCAGCAGCAGCTGAAGCAGCTCGGCATCGAGGTCACCGTGTGGACCGGAACGGTCCCGCAGTACTTCGCTCAGTCGAACGCCGGGGCGTTCGACCTCGCATACGGCAACCTCTCCCGCGCTGACGGAGACGTGCTGCGCACGCAGTTCCTCAACACCCTCCCGTCGAACACGGTCAAGGGCTACACGGACCCGCAGCTCAACCAGCTGCTGCTGGACCAGCTCGCGACCCCGGATCAGGACAAGCGGAACGCCATCGCCCAGCAGGCCGGGCAGCGCATCGTCGACCTGGCCTACTACATCCCCGTCGTCGAGCTGACGACCATCCTCGGGACCGCTCAGAACACGCACGGCATCGTGCTCGGTGCGGACTCGCGACTCGGGTCGCTCGTCGACGCCTACAAGACGAAGTAGGGGTCGCAGCATGAAGGTCATCGGGCTCGACCTGATAGCCAACGCGCCGGTGGGAGACGGGCGACCCGCCCCCTCCCCCCGGGAGCGACTGGCCGAGGTGGTGGCGAACGCCCGCCTGTTCGAGGAGCTGGGCTTCGACGGGTTCGCGGTCGGGGAGCGGCATCACGCGCCGTTCCTGTCCAGCTCGCCGACGGTGCTGCTCGGGCATCTGGCGGCGGTCACCTCGCGCATCCGGCTGTTCACCGGTGTCACCCTGCTCTCGGTACTCGACCCGGTCCGGGTGGCCGAGGACTACGCCACGATCGACCACCTCTCCGGAGGCCGGCTCGAGCTCATCATCGGGAAGGGCAACGGCCCCGAGCAGGCCGAGCTGTTCGGCATCGAGCGCACCGAGGCGTGGGACACCCTGCGGGAGAACTACACGCTGCTCCGGCAACTCTGGTCCTCCCGTTCGGTCGACTGGGACCCGCCGACAGGCGCGCCCGGGATCCGGCACTCTCCGCTGCGCGGGGCCGATGTGCAGCCCCGGCCGCTGCAGTCGCGGATCCGCATCTGGCACGGTTCGGCCACCTCCCCGGCGTCGGTGGAGCTGGCCGCCCGGCACGGCGACCCGATCTTCTCCGCGAACGCGATGAACCCCCTCGAGCAGTACGCCGCGCTGGTCCGCCGCTACCGCGAGGTGTGGGCCGAGACCGGGCGCGACCCGGTGGACGCGACGGTCGGCGCCGGCCACGTCCTGCATGTGGCCCGCACCTCCCAGCAGGCGCGCGAGGAGTACCGGCCCGCGTACGAGGCGTTCGTCGCCGCCGTCTCGAAGGCCGACCACTCACTCCCGGGCACCCGCACCGACTACGCCGACTACGACGACTACGTCGCGCGTTCGTCCGCGCTGATCGGCAGCCCCCAGGAGGTGCTCGACAAGCTCGCCCGGTATCACGAAGCGTTCGGCCACACCACGATCTCCATCGGCGGCCATCCCGGTCAGCTGGCCCGCACGGCGTGGGCGGACAGCCTGGAGCTGTTCCGGTCGGACGTGCGCCCGGTCGCCGACGGCTTCATCGGCGACCCGGCCTGGCCCGCGTCGTCCGCGGAGACGCCCGCCCAGGCCGAGGCGGTGCCCGCGTGACCCGGCTCACCCGGCTGCACTTCCTCACGCCGGGCAACTATCCCGACGACGACCCGGCGCGCGGCCTGGAGAACACCCTCCGGCTGATCGAGGCGGGGGAGCGGCTGGGCTACGACGGCGCCTGGGTGCGGCAGCGTCACCTCTAGCACGGGATCTCCTCGGCCGCCGTGTTCCTCGGCGCGGCCACGCAACGGACGTCGACGATCGAGCTCGGCACGGCGGTCATCCCGATCGGCTACGAGAGCCCGTTCCGGCTGGGCGAGGACCTCGCGACCGCCGACGTGCTCTCGGGAGGCCGCGTGGCCATCGGGCTGAGCGCGGGCACACCGCCGCACGCCGACCTCATCGGCGACCGGGTGTTCGACGGCGACTGGCCCGGGTACGACCTCTCCTACGGCCGCATCGAGCGCTTGCTGGCGGACCTCTCCGGCGAGTTCATCGGCGACGAGGACACCGTCATCCACTCGCCGGGGAACGTGCAGCGCCCCCGCCTGCAGCCGCACAGTCCCGGCCTCGACCGGCGGGTCTGGTACGGCGGAGGCAGCAGCGCGTCCATCCGCTGGGCGGCGACGCACGGGCTGCACCTGCTGACCGGGAACGTCATCTCGGGCGAGGGCACGGACGACTTCGTGGAGGCTCAGCGCGCCCTGATCGCCCTGCACCGATCGCTGACCACTCGGCCCGGCGACCTCCGGGTGGCGTTCGGGCGGGTGCTCCTCCCCACCGACAGCGCGGACCGGGCGACCCGGCAGAAGTACCGCGAGTACGCGCGCGAGCGCGATGCACGGGTGGGCGTCGCGCACGGTCCCCGGCGGACGCTCTTCGCCGCCGACCTGGTCGGGCCGGCGGAGGAGATCGCCGAACGGCTGGCGAAGGACGCGGCGTTCGCGGACGTCTCCGAGCTGCGCCTGGAACTGCCGTACGAATTCGAGGAGCGGGACTACGAGCAGGTGCTGAACGACACCATCGAACTCATCGCACCGCGATTCGGCTACGTGCCGGGAGCCCGACGTGCCGCGGAGCCGGAGATTCAGACGGTGGCGTAGAGCGGAACTGATGATCTTGCCGTTGTCAGTTATTTCGGTTATTTCGTTTGTTGCATTTATGGGCTCGTGTGGCGTAGCCTAGCGGCATGTCCCGAAACACGCACCCGGAGCCAGAGATCGAGTTGGCCACGACCGCGCTCCGCGCCGTTCAGCATGGCCTGAGCGCGCACGTCGACGAGCCGGTGTTGCAGCTGGCGGTGCAGGGCGAGGAAACCGTCCCGGTGCCGCGAGAGGCGGTGGAGCTGCTGGCCCGAATCCTGGGCAGCATGGCGGCGGGACGCGGTGTCACGATAATGCCGGCGAACGCGGAGCTCACCACGGCGCAGGCGGCCGAAATCCTGAACGTTTCACGCCCGCATGTGATCAAGCTGCTAGACGAGGGCAAGATCGACTTCCGGATGGTGGGCACCCACCGCCGGATCCGAGCCGACTCGTTGCGCGACTTCCAACGGGCGGACGGTCTGCGACGTCGGGATGCGTTCGCTGAGCTCGTGGCGTTGTCGCAGGATTCCGGCGAGAAGGAGTGAGCTTCCCCGTCGTCTATGACGCGAACGTGATGTACCCGCCGACGCTGCGGCATGTGCTCATCCAGATCGCCCAGACCGGGCTGGTGCACGCCCGCTGGACGGACGAGATCCTCGACGAGGTGTTCCGCAACGTGGGCGCGAACAATCCGCAGATCCCTGCAGAGAGGCTGGAGCGCACGCGCGAGCTGATGTGCGAGGCCGTCGCCGATTGCCTGATCACCGGCTACGAGCCGATCGTGAAAACCTTGACGTTGCCGGATGCTGGCGACCGCCACGTTCTGGCGGCGGCGATCCGAGCGCGGGCGGCCACGATCGTCACCTTCAACCTGGACGACTTCCCCGCCGACGAGTTGGCGCCGTGGGATATCGAGGCCAAGCACCCGGATGAGTTCCTGCTTGATCAGTTCCACCTCGACGGTGTCGCCGTGCACGCGGCCGTCCAAGCCGTCGCGGACTCGATGCGGAATCCGCCGGCAGCGTTCAATGATGTCGTCGACACCCTCGAGCGCACCCAGCTCCCGCGAGCGGCTGCGATTCTCCGGCGATAGGGCGAACGAGCCGGAGATTCAGACGGTCGCGTAGAGCGACGCCAGCTCCCGCCCGAGGAACCGCGCGATGGCTCGCGGCCCGGAGGCGGGGGCCGCGGCCTCCACGACCGCGTTGTAGTTCGTGTTCGTGTTCACGTCGTAGGTGACCGCACGCCCGTCGACGGTCTCGATGAATTCGATCCCGGCGACCTCGATTCCGTGGCGGCGGGTGAAGTCGGCGTACTGCGCGACCAGCGGATGGTCGAAGCCCTCGCGCAGCCGGAACAGCTGCTGACCCGGTTCCGGTGCGATGGTCGCACCCGGCGGGGTAAGCAGCGCTCCGGTGTCGGGGTCGACGGCGCAGGCGTCTGCCGGGCACAGCTGATACCCGCCGCGGGCGGTGTCGGCGGCGACCGCGTAGACGAGCTCGTGATCCACGATCTCCACGCGCGTGATCCTCGGTTCGGCGGCGACCAGAAGCTCCTGGAGCAGGGTGATGCCGTCCTCCGGCTCGTCCAGCTCGCCCGCCTCTACGGCGCGCGCGAGCTCGTCGGCCGAGTCGAAGCGGCGCACGCTGATCCCCTTGCCGCCCTGGTTGTGCTTGATCACGAACGGAGTCGGGAAGTCCCGTGCGGCAGTGGGGAGGTTGTGCGTGCCGATCACCGCGACGGTGCGCGGCGTGTCGATCCCCGCGGCGCGGAGCGCGGTCAGCTGGGCGACCTTGCTCATCTCCAGCTCGATCACGCTGCGGCCGTTCACCGTCCGGCGGCCGTGGGACTCCAGCCAGGACAGCACGCTGCGGGCGTAGTCCTTCGACCGGGCGTGGCCGCGGGTGTGCGAGGACGCGCTGATCCGCGACCAGAACACGCCCTCCGGGGGCGCGGCGTCGAGGTCGAGCACGCCGTCCACGAGCAACCACTCGACGAGGGGGACGCCCTCGGCTTCGAATGCGTCACGGAACGGACCGAACCAGTCCGGGTTCTCATGGATCGCGTAGACGGCAGGAGCAGTGGTCACGAGAAGTACCCTTCCACATCGAGGAGGCCGCCCGAGGCGTCGAAGTCGGCCGCAGTGGCCTCGCGAAGCTCCGGGTCGGTCAGGAAGTCGAGTGCGGTCAGGGCGAGACCGTGCGCGGCGTCGACGGCGGCACGGTCGCCCGCCGCGGAGGAGGCATACCGGGCGAACTCCTCGGTGTGCAACGCGACCTCGGGAGGACTGACTGCGATGACCGGGTGGATGCCGGGGATGCGGACGCTGACATTGCCGAAGTCGGTGGACGCCGCCAGCTCGCTCGGCACGACGTCCCTGGTGAGCACCCGCCGTCCGACCTGCTCCTGGTGCACGGCCCAGCGCTCGGTGAGCGGGCGGTTGAACCGGGTGGGCAGCGTGTACGGCTGCGGATCCCACTCGAGCCGGACTCCCGTCCCGGTGGCGAGCGCGACACCCTCCGAGATATCCCGGAGCCGGGCGCTCAGCTCCCGGAGGGTCGCGGCCTCGTGCGAGCGGAGGTAGTACTCCAGGGTCGCGCTCGCCGGGACGATGCTCGGCCGGTCGCCGCCGTGGAGCACGATGCCGTGCACCCGGTCACCGGGTGGCAGGTGCTGGCGCAGTTGCGCGACCGCCTGGTAGTGGAGGTTCGCCGCGTCCAGCGCGTTGCGGCCCATGAACGGCGTGGCGGAGGCGTGCGCGGCGACGCCGGCGTAGTGGACGCGGAGGATCCGACGGCCGATGAAAGGATGGTCGGCGGCGTCGTAGCCGAACGGGTGGGCCATGATCGCCGCGTCGAGCCCGTCGAACGCGCCGGCCTGCGCCAGCAGCTCCTTGCCGCTGTTGCCCTCCTCGGCCGGGGTGCCGAGCAGCACGACCCGTCCGTCGAGCCGGTCGGCGACCGAGGCGACGGCGAGGAAAGCGCCGACGGCGCTCGCCGCGATGATGTTGTGGCCGCAGCCGTGGCCGATACCCGGGAGGGCGTCGTACTCCGCGAGGACGGCGATGGCCGGCCCGTCGGAACGTCCGGCCTGCGCGAGGACGGCGGTCGGCTGGCCGAACACGCCGACCGCGGCGTCCCACCCCTCGGCACGGACGGCGGCGGCGATCGCGGCTGCGGAACGGTGCTCGGCGAACGCCTCCTCCGGCGTTTCGAAGATCCTCCGGGACAGGGCGGCGATCGCCGCGGACCGCTCCTGGACGGCCGACGCCACCGCCGAGGCGAGCTCCGGAGCCGCGCCACGGTGGGGCGAGGTCAGCGCCTCGGCTCGGGCCGCCCGTTCCGCGGTGCGGTCGCGGAGGGTGTCGAGGTAGCTGCTGCTCGGCTCTGTCGGCCGGGAGAGGTCGCGCAGCTCAGTCACCCGATTCCTGCGCATCCCATTCCCGCGCGATTGACTCGAAGCTCGCCGCCCGGTCTTCGAGGTCGTGGGTGATGGTCGTCAGGACCAGCTCATCCGCTCCGGTCGCCCGCTGCAGCGTCGTCAACCGCTCGACCACCTCGGTCGGCGTGCCGACGAACTGCGTGCGCACGCGGTCGTCGACGAGTCGGCGCTCGGCGTCGGTCCAGTCCAGGGCGGTGGCCTCGGCCGCCGTCGGGTACGGGATCCCTCCGAGCCCACTGCGGATGCTGCGCACCCAGGCCGGATATCCGGACGCCAGCTCCGCGGCGCGCGCACTCGTCGGAGCGGCGACGACGTCGGCCGACACGATCACGTGCGGCTTCCTGAGGCGTTCCGACGGGGTGAAGCTGCGCCGGTACTCCTGGATCGACACGAGGACCCCGGACGGCGCGCTGTGGTAGTTGGCGGCGAACGGGAGCCCGAGCCGCCCGGCGAGTCGCGCTGTGAGGGTGCCGCTCCCGAACAGCCGCAGCTCCGGGGCGGCGCCGGCCGCATGGGCGCCGAGCCCGACCCGCTCCTCGCCAGACCCCACCCCGTCCGCGAGGAGTGCGACGATCGTCTCGACCTGATCGGCGAAGTCGGCGCCGCCCTCGCCGCGGACGAGCAGGCGTGCCAGAGTCTTGAACTTCGGCGCGTCGAACACCCGCTCGAAGCGGAAGGGCTCCGGGATCAGGAGGCCTTCCGGCGTCACGGACTCCGGCGCGTCGATCGGGCCGCTCGGCCCCCCGCTCGCCAGCCCGGACCGTCCGACGCCCAGGTCGATCCGGCCCGGGAAGGCGGTCGCGAGGAGGGCGTACTCCTCGGCGACGGTCGCCTCGGTGTCCTGAGGGCTGAGCTGGACGGCGCCCGAGCCGAGCCGGATGCGGTCGGTGAGCGCGCCCGCGAGCGCGATGAGCACGGCGGGCGACGAGCCGATGACACCGCGGTTGAAGTGGTGTTCGGCGAACCAGTACCGGTGGTAACCGGCGGCCTCCGCGCGGCGCACGATGTCGAGGGTCGCCGCGACGGCCTGCGCCGGGGTGGACCCACTCGGCACGGGGACGAGATCGAGGATGCCGAGCGGGATGCGCGTCACGACGCCAGCTCCGCGCGCGCGAGGGCGCCCTCCCGCACCCACGGGCGGTCGCCGAGTCCGAGGTTCTCGCGCAGGGTGGGGTGCTCGTACGACGTCCGCAGCACCCCGCGCTCCTGCAGCAGCGGCACCACCCGGTCGACGAACTCGTCGATCCCGTGCGGCACGACCGAGCCCGAGAGCAAGTAGCCGTCCGCCGCACCGGTCTGCGCGGCGTGGTCCAGCCGCTCGGCGATCTGCGACGGCGTCCCGATGAACTCGTGGCGGGTCGTCTTCGCCACGACGAGCTCACGGATGCTCCAGTCGCGCTCGACGGCCTCCGCGTGCCAGGCGTGTGCGGCGGCGAGAGGGTCGTCCACCCGGCGCGCCTGGCCGTGGGTCAACTGGTCGCCGAGCGAGTCCGGCGGAGTGGGCACCGGGCCTTCCGGGTCGTGCGCCGACAGGTCCACTCCCCACACCTGTTCCAGGAGGTGGATCGCGGTCTGCGGGGTGACCTGCGCGAACTGGGTCTCCCTGGCGCGCTCCTCGGCCTCCGCGGGCGTGTCGCCGAGCACGACGCTCACGGCCGGGATGACGAGGATCCCGTCCGGGTCACGGCCGGCCGCCAGCGCCCTGGCGCGGATGTCGCTCCGGAACGCGCGTCCCGCCTCCGGTTCGCCGTGGCGGCTGAAGACGACGTCCGCCGTGGTGACCGCGAAGTCCCGGCCGTCGCCCGAGTCGCCCGCCTGCACCAGCACCGGGTGGCCCTGCGGCCCGGGGGCCACCGGGAACCAGCCCTCTGTGTCGAAGAACTCGCCGTCGAACCGGTAGTGCTGCGGTCCGTCCGCATCCCAGCTGTCCCAGAGCGCGCGTGAGAGTTCGACGAACTCGGCAGCCCGGCGATACCGATCGGGGTAGTCGAGGTAGCCGCCGCGGCGGAAGTTCGCGCCGGTGAACGCGTCGGAGGACGTGACGATGTTCCAGCCGGCACGACCACCGGACAGGTGATCGAGCGAAGCGATCCGGCGGGCCAGGTCGTAGGGCTCGTTGAAGGTCGCGCTCGCCGTCCCGACCAGGCCGATGTGCTCGGTCACGGCCGCGACCGCGGCGAGAACCGAGAAGTTGTCGGGCCGTCCGGCGACATCGAGTTCGTGCAGGCGCCCCTTGTGCTCGCGCACCCGGAGACCCTCGGCGAGGAAGAAGTAGTCGAAGAAGCCGCGCTCTGCGGTGCGGGCGACGTGCTCGAACGTCGAGAAGTCGATCTGGCTCCCGGCATCGGGCGCGCCCCAGACGGTCCAGTGGTTGACCCCCGGGACTCCGGCGGCGAGACGGAGGCGGCGCTTTGCTGGCTGTGACATGGTCATCCTGCTTTCAGGCGGCGTAACGGTTGACGGGGCGGCCGAGATCGAGCCGGTCGCGGAGCGTGCCGGCCCGGGGTTTGGCGGGCAGAAGGCCTCGGCGCCGCAGCTCGGGGACCAGCTGCTCGCCGATGGCGGGCAGGTCCACGTGGGCGGAGGCCGGTCGCAGCCGCACGCCTTCGATGCCGTCGGCCTGCAATGCCTCGATCCGATCCGCGAGCTCGGCGGCGGTGGCCGCGACGATGGCGGCGTCGCTGCGGTACTCCTCGCCGTCGAGGGCGTCCCACGCCTCCAGGCGTGAGCGAGCGGCGGCGGCCGACGGTCCGAGGGCGACGACGAGGTCGGCGACGATGCGCAGCGGCTCCGGCTCGGCCCTGTCCGCCGCCTCGATGGCGCGCACGGTCTCGACGATGCGGGCGGCGTCGGCGTCCTCGATCGGGGTGACGAAGACGACGTCGGCGGTACGCGCCGCCAGCCGATAGGGGATCTCCGCATGGGCCAGCGCCGTCACCAACGGTTGGCCCTGTGGCGGGCGCGGCGTGATGGACGGGCCCGCCACGCTGAATGCGCTGCCGGTGAAGTGGACGTGATGCAGCTTGTCGCGGTCGAGGAACCGGCCGGTGGCCGTATCGCGGATGACCGCGTCGTCCTCCCAGCTGTCCCAGAGCTGTCGCACCACGGTGACGAACTCGGCCGCTTCGTCGAAGACGCGCGCCAGCTGTTCGAGTCCTTCCGGCGTGGAGAGCAGCTCGGGGCCGAACGAGAGGGCGTCGCGCCTCCCGAAGTTCGCGGTCTCCCCTGGCCTGGTCGCCTGGACCTTCCAGCCCGCGCGGCCTTCGCTCGTGTAGTCGAGCGTGGCCAGCTGCGTCGAGGTGTGGAACGGCTCCGTCTCCAGCACGCTCGTCGTCGGGACCAGCCCGATCCGCTCCGTCCGCCGTGCGACGAAGTTCGCGATCTGGACCGCGTCCAGCCGGCCGTGCAGGCGACCGGGCCGCTCCGGCGAAGGGACGCTCAGCGCATCCTCGAACGTGACGAAGTCGGCGCCTGCCGCCTCCGCGCGCCGGACCTGCTCGACCCAGTACTGCGCCTGGAACGCGGTCGACTGTTCGATTCCCGCGTCGCGCCACGCGGCGGGGTGCCAGCCGGCCCCGTCCAGCGCGACCGCGAGGATCAGGTTCTCGCTCATGGTCTCTCCCTCCCCACCTGGGTGGTTCTCGTCTCGTGCGGGGCAGACTCGCAGACTGCGTCGGTCGCGCAGAAGCGCGTGCGTCACGAACCGTCAAGTCCGCAACGTGGCGTAACCGGGACTTGCCCGCGGCGGCCGGAGGCGGTGGATTCGTCTCATGACCGACAACCGTGAACCCGCCCTCATCTCCGCCACCGATGCCGCCGAGCGCGTGGCAGGCGGAGCCCGCCTCATCGACGTGCGCAGCGAGAAGGGCCGTTCGGCGGCCGGTGTGCTTCCCGGCGCCGACATCGTCGACCGCGAACAGCTGGAGGCGGCCTTCGCCGGCGCAGCCAAGGATCAGCCCGTCGTGGTCGTGTGCGGCTCCGTGAACGGTTCGGGACCGGTGGCGGAGTGGCTGGTCGGCAACGGCTTCATCGATGTCGCCCACGTCGACGGGGGTTTCCCGGCCTGGAATGACAGCGGCCTCCCCGTGGGCGAGCCGACGGCGACGCCGGAGGACTGACCGGCCTCCGCGTCTCGTCACTCCGGTTCACGCCTCGCGGAGGATGCGCGCGGTCACCCGGGCGCAGAAGGCCAGAGCGTCGACGGGGACCCGTTCGTCGACCGCATGGAAGTGCCCGAACGCGTCGAAGTCGGCGTCTGCGCGCAACGGTGTGAACCCGTACCCGGCGATGCCGGCGGATGCCAGATGCTTGTTGTCGGTGCTCGCCGGCATCAGATAGGGCACGACGACGCCGAGCTCGTCCTCTGCGGCGATCGCCGCCGCCATGACGTCCAGGAGCGGGCCGGACGACGGCGCCTCGATGGGATGAATCCAGCGGTCCCATTCGATGTCGATGCCGGGTTCGAGCAGAGCCTCCACCTCGTGGCGGAGGGCGTCCTCCTGTCCGGGCAGCACCCGCACGTCGAACTCCGCGCGGGCCTCACCCGGGATCACATTGGACTTGTAGCCGCCCTGGATGATCGTCGGCGAGACCGTGTTGCGCAGCGCCGCCGCGACCAGCGGGCCGGCCGTCCCGAGCGGTTCCGGAGGCCGGTCGATGGTGCTGAGGTCGACGCGCTCGCCGAGCAGCGCCGTCGCGCGTTCGGCGAACGCCTCGACCGCCGGCGTCGGGATGATCGGGAAGGTGTGCGATCCGATCGCGTCGACCGCCCGGGCGATCCGCGTGACGGCGTTGTCCGCGGTCGGGCGGGAGCCGTGGCCGGCCGTGCCGCGGGCCGTCAGCACCAGCCGGCCGATGCCCTTCTCGGCCGTGGCGACGAGGTACGCGCGCTGCGCGCCGAGCGGCACGGAGAAGCCGCCGACCTCGCTGATCGCCTCGGTGACGCCGTCGAACCAGTGCGGCCGGTGCCGGAGCAGCCAGCGCACGCCGAACACGCCGCCCGCCTCCTCGTCGGCGAAGAACGCGAACACCAGATCGCGGCGCGGGCGCGTGCCCGAGCGCGCGAAGTGGCGTGCGATCGCGACGAGCACCCCGGCGAAGCCTTTCATGTCGAGAGCGCCGCGACCGTAGAGGAAGCCGTCGTGGAGCTCGCCGGCGAACGGCGGGTACGTCCAGTCCTCGGCGGCAGCGGGAACGACGTCGAGATGCGCGTGCACGAGCAGCGCTCCCCGGTCGGGGTCGCTGCCGCGCAGCCGGGCGAGCACGTTGCCGCGGCCGGGAGCGGATTCCGCGTACTTGGTCTCGTACCCGACCTCCGCGAGCAGCGACCGCAGGTACCTGGCGGCTCGAGCTTCGCCGTCCCCGATCGTTCCCGGGTCGCCCGTGTTGACGCTGGGGATCCGGATCAGCTCGTGCGCGAACCGCAGCGTCTCGTCGTGGAGCGTGGAGAGGTCGTGGAGCGTGGAGGTCATGTCCCCCATGCTGGTTCGCCCACCGTCGCGGCGGAAGCGTGGATGACGATTGCTTACCGTCACCCGGACACTCGGGACGTAAACCGGCGTAACGCGAGGGTGCGCCGGTCGCGGGCGTGGAACACGATGAACCTCAGCTCAACCACACCGGGAGGACACCGTGACCGAGACGCAGACCCTGCGCGAAGAACGCGCCGACGAAGGCCACGACGCGCGCCGCTTCCCGGTGGGGCTCACCCCCGACCAGTTCAAGCTCGCGTTCCGCAACCACGCGGCCGGAGTCGCGGTCATCACCGCCGACTCCGGTGACGGGCCGGTCGGGCTCACTGCGTCGAGCGTGTTCTCGGTCAGCGCCGAGCCGCCGCTGCTGGTGTTCTCGATCTCGGCGCAGTCCTCCAGCGCGCCGACGATCCTGAAGGCCGAGCACGTGGTGGTGCACCTGCTGGCCGATGAGCAGCTCGACCTCGCGCAGCTGTGCGCGACCAGTGGAGTCGACCGGTTCGCGGATACGAGCATCTGGACTCGGCTGATCACCGGCGAGCCGTACTTCCCCGCCGCCCATTCCTGGATCCGCGGCCGCGTCGTGGACACGATGAGCGCGGGCAAGTCCACGATCGTCGCCGTCCACGCGCTGCAGGCGCAGCTTCCCGAGGTCGAGGCGGCGCCGCTGGTCTACCACAACCGCACCTGGCATCGACTCGACGAGGGCTCTCGACTGGAGGCCTGACGCCCGCGGCTCAGAGCGCGAGGACTCCCGAGCCGGTGACCAGGCCGGTCCCGCTGATCGTCACGCGTTCGTCGTCGACCACGACCGTGATTCCGCTCGGCCGGCCGAGGAACCGGCCCTGCTCGATGACGATCGGCGCGCGCGCCGCAGCGTCGCCGTCGCGAACCAGCCGCGCGGCCAGCGGTCCGGCAGCCGTCCCGGTGGCCGCGTCCTCGGCGATTCCGACCGTCGGGTTGAAGAAACGCGCGTACGCCAGGGCTGCGCTGCCGGGCGGCACGGCGGTCGTATACACGTAGCAGCCCTCGGCTCCCGCGTCGGCGAGCACAGCCTTCAGGGCCGAAGGATCCGGTCGCACCGCGTCCACCGCCTCCGCGGACACCAGCGGAACGAGGAGGTGGGCGGCGCCCGTGGATCCGACCTCGGGGACGCCCGCGACCGCGTCCTCAGCCACGCCGAGCGCGCAAGCCAACGGTCCATGCTCTGTCAGCCGCCGGGCGAACTCGGCCGCCGACTGATCCATCGACACCCGCGCCCTGCCGTCGCCGTCCCTGCTCACCCGCACGGACAGAAGCTCGTCTCCGATCTGCTGGGCGAACTCCTCGCCCGCTCCGAGCCGTCCGGACCCGGCGAGCCACAGCCAGGCTCCCATCGCGTTGTGCCCCGCGCCGAACACCTCGACGCCGTCCGGTGTGAAGGACCGCAGCCGGACATCCGCCCCGCGCTCGTTCGGCTCGACGAGGAACGACGTCTCCGACTGGTTGAATTCGCGGGCGATCGCTCGCATCGTCGCTTCGTCGAGGGCGTCGGCATCCGGGACGAGGGACAGCGGGTTGCCGGTCAACGGCCGGTCGGCGAACACATCGACCCAGAAGAACGGGACATCCATAGGAAGATCCTCCGCCCGCTTAGGTCTCACTGCTCGGTCGCCGCTCCGGCAAGCTCCTTCGCACGCGATTCGGCGACGCCCAGGGTGAGCAGACTCGTGATGGTGGCGGCGCGGACATCGAGGGCTCCGTCCGTCCTGTGGGCGTCGGCGATGGTGAACACTGTCGCGTACCCGACCTGGCCGAGAAGCAGCGCGGGAAGGTGCCGGCCGAAGCCCCCGGCCGCCTGGCCCCTGGTCACGAGACCGGCGAGGACGTCGTCGACCGTCCCCAGCAGCGCGTGGATCTCATCGCCCTGCCCGCCTCGGCGGAAGGCGAGCAGGACGCGATAGCGGTGCGCGAGCGGCCACACGCGTGCGACGAACGTCGCCCAGACCGCGTCGGCGGGCACCTCGTCCGAATCGACCTCCCGGAGCACAGCCGTGATCTCGTCGACCGCGCGCTCCGCCAGGGTGCGGATGAGGTCGCTCCGTGCCGGGAAGTGGCCGTAGACCGTCCGGCGCACCACCCCGGCGGCGGTCGCGATGTCGCCCATCCCGGCGTCGGGATTCTCGCCCAGCACCTCGCGGGCGACCTCCAGAATCCGGTTCCGCGTCTCTTCCATGGCCCGCGCCCGGGCGGAATCTGCTTGCACGCTTCATCATTGCACAGCCGTGTGCAGTGAGGTAGTGTGGTCACCATTCGTTGCACACATCTGTGCAGCGAACCTGGCTCAGACATTCCGAAAGGGCGCGTATCACCATGACGACCTCCACGCGGCTCCAGCCTTTCCTCGCCTCGGTCCCCGACGCGGACATCGAGGACCTGAAGGCCCGGTTGGCGCGAACCCGCTGGCCCGATCCCGAGACCGTCCCCGACTGGTCGCAGGGCGTCCGCCTGAGCCACGCCAAGATCCTCGTCGAGCACTGGCGTCACGAGTACGACTGGCGCCGGTTCGAAGCCGAGCTCAACCGTCACCCGCAGTACCTCACCGAGATCGACGGGCTCCCGATCCACTTCATCCACGTCACCTCATCGAACCCGGGTGCGATGCCGCTGATACTGACGCACGGCTGGCCGAGCTCGATCATCGACTTCCTCAAGTTGATCGGCCCGCTCACCGACCCTGTGGCGCACGGCGGGAGGGTCGAGGACTCCTTCGACGTCGTCATTCCGTCGCTTCCCGGGTTCGGGTTCTCCGGCAAGCCGACTGCGCCGGGATGGAACGTCGAGCGGATCGCCGCGGCGTGGGCGGAACTCATGCGGCGACTCGGCTACACGCGGTGGGCTGCGCACGGCGGGGACTGGGGCTCGGTGGTGACCACCGCGCTGGGCGCCATGCGGCCTGATGGGTTACTCGGCGTCCACCTGAACACGCCCTACGCGTTCCCGGCGACCATCCCGGACGCGCTGAATCGGGCGGAGCGGCACGCCGTCGACACGCTCGCCCTCTACAGCGGTCCGCTCGGCGGGTCGAACCACCTCCAGGGCACCAGGCCGCAGACCCCGGGCTTCGCCCTGGCGGACTCCCCGGCCGGGCAGGCGGCCTGGATCTACGAGAAGTTCCAGTCGAAGACCGACAACCACGGCCTCGCCGAGGATGCGATCGACCTGAACGACATCCTGGACACCATCTCGCTCTACTGGTTCACCAACACGGCAGCCTCCTCCGCCCGCATCTACTGGGAGAACCGGACGGCGACGATGGCCGGCCCGAAGCTGACGCTGCCGGTCGCGGTGACGGTCTTCCCACGCGACATCCCGCTCCTGCCCCGGACGTGGATCGAGGAGGCGTATGCCGACCTCATCCACTACGACGAAGCCGGCAGCGGCGGTCATTTCGCCGCCCTCGAGCAGTCGGAATACCTGACCGAGCAGCTCCGGACCGGGCTGCGGGGCCTCCGGGTCTGAACTCGGACGGAAGCGTCAGCTGACGGCCGTGGACTGTCGTTGGATGAGACGACTGGGCACCCGTTCGATTCCGCCGGCGATCGGGTCGCCGTCGATGGCGGCGAGGAGTCGGGTTGCGGCGACGTGGCCTAACTCGGACAGCTGCAGATCCACGGTGGTCAGTGGGGGTCGGGCCGCAGTGACCATGACGTCCCAGTTGTCGACGCCGACGATGCCGACCTGGCGGGGGACGTCGATCCCGTTCTCGCGCAAGCCGTCGCCGAGTCCCCGAGCGATCTGGTCGCTGGCGCAGAAAACCCCGTCGAACTCCGTGCCGGAACGCAGGAGGCGAAGCGCCGCCTCGCGGCCCCACTCTTCGCTCCACTCGCCGAACAGCGCGCCGTTGCCGGCGAGGGTCTCCCCTGCCTGTGCGAGCGCGCGCTCGACGCCGGCGAGCCTGTGCTGGACGGCGACGTGGTGCGGGGGGCCGGTCACGTGCGCGATCCGTCTGCGGCCCGTGTCCAGAAGGTGCTGAACAGCCTGAGCGGCGCCGTCCTCGTCGTCATGCAGGATCGACAGGTCGCGCGGATCGTCCGACTCGACGAGCGCATAGACCACTGGGACGGGGAAGTCGTGCCCGAGCGACGGGCGCCTGTCGCTGGAACGCCCGGTGATGATGATGCCGTCGACCCGGCGTGCGAGCAGGACGCGGAGGTAGTGCTGCTCCCGGATGGGGTCCCCTCTGCTCTCGCACAGCAGCATGGACATCTGACCGGCGCCGAGCGCATCCTCCGCTCCGGTGAGCAGGGGGATGGTGAAGCGGCCGATGCTGTCGGTGGTCAGGACGCCCACGATGTACGTCCGGCCGGACAGGAGGCCGCGCGCCATGAGGTTGGGCTGGAAGCCCAGTTCCTCCGCCGCTGCCAGCACCCGCTCGCGCGTGGCCTGTCGCAGGTCGCCCCGGCCGTTCAACGCCTTCGAGACCGTGCCGGGCGAGACCCCGGCCAGGGAAGCGACGTCGGCGACGGTCGGGTTCTTCCTCGGCGCTGCCGACTGCATGTGACTCCATTCCGTGAGGCTGGGAAGCAACGCTACACATTCGGAAACATTTCCGCAAGCGCGTCCCAAAATTGTCCTTGACATCGATGCAAACGGCTCAATAGCCTCTAGGAAATCGTTAGCCGAGTTTTCCGAACGAACTCGTCGCGACAGTTATGAGGCGAAGCACCCTTCTTTCAAAGGAGAAATGAAATGGCATCACGTGTCCATCGCACGCCGCTGCGGGCAGCGCGCGTCGCAGGCATCGCAGCGACCGTGGCCGTGGCCGCCGTCGTGCTCGCGGGCTGCTCCCAAGGCGCACCGGCGCAGTCCGCCGGCACGCCCGATGATGGGACGACGCTCACCATGTGGGCCCGCGACGCCAACGGCAACATCGCGCAGACGCTGGTGAACGAGTACAACAAGACGCACAAGAACAAGGTCAAGCTCACGGTGATCCCCACCAACAGCTACCAGACGAAGGTAGGCGCGGCAGCCGGATCCAACGGCCTCCCGGACATCCTCGCAGCGGACGTCGTCTACTCGCCCAACTACGTCAAGCAGGGGCTCTTCAAGGACATCACCTCGCAGGTCAAGGGGCTCCCGTTCTACGGGCAGCTCTCGCACGCCCACACGGACGCGGCCAGCAAGGACGGGAAGATCTACGGCACTCCCTTGGTGGTCGACTCGTCGCTCATCATGTACAACAAGGACCTCTTCGCCAAGGCCGGGCTGGACCCTGCGCAGGGGCCGAGGAACTTCACCGACATCTACAACGACGCGAAAGCCATCCGCGACAAGGTGGGCGGCGACACGTACGGCTTCTATTTCGCCGGCAACTGCGCCGGCTGCAACGCGTACACGATGATGCCGTACCTGTCCGCCGCCGGTAAGGCGCCCTTCATCGACGATGGCAAGAAGGCGCAGATCGACACCGCACCGATGAAGGCCACGCTCGACCTCTACAAGAAGCTCTTCGATGAAGGCGTCGTCCCGGCGAGCGCGAAGTCCGACGACGGCACCAACTGGACGAAGCTGTTCGACGCCGGAAAGATCGGGATCATCCCGATCGGGAACTTCAACTTCACGCCTGCCGAGCAGGCGAAGATCAACTATGGCGAGGCCGGCCTCCCGGCCCCGGACGGGTCCAAGACCTCCGCGTTCATCGGCGGCGACGTCGCCGGGATCAGCAAGAATTCCACGCACACGGCCCAGGCCTGGGACTTCCTCCAGTGGACCCTCGGCGAGGACGCGCAGGTCAACGTGCTCGCAAAGGCGGGCAACCTCCCGTCGCGTGTCGACCTGGCCGACAACACGTACAGCTCGAAGAACCCGGCCGTCGTCGCCGCGATCAAGGGCGAAGCGACCGGCTATACGCCCTCCTCGACGGCGTACGGGTCGCTCGTGAACGACGCGACCGGTCCGTGGCTGAAGGGGATCCGCGACTACGTCTTCAACGGCGACGGCAACGCCCTGACCACCGCGCAGAAGTCGTTCGACACGGGCCTCGCCCAAGCTCAGTAGCCACACCGTGTGCGCGCGGCTCGCCGCGCGCACACGGTCGCGCAACCGGATCGGAGTTTCACCATGATCGCAACATCCTCGGAGGAGATCCGGGCGAAGGCGCCCTCCGCCGCGTCCCGGAGGCGCAGGTCGACCCTCACCTCCCGCGCGGGACTGGGCATGCTGTTCGTGGCCCCCCTGGCCGTCATCGTCGTCGTGCTCTTCCTCATCCCGCTGGGCGTCCTGATCTTCATGTCGTTCCAGAACTGGCCGCTGCTCGGCGGCCCGACCCCGAACGGCATCGCGAACTACCAAGCGATCCCCGAGAACACCCTCTTCACCGGCGCGATCACGTTCACGCTCCTCTACACGGTGCTCGCGACCGTCGTGATCTTCGGCGTCTCCTTCGTCCTCGTGGCGGTCTCGAACTCGCGCCGCCGAGGCGCGCGGTTCTATCGCACCGCGTTCTTCCTGCCGTACGTGGTGGGCACCGCGTCCGCGGCACTGATCTGGTTCGCCGCGGTCAACGACCAGAACGGCATCGCCAACACCGTCCTTCAGGCGCTCGGCTTCGGCAAGGGGCCGTGGGGGTTCCTGGACACCCCGGGCCAGGCGCTCTTCACCACGCTCACGCTCGTGGTGTGGAAGTTCATCGGCTTCCAGGTGATCGTGCTGCTCGTCGGCCTGCAGGCAGTGCCCGCGGAGCTCTACGAGGCGGCGCGAATGGACGGCGCGTCGACCCTCCAGCGCCTCCGCTACATCACGCTGCCCTACCTCCGCCCGACGCTCGCACTTCTGCTGATCCTCTCGATCACCGGATCTCTGCTGGCATTCGATCAGTTCCAGGTGCTCACCCACGGCGGCCCGGACAACAGCACCATCACGCTCGTGATGGCGATCTACGACACGGCGTTCGCGAAGTTCGACCTCGGCAAGGCGGCGGCCCTCTCGATCATCCTTCTGATCGCCTTGGTGATCCTGAACGGCATCCAGCTCATGTTCCTGCGCGGAAAGGACGACAAGTGACGACAACTCCTTCTCTACCGGCGCGTTCCCGGAATCGCCCGAGACGCATCGTCGCCGGCGGTTCCTATCACCTCTTCAGCGGGATCCTCGCGGCACTCTTCCTCATGCCGATTCTGTGGGCCACACTGAACTCGTTCAAGACATCCGCGGAGGCCAACCAAGCGAACCCGACCTGGTTTCCGCACAGCTTCTCCTTGGAGAACTACGCGAAGCTGGCCACCTACGGCAACGGGATCGGCGTCTACCTGTGGAACAGCCTGTCCCTGTCCGTCCTCGTCGTCATCGGGACCGTCGTGGTCACTGTGCTCGCCGGGTACGGATTCGCGCGATTCCGCTTCCGCGGGAAGTCCGTGCTGTTCGGCACGACGCTGCTGATCCTGATGGTGCCCTACGCCACCATCCTCATTCCGCTGTACATCGTCCTCGGCTGGCTGCACCTCACCAACTCGGTGATCGGGCTCGCCCTGACGCTGGTCATGTTCCAGATGCCCTTCGGCGTCTTCCTCATGCGCAACAGTTTCGAGTCGATTCCGCGCGAACTCGAGGAAGCCGCCCTCGTGGACGGTTGCGGGCCGGTCGGCGCGCTGCGCCACGTCTCACTGAGGCTCGTCCTGCCCGGGGTGGTGACCGTGGCCCTATTCTCGTTCCTGGCTTCGTGGAACGAGTTCCTCGCACCGCTCATCTTCTTGAACGACGGCTCCCAGTACACCCTCCCGCTGATGCTGGTCGGCCTCTCCACCGGTCAATACGGAGCGGTCGATTACGGCTCGCTCCAAGCCGGTGTCGTGATCACCATCGTGCCGGTCCTTCTGCTCTACCTCGCGCTGCAGCGCTACTACGTTTCGGGGCTGGTCAACGGCGCCCTGCGCGGGTGACCGCACTGCCGCCGAATCGACCTCTTCTGCAACTCCCTCGCCGCACACCAACCAAGGAGACTTCTTCGTGACTACCAGGCGTCAAATCGCTCCCGTCCTCCCACTCGCCGCAGACCGCTTGGCCGTGAGTCCACTGGGCCTCGACTCCGTGCGGATCAGCAGCGGGGTCTGGGCGGACTGGCAGAGAGATAACCGAACGATCACGACTCCGCACTCCTTCCACTGGCTGGAGCGAGACGGGACCGTCGACAACCTCCGCCGTCTCGACCCGGCCGGTTCCGGCAAGCCGGAGCGCCGAGGGCTGTGGTTCACCGACTCGGATCTCTACAAGGCGCTCGAAGCAGTGGCGTGGGACCTGGGCCGTGAGGACTCGAGCGAACTGACCGAACTCGTCGCGGACGTCTCGGACATCATCCGCCGCGCTCAGCTGCCCGACGGGTACCTCAACTCGTTCGTCCAGGCCGGGCTCGATGTCCGCTGGGACAACCTCGTCAAAAGCCATGAGCTCTACTGCATCGGCCACCTCATCCAGGCCGGGATCGCCCATCGACGCTCGACCAGGCGCTCGGAGCTCTTCGACATCGCGGTCGCCGCCGCTGACGTCGTGGTGGCCGACTTCGGCGGTGGCCGTCGCGCCGACACCGACGGCCACGAGGAGATCGAGATGGCCCTCGTCGAGCTGTACCGCGAGACGGGAGAGCGAGCGTATCTCGACGTGGCCCGGCAGCTGGTGGATGTCCGCGGCCATGGGACTCTCGACACCTCGAAGTTCGGGGACAGCCCGTATTACCAGGATGCGACTCCGGTTCGCGACGAGACCACGGTCGTCGGTCACGCCGTTCGCGCCGTCTACCTGCTCGCCGGGGTGATCGACATCGCGATCGAGACCGGAGAGGACGCGTTGTTGAGGGCGGCAGTCACCCAGTGGGAGTCGATGACGGCGACGAAGACGTACCTCACAGGCGCTGTCGGCTCGCGCTTCATCGGTGAAGCGTTCGGCGACGCGTACGAGCTGCCGCCGGACCTCGCCTACGGCGAGACGTGCGCGACGATCGGCAACATGATGGTCAGCTGGCGCCTCCTCCTCCTCACGGGAGAGTCGCGATTCGCCGACGCGATCGAGCGGGCCCTGTACAACCTGTTCGCGGCCTCGACCGCCGCCGATCGCAAGGGGTTCTTCTACAACAACCCGGCCCAACGGCGCACTGCTCTCGATGCGGCGCCGGCCAACACCCGACCGGATCGCGCGGATGCTCCGGGCACCCGGCCGGCGTGGTTCGAGTGCGCGTGCTGCCCTCCCAACATCATGCGCACGATCGCGTCGCTGGGTGCGTACGTCAGCACCGCGACCGCTGACTCCATCCAGCTCCACCAGTTCATGCCGGCGACGATCGAGACGGCGATCGGGGCCGGAGAGGTCGCCCTGCGGGTGGAGACGCGCTATCCGATCGACGGGAGTATCGAGGTCACGGTGACCCGGGCGACGGGGACCGAATGGGCGTTGGACATTCGGGTCCCGGACTGGGCGGACTCGGTGACGGTCGCCGTCAACGGCACTGCGACAGCGGCGGAGGTGACGTCGCGTGGCTATGCACGCGTGGTGCGCGCATGGGCCCCCGGCGACATCGCCACCATCGTCCTGCCGGTGAAGCCCCGTCTGACCGTGGCGCACCCCGCTGTGGATGCCGTACGCGGCGCCGTCGCCATCGAGCGGGGCCCCGTCGTCTACGCGTTCGAGAGCGTCGACCAGGCGCCGGAGGTCGATCTGAACCACGTCGAACTCCTCGACGACCCGCGGCTCGAGGAGGAGGTCCATGACGATTTCCTCGGCCAGGCCGCCGTGCTCATCACAGCCCGCGGCCGCGCACGCGAGGACGGTCGCTGGAATGCGGGCTGGATGAGGCGCGAGGACGTGCCGCCGAGCGACGGACAGGACGTGGTGTTGCGGGCGATCCCGTACGCGCTGTGGGCGAACCGTGGTCCATCCGTGATGCGTGTCTTCATCCCGGTCGAAGGCACCATGCCCTGACGGGGAGCGGGCGTTCCGGGATACGAACGCGGGCTGGCTGAGGTCTCCGAAAGGCGCATCGTCGACGTCCCGCTTCATCGCGGAGCGTCGGGTGGTGCGCTGACGGAATCACGGGCTACCAGGCGTGTGCCGAAGACGAGCGTGGGGTCGGTGATCGGCTGCCGGCGCAGCCGCTGCAGCGCTCGGCGCGCGGCGGCAGCGCCCAGCTCGTAGATCGGCTGCTCGACCACGGTCAGCGGTGGCGTGGTGATCGCTGTCCAGTCGGGGTTGTCGAAGGCGATCAGAGAGACGTCGTCGGGGAGCCGGAGCCCGTCCGCGCGGAGGGTGGTGAACACGGACATCGCGATCAGGCTGTCCGAGGCGATGATCGCCGTGACGGGCGGGTCGTCGTGGAGCAGCTCGCGGGTCACCGTGTCCACCCCGCGGCGGCGGGCGTCGAGGCGGATGTACCGCTCCGGCGCTTCGATGCCGGCGGCGTCGAGAGCGTGAAGGACGCCGTCGATGCGGTCCGCGACCGTGGACATCGTGATCATGTCGCCCCTGCTGTAGCTCGAGCGAGGGTGCTCGTGCGTCGAGATGAAAGCGATCCGGCGGTGGCCCTGGCGGAGAAGCTCCTCGGTCGCCGCCACCGCGGCCGCACGGTTGTCGACGGTGACCGCGTCGTAGCCTTCGCCGTTGGCGCGGCGGTCGAGCAGGACCAACGGCCGGCCCGCGCGGACGGCGTTGGCGAGGTGGTCGACATGGGCCGACGACGCAGGGGCGACGATGAGGGCGTCGACCTGGTTGTCGAGGAGGACCTCCAGGGCCGCCTCCTCGGCCTCGACCATCTCATCCGAGTTGATGAGGATGACCGAGTACCCTTCAGCGCTCGCGACGTCGGAGATGCCGCGCATCGCCACGGCGAAGAACGGGTTCTCGATGTCTCCGACGATGACCCCGATCGTGTTGGACCGTCCCGTGTTCATCGACTTCGCGAGGGCGTTGGGGCGGTAGTCGAGTTCTTCGGCCGCGGCGCGGACCCGGTCGCGGACCGCCTGGCTGACCTGACCGTACTCGCCGAGAGCTCTCGCCGCCGTCGCCTTCGAGACCTGCGCGACCCGGGCGATGTCCGCCACCGTCGCCGCACGCCTGACCGGGTGCCGAGAGCTCATCCATGCCGCCTTCCGTTCGTTACCTTCACCGTAGATCGCCGTGTTGACGAATCCGCGATGCGTCGGGTAGTGTCCCAGAAAACCAACTGAGACCGGTCTCAGCCTAACCAACTGAGACCGGTCTCGGCAACCAAGATCGACGAGGATCGCCCCCGCGTCCCGCCGAATCACCCCAACGCATGATTGGACCCGCAGTGAAACGACGCACCCTCCTCCGGCCCGCCGGCCTCATCGCGGCCGTTGCCGCCGCCGCCCTCGTGCTCTCCGCCTGCTCCTCCGGGGGCGGCGCGGGCTCCGCCGCCGGGGCCTCCAGCACCACCGGCTCGTCCAACTCGTACGGACTGATCCAGGCGGGCACCGTCCGCGTGGCCAGCCTCGGCGACGCCAAGCCCTACACGTTCACGGACGCCAAGGGCGACTTCACCGGCTTCGACGTCGAACTCTTCACCGATGTCGCGAAGCGCGCGGGGCTCGGCAAGGCGGTCTTCACCGGGCAGGACTTCTCCGGCCTCCTCGCCGCCGTGGCCAACCACCAGTTCGACGTCGGGGTCGCCGCCATCGGCATCACCGCCGACCGCAAGAAGACGGTCGACTTCTCGGACGGCTACCTGGCCGGCTACCTGAGCGTGCTGACGACCAAGAGCTCGGGCATCGGATCTGCGAAGGACCTGGCAGGCAAGCGCCTCGGCGTGGTGCAGGGGACGCTGCAGGAGACCTACGCGGCCACGCACTTCCCGAAGGCGAACCTGGTTCGCTTCCCGGACAACAACTCCGCGGTCTCGGCGCTGAACAGCGGCTCGGTGGACGCGCACTTCCTGGACTACGAGGCGGTGAAGAGCTACATCGCTCAGTACCCGAATCTCAAGGACGCCGACGACATCCCCTCGTTCGACGCCCCTGCGGGCTTCGCGATCGCCAAGGGCAACCCGAAGCTGAAGGCCGCGCTGAACACCGCGCTGCACGCCGCGATGGAGGACGGCACCTGGAAGAAGCTCTACCAGAAGTGGTTCCCGGGCTCCCCGATGCCCGAGCAGTACCTGCCGAAGGCGGAGCAGACCTCGACCCCGACTCCGAGCAAGTAGGGCGGCAGGGAGATCCCCATGGACTGGCTCACCACCATCACCCACACCTTCTTCGACCTCCCTTCGATGCTGCAGGTCTTCCCGCAGCTGCTCGGCGTCGGACTGGTGAACACGCTGATCATCTCCGCCTCGGCGACCGTGCTGGGCGTCGTGCTCGGCATGGTCGTCGCGGTCATGGGGATCTCCACGTCGCGGTGGCTCCGCATCCCGGCGCGCGTCTACACCGACATCTTCCGCGGCCTGCCCGCCATCCTGACCATCCTGCTGATCGGACAGGGCTTCGCGCGGTTCTCCCAGTCGGTCTTCGGCCCGTCTCCGTACCCGCTCGGGATCGTGGCGCTGTCGCTGATCGCGTCGGCGTACATCGGGGAGATCTTCCGCGCCGGCATCCAGAGCGTCGATCGGGGCCAGCTCGAGGCCTGCCGGGCACTCGGTCTCAGCTACGGCAAGGCGATGCGGCTGGTCGTCGTCCCGCAGGGTGTGCGGCGCGTCCTCCCCGCCCTGGTCAATCAGTTCATCGCGATCGTGAAGGACTCCAGCCTGGTGTACTTCCTCGGCCTGCTGGTCGGCGAGCGGGAGCTGTTCCGCGTCGGCCAGGATGCGGCGGTGCTGACCGGCAACCTGTCTCCGCTGGTGCTCGCCGGGCTCTTCTACCTGGTGATCACCGTTCCACTCACCCACGTGGTGAACCACTTCGACAACCGGTTCCGCACCGGGCGTCGCAAGCCCACCGCCCCCAAGAGCGGGCTGGACGAACTGGACGAGCTGCAGACCCCTGCGCCGATCACCCTCGGGAGCAACACATGACCTACACCTCTCCACTTCCCGCGCAGACCACGCCCGACTTCCGCGGCTCCGCTCTCGAGCTGGTCGACCTGACGATGGCCTACGGCGACGTCGAGGTCCTCCGCGGAGTGAGCATCTCCGTCGCGCCCGGGACGACGACCTGCGTGATCGGCCCGTCCGGATCGGGCAAGTCCACGATGCTGCGCGGCGTCAACCGGCTGCACGAGCCCAAGTCCGGCGACGTGCGACTCGGCGGCGAGAGCATCCTCGCCACGAAGCCGGATGTGCTCCGCCGGCGGATCGGGCTGGTCTTCCAGCACTTCAACCTCTTCCCCGACCACACCGCACTCCAGAACGTGACGCTGGCCCTGCGCTCGGTCAAGAAACTGCCCTCGGAGCAAGCCCGCCGTATCGCCGAGGAGCGGCTGACCGAGGTGGGGCTCGGCGAGCGGATGGATCACCGCCCGCGCGACCTCTCCGGCGGGCAGCAGCAGCGCGTCGCCATCGCGCGAGCCCTCGCGATGGAACCGGAGGTCATGCTGTTCGACGAGGTCACCAGTGCCCTCGACCCCGAACTCGTGAAGGGTGTCCTGAACCTCATGGCGGACCTGGGCCGTCGTGGGATGACCATGGTCGTCGTCACCCACGAGATGAACTTCGCCCGCAAGGTCGCGGACCAGGTCGTCTTCATGGATGAGGGCCGGGTCGTCGAGGCCGGACGTCCGGACGACCTCTTCGACCGGCCGCAGAGCCCGCGCCTTCAGCGGTTCCTCTCGGAGGTGCTGTGAGCGACGCGGCCCCGCTCCGCGTCGGGCTCGTCGGTTACGGCGTGGCCGGCCGGGTGTTCCACGCTCCGCTCATCGCGGCCGATCCCGCCTTCGAGTTCGCTGCGGTCGTCACCTCCCAGGCGGGCAGGCTCCACGCCGACCACCCGCACGTCGCAGCCGTGCCCGACGCGGACGCGCTGCTGGCGCTCCCGGGAATCGACCTGGTGGTCGTGGCGTCGCCGACGCCGCTGCATGTCGCCCACGCGACCGCCGCGGTCGAGACCGGTATCGCCACTGTCGTCGACAAGCCGTTCGCGCCCGACGCGGCGTCCGGGCGCGAACTCATCCGCCGCGCGGAAGCGGCCGGCGTCCCGTTCACGGTCTTTCAGAACCGGAGGTGGGACGGCGATTTCCTGACCGTGAGGCGGCTGGTCGGCGACGGATCGCTGGGCGACGTCCGGCGGTTCGAGTCGCGATTCGAATGGTGGAAGCCGGAGACGGACGCATCCTGGAAGTCGAACACGGCGGTGAGCGACGGAGGCGGAATCCTCTTCGACCTCGGTGCGCACGTGATCGACCAGGCGCTGGTGCTGTTCGGGCCGGCCCGCGTGGCGTACGCGGAGGTCCGCAACCGCCGCGGCGGTCGAGCCGACGACGACGCCTTCGTGGTGCTCGATCACGACTCGGGCACGACGAGCCACCTCTGGATGAGCGCGGTCGCGCCGGTGACCGGCGAGCGGTTCCGGGTCCTCGGCTCGCGGGCCGGGTTCGTCTCGTCCGGACTCGACCCGCAGGAAGACCGCCTCGCGGCCGGCAGGAGCCCGGCCGACCCCGGGATCGGAAGATCCGACACGCCGGGGCTGCTGGGGGCGGGCGCCGATACTCGCGCCTTCCCCCTCGAAGCCGGCGACTACGCCGCGTTCTATCGACGGCTCGCGCAGTCGCTCACACAGGGGTCTCCCCTGCCGGTCGACCCGCGTGACAGCCTCGCCGCCCTGGAACTGATCGAAACCATCCACTCTTCGAACCGAAAGCGAACACCATGACCGTCTCTCCCGCCCCCTCCCGTGTCGTCGTCGTCGGCGGCGGAATCCTCGGCGCCTCGACGTGCGCTCAGCTGGCCCGCGGCGGCGCGGAGGTCACCCTCGTCACCGCAGGCCGCCTCGCCGACGGCGCGTCGGGCCGCTCGATCGCGTGGCTGAACTCGTCAGGCGATCGCACAGCCGAATACCACTACCTCCGGCTCATCGCCCTGGACCGGTACCGCACGTGGCGGGAGCGCCACCCGGAAGGCCACCGGTTCGTGCGGTTCGACGGCGCCATGAAGTGGGCGGCGAACGGCGAGAGCTTCCGGGAGACGTTCGAATTCGAACGCGCCAACGGGTACGACTCGGTGTGGGTCGACCGCGCCGACGTGCCGACGGTCGCCCCGGATGTCGATGCGGCCGCGGTCGCCGAAGAGGGCGCGATCTTCAACGCGGGGGAGGGCTGGGTCAGCCTGCCGGACGTCATCGCCGCCCTGATCGCGGAGGCCGTCGCGGACGGCGCGACGATCCTCGAAGGCGTCGGAGAAGCACGTGTCGACGTCGTCGACGGCGTGGCCGTCGGTGTGATGCTGGCCGACGGTACCCGTCTCCCGGCCGACCACGTCGTGCTCGCAACCGGCTCGAGCGTCCCCGGCACCCTCGCCGCCCTCGGGGTGACCGTGCCGGATGCGACGCCCGCCGCCTTCGTCGTGTTCACCGAGCCGGTCGACATCGAGGTGAAGACCGTGCTCAACACCCCGCGCGTCGCGATCCGTCCGACGCCGGACGGCCGCCTGGTCCTGGACGCCGACTGGGCGGAGCAGTCGGTCGTCATCGCGGCGGACGGGTCGATCGAGGTGCCCGCCGAGTCCGTGCAGGGCCTGCTCGAGGAGGCGTCCAGAATGCTCCGCGGCAACCCTCGGCTGCGCGCCCAGTCCATCGGCGCCGGCCTGAAGCCGATCCCGGGGGACGGCGAGCCGGTTGCCGGCCCTGTGCCCTCGGTTCCGGGTCTTTACGCGCTCTTCACGCACTCGGGTGCGACGCTCGGTCTCGCCCTCGGTGAGCTCGCCGCCGAGGAGATCCTCACGGGAACGCCGTCGCCGCTGCTGGAGACGTTCCGCCTCGACCGGTTCGGGGTGGATGCGTCTGCCGAGGGAGCGTCGACGGGCGCCTGGAAGCCGGTTCTCCAGAACTGAGCGGAGCACGACGTCCACAGCCGGCGTCCGTCATCGGAAGGGGTGACGGGCGCCGGTCCGCTCCGTGCAGTGGTCCGCGATCACGGGTCGTGCCGCGGCTCGAAGCTCACGAGCCCGACCGTGTTGCCTTCGCTGTCCTCGATGAAGGCCATCCACTCGTCGTTGCCGGCCGGCCCGATCGTGTCGTCCGCGTGGGTGAAGATCACGTGCGGCTCGGTGACGACCGTCACTCCGTCACCCCGCAGCCGCTCCACGGTCTCCGCCACATCGTCGACCTGGATGTAGATCAGCGCGGAGGGCGCGGCCTTGTCCAGCAGGAGGCGGCTGATTCCGACGTTGAAGAACAGCAGGCCCGGCGGATCGAAGCGGGCGGCCGGCGCCTCGCCGAGCAGGTTCTCGTAGAACATCGCGGCACGGTCGAGGTCGTCGGCGTGCTGTGCGACCTGCAGAATCTCCACGCGCTCAGTATCCGGTCAGCGGTGCCTCAGCACCAGCCCCGGAGATCACGGCGCTGTCAGACATCCTCGGCGACGAAGGTCGCGAGCGGCCGGTCCGCGCTGACCACGTAGGTGGAGAGCATGCGTCCCGTGCCCGGTCCGAGGTCGCGCGCGTTGTGGGGTGTGTCCGGCGGGATCAGGAACCCGCTTCCCGCTTCGAGGTGCAGGGACGCCGCTCCCCGGATCTGCATCTCGACGGTGCCGGCGAGGATGTAGCCGACTTCCTCGCCGGGGTGGGTGTGCCAACCGGATTCCACCCCCTCCGGGATCTCGGTCAGCACCTGCACGATCACCCTCCCCGGGATCGAGGATTCGGCTCGCTGCACCTCCGTGCGGTGCAGGCGCCCTGCGAGGTCGTCGCGCTGCTCGCCGCCGCCCATCAGTGGACGGCTTCGAGCGCGCGGAGGATCACGTCGGCCACGGCTCGCGGCTGGGAGACCATGATGAGGTGCGAGCCCTCCAGCTCGGTCAGTTGCGCGCCGGCGGTGCGAGCCATCGCGAGGAGCACGTCCGAGCCGGCCGCCTTGTCGCCAGTCGCCACGACCGCCCACGAGGGCAGCCGTCGCCACGCCGGCGGCCCGTTCTTCTCGTCGAACGCCGCAGCGGCGACAGGGCGCTGCGAGGCGGCGAGCACCGCTCCCTGCTCGTGCGGCAGGTCTCCGGCGAACACGCGGGGGAACTCGGTTTCGCCGACGAACAGTTCCACGGCCGGTCGACCGTCGGGGCCGGGGTAGTTCTTCTGCACGAGAGCCGGCCCGAGCGCGCTGTCGCGGGATGTGCCCTCGATCTCGCCGAGCGACTGGCCTTCGTCGGGTGCGAACCCGGAGACGAACACCAAGGCTTTGACGGCGTCGAGGCCGGTTGCGGCATTGCTGATGATGGCGCCGCCGTAGGAGTGGCCGACGAGCACGACGGGCGCGTCCAGCTGCTGGACGACGCTGCGCAGGTAGTCGGAGTCGACGGCGATGCCGCGGAGCGCGATGGCGGGAGCGAGGACCCGGACGCCCTCGGCCTGCAGGAGTTCGATGACGCCGGCCCAGCTCGACGCGTCGGCGAACGCGCCGTGCATCAGGACGACAGTCGGATCGGTGTGAGTGTCGGACATCGGGGGTTCCCTGTCACGATCGACGTCAGCGTGATGGATCGCCGGCAGGTCGCCGCTGTGCGCCGCCGGCGCCCGGGCGACCCGGGCGACGCGGCCAGTGTAGCCATGAGAGCCTAGCTTGGCTAGCTATCCTTGGGCGCGACGGAGATTGTCCGCGATCGTCTCGAGCGTTCCGTCGAGCGCCTGCTGCATCCCCTGGAAGTCCTCGGTGGTGTGGATGGTCAGCTCGACCCGGTCGTCCGCCAGGCGCAACGACCCGTGGTAGTCGTGCGGACCGGGGGCCGACCAGCCGACCTCGCGTGCGGCATGGTCGACGTCGAACGCGGCGACGGAGGTGACGGTCTCGTCCCGGCCGTCGCGGTCCGCGTCGACGTGGGCGGTCGTCTCGACCTTCCCGTCGGGTAACTCGTGGGCCTCTGTCATGCGGGGGAAGTACGCCGGGAGGTTCTCGGGGTCGGCGATGTAGTCGAAGTACTCGTCGGCGTCGCCGTCGAGCGGCCGGGTCGCGGTGTAGGTGGGCATGGCCCGACCATACGTCCGCGATCCCGGCCTGCCAGGGGTTGACCGCCGGCCGTCAGCGGAGCACGCCCGCCTCCCGCTGTCGCGCCCGCTCCTCCTTGGCCGCGGCCTCGGCGAGTGCCGCCTCGCCCAGTCCCGCCGTTCCGACCGCCGCGGTGTCCGCCGACATCCCGTGCCCGTCGCCGCTGAGCGTGGTCTCGTCGAACGCCAGCTCGCCGCGCAGCACCCGGCGGGCGCGGTCGGCGTCGAACTGCCGGGTCCAGCGGCCGATGAGCACGGCCGCGACCGCGTTGCCGGTGAAGTTCGTCAGTGCGCGGCCTTCCGACATGAAGCGGTCGATCCCGACGATGACGCCCACGCCGTTCACCAGGTCCGGGCGGTAGGCCTGGAGGCCGCCGGCGAGGGTGGCCAGGCCGGCGCCCGTGACGCCCGCCGCGCCCTTCGAGGCGATGATCATGAAGACCAGCAGGCCGATCTGCTCCCCGATCGACATCGGCTGGCCCATCCCGGTCGCGATGAACAGGGAGGCCATGGTCAGGTAGATCGCGGTGCCGTCCAGGTTGAACGAGTAGCCGGTCGGAACGGTGATGCCGACGACGGGCTTGGACACCCCGAGGTGCTCGAGCTTGGCCATCAGCCGGGGGAGGGCGGACTCCGACGACGACGTGCCGACGATGAGCAGGTACTCCCGGCCCAGGTAGCCGATCAGGCGGAAGATGTTGACGCGGGCCACCGCGTAGAGGAGCGCCCCGAGCACACCGGCGACGAACAGTCCGCAGGTGATGTAGAACGCGACCATGAGCAGCCCGAGGTTCCAGATCGCCGAGACGCCGGTCGCGCCCACCACGGCGGCGATAGCCCCGAACGCGCCGATCGGCGCGAGCCAGAGGATCATCCCGAGGATGCGGAACACGAGCGACTGCAGGTGCTTCACCGCGGTCATGATCCCCTCGCCCGTGCGTCCCATCTTCTGCACGGCGAAGCCGACCAGCAGCGCGATGAACAGCACCTGGAGGACGCTGCCCTGGGTGAAGGCGGAGAAGAACGAGGTCGGGATGATGCCGAGCACGAAGTCGGAGGTCGACGCGGCCTCCCCGGTCGCCTTGTAGGTGGACCTCGCCATGTCCAGGCCCGCGCCGGGGTGGATGAGGTTGCCGACCACCAGGCCGATGGCCAGCGCCACGCTCGACATGACCAGGAAGTACACGAGCGCGAGGCCGCCGACCTTGCCGACCGTGGCGGCTTTCGCGATCGACCCGACTCCCACGACGATCGTGCAGAAGATGATCGGCGCGATCATCATGTGGATCAGCGCCACGAAGCCCTCGCCGAGCGGCTTGAGCGCCACCCCGGCCTGGGGCCAGACCAGGCCGACGATCGCGCCGAGCACGACCGCGGCGATCACCGCCAGGTACAGCCAGGTGTGCTTGTCCCAGGCGCGTTTCCCCCGCCGCCAGTCGTAGCCCGGCAGGCGGAAGGAGGTGGTGCGGGTCGAGAGTGCCATCGTCGTCTCCTGAAGAACGTCGCTGTTCGTCCCCGCCGGGTCCGGCGGGCGGTCGGCCCAGCATCGCCCCGAGGGGAGGCCGCAGCCGGGTTGCGGTC
The DNA here is from genome assembly GCF_058806435.1 of Leifsonia sp. GW821-FHT13C09. Classification (NCBI taxonomy): domain Bacteria; kingdom Bacillati; phylum Actinomycetota; class Actinomycetes; order Micrococcales; family Microbacteriaceae; genus Leifsonia; species Leifsonia sp. GW821-FHT13C09. The sequence goes on along the minus strand of NZ_JBXAPS010000002.1, from coordinate 405,121 downwards.
GTATTGGTCTCGGACGCTCCGCGACGATGTCTGGCACGCTGGGGAGTATGGGTCGACGACGACGGACGGTGCGCAGTGCGGCGTCGCGCGTGTTCGCGGTCCTGATCGGCGTCGTGCTCCTCGCCGGCGTGCTGACGGCGATGCTGCTCGGGCTCGACGCGCAGCGGTCCGCGCAGGCAGAGGCCGAGCGGGAGACCCGCTCGGTCTCCGAGACGCTGGCCGCGACGCCGGGGGTCCGGTCGGCGCTGGAGTCCGGTGCGAGCGCGGCGACCGCCGCGTTGCAGCCGTTCAGCCTGCAGGTGACGCGAAGCACCGGAGTGGACTTCGTCACGATCATGACGGCGTCGGGCATCCGCGTCACGCACCCCGACCCGGCGCAGATCGGCAAGCACTACATCGGCAGCATCCCGGACCGGCCCGTCGCGCTGACGGAGCAGTACACCGGAACGCTCGGGCCCTCCATCCGCACGATCGCCCCGGTCACCGCCGAGGGACATGTTGTGGGCTGGGTCGCCACCGGGGTCACGGTCCAGAGCATCGGGAGCGCCCTGCTGCCCCGCCTGCCGCTCGCGATCGGCATCGCTCTCGCGGTGATCGGAGTGGGGGTCACGGGCGCCCTCGTCGTGCGGTGGGTCACCCGACGGGTGACCGGGGACCTCCCAGCCCGCGATGTGCGCGACGCGGTCTCCTCCTACGAGTCGGTGCGGACCCTCGGCGAGGCGTTGCGTGCACAGAACCACGAGCACGACAACCGCATGCACACCGCGGTCTCGCTCATCGAGCTCGGCCGGACCGAGGAGGCTGTCCAGATCCTGACCGAGACGGCCCGGCAGAGCCAAGCCCTGGTGGACCAGGTGACGGCAGCCCGCGCCGGCGATCCCACGGTGGGAGCTCTGCTGCTCGGGAAGGCGGCGCAGGCGGCCGAGCGCGGGGTCGACTGGGAGGCCGACCTCGACCCGCGGACGCCGCGGACCCCGCTCAACCCGGTGGACGCCGTCTCGCTCGTCGGCAACCTCATCGACAACGCCCTCGACGCCGCGGCCGCCGGCCCGGAGCCGCGCTGGGTGCGGCTGCGGCTGCGGCCTGCCGCGGACCACGGCGTCCTGCTCGACGTCTCGGACAGCGGGGCGGGCGTCCCGGAGCGGCTGCGGGAGCGCATCTACGAGTCCGGCTACTCGACGAAGCCGACGGACACCGTCGGCCGCGGCGTCGGGCTCGCACTCGTGCGGGCCATCGTGGACGCGGCCGGCGGCTCCATCGAGCTGACCTCCGCCCCGACCACCTTCCGGGTGCACCTCCCGGCTCGGGAGGAACCGTGATCGGCGTCCTCCTGGTCGAGGACGAAGCGCTCACCCTCGAACTCCACCGCCGCTACGTCGAACGCCTCGACGGTTTCGAGGTCGTCGGCGAGTGCACCGGAGCGCGCGCCGCGGTCGCCGCCCTCACGGAGAGCCGGCCGGACCGTCCCATCGACCTCGTCCTGCTCGACGTGACGATGCCGGACGGCACGGGACTCGACGTGCTGCGGCACCTGCGCGCCCGCGGCTCCGACGTCGACGTCATCGCGATCACGGCGGTCCGGGACGCCGAGATGGTGCACCAGATGGCGGCGCTCGGTGTCATGCAGTACCTGGTCAAGCCGTTCTCGGGGGCGGTCTTCCGCGACCGGCTGGAACAGTACCGGGAGCACCACGAGCGGACCCGCGCCGCCGCCGGCTCGGCCACGCAGGAGGAGATCGACGCGCTCCTCGGATCGCGGCGCCCCTCCGTCGCGTCCCCGTTGCCGAAGGGCCTGTCCCCGGACACGCTCGACCGCATCCGCGAGACCGTGCGCCAGCGGGGCGCGCTCTCCGCGGCCGAGACGGCGTCGCTGCTCGGGATGTCGCGCGTCGCCGCGCGCCGTTACCTCGAATACCTCGCGGACGCGGGGCGGGTCAGCCGCGAGCCGCGGTACGGGACGCCCGGACGGCCGGAGACGGAGTACCGCTGGCGCTGAATCGCGCAGCCCGCGTAACCTTTCGCGCGCTCCCGCCGATTAAGAGAGATGAGGGCCCGCCCGAACGGCGTCCGACCACTATCGGAATCGAAAGGAAGAGACCGGATGTCGTTCTTCTCCGTGATCGTCGGCCACAAACTCGCAGCCGGGCTCATCGCGCTCGGGACCATCACCGTCGGGGGGACGGCCGCGGCTGCGTACGCCGACGCGCTCCCTGGTGGACTCCAGGAGGAGGCGCACACGCTCATCGGAGCGCCGACCGCCACCCCGTCGGCCGACCCCACAGCGCTCCCCACTGCAGAGCCGACCGACTCCGCGACGGCGACCGCGACGCCGACGCCGAGTCCGGACCCGACGTCCACGGACGTCCCGGTCGGGCCGGATGCGTCAGGCTCCGCGGCGCACGGACTCTGCACCGCCTTCGAGCACGGCGGCCTCGCGTCGACGTCCGTCGCCTTCGCGTCGCTGGAGAAGGCTGCGGGGGGTGTCGACGCAATCGACGCCTATTGCGCCACGATCGTCGAGCCGGGGCACTCCGGCGACCAGCGGCGCACCTCCACGCCGGAGCCGGCCGAGACGGACGAACCGAAGGCGCACGCCGAGCACACCGAAACGCCGGAGCCGGCTGAGACGGACGAACCGAGGGCGCACGCCGAGCACACCGAAACGCCGGAGCCGGCCGATACGCCCGACCCGGCCGACGCGCCCGACACTGCGGGTTCATCCCACCAGGGCAGCGGCGACCACAGCCACCACTAGCCGGGCGCCCAACCCCGTCGGCGCGCTCGCTCAGCTCCTGCCACGTGACAGGATCGGGAGCGTGCAATCCGACCCCGACATCGCCGCGGCAGACCCGAGACCGCGGCGCAGCCAGGCGCGCCGGGTCGCGATCGTGCTCGGGCTGAACGCTGCGCTGATCGTGGGGCTGCTCGTCGTGGGCGTGGTCGCCGGGTCGGTGAGCGTGCTGGCCGCGGCCGGGGACACCGTCGCGGACTGCCTCGCCCTCGCCCTCGGTCTGGTCGCGATCGCCCTGCGGGACCGCGACCCGGGACATCCGCGCGCGAACCGTCCCATCGCCATCGCGGCGCTCGTCAACGGGACGCTGCTGCTGGCGGTCACCGCGACGGTCGTCGCCGAGGCGATCGCCCGGCTGCGGGAGGGGTCGCCGCCGGTCGAGGGGCTCCCGGTGGTGATCGTCAGCCTGGTGACCATGGTCGTGATGCTGGCCGGCGCCCTTGTCCTCGGCTTCTCCGCGCGCGACGAGGACCTCCACATGCGGTCGGTGCTGCTGGACGCGCTCGCAGACGCCGCGGTCGCGGCCGCGATCGTGATCGCCGGTCTCGTCATCCTGCTCACCGGCGGCGCCTATTGGCTCGATCCGGTGCTCGCGCTCGGCGTCTCGCTGGTGATCGCCGTCGCCGCGGTGCGACTGATCGCGAAGGCCGTCGCCGCCCTGCGCGGCGGAGCCGTCGACTTCGACGACGACTGACGCGCCAGGAGAGGAGAGGCATCCTCGCTCCCTGACCTGGCTGTGCGTGCGACTCGGTGATAGCTTTATAAGCAAGCTGATTACCTGCCGAGGAAGGGAATCATTGTGACTCGTTCGCGCCGGCTGGGGCAGGTGACGCGCCAGGAGTGGACCACGTGAGCGCGGAACGCTCGGAGGAGGGCGCCCCGCGGCCCGCGATCCCCCGGCAGCAGCACACCGCGGACGACATCGCCTTCGCCGTGGAGCACCTGCTCGATCGGACGCACCGATCCCCGTCTCTCGACGAGATAGCGGCCCTGACGAAGTCACTCGACCGGCGCGAGCGCTTGGTGCTCGTCCGGTTCTTCACCGGGCTGAGCGTCACGCCGTAACCTGGCGGCGAACACGGAGAGGGGAGGCCGCGATGGCCGAGCTCGAGCGGTTCGTCGCGTCGGACCGGGCAGCGCTCCGGGAGTGGCTGGCGGAGAACGCGCGCACCTCAGCGGGTGTCTGGGTGGTCTACGCGAAAGGCGACGACCGCACCCTCGGCTACGACGACATCGTCGAGGAGGCCCTCTGCGTCGGCTGGGTCGACAGTCTCCCGCGCCGCCTCGACGACCGGCAGGCGATGCTCCGCCTCACCCCGCGGAACCCGCGTAGCAACTGGTCCCGGCGCAACAAGGAGCGGATCGCCTCGCTGCGCGAGCGCGGACTGATGACCGCAGAGGGCGAGGCCGTGGTGCAAGCCGCGGTGGTGGCCGGCACCTGGTCCGCGCTCGACGAGGTCGAGGAGCTGACCGAGCCGCCTTCCCTCCACTCCGCCCTGGACGACGACCCCGTCGCCCGCGCGAACTGGGACGCGTTCCCGCGTTCGGCCCGCCGCGCGATCCTCGAATGGCTGCTGTCCGCCAAGACGGACGCGACCCGCGACCGGCGCATCGAGAGCATCGTGACCGAAGCGCATGAGAACCGGCGTGCGAATCAGTGGCGCCAGCCCGGGTCGCCGTCGCGCCCCTGACGGTGCGGTGTCAGTCGCGCGCCTCCTGCACGTCGCGCGCCTTCAGGGTCCGGTACATGGTCACGGGGTGGGTGCCCAGCACGATCTTGCCGCGCGCGTGCAGATGCTGGAGGTCGTCGTACGCCGAGGCGACCTCCGTGAGCGGGTAGTAGCCCGAGATGAGCAGCGTGAAGGCGCGCTCGTCGGCCAGCCGGGCCAGGCGCTCGAGCTGGGCGGTCGCGTGGGCGACCGACTCGGGATCGTCCTGGAGCAGCCGCAGCTCCGTCTCGCGCCGGTCCTCGCTCGACCGGTAGCGCGACGGCGGGACGCCCAGGGCCTCGGCGAGGGCACGGCCGTCCTGGCCGAAGTTGTCGATCAGGGCGGTTACGCCATCGGGCGCGAGCGCACGGATCCTGTCCTCGATCCCGGCGCCGTAGGTCACCGGCCGGATGCCGAGCTGGCGCAGGTAGTCGAAGTTGCGCTCGCCGCAGGTCCCGATGACACGGGCGCCGGCGTGCTTGGCCAACTGGGCTTCGATGCTCCCCACGCCGCCGGCCGCGGCGGAGATCACCACGGTGTCGGCCGGCCCGATCCGGAGGTCGTCCAGGGTGTCGAGCGCGGTCGCGCCGGCGAGGAACAGGCCGCCGGCGGTCTCCCAGGTCACCCGGGACGGCTTGCGCACGAGTGCTCCGACCGGGGCGATCACGTGGGAGGCGTGCGCCCCCTGGCGCAGGTGCCCGATCACCTCGTCGCCGCGCCGGAACCGCCCGTCGCCGTCCCCGGTCACGACGATGCCGGCGAAGTCGCTTCCCGAGCCGCGCGGGAACGGCTCGTCGGCCCAGGCCTCCTCGCGCCCGCTCCGGATGAAGCCGTCGATGTGGTTGACGCCCGCCGTGACCACTTCGACGAGCACTTCGTCGGCGTGGAGGGGGCGGACGGGCCGCGTCCGTTTCTCGAGGACGTTGGCCCCTCCGTTCCTGTCGTACTCGTAGCTGGTCAGCTCGTCGTGCTTGCCCACCGTCGCCCTCCCTCGTCGCGTCCGGTCCGTGCACTGCCGAGAATATCCCTAGCCAGGTAAGAATCTATACAATCTACATTTGGTTCCCAGCTATCGGCTTCCGCCACCGCGCCGAGAAGCAGGTCGCCGCGAAGCCGATCGCGTCGTTGACCTCGAGCATCGGCCGGTTCTCCTCGGCGTTGACCGTCTCCACGAGCGCGCACCCCGGGAACCGGTCCATCAGTTCGCGGAGGTTGGCGAGCTTCAGCACCATCCCGAGCCGGTGTCCGCGGTGCTCGCGGAGCACCAGGGTGTCCATCTGCTCGGCCGGGCGGTCGGACTCCTCGGACACGTCGAGCTCCGTGAACCCGACGGCCTGCCCCGTCGCCTCCTCGACCACGATCGAGGTGAGCGCGACCCGGGGGCTCTCGGCCCACAGGTCGTCGACGGCTCGGACCCGGTCGGCGGTCCAGACATCGGTCAGGTCGATGCCGGCGTTCGGGGCGTCGGTGCTCATCCGGGTGCGCAGGAGGGCGATGGCCTCGAGCCACTCCTCCGGCGTCCGCCCCTGCCAGCTGACCGTCCGGTAGCCGACGGCCGCCGCGACCGCCTCAACGAGGAGGCCGGAGAAGACGCGCGTGTCGACGGGCAGCGGCAGGGCGCTGATCCGTCCGACCTGCTCGAGCGAGAAGCCGTGACGCCGCAGGAACCGGGTCGACGGGAGGTCGAGCGGCACCGAGCCGAAGCCCGTGGGCGCGGGAATCGCCTCACCGCCGACACCGGCCGGGTAGGTCGTCTGGTTCTGGATGGTGCTGCGGCCGTTTGCGAGCGCCAACTCCTCCAGGCGTGCGTAGAGCGCCGAGCCGATGCCGCGACCGCGGAACCCGGGGAGCACGGAGACGGCGCCCCAGCATTCCGGGGCGCCGACCGGCAGCGCCAGGTTCCCCCGGGCGACGACGCGGCCGTCGACCTTGGCGACGAGCCCGGCCATCGGCCGCGACTCGTCCCTCCAGTCCGGCAGCAGCTCGGCCGCGGACATGACCTCTCCGGTGTGGCCGCGCTGCTCCGCCTCGACGGCGTTGCGCACGGTGGCGAAGCCGACGAAGTCCGCCGCATCCGGCGCGTCGACGCTGACGGGGACCACGAGCGGTTCGATGGTGAAGCCCGTGAGCGTGCTGGTGTGATCTGACGTAGACATGAGTCCTCATTTGTGTGCAGGGTCGATCGACTCACCCACGGTCGTGGGGAGGAAGCGGGTCGCTGCTAGAGGATCACGAGGTCGAGCATTCCATACCGGCGGCCCGGAGGACAAGAACCGATGGCTGAACCGGCGTCCCGGGAGTACTGTTTGCCGATGTGGACCCTCTCAGGCACGTGGAGAGCAGCACGGGCGACCCGGCGGAAGCCGACGCGCTGCTCCGCGAGGCGGGCGGACGCTTCGCGTTCTCGCGCGACCCGGGGTCGGACTTCTCGTTCCGGGTGAAGCAGGCCGGCGACGAGGGCGTCGCCGTCGGCGTGTACCGCATCGACGGGGAGTGGCAGTCCGACGGCGAGTTCGACCAGTTCGGGGTGAGTGGCGTGTTCGCCGGCGACTACCGCTGGGAGATCGACGGCGACCGCGGCTCCGGCTACGCGACGCCGTTCCTGTCCCGGCCCGGGCACGAGCTGTTCGGCCACGGCGACGACCTGACGATCGTCAACGTCTACATCACCCCGGAACGGCTCAGGGAGGTCGCCCGTCAGGTGTACGCGGACGACCGCGCCGACCCGGTGTTCGAGTCGCCGCGCCCGGTCGACCCGCAGCGCAGCCTCGCCATGCTGCAGACCCTCCAGGTGGCGTCCGAGTTCGTGCGGTCCGGGATGATCGAGAACCCGATGATCCGGGCGAGCCTGTTCCATCAGCTCGCGGTCGGAGTGCTCGAGACCTTCCCGCTCGAGCGGGACAGTCGGCGGCCGCCGGCGACCCGCCGCGACGAGACCGCCGTCTATCGGCGCGCGAAACGCTTCATGGACGACTGCCTGTCCCTGCCGATCACGCTCGGCGACGTCGCCGTCGCGGCGGCGACGGACGTCCACACGCTGAACGCGGCGTTCCGCTCGCGCACGGGCAGCGGCGCGGGTACGTACCTGCGCCGCGCCCGGCTCTCGGCGGCCCGGGCCGACCGCACGGTCGAGCCCACGCTGTGCGATGCGGCGCTGGCGGCCCGGTGGGGCTTCCCGTCGGAGGACGGGTTCCGTCGTGCGTACCGGTCCGTGTACGGGGCGACGGAGGGCGTGTGACCCTGCCGGCGACCGGCTGAGGCGAGCCAGCCGCGCGAGCCTGGGGGCACCGTGGGCTCTGTGTTCGAGGGATTCGTCGAGGAGGACATCGACGTCGGTGACGCGGTCATCGCCGTGATGCGGGAGCTGGGCCACGAGCGTTTCCTGCTGGCCGGCCACGACCGGGGCACCACGTCGCGTTCCGGGTGGTGGCCGAGGAGGCGCCGGAGGCCCTCGCAGCCGCGCTGGTCGACTTCTTCGGTCGCGGCTGCGGCGCGCCGGACCGGGGCGGGGCTTGACAAGGACGCGGGGCGAGGCGGACGTTCCTGGGAAGAAGAATCACCGGAGAGGGGCCTGATGCGCACGGTGCGGTCGCCGCGAAGACGTCCCCGTTCGGCTCCCGCCATCGTCGTGACCTTCGACGACCGTCCCCCGGGCGCTCACGCGCCGACCGTCCTGCTGCTGCACGGCATCGGGGTCAGTTCGCGGTACTTCCACCGGCTCGCTCCCGAGCTCGCCAAAGGCGGCCGCGTGATCGCCGTGGATCTGCCCGGCTTCGGGCGCTCGCCGAAGCCGGCACGTCCCCTGACGGTGGAGGACTACGCCGGGCTCGTCGCGGCGTTCGTCGAAGCCCGGGCGATCGGGCCGGTCGTGGTCGTCGGCCATTCGATGGGCGCGCAGATCGCGACGAGCCTGGCGCGCCGGAGGCCGGACCTGGTGGCCGAAGCGGTGCTGATCGGGCCGGTCATGGCGCCCTCGGACGCGACTCCGGTGCGGGCGGCTGCCCGGCTCCTGATCGACACGCTCCGCGAGAGCCCGCACAGCAATGCGCTCGTGTTCACCGACTACGTCCGCTGCGGGCCGCGATGGTATCTGGCCGTGCTGCCCTCGATGCTCGGCTACCGCCTGGAGGATGACGTGCCGGAGCTGGAGATGCCGGTCACGATCGTCCGCGGGGAACGCGACCCGATCGCGCGCGCGGAGTGGACGCGCGCCATCGCGTCGGCGACCCCGCGCGTCCGGCTCGTGGCGGTGCCGAGCGCGCCGCACGTCGTCATGCTCAGTCACCCTCGCGCGGTCGCTCGGGAGATCCGTCGGCGGAGCGCTCCCGGAGCTTGACCGACTCTGCCGTGAGCGCCTCCTCCTTCTTGAGCGCCTTCTCGCTCAGACGGGTGTCCCGGGGCGGCAGCTGGATGGTCTCCTCGGCCGCCATCCCGGCCTGCAGCTCGCGACCGCGCTCCGTCTCGGCGTCGAGCTCCGCTCCGAACAGGAGGGCGATGTTGGCGATCCACACCCAGAGCAGGAAGACGATCACTCCGGCGAGAGGGCCGTACGTGCGGGAGTAGTTGGCGAACGTCGCCACGTACAGCCCGAACAGCAGGGTGGCGACGGCGAGGACGAGGATGGCGACGATCGCGCCCATGCTGATCCACCGGAACTTCGGCTGCCGCGTGTTCGGCGCGAAGTAGTACAGCACGGCGATGATGACGATGACGACCACGAGCATCACCGGCCATTTGACGATCTCCCAGATCGTCTGCGGCGTCGAGCCGAGCCCGAGCGCGCCGCCGACGGCCTTGGTGACCGGGCCGGACACCACGAGCATGAGGGCCACGATCGCCACGAGGACGAGCGAGATCACCGTGACCAGCAACTGCTGCGGCTTGAGCTTCCAGAACGGGCGGCCCTCGTCGATCTCGTAGATGCGGTTCATGGCGCGGGAGAACGCGCCGATGTAGCCCGACGCCGACCAGATCGCGAGGACGATGCCGAGCACGAGCGCGATGCCGGACGCGGGGGAGTGCGCGGCGTTCTCGAGCGGGCCTTGCAGGAGTTTGGCCGTGTCGCCGGGGGCGACCTGCTTCAGGATGCCGAGGAGCTGAGTCGTCGCGGCGCTCCCCTGGCCGAAGACGCCCAGCAGCGACACGAGCGCCAGGAGTCCGGGGAACAGCGAGAGGACCGCGTAGTAGGTGAGGGAGGCGGCGATGTCGGTGCACTTGTCGTTGCTGAACTCGCGCAGCGTCCGCTTGAGCACGATCTTCCACGAGCTGCGGTGCAGCTTCGGCGGGCTGTCGGGTTTGCGGGGGTCGTCGGGGGAGGGTGCGTCGGCCAGGCGCTGGCTGGCTCCGATGTCGTCGTCGCTCATCAGGTCGCTCCTTGGGGTTCCGGTGTGGATCGGGTCTGGTGGGGTTGTGGTTCTGGTTCTGGTTCCGGTCGTGGGACGGGAACGGCGCGGCGCCGGCCGAAGCCTGCGCCGCGCCGTCGTCCTGGTCGCCGCTCAGGCGTCCTGCACGCGCTGTCCTGCCTCTTTCCCGTCGTCCGCGACGTCGGCGGCGCGGTCTGCGGCCTCCGCCTTGACCGTCTCGACGGAGTCCTGGGCGGTCTCCTTGACGGCCTGGACCGCCTCCTGTGCGGGCTGCTTGAGGTCGTTCGCGATCTCCTTGCCGACCTCTGCGGCCTCCTGGAGCATCGGCTGCGCGGCGTCCTTGGCCTTCGCGGCGAGCTCCTGCTCCTTCTCGCTGGCCGGGATGAGCGAGGCGGCGAGAAGGCCGACGCCGAAGGCGATCAGCCCGACCGCGACCGGGTTGCCCTCGGCCTTGGCGACGACGCGGCGGCCGGCGTCGGCGGTGGCGTCCTTCGCGTCGTCCAGGGCGTCTCCGGCCCGCGCCGCGACGGACTGGTGCGAGTGCCCGGAGTAGTACTCGTTCTCGTCGTCGGACCCCATGATGCGCTGGGTGAAGGAGTGGAACGCGCCCTTCACCTTGCGCCTCTGCCGGTCGGCGATCTTGCTCGGGCTGACCTTGTCGGCCAGGGCGTCGACATCGCCGCTGAGGTTGCGGCGGGTGTTCTCGATCTCGGCGCGGATCACGTCGGGGTTGTCGGTCATCGGTTCTCTCCGTTTCGTTTCAGAGTCTCGGGGAACTCTTTGACCGTCTCGACGGTCTGCGGCATCCCCTTCACCGCCTTGAGCTGGTTGCGGCCGACCACGTACAGGATCAGCGCGATGACGGCCCAGATGATCGCCACGACCACTCCGGACCAGGCGTTCCCCATCAGGTAGCCCAGCGCCCACCAGAGGGCGATGGACAGGAAGAGCACCGCCATCAGGGCGGCGTAGCCGGCGCCGCCGAGCAGGCCGGCGCCCTTCCCGGTGCGCGTCGCGGTCTCCCGCAGCTCCGCCTTGGCGAGCTCGACCTCCTGCCGGACGAGCGTGGACAGGTCGCGACTGACTTCTGCGAGCAGGTCGCCGAGCGATTCGCGTTCCGCCCGCCGCTCCGAGGGAGTGGGCTGGTCGGTCACAGCGAGCCCCCCGGGAACTCACTGGTGGCCGGGAACTCGCGGGTGGCGGGGAACTCGCTGCCGGCGGGGAACTCGCGGGTGGCGTCGCCCGGCGCGGTGCCGCCCATCGTGCCTCCCGGGATGGCGCTGTCGCGCGTCGGCAGGGCGGTGGTGGGCACGCCGGTGACCGGGGTGCCGGTCGTGCGCGCTCCGGCGTCGCCGTGGTCGTCCCCGGACGCGAGCGCCCGGGTGAGCCGGCCGGCGAGCACACCCGTGAGGGCGGCGGCGGCGATGAAGGTGCCGGGGTTGCGTCGCGCGTAGGACTTGACCTCCCGCAGCAGCGAACCGGGGTCGCGCTCGTCGAGCCAACGGGCGACGGACTGCGTCCGTCCCGCCGCTTGGCCGACGATGTCGCTCGCCACACCCTGCTGCTGCGACGACGAGGCCATCTGCTGCAGCTCGTCGCCGATGCTCCGGAGGCCGTCGGCCACGCGCTGCTGCTGGATGGCGGCCTGCTCGCGCAGTTCCTGCTGGGTCTGGCGGTAGAGGTCCTTCGCCTGGGCCTTGGTCTCGTGCGCGACCTCGCGTGCCTCCTCCTTCGCGACGCTCGCCACGTCTCCGGCCGCGTCCTTGGCCGAGTCGGCGACGCGCGCCGCCTCGTCCTTCGCGACGTCCGTCTTGCCGGCGTCGTCGGCCGGTCCGGCGAGGGTGCCGGCGGTGCCCTGGGCGGCCGGGCCGCGATAGGACCCCGCCGTGCTGGTGGTCTGGCGTGTGCTGTCGAACACCGGCGTTCCGCCGAATTCGTCCTCCGAGTTCGTCATGCTCGGGTCTCCTTTTCGCTCGTGGACTGTGGTGGCGTCCATACAGCCACGGGACGATCGCGGGCGTGAGGCGCTTGACACGCCCGCCCGGGCGGAGGATAACGCGGGCGGAGGAGAGGGAGGGGCCGCCGCACGGTCAGCTCCCGGACGGCTGTTCGTCCTCCGTCTCCGCCGCCGCCGTGCCTGGAGAGGCGCCCCGCGACACCCGGACCATCGCCGAGATCATCGCGTTGCCGACGGCGATCAGCGGCACGGCGAAGAGCGCGCCGGGGACTCCGGCAAGGCCCGTCCCCGCGGCCACTCCGACGACGACGGCTAGCGGATGGACCTTGACCGCTCCGCCGACCAGCAGCGGCTGCATGACGTGCGCCTCCAGCAGGTGCACCAGGAGCACTCCCGCGAGCATGATCAGCGCCTGGACGGGCCCGGCGAAGACGAGCGCGATCGCCACGGCGATGATGCCGGAGACGATCGCGCCGATGACCGGGATGAACGAGAACAGCAGGACGATGACGCCGATCGGGATGGCCAGCGGCAGGCCGAGGAAGAACGCCACGAGCCCGATCCCGACACCGTTGACGGCCGCGACCAGGATCTGCACGCGCACGAAGCTCGTGAGGGTGCGCCAGCCGGCTTCGCCTCCCGCCCGCAGAGCCGGCTGGCCGCCGCGGGGGAACAGCCGGGTGACCCACCGCCAGATGCCCGCGCCGTCGATCAGGATGAAGATCGTCGCGAACAAGGCGATCAGGGTGTCGGCCAGGATGCGCCCGGTCGTGGAGCCGACCCGCAGCGCTCCGCCGACGAGAGCCCCGCTGTCCTTCTGCGCGAGTACGCCCGCATCGCGGAGGTAGGCCGCGAACTGTGCGTCGCTGACGTTCCAGGGCGGCTGACGCAGCGCGTCGCGTGCCCGGGTGTAGGCGGCCTCCGATGAGTGCTCGAGCTGCGGCAGACCGGCCTGCACCTGCCACGCCACGAGCGCGATGAGGCCGGCGACGACTGCGGCGAAAGCGAGCAGGCACACGAGGATCGCCGCCCACTTGGGCCACCGATGCCGGATCAGCCCGGCGACCGCCGGCTGGAGGAGCGCGGCGACGAGGAGCGCGACCAGCACCGGGACCACGATCTCGTGGAAGGTGAACACCAGGTAGATGACCACCCCGGCGAGCGCGATGATGGCGAGCAGCCGCCACGACCACTCGGAGGCGGTGCGGACACCCGACGGGACGGTCGACGGGCGATCCGGTCGGGGCGTGTCGGAGGGGGCCACGATGTCACCCCTCTTCCTGATCGCCGGCGTTCCGCTCGCCCAGCAGCCGGTTGAGACCCCACGCCACCAGGATGGTGAACGCGAGTGCGGCGGCCATGCTGAGGATGCCGACGGGCGTCGCGATGATGCCCAGGCTCACGATCAGCGTCGTCGCGCCTGCCGGCGGGTGCGGGAGCCCGAGGGCTCCGAGCACGAACGCCGTGATCGCGACGGACAGGATCGCCGCCCCCAGGTAGGCCGGGGTCAGTCCGCCGACGGGGGCCGACGGCTTGCCGTTCAGCCCGAACAGGAACAAGCACAGCGTCCCTGCCGCCAGGCCGACAGCGTGGCCGACCCCGGCGTTGAGGAGACGGGCTGTGGGATGCCGCGGCGACCCGAACATCACCATGACGGTGGCGCCCAGGCTGGGGAACATCCAGGGGGCGGCGAAGAGCAGCCCGATCGCACCGGAGGCGGCCAGGACGATCAGCGAGAGCACGGCGGCGTAGGCGCCGGCTCCCGCTGACCCGCCCCGGTCGGTGAGCCGTTGGAGCACTGAAGGTCTCATGCCTCCGATCCAAGCGCTCCGCGGGCGCGGCTCAACCCCTTGCGCTCGTCGCCTCCGGGTGGGCCGCGGCCCCGTCCGTCTCCTCGACGCGCAGTTCCGGCGCCCGTCGGCGGAAGCCGCGGGTCAGGACCGCGAGGTAGATCACGCCGATGACCAGCCAGCCGATCCCGAGGTACAGCGCGATCGGCCCGAGCTGCGTGAGCAGGTACAGGTCGACGAGCGCGCCGATGGCCGGGAGGACGGCGAACTTCGCGATCGACGGGCGCTCGCGGTTCCTGCGCAGCCGGACGAAGTGCACGATCACGCAGACGTTGACCATCGTGAACGTGAGGAAGGCGCCGAAGTTGATGAACGACGTCGCGGTGTCGAGCGAGAGCCCGAGCCCGAACATCGCGACCGCCCCGATCAGGATCAGGTTCAGCAGCGGTGTCTGGAAGCGCGCGCTCAGCCGCCCGAAGAACCGCCGGGGCAGCACACCGTCGCGGCCCATGACGTACATGAGGCGGCTGGTGCTCGCCTGGATCGCCATGGCCGACGCGAATCCTCCGACGATCACGACCAGGTTCACGATGTTGGCGAACACCGGGCCGCCGACGAGCACCGACATCGCGTACGAGGCCGTGGAGGGGTCCTTGAACTGGCCGCCGGGGTGCACGAGCTGCATCACGTAGGAGACGACCACGAAGATCAGGCCGCCGATCACCACCGCGAGGAAGATGCCGCGGGGGATGTTCCGCTCCGGGTTCACGGTCTCCTCGCTCAGCGTGCTGATCGCGTCGAAGCCGAGGAACGAGTACGCGGCGATCGCCGCGCCGGCCGAGACCGCCGCGATGGTGCTACTGGAGTTCCACAGCGGCGCGCTCAGCGACGCGACGTGGGAGCCGGTCAGGTGGCCGACGCAGAGGACGACGAAGGCGGCGATGCCCAGCCCGGTGAGCGTCATGAGCGTCTTGTTCACCCGGTCGGCGAGCACGATGCCGAGCCCGTTGACGACCGTGGTGACCACGATGTTGATGAGGAGCCAGACCCAGACCGGCACGGACGGGAACTGGGCGTTGAGGTAGACCGACTGGATCAGCCACGCCACCATGGGCAGGAAGAAGTAGTCGAGCAGGATCGCCCAGCCGACCAGGAAGCCCACGTTCGCCCCGATGGTCTTGCGGGCGTAGGTGTACGCCGAGCCCGACGCCGGGTAGAGCCGGGCCATGCGGCCGTAGCTCAGCGCGGTCAGCGACATCGCCGCCGCCGCGATGATGTACGACGTCGGCGAGGTGCCGTCGCTCGCGCCGGCGATCACGCCGAAGGTGAGCATGACGATCGCCGGCGACATGTACGCGACGCCGAACAGCACGATGGAGGACAGGGACAGCTTGGCCGTCAGGTGCGGAGCCGTGCTCATGCGCCGGCCTCCTCGAGGGTCGCGGTGCTCGGACTCCAGCGCGACGCGGAGATGCGGCCGTCGTAGAGCGGGAGGGGGATCGAGGCGTCGTCGTGGTCGAACTGGCTCCACGGCCGCGTCACGCCCGCGGTCCCGAAGCTCCGGACCAGCCCGACCTCGTCGAGGTCGATCGTGTCGGTGAGCACGGTCGACTCGGAGCTCGCCGACTCGACCCGGACCCGCCCCTGCGGGTCGGCGAGGAGGCTGCGGCCGAGCCCGTCCGGGGCGGCGGCGTTCACACTGGCCACGAAGACCTGGTTCACGATCGCGTTCGCCTTCGCGAGGGTCACCTCCTGCGCGCGGTCGGCTGTGGGGGTGCGGACGACGTTGACGATGAGCTCGGCGCCCATCCAGGCGAGGTGCCGGCTCGTCTCCGGGAACCAGGCGTCGTAGCAGATGGAGAGCCCGATCCGGCCGTGCCCGGCCATGTCGAAGACCACGAACTCGGAGCCGGACGCCGCCTTCTCGTACGGCCGCCACGGGAAGATCTTGCGGTAGGCCGCCACCCGGCGCCCCTCGGGGGAGTAGGCCGTCGCCGTGTTGTAGATCCGGCCGTCCGCGCCGCGCTCGTAGAAGCTGCCGGGGATCAGCCAGACGCCGAGGTCGCCCGCGACCTGGGCGAGCTCGCGGTCCAGTGGGCCGTCGAGCGGCTGCGCGAGCGCCGCCATCTGCTCGACCGGGTCGGCCGGGGTCTCCGCCCCGGCGTCGGCGAGGTGCAACTCCGGGTAGACGAAGAGGTGCGCGTCCGGGTGCGAGCGGGTGAGTCGGCCGAGGTGGACCGCGAAGGCGTCCACGTCGTGGTGCGGGGCGGCCGGTGCTTGCACCAGTGCCAGGGAGAGGGGTCGGGTCATCGTTAACCGGATTCCGCTGGGCCCACGAGGGGCGGACGAATAAATTAAACGAAATTTATGTAATTAACTGCGCGATGTCAAGCCGACGGTCGCCGGGGGGCGTGGTGTGCGACGATCGACGTATGGCCCGGCCGAAGGAACAGACCAAGCGACGAGACCAGCTCATCGCGGCCGCCTCCAGCGCCGTGCTGCGGCACGGCGCCAGCGGTCTGCGGCTCGCGGACATCGCCGAGGAGGCGGGCCTCACGTCGGCCTCCGTCCTCTACTACTACCCCGATGTCCGCGAGCTCTACACCGCCGCCTTCGCTCAGGGCGGCGAGGAGTACATCGCCCTCCGCGAGGCGCACGTGGAGGCCGCCGGCTCGCTCGAGGACAAGCTCGCCGCGTGTATCCGGTCGGGGATCCCGTGGCCCGGTCACGCCGAGGAGACGAGCCGGCTGCTCTACGAGCTCACCCCGATCGTGCTCCGCAATGAGGCGGCCGCCGCGGAGCACGTGACACTGATCGCCCGCCAGGCCGCCCTCTACGAGCGGGTGCTCCGCGACTGCGAGGTGTCGGGGCGCTTCCGGCTCCGGCAGCCGGCGGAGGTGCTGGCGCGCGGCTTCGTGGCGCTCGAGGAGGGCTTCGGCGTCGACGTTCTCGTCGGCGAACTCGACCCGGCGACCGAGGAGGAGTGGCTGCTCGGCTACGCGGGTGTGATGATCGTGCCCGTGGCGTAGGGAACCCGAGGAGACTGCCATGCCCGGCTTCTTCGTCAGGGTCGCGAACCGTCCATCCCGTCGCGAAGGCTCGCGGTCGCACCAGCCGGTGCACTCCGGGGCCTCCGGAGTCGACGCGGTGGTATTCCCGTCGTTCGACGCCTACGAGGACGACGGCAGCTGAGCCGTGGCCCCGAGGTCGAGCGCGTCCGTGAACGAATAGGGCGGCCACGGCCCGATGAAGGTCACCTCCGCCGCGGGCTCCTCGCTACGGATCGCGGCAAGCACGGCGCCGACCGACTCCACCGCTCCTCGCTCGGCGAGGAGGGCCAGGTCGAGCACGGTCACGTACCCCGGCCGCGGGTGGGCGCGCCGGTTCTCGGAGACGTCGACGCTGAGCGCGGCCAGCCGCCGCCGGTAGTCTGCGTACAGGTCGTTCGCCAGCCGGTCGGCCGCGTCGTGCTCGAGGGAGTCGAGCTTCTTCTGCAGGAGGCGCCGGACCCCGGGAGGACGTTCGGCCAGGGAGTCGCGCAGTTCGGTGGCTTCGGCGCTCCGCCCACCCACGACGTGCTGGTCGAGGGCGATCTCCACCCGGAGCTCGACCAGGCCGGTGAGAGCGCGCAGCCGGGCGGTGAGGGCGCCGGCGGAGTCGGTCAGCCAGCCGCGGAGGCGTTCCGTGGCCGACTCTCCCTCGCCGGGCGCCACGATCACGTTGAAGGTCGCCGGAAGCACGGTGTCGCCGAGCGCCCAGGCGCGCTCCACCACCTCGCTGTGCCGCACGATCCACTGCTTCACGTCGTCGTCGTCGCCGGTGAGCGGGCCGACCTGGCCGTCGTGGACGACCGCTGCGAGCCCGGCGGCCGAGACGACGTCGAGTGGCGCGTCCCGGATCCCGGCCCCGAGCTCCGGCGGGGAGGCGGGCTCCGGGATGATCGCGTAGAGGTACAGCCCCGGCGCGTCGGGCGTGGCCGTCAACCCTGGAGCCTCGTGTCGTGCAGCCTCGTGTCGCGCAGCCTCGTGTCGAGGAACTTGCCGACCACATCGTCGACGACGTCGTCCAGGCCGGACCGCAGCTCGGCGACGGACTCCGCGATCCCGTGGTCCTCCTTGAGCTGCGCCATCGCCGCGTCGAGCTGAAGCAGCGCCTCGCCGAGGCGGTTCTGCTCCTCCTCGGTCAGGTCGCCGCTCTCCATCCGCCGCAGGGCCTGGGTCTCCAGGGCGCCCTGGATGACTTCGACCAGCGTCACGACGAGCGTGAGCAGCCCGTTCTTCAGGCTGTCCTCATTCACGTTCAGGGGCATTGCCGCGCACCTCCCGCATCATTCCGTAGTCGAGCATGGTCTGCATGCCCGCGATCGTGGCCCGCAGATTGACGCCGATCAGCGGCACATCGGCGACCGTGATGATCAGGTCGAGATCCAGATAGACCCCCTTGTCGAGCAGCACGTCGACCAGCGCCGCGAGGGTCGCATGCTGGTCCCGCGTGGGCTCCAGGGGCGTCCGCGTGGGCTCCAGGGGGGTGTCCGTCGTCATCGTCATGGTGCCTCACCCGTCCGACGAGCCGGACTGCTCCAGCGCCTTGGACTGCGCGCTCTGCCAGCCGCACCAGGGGCAGAACTCGTTGAGCAGCTGCTGGAGGGGCGCGCGCTTGCCG
Organism: Leifsonia sp. GW821-FHT13C09; assembly: GCF_058806435.1. NCBI lineage: Bacteria > Bacillati > Actinomycetota > Actinomycetes > Micrococcales > Microbacteriaceae > Leifsonia > Leifsonia sp. GW821-FHT13C09. The sequence continues at coordinate 386,849 of NZ_JBXAPS010000002.1, read as the reverse complement.
CACGCCGGGCAGGTCTCCTTCTGCTCGATCGCCTCCCGCCAGGCGATCGTGTCGCGCTCGGTCCCGGAGGGGAACTCCAGCCCGTACCGCGCCGCCGTCTCGATGGACGCCAGCGCGGCCCGGATCCGGATGCCGAGGAGCTCCACGCCGCCCACCGCGACGGTGATGTCGGCGTTGATGACCAGCCCCTTGTCCAGCAGCGTCTCGATCACATGCGTGAGCGTGTTGTCGCCGGACTTCTGTGGTTGCATCGCCTTCTGGGGTTGCATCGCTTTGTTCTGCTCGGGGATCACGGAACGCCCCCTCACTCGCCGGTCGCGCGGCCCCGCAGGTACCGTTTCTGCCGGGAATAGGTCGTGAGGTCGCCTTCGGCGTCGACCTCCACCGCGTACTCGGCCAGGACGTCGGTGGTGTCCGGGATGCGACGGCTCTCGACGACCTCGACGGTGACCGTCCAGCCGCCGTCGTCCTTCTTCTCGATGCCGACCACGCCCTCGACGTCGCGACGGGTCAGCTCCTGCAACTGCTGCATCGCCTTCTGGGCGGCTTTCGCCGGATTCATCGCCATTTCGCTACTCCTCCCGGCGTGGACGGGTCTTGGACTCGATGAGCCGGGCGACGAGCTCCTTCTCGAGGGCGCGAGCGTCCTCGTCGGAGATCGTGCCGGCCTCCCTGGCTTCGCTCACGGCCTCGAGCTGACGCCGGATCACGCCCGGGTCGTAGTACTTGCGCTCCGCCTCCTCGAGCACTCGGTCGGCGACCCAGATGGTTCCCCTGAGCGGCGCGAGCGGCAGGCCGACCAGGCTGGTCAACAACCCCATGGCGTCACACCTCTCCCACGAAGTCGTAGGGCGCTTGCGGCCCCAGCAGCCGGAAGACTATCCGGCCCGCCGTCTCCGCGGCCAGACCGTCGACGGCCCGCTCGAACTCCGCTTGTGCGCCCCGCTCGACGAGCGCGACGAGCTCGATCACGTCCTCGCTGCCGCGCCGGTCACGGATGACCGCGTCCCGCGCGAGCGGTGACAGCCGGTCGGACACCGTGCGTGCGTCCACGGCGGCCTTGCGCTCGATGGCGTCCGCCACGAGCCGGCCCAGCTCGATCAGGTCGTAGTACGCCTCGTCCTCGCCCTTTCCGGCGGTGGCCTCGCGCAGACGCGCGACCTCGGGGTTCTCGCTGATCACCTCCGCCAGCACGACGTTCTCGACGTAGCGGGCCCGCACGGTGAACTGCGCCGCTCCCTCGACCCGCCTCAAGCGGTCCAGGTAGTCGTCCCGCATGCTCGGGAGGACCTCCTGCACGAGGGCGTCTGCATCAGGGACGACGGTCCCGAACGCCATCGGGAGAACAGCGTGCTCGGCGGCCACGCGGTCCAGGACGGTGCTGTGCGCCAGCAGGTTCTCCGGCGTGCCGAGCTCGTCGGGGTCGGCGACCGGTGTCACGAGGACGGCGAGGTCGCCGGCCTCCAGGAGGCCGACGGTCTCGCCGCCCACACCGGGCGACGCCGGGAGCGGTGTCCCGGCGCGCACGATGCCGTAGACATACTGGTCCGCCGGATCGTGGCCGCTCATTCGCTACGGCTCGGGGCCCGGCGACGGGTCGGGCGACGTTCGCCCTCCTCGTTGTCGCCGCTCCGGTCGGAGTGTCTGTCGTTCTTGTCGTTGTCGTCGTCGTCCTTGTTCTTGCCGCCGGTGATCGCGTCCTTGATCCCGGAGACGGCGCCGCTGGTCTTGCCACGTGCCCCGCTCTCCTGCATCCCCTCGATGAGGCCCGGCAGGTCCTTCCCGCCCTGCTTGGTCAGGTCGAGCCGGTTGGTCGCCTCGGCGAAACGCAGATAGGTGTCCACGCTCGCGATGACGATGCGGGCGTCGATGGTCAGCACTTCGATGCCGACCAGGGAGACGCGCACGTACGCGTCGATCACGAGACCTTTGTCGAGGATGATCTCGATGACGTCGGCCAGCGAACTGGCCTGCGGGCGCTCGACGTAGCCGCCGCGGGACTGGGTCATGGTCATGGCGTTCTCCTACCTTCTCGCCGGCTCTTGCTCGTCGACGTCTTCGTATTCGTCTTCCTCGTCCGCCGGCTCTTCGGCGTCCTCGGCGTCGGGCTCGTCCTCGTACTCGTCCTCGGGCGCCTCCTCCTCGTCGGCAGGCGCCTCCTCCTCTTCGGCGGGCTCCTCCTCGTCTTCCGGCGCCTCCTCCTCTTCGGCGGGCTCCTCCTCGTCTTCCGGCGCCTCGTCGTCGTAGTCGCCCTCGTCTTCTGCGGGCTCCTCCTCGTCGGCAGGCTCGTCCTCGTACTCGTCGTCTGCGGGCTCCTCCTCGTCGGCGGGCTCCTCCTCGTCGTAGTACTCGTCGTCGGAACCCTGGTCCTCATCGGAACCCTGGTCCTGGTCGGAACCTTGGTTCTCGTCGTTCTCCTGGTCCTCGCGCTCGGCCTGCTCCTGCTCCACGACCTCGTCGTGGGTGCGGACGATCTCCTCGTCGCGGATCTCGCCGCGCCAGCCCTCGACGCTGTCCGGATCGAGGATCGTCGTGGTCATCACGTGCCGCACGTAGCGCTTCAGCTCGACGCGCACGCGCCGGCCGACCGCGCGCCAGATCTGCGCGGTCTTCTCGAAGAGCCCCTGCGGGTAGTACTCCACGACGGCGATGATCCGGGTCAGCCGGGGCGCCAGCGGGTGGAACGTCACGGCGCCGTCGAGGTGGCCCTTCTGTCCCGTGGACTTCCACACGATGCGGTCGTCCGGCACCATCTCCTTGATCGTCGCGTCCCACGTCCGGTGCGAGAGGAAGACCTGTCCTTTGAAGTGGACCTTCCGCTCCTCCTTGTCGTCGTGGTCGGATTTCTCCACCTTCTTCATGAAGTCGGACCACTCGTTGAACTCGCTCCACTGGTTGTAGGCGACCGTGATCGGGACGCCCACGTCGATCTCCTCGACGATGTTCACCAGCTTCTGATTCTTGCTTCCTGAACCGCCGCCGCCGGTGAACGCGTCCTTGATCTTGTCCTTGACTCCGGAGACCGCGCCGCCGATCGCGGCCTTGGCGGGGTTCTCGCCTTTGGCAGCGGCTTCGACACCGGCCTTGGTGGCCTTCCCGGTCACGCCCGACGACTCGCCGCTGGCGAAATCGCTCAGCTTGCCGGTCATGTCCTCGACCTTCTCGGAGGCCTTGCGGAGGCCGCTGCCGAGGAGCGACTTCCCGTACTTGACAGTGCTGTCCATCAGCTCGCCGAGCGGCAACTTGTCCGTCAGCGACTCGGAGGTCTTCTCAGCCATATCGGGACTCCTTACTTGGCCGTCCGGCGGGCGCGGGTGCCCTGCGATTTGCCGCTCGACGACGACGTCGACGAGCTGCTGCGGCGGGGCGCGGCCTTGGCGGACGAGCCGCCGCTGGACGAGCCGCTGGAGGACGAGCGTCCGCTGGACGATCCACCGGAGGACGAGCGTCCGCTGGACGATCCGCTGGAGGACGAGCGTCCGCTGGACGATCCACCGGAGGACGAGCCACGCGAGGACGAGCCGCCGGAGGACTTGCTCCCCGAGCTCGACGTCTTCGAGCCCGACGCCTTCGAGGTCGACCGCTGTGCCGGCTTCTTGGCGGTGGACGAGGAACTCCGCGTGGAGGACGACGACCCCGCGGCCGCGCTCCGTGTCCGCGCCGGCTGCCTTCTCGGCTCCTCCTCGCCCTCGTCCTCTTCGGACTCTTCTTCCTCGTCCTCGTCGGCGGGCTCTTCTTCCTCGCCCTCGTCGGCGGGCTCTTCTTCCTCCTCGCCTTCGTCAGGGGCCTCCTCCTCGTCGGCGGGCTCCTCCTGATCCTCGGACGCCTCGTCGACGGGCTCTTCCTCGTCCTCGTCCGGCTCCTCCTCCTCGGCGCCCTCGCCGTTGAGGCGGTCGGTCCGGCTCTGGATCTTGTTGGTCAGCGCGGAGATCCCCTTCGAGGCTCCCGCCACGCCGGCGTCCTTGAGGGCGCCGGCCATCTTGCCGGTGATCTGCTCGAGCAGGCCGGAGGCCTCCGGGGAGGACGCCAGGAGCTCCTTCCCCTTCTCGAGCAGGGCCGGGGCGAATTTCCTTCCGGCGATCACGCCGGCGATCAGCAGCGCCAGTTTCAGCTTCTTCGTGCGGCCGAGCAGATAGCCGCCCAGTAGCAGTCCAGCGGTCTTCGTCTTGTCATCCATGGGTAATGAGCCTCCCCAGGTTGCGGTGTTCGGGTGTGGTCGAGACCGAGTGGCCCCGTCGGGACGTCGCCCGTACGAGCAGAGTCCTCCATTCGGGGGGTAGCGACCCCCTTGACTGACGAATCTTCAGGGGTAGCACTTGTACAGCCGTTGCGTGCGTTTGCGCGGCTGTTGCAGGAGCGCACACCTTCGCGGTCTCCGCGCAAGGGGTTGTGCGCTGCGGATACCGGGCGACGGTGGGTTCATGCAGAAGACCCGGATCGCCGACGTGTGGGGCACCCGCACCCCGTTCCGACCAGGGGCCGAGTGGCCGACCCGTGTCGATCAGGCGCTCGCCGATGGAGTGACAGAGGCCGACGTCGAGCGCTGGGTGCGGTCGGCGTGCGTGTTGTGCAGCAATGGCTGCGGCCTCGACATCGCCGTGAAGGACGGCGTCATGGTCGGAGTGCGCGGCCGGGCGGACGACGCGATCAACCGCGGCCGCCTCGGCCCCAAGGGGCTGTACGGCAGCTGGCAGGGGATGCGCGGCTCCGACCGGCTCACCACCCCGCTCGTCCGCCGCGACGGCGAGCTCGTCCCGGCGACGTGGGACGAGGCGATGGAGGCGATCGTCTCTCGCAGCCGCGAGCTCTTGGACACGGTCGGGTCGCTGAGCCACGGCTTCTACACGAGCGGCCAGCTGTTCCTCGAGGAGTACTACGCGCTGGCGGTGCTCGGAAAGGCCGGCGTCGGCACGCCCCACATGGACGGCAACACCCGCCTCTGCACGGCGACCGCCGCCACCGCGCTCAAGGAGACCTTCGGCGCCGACGGTCAGCCGGGCTGTTACGAGGACATCGACGACTGCGACGCGCTGTTCCTGTACGGCCACAACATGGCGGCCACCCAGACGGTGACCTGGGCGCACATCCTCGACCGGCTCGACGGCCCGAACCCGCCGAAGCTCGTCGCGGTGGACCCGCGGAACACCCCGGTGGCCCAGCGGGCGGATGTGCACCTGGCGCTCAAGCCCGGCACCAACCTGGCCCTGATGCTCGCGCTCGTGCGCGAGCTGATCGTGAACGGCTGGGTGGACGCGGAGTTCGTCGACGCGCACACCGTCGGTTTCGACGACCTGCGCGCGCAGTGCGAGGAGTGGACGCCCGAGCACGCCGCCGAGGTGTGCGGCCTCTCGGCAGCAGACATCCGGGAGGCCGCACGTATCTTCGCGACCTCGGAGCGCGTCCTCTCCACGGTGCTGCAGGGCTTCTACCAGGCGCCGCAGGCGACCGCCTCCTCATGCCAGGTCAACAACCTCCACCTGCTCCGCGGCATGCTCGGCCGTCCCGGCGCGGGCATCCTCCAGATGAACGGGCAGCCCACCGCGCAGAACAACCGCGAGGCCGGCGCCGACGGCGACCTGCCCGGCTTCCGCAACTGGGAGAACCCGGAGCACGTGCGGCAGCTCGCGGCGCTGTGGGACGTGGACCCGCTGGTGATTCCGCACTGGGCGCCGCCGACGCATGCGATGCAACTCTTCCGGTACGTCGAGCAGGGCTCGATCTCGTTCCTGTGGGTGTCGGCGACCAACCCGGCGGTCTCGCTGCCGCAGCTGGCGCGCATCCGGGACATCCTGGCGAAGGAGGAGCTGTTCCTCGTCGTGCAGGACCTCTACCTCACCGAGACCGCCGAACTGGCGGACGTCGTCCTCCCGGCGGCGGGCTGGGGAGAGAAGACCGGGACCTTCACCAACGCGACCCGCACCGTGCACCTGTCCGAGAAGGCTGTCGAGCCGCCCGGGCAGGCGCGCTCCGACCTCGACATCTTCCTCGACTACGCCCGGCGGATGGACTTCCGCCGCAACGACGGCCGGCCGTTGCTGGAGTGGACCGGCCCCGAGGACGCCTACCGCGCCTGGCAGGAGTGCAGCCGCGGGCGGCCGTGCGACTACACCGGCATCTCCTACGGCGACCTGCGCCGCGAGTCCGGCATCCACTGGCCGCGCCGGGAGGGCGAGACCGAGAGCGTCACCCGGCTCTACACGGACTTCGACTTCCCGTCGCGCCCGGACTACTGCGAGAGCTTCGGTCACGACCTGCTCACTGGGGCGAGCGTCGGCGAGGAGGCGTACAAGGCGCTCGGCGTGGACGGCCGCGCGATGCTCAAGTCGGCGAAGTTCACGGGCCCGCACGAGCCGCCGGATGACGTGTACCCGCTGCGGCTGACCACCGGCCGTAGCGCGTACCACTTCCACACCCGCACCAAGACAGGCCGTAGCCCCGAGCTGCAGGAGGCCGCGCCGGCTGTCTGGCTGGAGGTCGCGCAGGAGGACGCGACCGCCCAGGGGCTCGCCGAGGGCGAGCTGGTGGAGGTGCGTTCGCGGCGCGGTCGACTCGTCGCCCCGGTCCGCATCTCGGGCATCAAGCCCGGCACCGTGTTCGCGCCGTTCCACTACGGGTACTTCGACGCCCCTCCCGGTGCGGAGGAACGGCATCCGACCGCCGCCAACGAGCTGACCGCGACCGAGTGGGACCCCGTGTCCAAACAACCCGTGTTCAAGTCCGCGGCCGTGCAGCTGCGCAAATGGGAGGGGGACCGATGAAGCTCCCGGTGTATCTGACCCTGCTGGCGGAGTCGGAGTCTACGCTCGCCGAGTCGTTCCGGCAGGTGGCGGACGCGCACGGCGACGAGCCGGACGTCCACCACCTCTGCCGCAGCCTCGCCGCCCAGTGCGACGCGCATCGCGCCAAGCTCGACCCGGTGATCGCACGGATCGGCCGTTCGCCTGCGGACGACGAGCCCGAGCGCCTGCGCGCCGACGCGATCTCCAAGCCGCGCTCCGGCCCGCTCGGCCTGCTGCGCGACCTCCAGGACCTCTACCTGCTCGCGAGCCTCACCGACATCACCTGGACGATGGTGAACCAGTCCGCCATGGCCCTGCGCGATCAGGAGTTGCTGGACGTCGTGAGCGACTGCGACTCCGAGACCTCCGTGCAGTTGCGCTGGCTGCGCACCCGGATGAAGCAGGCGGCGCCGCAGGCGCTGATCGTCGCATGATGGCTCAGGAGACGACGATGACCGGGCTGGACGCCTACCTCGACGCCGCAGCGCACTGCGGAGGGCGGGTCGCGCCGCTGCTGGACGCCTTGCGCGCCACACCGCCGGGCGCCCTGCTGCCGCTCCCCGGGTCGGGCCGGACTGCGGAGCGCTTCCGCGGCCTCGCCCGGATCGCCGCGGTGGATGTCACGGCCGCCCGGGTGATCGAGCCGCACCTGGACGCGGTGGCGATCCTCGCGGAGGCGGACGCCCACGAACCAGAGCAGGGCACGACGTGGGGCGTGTTCGCCGCCGAGGGTCCGGACGCCACGCTGCTCGCCTGCCCCGAGCAGGACCGCTGGGTGCTGCGCGGCCGCAAGCCCTGGTGCTCGCTCGCCGCGCGGCTCACCAGCGCGCTCGTCACCGCGGCCACGCCCGAGGGCGGCCGCCGGATGTTCGCGGTCTCGATGGGGGCGCCCGGGGTGACGGCCGAGCCGGCGCAGTGGGTCGCGCGCGGCCTCAGCGAGGTGGTCAGCGGACCGGTCGACTTCGACCATTCGCCCGCGCGCCCCGTCGGCGGCGACGGCTGGTACCTGGACCGCCCGGGCTTCCGCTGGGGCGCGATCGGCGTCGCGGCCTGCTGGTGGGGCGGCTGCCTCCCGGTCGTGGACGCGCTGATCGCCCGCACCCGGAAACGGCCGGACGACGCGATCCTCGCGGCGCGGACCGGCGAGCTCTACCGCCGCCTCGACGCCGGCCGGCTGGCCTTGGAGGATGCGGCGGCGCGGATCGACGAGGAGCGGGTCGCGGACGCGGCCGTGCTCGCTCACGCCGTCCGCGGCACCATCGCCGACACGGTCGTCGCGACCCTGGACGCCGCCCGCGACGTGCTGGGCCCGGCCGCCCTGGCCTTCGACGAGGACCTCGCCCGCCGCTGCGCCGACCTCGAACTCTACGTGTCCCAATACCACCGCGGGCGCGACGACGCCTCGCTGGCGGCCCACCTGGCGGGAGGACTGCTCCAATGGTGACCTTCGACCCGCTCGTGGCGACGACTCCTGCCGTGGTCTGGGAGGACCCGGAGCGCTGGTCGGCCGTGCCTCTCCGCACACGCGACTGGCTCGCGGGCTTCACGCGGATCGTCGTGTTCTCCGCGCATCCCGACGACGAGACGCTCGGGGTGGGCGGCCTCCTCGTCCTGGCCGGCGAGCTCGGCATCGACATCTCGGTGATCGTCGCGACGAGCGAGCGCGACGACCGCGTGGTCGAGCTGACGTCCGCGCTCTCGCGTCTCGGGACGACCACCGACCTGACGGTGCTCGGCCTGACGGACGGCGGTCTCAAGCACGAAGCGGACCTCCTCCGCGACGGGATCGACCTGGCGCTGGAGCCCCGCCGGAGCGCCACGACGCTCGTGCTGGCGCCCTGGCCGGGTGACCGGCACGGCGACCACAGGACGCTCGGCCGTGAGGTCGCCGCCGTGTGCGCGGTGCACGGTGACCGGCTCCTGCTCTACCCGGTCTGGCTGTGGCAGTGGGGCTCGCCCGACGACCTGCCGTGGGACCGTGCCAGCGAGGTCGAGCTGACCTCCTCGGCCCGCGCGCGCAAGCGTGCCGCGCTCGCCGCGTTCGCCAGCCAGCTGCATTCCTCCGCCAACCCGGAGGGGGTGCTCACGGCGGAGTTCGTCGAGCGGGCCGTGCACGGCCGCGAGGTGCTGTTCGAACCGGAGGAGAGCGCGATCGGCGATCACTTCGAGGCGCTGCATCGGGTCAGCGCCGACCCCTGGGCGGTGCGGACCCGGTGGTACGAGCGCCGCAAGCGCACGCTCACGTGCGCCGTGCTCCCCAAGGAGCGCTATGCCCGCGGGTTCGAGATCGGCTGCTCCAACGGGGAGATGTCGGCGCTGCTGGCGGAGCGGTGCGACGCGCTGGTCTGCGTCGACAGTGCGCCGACCGCGGTGGCGCTCGCCGCGGAGCGCACTGCCGCAGCCGCCGGCGTCGTGGTGCAGCGGATGCGCGTGCCCGAGGAGTGGCCGGAAGGCTCGTTCGACCTCGTGGTCGTCTCCGAGGTCGCCTACTATCTCGCGACCGACCAGTGGGCCGCGACGATCGATCGCATCCTCGGGTCGCTCGCCGAGGGCGGCCAGGTGGTGCTGTGCCACTGGACGGGGCACGCCGACGACTTCGCCCAGTCCGGCTGGGACGCTCACGCCGCCTTCGCCGCCCGCTCGGGCCTCCGTGTGCTGGTGCAGCACCACGACGAGGAGTTCCTCCTGGAGGTCTTCGGGTGACGGTCGACCATGTCCTCGTCGCTGTGCCCGCCCGCGACGAGGAGTCCACGCTCGCCGGCTGCCTGCGCTCCATCGAGCGCGCCCGAGAGTCGGTCGACGTCGCATCGTCCGTGGTCGTGGTGCTCGACGCCTGCACGGACGGGTCGGCGGAGGTCGTTCACGGCTTCCCGGGCGTCTTCGCGATCGAGCGGGACTACGGGAACGTCGGCCGCAGCCGGCACGACGCCGTCCTCGCCGGGCTGGCCCAGGTCGACGCGGCGCCCGAGCGGACCTGGATCGCGTTCACGGACGCGGACAGCTCGGTCCCGCGCTCGTGGCTGCGCGAGCATCTGCGTGCAGCGAAGGGCTCGGAGGCGTACGTGGGTGCGGTCGTCCCGCACCTGGCGGAGCTGGATCCGGCGCGCCGGCGGGCGTGGGAGCGCAGCCACGGGCCCGGAGCGACGCTGGGCCATGTGCACGGCGCCAACCTCGGCGTGCGAGCGGACGCGTATCTCCGGGTCGGCGGGTTCCTGCCGCTCTTCGTCGGCGAGGATGTCGATCTGGTGTCCCGGCTGCGCGCGGCCGGCTGCCCCGTGGCCGAGAGCGAGCGTCATCCCGTGACCACCTCGAGCCGGCTCGCCGGGCGAGCGCCCGACGGGTACGCGGACTACCTGCGGGGACTCGTGACCTGAGTCGTCGGATTGACGCGGTTGACGCAGTTGACGCCGGGTGGCAGGATTAGTTGACGTAGTTGACGTGTTGACATGGATGGGAGCCCCGGATGAGCACCGTTTCTCCCGAGCGTCGGCCGGTGTTCCGCCGTGAGGTCGAAGAGCATCGCGTTGACGAGATCTCGGACGCCGTTCGCGTTCGGCTGCTCGAACTGGTCGACCAGGGCGCGGAGCTGGTGCAGCTCGGCGACGCGGATGAGGTCGCTGCTCAGTTGGTCAGCCGGTTGCCGGTTGCGAGCCCGTGGCCGGAGATCGTCGGCCCGTGCTACACGAGCGGGTCGCTGCAGCGTGAGCTCGGGACGAGCCGCGCGGCGCTGTCGAAGGCTGTCGGCGAGGGGCGCCTGCTTCGTCTGATGACCTCGGATGGTCACTACGTGTATCCGGCTTTCCAGGTCGTCGATGGGGCTCTCGTGCGCGGCCTGCGCGAGGTGCTCGCGAAGCTCCGGCTCGGCGCTCCGGACGATCCGTGGACGTGGGCGCAGTGGCTGAACACACCCGTGCCGGACCTGTCGGCCGTCGTCGCAGAGGGTGCGGAGCCGCCGAGGCGTCGGAACATCGAGCGACTCGCCGCTGGAGACGTTGAAGGCGTCGTCCGGGACGCCGAGCTCGCGGCAGTGGGCTGGGCCGCGTGACGGCAGTCCAGGGCCCGCCGGACCCTGCACGCAGCTATCGGACATTCCCGGAACGACGAGTCCACGCGACCTCCACGATCTTCCGCGCGCACGCGCCCCGTCGAAGCGCCTGGTGGTTCGACAGCAGCGAGTACGGCCGGTTCAATCTGCGGGACGACCGCGGCACGTGCTACGCGGCGACGAAGGTGGATACCGCGGTGCGGGAGAAACTGCGCGACCAGGTCAGCGCGAGCCGCGTCGTCTCCCGGAAGCTGGCGGACTCCTTCGTCGTCTCGGTCATCACCGTTCCGTCGAACTACCGCTGCGCTGCCGTCAGCGGCGCGCGCGCGGTCGACTTCGGCATCGTCCGCGAACTGGTGACGCGCGCCGACTACGCCATCCCCCAGGAGTGGGCGCGGACCTTCGATGCCAGTGGCTTCGACGGGATTTTCTACGGTTCCGCGTACACGACCGGAGCAGCGACCGCGATCGCGCTCTTCGGCAAGGCCGGCCCCGCCGGCGACAGGTACGCCGAGCGCCGGCACATGAACGGCGCCGACGCATGCGCGGCATCCGGAATCAAGGTCGCCGGGCCGCCACCACTCGGCGCGCTGACGATCGTCTGAGCAGGCGCGCGGCAGGCCTCCGGCGCCCCGACTACCCCGCCGCCACCGCGAGCCTCGAGCGCACCTTCAGCACGGACGGATCGGCTGCGCCCGGCTGCGGGATCGCGCCGAGCGCGAACTCCCGGATTGCCCCGCGCCGGAACACCAGGCATTCGGTGGACCCGCCGAACTGGAAATAGCCCAGCTCGTCGCCCTTCTCAACATGGTGACCCGGCACGATGTCGTCGCCGATCACGCAGGAGGAGACCTCCACCATGCCCACCGGGACGACCGCCATCAGGCCGATCGCGGGGTTGTCCGCCTGGATCAGGATGATCGCGCGGGCGGCGACGTGGGCGAGGTAGCCCTGCGAGGCCGTCGCCTCCACCGCCTCCGCTCCCTCCGAGTCGGCCTCGGAGAAGTACGTGCCGGGCTGCACGAAGGCGCGGACGATGGTGCCCGCGACCGGGCTGTGCCAGCGGTGGTAGTTGAGCGCGCTGAGGAAGCCCTGGTACACCGTCCCGCCGACGAACTCGTCCACGGACTCGTCGTCCGCGAGCAGGTCCTGCAGCGAGTAGGGCTGGCTCTTGATCCAGAACTCGCTGTGCCGGGCGACGTCGCGGCTGATCCGGTACGGCGTGGACTCGCAGGCGCTCACCACCACCGCGTCGTCGTCGGGCGAGTCGACGGGCCGTGCGCCCTCCTTCAGCCGGCGGGTGAAGAAGTCGTTCCACGAGGTGAAGCCCCAGTGCTCGGCGTCGGGGTCGTGCTGGAACTGGTCGATGCCGACGACCTCGCGCGCCTTCTCGGACATCCAGCCCTCCGGCGAGTCGTTGAGCACGTAGAGGGAGTCCGGCCCGTTCAGGAACTCGGCCCAGGCGTCCAGCACCTTCTTGAGGATCGCGTTGACCCGCGGGTCGCGGTAGGCGGCCATCCCCGAGGTGGTCCCCATCGTCCAGTCGAGGATGCCCGTGAGCGGCGTGGTGACCATCGCGCCCTCGCTGAACTCCGGAGCCGTGTCGAGCACGCCGTCGATCAGCCGCAGCAGCTGGCCGACGCTCTCGATGTGGCGCGCGCTGTACTGGCGGGTCTTCGGCACCTCCTGGATCATCCGCGTCAGATACATGCGGACGATCGCGTCCCGGTCGATGAGGTCGGCGAACTCCTGGATCACGGGATGCCGGTACGGCGCCGTGTCGTCGTCGCCGAGCTGGTCGATCCGGCCGTCCAGCCAGGCCTCCAGTTCGTCCTGATCGTGCGGCAGCCAGCCGCCGCGGCGCTTGAGGTCCTCGGACGTGTGCGTCATGCCGCACACAGTACGCTCAGGTCAGCGCGAGCAGGCCGAACCCCATCGCCGCGACGCCGAGGACGAGCCAGACGACGTAGTCGCCGACGTGGCCGGAGTGCGCTCGCCGCAGCACGCGCGCGGGCGCGCGGAGGACGGCGTCCACTGCCCGACGGACCCGCGTGCGCACGCCGAACAGGTCGAAAGCCGCGACGCCCACGGCGACGAGAAGGGTGAGCGCCGCCATCGCGAGCGCCAATGGCGACCAGACGTCGACCGCGGGAGGCGCGCTCGACGCAAACCCCGCGCGCCCGTCGAGCGCGGCGCCGGCGTACCCCGCGCTGTCCAGGAAGCGCCCCGCGGCCACGACGGCGGAGGCAGGGAACCCGGGCAGCAGACCGAGCACGAGGGCGCAGCCGACGAGCACGGCGGGAGGCGCCAGCATGCTCGACGGCGTGCGCTCGCCGTCGATGCGCACCTCGATCAGCTCCGTGTCCCCGCTCATGCCTTCCGCCTCGATCCCCTCGGGCACCGCTCCTATCCCGAGGAAGACGCGCCCGCCCGCGCGCAGCACCGCGGCCCCGGTCAGCGCGGAGGCCAGCAGCAGCGCGAACGGCACCCAGCCCAGCCCGGCGTCGTCGGCCGCGCTGTCCGCCATCGACTTGCCGACCGCGGTGGCGAACGGCGGGAGCCCGGCCAGCGCGAGCGCGGCGAGCCCGTAGAGGATCCCCACGAACCGGAGCGGCCGTGCCCGGCCGTGCAGGGTGATCTCGTCCACACTGCCGTAGCGGTTGAGCAGGATCCCGGCGAGCAGGAAGAGCGCCCCCTTCACCGCCGCGTGCCCGAGCAGGTAGACGATCAGCGCGCCTCCCGCGTTCCGGCCGCCGACGCCCAGGATGAGGAAGAACATCCCGACGTGCGCGATGGTCGAGAACGCGAGCAGACGCTTGAGGTGGCGCTGGAGGAGGCACATCACCGCGCCCACCGCCGCCGTCAGCGCCCCGAGCGCCAGCAGGAACGGCTGCACGGCCTGCGCGCCGAGCGGAGCGGCGAAAGCCACGCCCAGCACGCGCGCGACGCCGTACAGGCCGAGCTCGACCATGACCCCGGAGAACAGCACGCACACCGGGGTCGGCGCGACGGCGTGCGCGTCGTCGAGCCAGAAGTGGAACGGGACGACGGCGCCCTTGACGAGGAAGCCGGTGCAGATGAGAACGAAGCCGAGGACCACGACGGGGCCGTGCTGGTGCGCGAGCGTGCGGGAGAGCTCCGCGAGGTTGAGCTGGCCGGTGTGCGCGTAGATCGTCCCCACGCCGATCAGTGACACATAGGCGGCCAGCGAGTTCACGATCCCGAAGTTGATCGCGCCCTGCACCGCGGACGGGTCCTCGATCTTCATCCCGGCCAGCGCGTACGCGGCGACGCTCATCAGTTCGAAGAAGACGAACATGGTGAAGATGTCTCCGGCGAGGACGAACCCGGTCATCCCGCCGAGGAAGAACAGCAGCAGGCCGTGGAACTGGGTGCGGGAGCCCTCGAAGTACCGCCAGGAGAAGATCACAGCAGCGACCACCAGGGCGGCGGCGAGCAGGGCCAGCCCGGCGGTGACCTGGTCGCAGACCAGCGCGATCCCGACGCTCACGCCGTGCGTCGGGGTCCAGCCGCCCAGCCATTCCGCGATCCGGGCCTGCCCGTTGCCCGCGAGCAGCACGGCGTCGAGGACGAGGGAGACGCAGGCGCCCAGCAGCGACAGTAGCTCGATGAGCCGCCACGGCAGCCAGCGGCCCAGGGCCAGCACGACGCAGCCGAACGCGATCGGCACGACGATGAGCAGCGGCAGCGTGCTCGCGAGGGCGGAGGTCGTCACCGGGTCAGCCCTCCAGATTCGACAGCTCGTCGGGAGCCACGGTGCGGCGGCGCTTGGCGATCTGCACGACGAGCGCGAGAAGCATCGACGTCACCGCGGCCGAGACCACCACGTCCGTCAGGGTCAGCGCCTGGACGATCGGGTCGACCACCGGCGTGTGCCGCCCGACGCCGGACCCGAAGATCGGTGCGAGGCCGCCGTACTGGTAGCCGGCCGCGATGAGGAACACGTAGGTGCCGGACTGCGCGACGGACAGGCACACCACGGTGTGCACGAGGTCGCGGCTGCGGGCGATGCCGACGATGCCGAGCAGCACGATCGCGCCGGCGACGAGATACGGGAAGATGCTCACGCAGCGGCTCCTCGGTCGGGGGCGTCGCCGGACGGCGCCGGGTCCTTCTCGCGGATCACGAGCGCCTGGTCGAGGAAGTGCGCCAGGAGCAGGATGATGCTGCTCACGACCGCCATCCCGACCGCGACGCTCAGCAGCGGCACGGTGCCGGAGGAGACCAGGTCGGCCATCGTCCCCTGCGGGATGACGTTGGCGAGGAACGAGCCGCCGAGCGCGAGCCCCGCGAGGCCGATTGCAGCGTAGAGCAGGAGCCCGGCCGACTCCACCGGCGGGAACAGGTCGAGCGGCCGGAAGCGCTCCAGCAGCGGGAAACGGCCGCCGACGTAGAGCAGGTGGAGGCCGGTCGCGAGCACCACACCGCCCTGGAATCCGCCGCCCGGGGTCACCGCTCCGTGGGTGACGACGTCCACCCCGATCAGCAGCGTGAGCGGCAGGAAGACGTAGACGAGCACGCGCGTCGAGTCCAGCAGCCGGCCGCGGTCGTCCGGCTTCACCCGCTCCTCCTCGTGCCCGGCGCGCAGCAGCACCGCGACGCCGGCGATCGAGGCCACGAGGATGCTCTCCTCGCCGAACGTGTCGAAGCCGCGCTGGTCGAAGTTCACCGACGAGATGACGTTCGCGGTCGAGTGCGCGTACGCGGCTGTCACGGCCAGGTCGCGGTAGGGATGCCAGGTGCCGCCGAACGGCGGCAGCGGCAGCCAGACCAGCACGAAGAACACGGCCATGCCGAGCACGCCCACCCAGAGCAGCGTCATCCGCACGCGCCGGGTCATCGGTCGTCCCGCTTCCGACGCTTCGACTGCGCCACCTTCCGCACGGCGAGCAGCACCATGAGCGGCGTCACCGCGGTGCCGACCGCGAGCTGGCTGAGCGCGACGTCCGGCGCCTGCAGCACCATGAAGAAGACGGTGAGCAGGAGACCGTAGACGCCGAGTACGACCGCCTGCCGGCCCGGGTCGTCGGTGAAGACCACGACCGCGGCGCCGCCCAGCGCGGCGACGAGCGCGATCACGATGAGGACGCTCATTCGGGCGACCTCCCGACCTCGATGCCCGCGTCGGCCGCGAGCGCGCGGGCGACCGCGGCGGTGAGCACCGGGCTGCCCGCGGCGACCACGACGGCGATCGCGACGATGGTCGCGGTCCCGAGGCTCCAGCCGGTGGGGAGCGCGGCGCCGAGGCAGAACAGCGGGACCGCGATGGTGGTGATCGGCGCGAGGAAGTGCAGCCGGGTCAGCGGGCGGCGTGCGACGAGCGCGCCGATCGCGCAGAACCCGACGATGGCGAGCGCGAGGAGGACGAGCACCCAGGTGAGCACGGCGATCACGAGCGCTGGCCCTTCGGTCCGTCTCCGCCGTCGCCGTTGCCGTCCGTGGCTCGCGCGTCAGCGATCCGCTGGCTGCGCTGCCGGATCAGCCGGGTGAACACGAGCGTGCCCGTCGTCAGCAGCACGGCCAGCGTCAGCGGCACGATCAGGTACGACGTCTGGCCGTCCCCGACAGCGACCGCCACCAGGATCATCACCGTCGTCACCCCGGCCAGCTGGAGGCCGACAAGCCGCCCGACCGCTTCACCGCGCGCGGCCAGGACGAGTCCGACCACTGGGCCGGCCACGATGAGGACGCCGATCGCGACCTCCCAGACCGGGCTCACGACGACACCCGCTCGTCGAGCGACGGGGGACCGCCGACCACCCGGTGCAGCAGGAACGTGCCGTCGTCCTGGGTGTCGACGACGCAGGACCCCGGCGTGGCGGAGACGGCGATGATCGCGCCGGCGCGATGCCCGACCGCCTCGGGAGCGTTCCCGGCCGGGACGTGCCGGCGCACGAGCGCGTCCTGCTCGGCCGGGTCGTGCGCGCCGCGCGCGATCCAGGCGAAGAGGCGTCCCAAGTCCGCGACCGCGGCCACCGGCACGAGCAGCCCCCAGCGTAGCCACGCCGCGGAGGGGCGGAACCGCAGCCCCATCGCCCGCCGGGCCACGACGGCGAAGACGCCCAGCGCCGCGGAGGTGCAGACGGCCACGATCGTCTCTGCCAGGGTGATGGCGGACACGGTCGCCATCCAGACCACCATCCCGGCCACGAACCAGCACGCGGCCTCGACGAACGCTCTCATCATCCTCCGTCCCGGCGGGGCGACGCCCGACGGCGACGCCTCGACCGGCGACGACAGTACGCGCGCCCTCCCGGCGGTGGAAGGCGGTCGCGTGCGTCGGCTCACGGGCCTACCGTGCCCAGGGAGAGCGTCCACCGGGACGCCAGGGAAGAAGGGACGCCATGCCGGCCGACACGAACACGAACACGAACGAGAACGCCGGGCGCGGCGAGCAGCAGACCCGGCGTGAGAACGCGGAAAAGGGCTTCGTGGCCTCCGCCGCCCTCGCCCGCGACCTCCAGCGGGTGCAGGTCGACCTGATCGAGCTGTCGCTGCAGGGCAAGCAGGCGCACTGGAACATCGTCGGCCGCAACTTCCGCGACCTCCACCTCCAGCTGGACGAGATCGTGGAGGCCGCACGCGAGTTCAGCGACACCGTCGGCGAGCGGCTGCGCGCCCTGCACGCGACGACCGACGGGCGGTCGCGCACGGTGGCCGAGACGACGTCGCTCCCCGAGTTCCCCGGCGGCGAGGTCGACACCGCCGAGGCGGTCGACCTCGTCACCGAACGGCTGGAGGCCGTCGTCCGCACGATGCGTTCGGTGCACGACGAGGTCGACGAGGAGGACCCGACCTCGGCCGACATCCTGCATCAGGTCATCGAGCGCCTGGAGCAGCTCGCCTGGATGGTCAGCGCCGAGAACCGGCGGCCGGCGACGCGGTGACCGCGGGCGGGGAGGCGCTCACGGCGTCGGCATCCCGCCGGTGACCGTGAGCGTCTCCCCGACCACGTAGCTGGACTCCGGCGACGCCAGGAACACGTACGCCGGGGCCAGCTCGGCCGGCTGCCCCGGCCGGCCGAGCGGCGTCTGCGAGCCGAAGTCCGGCAGTTTCTCGGGAGGCTGGCCCGCGCTGATCTGCAGCGGCGTCCAGATCGGTCCAGGGGCCACGGCGTTGACGCGGATGCCCTTCGGCGCGAGCTGCTGGCCCAGCGCTTTCGTGAAGGTGTTGATCGCCGCCTTCGTGGTGGCGTAGTCCACAAGCAGCTCGCTCGGGAGGTATGCCTGCACCGAGGTCGTGTTGATGATCGTCGAGCCGGCGGCCAGGTGCGGCAGCGCGGACTTGGTGAGCCAGAACATCGCGTAGACGTTGGTCTTCATGGTCTGGTCGAACTGCTCGTCCGGCAGCTCGCCGAGGTCGGGGCAGAACAGCTGCTTGCCTGCGTTGTTGACCAGGATGTCGAGGCCGCCGAACTCGTCCACCGTGCGCTGCACGACCCGGTCGCAGAAGGTCCGGTCGGTCAGGTCGCCCGGGATCGTCAGCGCGGTCCGCCCCGCGCCGCGGATCTGCTCCGCGATGGCCTGGGCGTCGACCTCCTCGTCCGGCTGGTACACGATCGCGACGTCCGCGCCCTCCCGGGCGAAGGCGATGGCGACGGCCGCGCCGATCCCGGAGTCGCCGCCGGTGACGATCGCCTTGCGGCCGGTGAGCCGGCCGGTGCCCACATAGCTGGACTCGCCGTGGTCGGCGGGCGGGTCCAGCTCGCTGTCGCGACCCGGTTCGGGGACCTGCGTCTCCGGCGGGTGGATGTGCGGGTAGCGGTCGACGGGGTTGTCGAACTCGTACTGGCTGTCGGGCATGGCCCCTCCTTCGCTCAGGCGGCCTGAGGATTCGGAACGGACGCTACGCGGGCACCGGGTAGGACGTACCCGGTTGCCCGCGCGGGGAGCGGCGCGTATCGTGCGGGCGCTGCGCTAGCGGTCGTCCGCCCCGCCGCCCGAGGCGGTGTCCGCGCCGTCGTCCGGGTCCTCGGACTGGGTGCCGGAGCCGTCGGGGAGGTCGTCGGGGTCGGGGTGGTGTGCGTCGCGATCGGTCATCGGTCGTCGTCCTTCCTGTCGTCGGTTCCTGTCGTCAGCGCACCGTACGCCTCCGTCGGGCGGAGGGCGAGCCTGCGCGGCGATGACGCCGCCCGCGGGTACGGTCCCTGATGTGACCCACAGCCCCGTCGACATCGCTCTCGCCGGCGAAGAGGACGCCGATCGGTCGCGCGCCGCCTTCCCGCAGTGGGGCTGGCTGGTCGCCGTGGTGCTCATCTTCGCCGCGTCGGTGCTGGGCGTCCGGCTGGCGCCGCCCGGCAGCCAGGTCGCGATCTGGTGGCCCGCCGCCGGCCTCTCGGTGCTGCTCGTCCTGCTCGTGCGCGGTCGGAGGGAGCGGGGGTGGGCGCTGGGCGCGATCTTCGTGGTCACGGCTCTGGCGAACGCCGCGGCCGGGCGACCGGTCCTGATCTCGTCCGCCTTCGGACTGGCGAACACCGTCGAAGCGCTGGTGGTCTTCGTGATCCTGGCGCGGCTGGGCGGCCCCGGGTTCCGGTTGCGCGATCTCGACTCCGCGCTGAAGTTCGCCGCCGCCGTGGTCGCCGGCGCGATCGCGATCGGCGTGCTGGCCGCCGCGGCCGTCGCCGTATTCGAGGGCGGCGACTTCTTCCCCACGGCGGCGTTCGTCGCCGCCTCGCACGCGGCTGCCGTGTTCATGATCGCCCCGTTCGGGCTGCTCCCGGCAGCCCTCCCGGTGCGCGCGACCGTCCTGGAGATGATGGTTCAGGGCGTCGCGCTCGCGGCCGTGATCGTCGTCGTCTTCCACCCCGGCACGAGTCTCCCGCTCGCGTTCCTGCCGTACCCGGTGCTCTCCTGGGCGGCCTTCCGGTTCCCCATCCGCGTGGTGGTCACCGAGACCCTGCTGGCGTCGGCGGCGATCCTCGGGCTCACGATCGCCGGCGGCGGCCCGTTCAACGACGCCGCCCTGGAATTCGCGCAGCGGGCGGCGCTCGCGGAGACCTTCCTGGTCACCTTCTCCGGTTTCGCGATCGTCCTGGCGGCAGCCCAGTACGAGCTGCGGGCGACCTCCCGGCAGCTTCTCGCCACCACCCGGCTCCTCTCCGGCAGCGCGGTCGAGTCCTCGATCGGACTGCTGATCGCGGAGCGCTCCCGGGACGACGAACTGCGCGTGATCTGGAGCAACCCCACCGCTGACGCCCTGCTGCCTGCGGGAAGCGGCCGGCGATGGGCGGGCGAGCTGGCCACCGCCGCCCGCACCGCCCTCGCGGACGGGATCGCCGTCACGGTGAGCGAGGACCCGCGCACGCTCACCGTGGCGGCGAACGGCATCCCGGACGAGCCCGACCGGTTCGCCGTCCAGTTCGTCGACGTGACCGACACGCTCCGGATGCAGGCGGCGACGCTCGCCGCCGAACGCGAACAGGAGGCGGCGCGCACGACCCGCATCGACCTGGAGCGGCAGCGCGAGGACTTCGTCGCGACGACGAGCCACGAGCTGCGCACTCCGATCACCAGCATCGTCGGGTTCTGCGAGCTGCTCGCCGAGTCGGACGCGCTCGGCGACCAGGAGAAGGCCTGGGTGGAGGTGATCGACCGGAACGCGGTCCGGCTGTCCTCCCTGGTCGAGGACCTCCTGACCCTGGGCGAGCCGTCGGTGCGGCGGGCCGGTTCCGCGGCCGAGGCCGATGTGGACGCCCAGATCGGCGACGTGGTGCGGGCGTCGAGCGTGATCGCCTCGAAGAAGCGCATCGAGCTGTCCACGGCGGGCCGCGCCGGCTTCGCCCGGGCGGAGCCGCGCGATGTGGGCCGCATCCTCACCAACCTGGTCGCCAACGCCGTCAAGTTCACGCCGGAGGGCGGCAGCGTGACGGTCACCGCGTCCGCCGACGACGCGACGGTCACGGTCGTCGTTGCGGACACCGGGCCGGGGATGAGCGAGGAGACCCTCGCGCACGCCTTCGACCGGTTCTACCGCGCGCCCGGCATGGAGCGCGACGCCGTCCCGGGGACGGGGCTCGGACTCGCGATCGTCGCGGAGCTGGTCGAGCGCAACGGCGGCTCGGTGCGGCTCGAGTCCCCGGCGACCGGGGGCACCCGGGCAACCGTCGAGCTGCCGAGGAGTGTGCCGCCGGCGCAGTGAGGGTCAGCGGGCCGCCGCCGGTGTCCGCTCGCTCGGTACCTCCAGCGGCGCGGCCGTGGCGTCGAGCACCGTGCTCAGGTCCACGCCGGGCGCCAGCTCGACGAGCCGGAGGCCGTCGGCCGTCACGTCGATGACGGCGAGGTCCGTGATGATGCGGTCGACCACCCCGCGTCCGGTCAGCGGCAGCGTGCACTCCGGCACGATCTTCGGGCTGCCGTCCTTCGCGACGTGCTCCATCAGCACGATGACGCGGCCCGCGCCGTGCACGAGGTCCATCGCGCCTCCCGGGCCCTTGACCATCCGGCCCGGGATCATCCAGTTGGCCAGGTCGCCGCCCGCGGACACCTGCATCGCGCCGAGCACCGCCACGTCGATCTTGCCGCCGCGGATCATCCCGAAGCTGAGCGCCGAGTCGAAGAAGGCGGCGCCGGGGATGGTGGTGACGGCCTCCTTGCCGGCGTTGATGAGATCGGGGTCGACCGCGCCGGCGTCGGGGTAGGGCCCGGTGCCGAGGATGCCGTTCTCCGACTGGAGCACGACCGACCGCCCGGCCGGGAGGTGGTTGGGGATGAGGGTGGGCAGGCCGATGCCCAGGTTCACGTAGGCGCCGTCCGACAGCTCGAGGGCGGCGCGCGCGGCCAGCTGCTCGCGGGTCAGCGGCATCTCAGGCCCCCGCCCCCGCGACGGTGAGCCGCTCGACGCGCTTCTCGACCTCCCCGACCTCCAGCACCCGGTGCACGTAGACGCCGGGCAGGTGGATGTCGTCGGGCGCCAGCTCGCCGGGCTCGACCAGCCGCTCCACCTGGGCGACGCACATCCGCCCGGCCATCGCGGCCAGCGGGGAGAAGTTGCGCGCGGAGGCGTGGAAGCGCAGGTTCCCGGCCCGGTCGCCGACCTCGGCGTGCACGAGCGCGAAGTCGGTGCGGATGGCCTCCTCCAGCACGAACTCCTCGCGGACGCCGCCGACCTCGAACGTCTGCACCTGCTTGGGCTGGGACGCCACCGCGACCGAGCCGTCCGGCGCGTAGCGGCGGGGGAGACCGCCCTCGGCCACCAGCGTGCCCACGCCCGTGCGCGTGAAGAATGCGGCGATCCCCGAGCCCCCGGCGCGCAGCTTCTCGGCGAGCGTGCCCTGCGGGGTCAGCACCAGCTCCAGCTCGCCGCTGAGGTACTGGCGCTCGAACTCGCGGTTCTCGCCCACGTACGAGGAGGTCATCGTGCGGATGCGCCGGGCGGCGAGCAGCACGCCGAGGCCCCAGTCGTCGACGCCGCAGTTGTTGCTGACCACCGAGAGGTCGTCCACGCCGGCGGCGAGCAGCGCGTCGATGAGCGCCATCGGGACGCCGCACAGCCCGAACCCGCCGACCGCGAGGGAGGCGCCGCTCGGGATGTCGGCGACGGCCTCCGCCGCCGACCTGACCGTCTTGTCGATTCCCGCCGCGATCATCGGGCGCTCCACCCGCCGTCCATCGTGTAGCTCGCGCCGGAGACCATCCCCGCGTCGGGTCCGGCGAGCCAGAGTGCGAGGCTTGCGACCTCGTGCGGCTCGACCAGCCGTTTCACGGCCGACTCGGCGAGCAGCACCTGGGAGAGCACCTCGTCCTCGCCGATGCCGTTGAGGCGGGCCTGGTCCGCGATCTGCTTCTCCACGAGGGGGGAGCGCACGTAGCCCGGGTCGATGCAGTTGCTCGTCACGCCGTGTTCGCCGCCCTCCAGCGCGGTCACCTTGGACAGGCCCTCCAGGCCGTGCTTGGCCGAGACGTAGGCCGCCTTGTACTTCGAGGCGCGCAGGCCGTGCACGCTGGACAGGTTGATCACGCGCCCGAAGCCGCGCTCGTACATCCCGGGCAGCGCGGCTCGGATGAGCAGGAACGGCGCCTCCAGCATGAGCCGGAGGATCAGCGAGAACCGCTCAGGGTCGAACTCCTCGATCGGGCTCACGTGCTGGATGCCCGCGTTGTTGACGAGGATGTCGGTGTCCAGCCGGAGGCCGGCGAGCGCGCCGGTGTCAGCGAGGTCGACCTTCCAGCTCTCGCCGCCGATCTCGGCGGCGACGCGGGAGGCCGCGTCGCCGTCGATGTCGGCCACGGTGACGTGCGCGCCTGCGGCGGCGAACGCGCGGGCGCAGGCTGCGCCGATTCCGCTCGCGCCGCCGGTGACGAGTGCGCGGCGTCCCTGGAACGGGCTCATGGTGGTGCCTTTCGGTGGGGGTGGATCGTGGTCAGCGCGCGACGGAGGGCGCGGCGCTGGGGACGCCGCGGGCGGCGTCGGCCTGGTCGACGGCCTCCAGCGAGATGCCCTTCGTCTCGCGCAGCGTGAACACGGCCACCAGCGTCACGACGCAGGCGATCACGATGTAGACGGCCACCGGCAGCCAGCTGTGGTAGTCCTTCAGCCAGGCCGTCGCCAGGATCGGCGCGAGCGAGCCGGCCACGATGGACACCACCTGCGAGCCGAGGGAGACCCCCGAGTAGCGCATCCGGGTCGGGAACAGCTCCGCCATGATGGCCGGCTGCGGCGCGTACATGAAGGCGTGGAATACGAGGCCGATGGTCACCGCGAGCACGATGAGCGGCGGGTTGAGCGTGTCGAACAGCGGGAAGGCGAAGAACGCCCAGGTGGCGCTGAGCACCGCGCCGATCAGGTACACGGGCTTGCGTCCCACCCGGTCGCTGAGGCGGCCGACCTGCGGGATGACCAGGAAGTGGACGACGTGCGCGACCAGCAGGGCGAGCAGCAGCTGCCCGGTGTTGTAGTCGTGCGCGGCCTTGAGGTAGACGATCGTGAAGCTGACCACGATGTAGTAGAAGATGTTCTCCGCGAAGCGCAGGCCCATCGCCTTCAGTACGCCGCCGGGGTAGCGCTTGAGCACCTGGCCCACGCCGTAGCCGGAGCGCTGCTCGTTCTCGGCCTTCGCCCGCGCCTCGATGAAGATCGGCGCCTCGCTGACGCGGGTGCGGATGTAGAAGCCCACGAGGACGATCACGGCGGACAGCCAGAACGCGATCCGCCAGCCCCAGCTGAGGAACGCCTCCGGGGACATCACCCACGACGAGATGAGGAGCACGAGGGTCGCGAGGAGGTTGCCGACGGGGACGGCGGCCTGCGGCCAGCTCGCCCAGAACCCGCGGGTGCGGTCGGGGCTCTGCTCGGCCACCAGCAGCACCGCGCCGCCCCACTCGCCGCCCAGCGCGAAGCCCTGGATGAACCGCAGCGCGACGAGCAGTGCGGGCGCCCAGTAGCCGACGCTCGCGAAACCGGGCAGGCAGCCCATCAGGAACGTGGCGACGCCGACGATGATGATGGTCGCCTGCAGCGTGGGCTTCCGGCCGAACCGGTCGCCGATCTGCCCGAAGACGATGCCGCCGAGCGGGCGGGCGATGAAGCCGACAGCGTAGGTGACGAAGGCGGCGATGACCCCGTCCAGCGGACTGCCGGTGGCGGGGAAGAAGAATGTGCCGAAGACCAGGCTCGCGGCGGTGGCGTAGAGGAAGAACTCATACCATTCGACGACGGTGCCGGCCATCGACGCGGCGACGATCGTCTTGAGGGTGCGGGGACTCGCGGTGGTTTCCATACTCTCTCCTTCGATGTCGACGGTGACATCCGCGGGCCAGTCTCCCGGGGCTGGGGATGCGTATCAATGCCCAACCATGCGATCGCGGTGTGCATAATTGCACGCATGGATCTTGCACGCACGGACATTACACGCATCGACGCGTCGAAGAAGCCCAAGTCCGACGACCTGCTCGTGCTCCTCGCGGTGGCGCGGGCGGGCCGGTTCGCCCGGGCGCCGAGCAGCTCGGCGTCGACCACACCACGGTCTCCCGGCGGATCGACGCGCTCGAGGAGACCCTGGGCGGACGGCTGCTGACGCAGGCGTCCGGCGGCTGGGAGCTCACGCCGCTCGGCAGCCGCGCGGTGGACGTCGCCGGCCGCATCGAGTCGGCCGTGGCCGCGCTGACGCGACCGGAGGCGGAGGCCGACCCCATCGACGGTGTGGTGCGGATGTCGGCGACCGACGGCTTCAGCGCGTACATCGCCGCACCGGCGATCGCCGCGCTCCGGCGGCAGCATCCCGGCCTGTCGGTGGAGATCCTCACCGTCACCCGGCGGGCGCTGCAGCACCGCTCCGGGCTGGACATCGAGATCGTCGTCGGGCGGCCGGAGACCCGTCGCGCGCACACGGTCGAACTGGGCTCGTACGCGCTCGGGATGTACGCCTCCCTCGACTATCTCGAACGGAACGGCACCCCGACGACGCCGGAGGAGGTCTTCCAGCACCCGCTCGTCTACTTCATCGACTCGATCCTGCAAGTGGACGACCTCGACCTGCCGCGCCGCCTCGCCCCGCAGATGCGCGACGCGCTGACCTCGACGAACGTGTTCGTGCACGTGGAGGCCACCCGCGCGGGCGCCGGCATCGGGCTGCTGCCGTGCTTCATGGCCGACCGCCACGACGACCTGGTCCGGTTGCTGCCCGGCGAACTCCGCGCCACCCTGCCGTACTGGATGGTCGTCCACCCGGACTCGCTGCGCCATCCGGCGGTCGCCGCCGTCGCGCACGCACTCCGGGAGGAGGCACGGGACGCCGCGGAGATCCTGGCCGGCCGGGCGGCGGGTGGCGTGGTCTAGCATTGTGCTGAACGACAGGGGAGCGCCTTCAGGGCGCTGAGAGTGCGGCATGCCGCTGACCCTCGGAACCTGCTCCGGTTAGCACCGGCGAAGGGAGTCGAAATTCTCACGTCTGCAGCGCGCGACCAGTGGTGTCGTCCGTGCGACGCCCTCCTGTCGTCCCCATCGTCCATGGAACGGGAAGAGGAGAGCTCACCACGATGAGCGACACGACGACGACGACCTCCGGCACGGCAGC
Source organism: Leifsonia sp. GW821-FHT13C09 (assembly GCF_058806435.1). Classification (NCBI taxonomy): domain Bacteria; kingdom Bacillati; phylum Actinomycetota; class Actinomycetes; order Micrococcales; family Microbacteriaceae; genus Leifsonia; species Leifsonia sp. GW821-FHT13C09. Next base: position 360,994 of record NZ_JBXAPS010000002.1, on the reverse strand, counting down.
GCGCCCCTCCGGAGGCTACGTGCTGGCGCGCAGACCGCTCGCGCGGTGGCGGGCGATCGACCTGATCAGCGCGGCCATGATCGCCGTGGCGTTCGGGGTGGTGTTCTGGGCGTTCGACACCTTCGTCTACCCGGGCGTCACGCTGGTCACCGCCGGCTTCCCGCCCGCGGGCGAACTCGCGCTCGGCGTGTGGCTGGTCCCTGCGGTGCTCGGTGCGCTCGTCGTCCGCCGACCCGGCGCGGCGGTGCTCACCGAACTGGTCGCCGCGAACGTCGAACTGCTGCTGGGGAACCAGTGGGGCGTCGGCGTCCTCCTCTCCGGCTTCCTGCAGGGCGTCGGGGTCGAGATCGTCTTCGCGCTCCTGCTGTGGCGCTCGTTCGGCCTGGTCGCGGCGATCGGGGGCGGGATGCTCTCCGCCGCGCTGGAGATCGCCTGCTACGAGTGGTGGGCGTATGTGCCGGCCTACTCCTGGACGTGGAAGCTGGTCTACCTGGCAGCGGGGGTCCTCTCCGGCGGTGCGATCGCGGGCGTCGGCGGCTGGGCGCTCACCCGTGCGCTCGCGCGATCCGGCGCGTTGAACGCGTTCCCCGCCGGGCAGGAGCACCTCGAGCGTCGCGTCCGGAAGGCCTGAGCGATCGCGACGATGACGGGCGGGGCGCCCATCCGGTTCCGCGGCTTCACCTGGCGACCGCCCGGACGACGGGAGGACGTCTTCGCCGACTTCTCGCTGGAGATCGCACCGGGCGAGCGGGTTCTCCTGGTGGGGCCGAGCGGATGCGGGAAGTCGACGCTGCTCCGGGCGATCGCCGGATCGCTGGCCGCGCTCGACACCGCCGGCTCCGGCGACCACGACGGCGCCGTGCTCGTGGACGGGGCGGCGCCGGCCGACACGATGACCGGCCTTCTGCTGCAGGATCCCCGGGATGCGGCGGTGGCGCAGACGATCGGCCGGGACGTGGCCTTCGGACTGGAGAACGCGGGCACTCCACGCGGCGAGCTGTGGGCGGCCGTCCGGCGCTCCCTCAACGATGTCGGGCTGGCGCAGCCGCTCGGTCATCCGGTGCGGGCGCTGTCGGGCGGGGAGGCGCAGCGACTGGCCCTGGCGGGCGCACTCGTGTTCGGCCCGCGCGTCGTGCTGCTCGACGAGCCGACCGCGATGCTCGACCGGGAGGCCGCGCGCGCCGTCCGCGCGGCCGTCGCCGAAGCCGTCGCGGTTTCCGGCTCGACGCTGGTCGTCGTGGAGCACGACGCCCAGGAATGGCTACCGGTGATCGACCGCGTCGTCGCCCTCGGCGAGGACGGGACGATCGTCGCCGATGGCGACCCGCACGAGGTGTTCGTCGGCCACGGGTCGCGCCTCGCCGCGAGCGGAGTCTGGGTGCCCGGGTTCGCGGCACCCGCTCCAGCCAGGCTGGACGCCGGCCTCCTCGCGCCGCAGCTGCCGGTGCCAGCGGGCGAGGTGGCGGTGCGCGCGCGTCTCGGCACGCTCGAACTCGACGTGCGCGCGGGCGAAGTGCTCGCGCTCGTGGGCCCGAGCGGTGCCGGCAAGTCGACGCTCGGCGCCCTCCTCGCCGGACTGCGCGCGCCGGCGACGGGCAAGGTGCGGGTGGCGGCGGCGCTCGCCGTGGGCGGCGAGGAACGGCCGCACGTCTGGAGCTCGGCCCGGATCGTGCGTCGGATCGGCTGGGCGCCGCAGGACGCGGAGCTCGCCGTGCTCGGGGCGACTGTGCGGGAGGACGTCCGGCTCGGGGCGGCCCGCAGCGGCGCGAGCGCGGAGGAGGTCGACCGGCGTACGGACGAGCTCCTGGCGGCGCTCGGTCTCGGCGCGCTGGCCGACGCGGACCCGCACCGGCTCTCCGGCGGCCAGCTGCGGCGCGCAGCGATCGCGCAGGCGATCGGCGCCCGGCCGGCACTGCTCGTGCTGGACGAGCCGACGGTTGGCCAGGACCGCCTGACCTGGAGCGCCGTCGCCGGCGTCATCGCGGCCGCCCGGAGCGCCGGAGTAGCGGTCATCGTGGCCAGTCACGACAGGGAACTGATCGCGCTCGCAGACCGCATCCTCGAGCTCCGGCCCGGCGCCGCTCAGGAGCTGATCCGCCCGACCGGGACGGACACCGCGCGCTCGTTCGGTGGCGACGCAGCGGCCACTCCCGGGCGCGGCCTCGCCGCACGGTGCGGCCCGCTGTCCCTGCTGGCGGCGGCCGTGCTGCTCGTCGTGGGCGCGATCGGGGTCGTCTCGCCGGCCTCCGCGGCAGTGGGGATCGCCGGCTGGCTCGCGCTGATGCCGTTGGTGATGCGGGATGTCCGGGTTCCGGTGAGACGGCTCGTCCCCGGCCTCATCGCGGTCGCGTCCGTCGGGTTCTCGTCGTGGCTGCTGAGCCAGGGGCAGAGCCCGGAGGCCGCCCTGACGGCCGGCCTGCGCATCGCGTTCTTCGTGTTCCCGGGTGTGGCACTGGCCGGGCTCGTCCGCCCATCGGAGCTGGGCGACCATCTGGCCCAACGGCTCCGGCTGCCCGCGCGCCCGGTCGTCGCGGCGACGGCGGCGCTCCAGCAGTTCGACCGGCTGACGGCCGACTGGAGCCGGCTGCGCGGCGTCCGCCGCATCCGCGGAGTGGCGGCCGGCCGGAATCCGCTCGCCCGCGCCCGCGAACTGGCCGGGCTGACCTTCGGAGTCCTCGTGCAGTCGCTGCGCACGGCCGAGCGGATGGCGGTGGCGATGGACGCGCGCGGGTTCTCGGCCGCGCACGCGCACGGCTACCGCCGGACGTGGGCCGAGCCGGCGCCCTGGCACCGCGCCGACACGCTCCTGCTGGCCCTGGCGGCGATCGTCGCGTGCCTCCCGGCCGCCGTCGCCGTCATGTTCTGACGACGGCGGCGCACGGGATCAGACCGGCCACTCCTCGCGGCGCCAGGCGGCGTCCCAGAACATCCACTCGTACCGCGAGGCGGTCGTGAACGCCTGCCGCATCCGTGCGACGTCTGCGGGCGCGGCCGACTCGGCGGCGTCGTCCACCAAGCGGCGGGCGGTCGCAGTGGCGTCGGCGAAGGCGGGGTCGCCGTAGGTCCCGATCCAGTCGCCGTAGGGATGGCCGCCGAGGTCGCCGAGCCGCTCCGCGAGGCGACGCCCCACATCGTCGTAGATCCAGAAGCACGGCAGAACTCCGGCAACGATGACGGGGTAGGAGGCGGTCGCCGTGAGGGCGAGCAGATACGACGTGTACGCGGCGCAGGTCGGGGAGGCCTCCACCGCGGCGGCGTCCACCCCGTGCGACGCGTGGAGTTGTCGCTCGACGGCGATCGCGTTGGCCGCCGAACGGCTCCAGAACGCGAGCGCGTCGGGATCGTGGGTCCGGGAGGCCGCCGCGGCCAGGACCTTCGAGTAGGCCCCGAGGTAGGCCGCGTCCTGCGCGAGGTAGTGCGCGAAGGCCGCGCGCGGCAGCGTGCCGTCCTCGAGCCCCTGCAGGAAGGGGTGTGCGTCGATGGCATCGCGGATCGGCCGGATGTCCTGCCACGCCCGGTCGGTGAACGTCATCGCGCCTCCCACAGCTGCGCGAAATGGTGCACCGGACCGTGGCCGCGCCCCACCTCGAGCCCATCCGCCGCCGCCAGTGCGGCGCCGAGCCAGCTCCGGGCGTCGCGCACCGTCTCGCTCCAGGAGCCGCGCTGCGGCCGGAGCGCGGCCAGCGCCGAGGACAGGCTGCACCCCGTGCCGTGGGTGTTGACGGTGGCGATCCGCGGGCCGCGGAACAGCGTCACGCCGGAGGGGTCCGCGAGCACGTCCACGACCTCGTCGGGGGTGTCGAGGTGGCCGCCCTTCGCCAGCACCCGCTGTGCGCCGCGCCGCACGAGCTCGCGCGCCTGATCGGCCAGCTCGTCCACCGTGGCCGCCTCCGCCGTGTCCAGGAGGGCCGCGGCCTCCGGCGCGTTGGGCGTGGCGATGGACGCCAGCGGGAGCAGCTCCCGCATCGCCTGGACCGCGTCCTCGCGCAGCAGCAGATCGCCACTGGTCGCCACCATGACCGGGTCGAGCACCACGACCTCGCGCGGGCTCTCGAGCAGGAACGCGGCGACCGTTCCGATGACCGCCGCGTTGGCGAGCATCCCGAGCTTCACCGCGTCCAGCCTCACGTCGTCGGCGAGCACACGCAGCTGCTCGCCGACGAAAGCGGCGGGGACCTCGTGCACGCCGTGCACACCCCGGGTGTTCTGCGCCGTCAGCGCGGTGATCACGCACGCGCCGTACGCGCCGAGCGCACTGAACGTCTTGAGGTCGGCCTGGATGCCGGCTCCGCCCGACGGGTCGCTTCCGGCGATGCTGAGGGCGACAGGAGGTCTCATGCGGCCGCTCCGTCCCACGCGCTCCGCAGCGCACGAGTCGCGACCGCCACCTGTGGCCGGCCGCAGATCGCGCTGACCACGGCGATTCCCGCCGCCCCGGTGGCGCGCACCTCCGGCGCCCGGTCGATCCCGATGCCGCCGATGGCAACGCCGGGCCACGGGCTCGCCTGGACGATCGCGGCGAGTCCGTCCACGCCGCACGGCTCGGCCGCGTCGGGCTTGGTCGCCTGCGGCCAGACCGGCCCGACCCCGAGATAGTCGATGACCCCGGGCGGCAGGGTGCGCGCCCGCTCGACGTGGCCGAGGGTCTGCACGGAGAGACCGAGGTAGGCGTCCGGGCCGAGCAGCCGGCGCGCTTCGACGGGCGGCAGGTCGCTCTGGCCCACGTGCGCGCCGTCTGCGCCGACGGCGGCCACCAGGTGCACCCGGTCGTCGACCAGCACCGGCACGCGCCCGCGCACCGCGGCGACCACAGCGCGGCCAAGCGCGAGGAACTCGGGGTCGGACGCGCCCGGGTCGCGGAGCTGGACGACGGTCACGCCGCCCGCAATGGCCTCGTCGACCGTGGTCGGGACTCCGCGGCTCCCGCACAGGCGGGAGTCGGTGACGAGGTAGAGCGAGAGATCGAGCGACGTGCGCCCGGTCATGACAGGCGGACGGCCGCGGCCAGGCCCTCGGGGGTCAGCGCGGCCAGCCGGTCGATCAGTGCGACGGCGAAGGTGCCGGGGCCTTGGCTGGCCGCGGCCGCCTCGTCCGCCGCCACGGTCAGCGTGGCGGTCGCAGTCGTGGCGGCCGTGAGCGGGTCGGCGCCGGTGCCGGCGAAGGCGGCCATGAGCGCTCCCAGCGCGCAGCCGACGCCGGTGACCTGCGTCATCCAGGGGTGCCCGTTGGCGATCCGCACCGTGCGTTCGCCGTCCGTGAGGTGGTCGACCGGGCCGCTGACGGCCACGATCGTGCCGTAGGTCCGCGCGATCTGCTGGGCGGCCTCCAGCGCCGCCTCGGGGCTGTCCGTCGAGTCGACGCCTTTGCCTCCCGCTCCTCCCGCCAGGGCCAGGATCTCGGAGGCGTTGCCGCGGACGATCGCGGGCGACGACCGCAGCAGCTCCAGGGCGAGCTCGGTGCGCCAGCGCAGGCCTCCCGCGGCGACGGGGTCGAGCACCCAGGGGGTCCCGGCTGCGGACGCGGCCGCCGCACTCGCGCGCATCGCGTCGGCCGTGTCGTCGTACGGGGTGCCCAGGTTGACCAGCACGCCGCTCGCGATCGGCGCGAACTCGGCCGCTTCCCGCGGGTTGTCGACCATCGCGGGAGCCGCGCCGACGGCCAGCAGCACGTTGGCGGTCCACTGGGCGACGACGATGTTCGTCAGGCACTGCACGAGGGGAGGCTGCGCCCGGAGCGCGCTCAGCGAATCGCCGAGCGCAGGCGCGCCGAGTGCAGGCACGTCGAGGGATGGACGGAAAGAGGTCACGGATGACGTCCCTTCGCTAGTACTAACCAGATCAGGTTCGACGGGTATGTTCTCAGCCGGCCCTCGAGGGGGCGGCACCCCGCGTCGTCCCCCACTCTACCCACGCCACCGGCAGTGCCCGGATCGCCGGCGGTGCTTGCCTCGTGTAAACATCATGTGACGTTTGCCGCCCTTGCGTCCGACTCCGTCCCAGCAGCGCAACGGATTTCGTATGCTCGCACGCATGACGAGAACGCCGCCGGTCGGCACAGTGCCCGAAGACACCCGTCGCCCCAGCGCGACCACCATCGAGAGCGGTGGCATCGAGGCCATTCCGCCGGAGCGCCGGCACGGCTCGCCGTGGCAGCTCTTCGCCACCTGGACCGCGCCGAACCTCGAGTTCGCGACGATCTTCGTCGGCGTGATCGCGGTCGCCTTCTTCGGGCTCGGCTTCTGGCAGGCGATGACGGCGCTGGTGTTCGGCACCGCGCTCGGGGCCCTGACGCAGGGGATTCTGTCGACCTGGGGCCCGCGCGAAGGTCTCGCCCAGATGGTCATCGGCCGAACCGCGTTCGGCAGCCGGGGGAACATCCTCCCGTCGGCGCTGAACACCGTCATGGCCGGCCTCGGCTGGTTCGCGGTCAACTCGGTCAGCGGTGCGTTCGCCCTGACCACGCTCACGGGGATGCCCGCCGTGGTGTCGCTGCTGATCGTGGTCGTCGTGGAGGTCGTCGTCGCGTTCATCGGCCACGACCTGGTGCAGCTGTTCGAGCGCTACGCCACCTACATCCTCGGCGCGATCTTCCTCGTCGCGACCATCACCGTGTTCCTGCACGCGAACCTCGGCGCGCCGGTCAAGGGCGGCGGCTTCAGTTTCGCGGGCTGGACGCTCACCGCGGCCGCCGCCTTCGGCTATGCCGCCGGCTGGAACCCATACGCCTCCGACTACAGCCGCTACCTCCCGGCCGACGCCAGCCGGAAGGTCATCGGCTGGGCGGCGGGTCTCGGCAACTTCATCAGCTGCGTGGTGCTGATGGCAGCCGGCGCCGCCGCGGCGACGATCGCGGGCTTCAACCCCGACGACCCGACGTCCTCGTTCACCGCCAGCATGCCGGTGGTCATCCGCGACCTCACGCTGCTCGCGATCGCGGTCGGCGCCATCGCGGCGAACGCGCTGAACATCTATTCCGGCGCGATGTCCTTCCTCGCGGCCGGCATCCGCATCCCGTTCGCCTGGCGCCGGGCGATCGTCGCCCTCGGCTTCGGCGTCATCGGCTTCTTCATCGCCTGGAGCGCCCTGCCCGACGCGGGAGCGAAGTACGAGAACTTCCTCCTGGTCATCGCGTACTGGATCGCGCCCTGGCTCGGCGTCGTGCTGACCGACCGGCTGCTGCGCCGCGGGACGGAGATCGCGAGCCTGGTAACGAGCCACGCGAAGTACCGGAACCCGGCGGGCTGGATCTCGCTGGTGGTCGCCGGAGCCGTGTCCATCCTGCTGTTCTCGAACCAGACTTTCTACACCGGCCCGGTCGCCAAGGCTCTCCCGATCGGCGACCTGACGCCGCTCGTCGGCTTCCTGCTCGCCGCCGTCCTGTACTGGGTGCTGTTCCGGGCCTTCAAGGTCCGGCTCGGTGCGTCGCTGGCCACCGAGCCGACCGTGATCGTCGGCGTGGACGCAGCGGACGAGGTCGCGTGAGCGTCGACGAGGACCGCGTCTACGCGACCGACGCGGAGAAGCTCGCCGTGGCCGCCGAGGAGGCCAGGCGCGGCGCCGCGGACGGCGGCATCCCGATCGGCGCCGCCCTGTTCGACGGCGACGGGAGGCTGCTGGGCAGCGGCCACAACCGGCGGGTGCAGGATGGCGACGCCTCCATGCACGCCGAGACGAACGCGTTCCGCAACGCGGGCCGCCAGCGCAGCTATCGCGACACCGTCATGGTCACCACGCTCTCGCCGTGCTGGTACTGCTCGGGCCTGGTGAAGCAGTTCGGCATCGGCCGTGTCGTCGTCGGCGACGACCGCAGCTTCCTCGGCGGCCAGGACTGGCTGGCCGAGCACGGCGTCGACGTCGCGGTCGTCAACGACCCGGACCTGATCGAGACGATGGGCGCGTTCATCGCGGCGAACCCGCAGCTGTGGAACGAGGACATCGGCGAGGACTGACGGTGGCGGCGTTCGGGTCGGAACCTGAGGACGCCCAGACTTTTCGCACGCAGTGCGCGGCGCGCGCACAGCGGCGGCTTGGTTGACTGTGAGGATGAACGACACCCCCAAGCGCGACCGCCGGCTCGAGGCCCAGAAGCGCGCGGCCGAGCTGCGGCTGCAGGAGCAGCGCAGGGTCCGCCGTCGCGGGTTCCTGATCGGCGGCGGCATCGTGGTCGCGGTGCTCGCCGTCGCCGGCATCATCGCCGGGGTCGTCCTGAACAGCCCGTCGCAGACGTCGGCGTCCGGCTCCGGTGCGAGCACCCCCACCCCCTCCGCGAGCGCGGCGACCTGGGCCGCACCCGCCGACGTGGAGGGGGCCGTGCGCGCCGCGGGCCTGCAGATGCTGACCGCCGAAGGGACGGCGCTGCACATCCACCAGCACCTGACCGTCACGGTGGACGGCACGCCTGTCGCGGTCCCCGCCGGCATCGGCATCGACGAGGCGCAGCAGCGGATCTCGCCCATCCACACCCACGACGAGTCCGGGATCATCCACGTCGAGTCGGCGGAAGTACGGACCTTCACCCTGGGCGAGGTGTTCGACGAGTGGGGTCAGAAGCTCGGGACCGGCCAGGTCGGGACCTACCGGGACGGCGTCGACAGGCAGACCGTCAGCGTCTTCGTGAACGGCAAGCCGTACACCGGGGACCCGCGCGCGATCACGCTCACCTCGCACGAGGACATCGACATCGTCGTGGCGAAGAAGGGGACGACGGCCTCAGCGCCGAAGGCGTTCGCCTGGCCCGCGGGGTACTGAGGCCCGTCGCGCGGCGTCGGCGCCCCTGCTAACGAGCGGCGGCGACCAGCGGCCGGTCGAGCCGCCGCCACACCGGGAACACCAGCGGCGCTATCGTCGCAACCAGCATCACACCCCCGGCCGCCACGCACGCCCACGTCAGGCCGACGCTCTGCGCAAGAAGGCCGCCGAGCAGCGACCCGAACGGCACGCCCAGGTAGGCGCTCGCCTTCATCGCCCCGAGCACGCGGGTCTGCAGCAGCGCGGGTACCCGCTCGTATTGCACCGCGCCGATGATCGGGTTCGGGACGCCCCCGAAGACGCCGCACACGAAGAACACCGCGGCGACGGCGACGACGGACGTCCAGCCCGCGACCGCGAAGAACGGCGGCGCCGACGCCAGCAGGGTGCAGCACGCGAACGTCAGCCACCGTGGCAGCCGCTGGCCCAGCCATGCGGTGAGCAGCACGCCGACGAGCATCCCGAGCCCGGAGGCGCCGCCGACCACCCCGAAGGCCACCGCGTCGTGCACCCGGTCGTGCGCCCAGACCGGGAGGAACACCGCGCTCATCGCCTGGTCGAGCAGGTTCGTGAGCACGATGAGCGCCATGAGGCTGAGCAGGAGGCGGTCCGCGCGGAGGAAGCGCAGCCCCTCCCGCAGCGCGGCGAAGTAGGCGCGCGGGCCGAGGCGCGGCGCCGCGGCAGGCGCGTCCGTTTCGGGGGCCGGCTCGACTCGCGGCACCGTCGCCGCCACGATCACCGCCGCGCAGAGGAAGCTCAGGCTGTCGATCAGGATCGTGACCGCCGGCCCCACCAGCGCGACCAGCACACCCGCGAGCGGCATCCCGACCAGCAGCGCCGCCCGGTTCGCGCCCGCGTAGAGCCCGACCGCGCGCTCGTCGCTCCAGTGCGCCAGCCGGGCCACCGGCGGGATCATCGGGGTGGAGGCGGCATCCGCCGCGCCACGGACCGCACCGGCCACCGCGACCAGCGCCACCAGCGCGCCGAGGGGGAGGTCGTGGAGCGCGCCGAGCAGGAACACCGCGAACACCGCCGTCGCCGCCACGAGGTTGCCGATCAGGAAGGTGCGGCGCAGGCCCACCCGGTCGACCAGCGGGCCGGCCGTCGCCTGCAGCAGCACGTAGGGGGCCATCTCCGCGAACCCGACCAGGCCGGTCGCGACGGCGCTGCCGGTCGCCACGAGCACGAGCCACGGGATGGCGATGGCCGACAGGGCCGTGCCGGCGCCGGAGACCAGGTAGGCGCCGATCAGCCCGAGCAGGGGCGCGCGGCGGGGCGCGGCGCCGCTCATGGCTCCGGGAACAGCTGGAACTGCGCGTGCACCCGGACCCCGTCGCCGGCGTCCGCCCCCGGCTCGCGCCGGAACCGCGTCACCAGCTCGCGCACCGTTGCCGTGACCTCCCGCGCCTGCTCGACGGTCAGGGTGAGCGGCCAGTCGCTGACGGTCCACGGCAGCTCCGGCAGCTCGTCCACCTGGCTGGAGAGCGTGTCCACCCAGGCCAGCACCCGCCGGTGGGACTCCTCGGCATTGAGCCGCACGAACTGGACGGCCTGGTCGACGGTCTCTTCGGTGGCGGCGTCGCCGGGCACCCGGAACGAGAAGGAGGTCGACCGGTGCACCGCGCGCCACCAGCGGTCGCGATCGTTGCCGCGCTCGGCGTCCTCCACGATGAAGCCGTGCTCGGCGAGCACGCGGAGGTGGTAGCTCGTGACGCCGGTCGACTGGCCCACTCGCCGGCCGAGCTCGGTGGCGGTGGAGGGCCCGTCGGCCTGGAGGAGGTCGAGCAGCCGCAGGCGCAGCGGGTTGACCAGCCCGCGCATGGCGGAGGGGCTGAGCAGCACGTCCTGGGCCGGATCGAGCTCGGGGAACGGGTTCGGCTCGTCGGTCATACCGTGCAGTGTAATCGCAGAAGAGATTCTGCAAAAGACTTTCTGCGATCCGAGGGCCGCTGGCCCGTATGGATTCCGTAAGGGTTCGAGCCGCCGCTCGGGGTTCTCTGCTACGGTTCTTCTGGCAGAACTTCGTTAGGTGAGGCTTCTGCGCGAACACAGGCCACTGATCTCACGACGTCGAGAGACGCCCAAGATCAGGACAGGTCTCCCCGGCTTAAGGGGTGACCCCAAGTGGCTTCCGGCGATCCGAGCGGATCTGCGGGATACGTTGCGCAGTGCCGAAGCTCTTACGTGGGAGTCTCGCCCCCGGCCAGGAACGGCCGCGGGTGACACCTGGCGCACGCCTGCCCCCGACCGCCAGGAGGTGACCCGCCGTGAGCGACGACCATAGTCCGTCCCGTCCCTGCTGCGCTCCGGCGCCGGCGGCTTCCGCGCGTTCGACGCCCGGCCTCCGCTGACCTCCGCGCGGCACGGTGACGCCTTCACGTCCCCTGTCGTCTTCTGCCGCCTCCGGCCCTCGCCGGTCGCGGCCCAGGGAGGTCTTGTCATGCCCCTGCTCCGCACTGTCCCCGGCGCCGGCACGCTCCGCCGTGTCCGCTTCCGCTGGATCGATGTCCTGGTCGCCGTCGCCATCGTCGTGCTGTTCTACCTGGTGATCCAGGCGGCCGCCGGCGCGTCCGCCCCGGTGCGGCTCACCGAGGTGCCGTCGTCCATCGACACGAACCCGGCGCTGCTGCCGTACTACGCGCTGCGCTCGCTGCTGCGGATGTTCGCGGCGCTCGCCGCGTCGCTGGTCTTCACCTTCATGGTCGCGACGGCCGCCGCCCGGCTGCCGCGCGCGGAGAAGATCATTCTGCCGGCGCTCGACATCCTGCAGTCGGTCCCGATCCTCGGCTTCCTGTCGGTGACCGTGACCGGGTTCATCGCGCTGTTCCCCGGCTCCACGCTGGGGCTGGAGTCGGCCGCGGTGTTCGCGATCTTCACTTCGCAGGTGTGGAACATGACCTTCTCCTTCTACGCCTCGCTGACCAGCCAGCCGAGCGATCTCGATGAGGCGGCTCGGCTGATGCGGCTGACGAAGTGGCAGCGGTTCTGGAAGCTCGACGTGCCGTCCGGAATGATCCCGCTGGTCTGGAACGGCATGATGAGCTTCGGCGGAGCCTGGTTCTTCCTGGCCGCCTCCGAGGCGATCACGGTCAACAACCACAGCTTCGCGCTCCCCGGCGTCGGGGCCTACGTGGCGTCGGCGGTGGAGGCCGGGCAACTGGACCGGGTCGGCTGGGCCATCGTCACGATGGCGATCATGGTGCTGGGCGTGAACTTCCTGTTCTGGCGTCCGCTGGTCGCCTGGGCCGAGCGGTTCCGCCAGGAGGACACCGCCCCCACCGACCGGCCGCGCAGCGTCGTCCTCGACGTGATCAGCCGGTCCTGGCTGCCGCGCGTCGTGGAGCGCGGCTTCGCTCCGATCGGGCGGGGACTCGACAGGGCGACCCGGCCGTTCGGGTTGGCCGAGCATCCGCTGCGGGTGCCCGAGGTGCGCAAGCGCGCGCTGGACGTGGTCGTGACGGTGGTCGTCGTCGCCGCGATCGTGGTCGGCGCGGTCGCCTCGTACCTCTTCATCGAGCGCTCGCTTGGGATCGGCGCTTTCGTGCAGGCGTTCGGGCTCGGCGCGGTCACGATGGCCCGCGTCGTCGTCATCCTGCTGTTCGCGACCATCGTCTGGGTGCCGGTCGGCGTGTGGATCGGCATGAACCCGCGGATCAGCCGGCTGGCCCAGCCGATCGTGCAGCTGCTGGCGAGCTTCCCGGCGAACTTCCTCTTCCCGTTCGCGATCGCGTTCTTCGTGGCGACGAGCATCCCGCTCGACTACGGCGGCATCCTGCTGATGGCGCTCGGGTCGCAGTGGTACATCCTGTTCAACGTCATCGCTGGCGCGAGCGCGATCCCCACCGACCTGCGGCAGGCGATGGACAGCTTCGGCGTCGGCCGGGTACAGCGCTGGCGGAGGCTGATCCTGCCTGCGATCTTCCCGGCCTACGTCACCGGCGGGATCACCGCGGCGGGCGGTGCATGGAACGCGTCCATCGTCGCCGAGGTCGTCACCTACAACCACCACACCTACACCGCGAGTGGCCTCGGCGCGTACATCGCCGAGGCCACCCAGACCGGCGACATGGCGCGCGTGCTCGTCGGTGTCATCGTCATGTCCGTCTTCGTCGTCGGACTCAACCGTCTGTTCTGGCGCCGCCTCTACGCGGTCGCCGAGAAGCGCTTCAGCCTGTGAGGAGGGCTCCCATCATGATCACCACCGACACCGCACTCATCGATGTCCGCGACGTCACCAAGTCGTTCGCCACCGACGGCGGTGAGAAGACCGTGCTCTCGGGCGTCACGCTCACCATCCACCAGGGCGAGATCGTCGCGCTGCTCGGCCGTTCCGGCTCCGGCAAGAGCACGCTGCTGCGCTGCATCGCCGGGCTGATCGCGCCCACCTCCGGGACAGTGTCGTTCAAGGGCGGCGAGCTCAACGGCGCCAACCCCGGCACGGCGCTGGTCTTCCAGTCGTTCGCGCTGCTGCCCTGGCTGACCGTGCTCGAGAACGTCGAGCTGGGGCTGGAGGCCAAGGGCGTGCGCCCGGAGGTGCGGCGCGAGCGCGCGCTCCGCGCGATCGACCAGATCGGCCTGGACGGCTTCGAGTCGGCCTACCCCAAGGAGCTCTCGGGCGGGATGCGGCAGCGCGTCGGCTTCGCCCGGGCGCTGGTCGTGGAGCCCGATGTGCTGCTGATGGACGAGCCCTTCTCGGCGCTCGACGTGCTCACCAGCGAGAACCTGCGCGGCGAGCTCGTACGGATGTGGGGCGACGGCACGCTGCCCACCCGCACGGCCCTGATCGTCACGCACAACATCGAGGAGGCCATCCAGCTCGCCGACCGCGTGGTGGTCCTCGACTCCAACCCCGGCCGCATCAAGGCCGAGCTGACCGTCGACCTCCCGCAGCCGCGCGACCGCCGCAGCCCGGAGTTCGAGGCGCTCGTGGACGAGGTGTACGGCATCCTCACCGGGCAGCGGGCCGAGCCGCGGGCGGCGGCGGCGTCGGCGGCAGGCGCGACAGGCACCGCCGTCGGCGTGTCGCTCGCCGCCGCGGCCGCGACGGCGAACGAGATCGACTTCCCGCTGCCCGCGGCGAGCACCGGCTCGCTCGGCGGCCTGGTCGAGCTGCTCGCCGAGCGCGGCGGCACGGAGGGCCTGGCCGAGATCGCCGACGAGCTCCGCTACGAGCTCGACGACCTCCTCCCGGTCGTCGACGCCGCGCAGCTCCTGAAGCTCGCCCGCCCGCAGGGCACCGAACTGCGGATCACCGAGCAGGGCCGGCGGTACGCCGCCGCCGACCTCTTGCGGGCGAAGGAGCAGTTCGCGACCCTGGCGATGGAGGCCGCACCGCTGGTCCGGCGCATCGTCCGCGACCTCCGTCACACCACGACCGGGGCGATCCGCGCGGATGACGTCCTCGCCGAGCTCAGGGCGCACTTCGGCGAGGATGACGCCCAGCAGCAGCTCGACACCGCGATCGACTGGGGTCGCTACGGCGAGTTGTTCGAGTACGACGCCGACACCGGCCGGCTGCTCCTGCCGACGCACCCGGACGCCGAGCAGGAGCAGGCAACCCTCGCAAAAAACTGACACAAACTACCAAAATGGAGTTACCATCTAAAAGGAGGTGACTGTCATGAACGTGGAAACCCGGAGATGGTGGGCGCTCGGCGCCGTGAGCCTGAGCGTCCTGGCCGTCGGGATCGACGGGACGGTCCTCTCGATCGCCCTTCCGACCCTCGCCGGCGCGCTGCACGCGTCCGAGACGCAGCTGGAGTGGTTCTCTTCCGGCTACCTGCTCATGCTGGCCGCCGCCGTGCTGCCGCTCGGCCTCCTCGGCGACCGGTTCGGCCGCAAGGCGGTGCTGCTCGTGTCGCTCGCGGCCTTCGGGGGCGGTTCGGCGCTGTGCGCGTTCGCGACGACGCCGGAGGTGTTCCTGATCGCCCGGCTGCTGATGGGCGTCGCGGGCGCGGGCGTCGCGGTCATGGCGCTGTCGGCGCTGACGGTGTTCTTCGACGACGCCACCCGGCCCAAGGCGGTCGGCGTGTTCGCGGCGGCGAACTTCCTGTCGCTGCCGCTCGGGCCGATCCTCGGCGGCTGGATGCTCGCCAACCTCTGGTGGGGCTGGGTGTTCCTGCTCAACCTGCCGGTCGTCGCGATCGGACTGGTCGCCGTGGCGCTGCTGGTCCCCGAGTCGAAGGCGGCCGAGCGTCCATCGTTCGACGCGGTGGGTGTGCTCGCGTCGGTGGCCGGGCTCGTCGTGTTCACCTACGGGATCATCGAGGCGGGCCAGCACGGCTGGTCGGACGCCGGGGCACTCACCGCGCTCGTGCTCGGCGCCGCGATCCTCGCAGGCTTCGTCGCGTGGGAGGTGGCGCTCACCCGCCGTGGCCGCTCGCCGCTGGTCGACACCACCCTCTTCCGCTCGCGGACCTTCACCGGGGGAGCAGCGCTCGCCGGGGTCGCCGGGATGGGGATGGTCGGGCTGCTGTTCGTGATGCCGCAGTTCTTCCAGGCGGTGCAGGGCGTGGATGTCTTCGCCTCGGGGCTGCGCCTGCTCCCGTTCGTCGGCGGCATGCTGATCGGCGCGCTGCCGGCCTCCCGGATCGCCGCGGCCATCGGCTTCCGCGCCACGGTGACCATGGGCTTCGTCGTGATCGCGGCCGGCTCGGCGATCGGCTCGTGGACGACCGGCTCGACCAGCGAGGTCGTCATCGCGGCCTGGATGGCGACGGTCTGCGCGGGCGCGGGCCTCGCGCTCACCTCCGCCATGTCGGCCGCGCTGTCCCGGCTGACCGCCGAGCACAGCGGGGTGGGCTCCGGCGTCGTCCAGGCGCTGCAGAAGACGAGCGCCCCGCTCGGCACGGCCATCCTCGGCAGCGTGGTCGCCGCCGTCTACACGGCGCAGCTCGCCTCGGTGTTCGCGTCGGCCCCGGTGCCGCCGGCGGTCGCGTCGGCGGCGAAGTCCAGCGTCTACGCGGGGATCGCCGTCGCCGACCGCCTCCACTCGACTGCGCTCGCGGCGGCCGTGCGCGACGCGTTCACGCAGGGGATGAGCGTGTCGCTGTGGGTCTCCGCGGGCATCGCGGGCGCGGGAGGCATCATGGCGATGGTGGTCCTGCCGCGCGTGGAGCGCGGTGCGCACCTCGCGGCGGCGCCCGTACCGGCGGCCGCCGCAACGCCACCCGCCACCCTCACCCCGGACCGAAGGAGAACGCATGCCGGACGGCACGTCTGACAGACCCGGCCTCCGCGAGCGCAAGAAGGCGCGCACGCGGGCGGCCATCCAGTCCCACGCGCTGCGCCTGTTCACCGAGCAGGGCTACGACGCGACGACGATCGACCAGGTCATCGACGCGGCCGAGGTCTCGGCGAGCACGTTCTTCCGCTACTTCCCGACCAAGGAGTCGGTGGTCCTGTTCGACGACTTCGACCCGCAGATCGTCGCGGCGTTCCTCGCCCAGCCCGCGGATCTCCCTCCGGTCGCGGCGATGCGCGTCGCGCTGAGAGAGGCATTCGGTGGCTTGACCGCGGAGCAGCTGGAGGAGCAGCGCGAGCGACTAGCCCTGGTCCTCGACGTCCCCGCGCTGCGCGGCGCGATTCTCGACCAGCTCTCCCAGTCGATGCTGCTGGTCTCCGAGGCGATCGCCGACCGCGCCGGCCGCCGACACGACGACTTCGCCGTCCGCACGATCGCCGGGGCCATCGTCGGCAGCATGTTCGCCGTGCTGTCGCAGCTCGCCGACGACCCGGACGCCGAGCTGGCGGACCTCGTGGACCAGGCGTTCTCGTTCCTGGAGGGCGGGCTGCGGCTGTGAACTGCCGACCTCCGGCGTAACCCCCGATGCCGGTACCGGCGCACCCGATAGGCTGGGCGCGTGCTTCTCTCCGATCGTGACATCAAGGCCGAACTGGGTGCCGGGCGGATCGCGCTGGAGCCGTACGAGCCGGCGATGGTCCAGCCGTCGAGCATCGACGTCCGGCTCGACCGCTTCTTCCGGCTGTTCGACAACCACAAGTACCCGTTCATCGACCCAGCCGTCGATCAGCCGGAGCTGACCCGGTTCGTCGAGGTGGACCCGGATCAAGCGTTCATCCTGCACCCGGGCGAGTTCGTGCTCGGGTCGACGTTCGAGCTGGTGAGCCTGCCCGACGACGTCGCCGCGCGGCTGGAGGGCAAGAGCTCGCTCGGGCGGCTCGGCCTCCTCACCCACTCCACGGCGGGCTTCATCGACCCCGGTTTCTCGGGGCACGTTACCCTGGAGCTGAGCAACGTCGCGACGCTCCCGATCAAGCTCTGGCCCGGGATGAAGATCGGCCAGATGTGCTTCTTCCGGTTGTCGTCCGCAGCCGAGAAGCCGTACGGGTCGGCGGAGTACAGCTCGCGCTACCAGGGTCAGCGCGGCCCGACGGCCTCGCGTTCGCACCTCAACTTCCACCGCACCGACGTGTCCGCGACCGAAGCCGGACGTCCGTCCAGCTAGACCCCGACCCGAGAGGGCTGCCCATGAGCGAGTCGACCGATTCCCTTTTCGCGCGAGCCCTGATCGCGGAGGGGCCGACCCCGGAGCGTCCGCAGCGGATGCACCTGTTCGGGCGCCTCGTCGGGGCCTGGCGGGCCGACGTCCGTTTCCTGGACGAGGCCTCCGGCGCGTGGACCGAGCGTGTCGAGGAGTGGGTGTTCGCGTACACGCTCGGGGGGAGGGCCGTGCAGGACGTGCTGGTGGCGCGCGACCCCTCGCGTCCCGGCGAGCTCGACGCGCACGGCTCGACCGTGCGCGTCTACGACTCGACGCTCGGCGCGTGGCGGGTGAGCTGGTTCGGCGCGGCGTCCGGCGACTTCTGCACCCTCGTGGCCACACCGCATCGCCGCGACGGCATCCGCCAGGACGGCACGCAGACCGACGGGCGGCCGATCCGCTGGAACTTCTCGAAGATCACCGCGGAGTCGTTCGAGTGGGACGGCTGGGTCTCGAATGACGAGGGCCGGACGTGGTGGCTCGAGCAGCATATCGACGCAGAACGCACCGGCTGATCCGTCCTGCGCAGTGAATGTGCGGCGCTGCAACTTCTACGCCGGCGAACTGCTTCGTCTCCGAATGGATGCGGCGCGTGGCATACGTGCCGCGAGTTATCCACAGTCGATTACACAGGTGGAAAATAGTGAGTCAGACTCACAGCTGACCTGAAGCTTCGGGTGCATCATCGGCGTAGAGCGCGGGTAGCTGAAGCGTCAGCCACGGGCTGAACGCCCAGGGTGTGGCCTCCACCGCCGACAGCAGCGAGCGCGGGTCGACCCACTCCCATTCGGCGACTTCGGCGGCGGCCGGACGCAGGTCGCCGGCGATCGTCGCCGTGAACACGGGGCAGACCTCGTACTCGACGATCCCGGCGGCGTCGGTGGCGCGGTACCGGAAGTCGGGGAGCACCGGCGCGAGGTTCTCGACGGTGGTGCCGAGCTCGTCCGCGGCGCGGCGCGCGATCGCGTCCTCCATCGGCTCGCCGGGCGCGGGATGCCCGCAGAACGAGTTCGTCCACACCCCGGGCCAGGTCGCCTTGCCCAGCGCGCGGCGGGTCACGAGGATGCGGCCCTCGCCGTCGAACACGTGGCACGAGAAGGCCAGATGGAGGGGGGTGTCCGTGGTGTGCACGGTCGCCTTGTCCGCGGTCCCGATCGGGGTGCCGTCCTCGGCGAGCAGGACGACCTCTTCGCGCGGTGACGTCATGCGTCCATCCTAGGCGCGGGCGAGCCGCGACGCCGGAGGGGTGCGGCCTCACGGTCGCGCCCCGCCGGTAGGTGTGTGCGGAGGCGGTCAGTCGGCCGCGGTGCCCTCGTCGATGTCGGTGCTTTCGATGCTGTCGGCGCCGGCCGGGATGCCGTCGCCGGTGCCGTCGTTCGGGGCGGCGGGAGGCGTCCACCCGAGGTTGCGCGCCATCGCCTCCAGGGTCGCGAGGGTGGTGGCCAGGTCGGCGGCGTCGATCCCTTCGGTGACCTTCGCGCGTACGGCATGGATGCGCTCGGCGGCGGCGTCGTGGGCCGCGCGTCCCTCGTCGGTCAGCGTCGCGCGGTCGCCGTCGAACCAGACCCAGCCGCGCTCGACGAAGTCCGCGAGGATGCGGTCCACGCCGCCACGGCAGAGCCCGTTGTACGCGTCCCTGCCGACGAACGGGGGACGGCCGTGCCCGACGTGCTCGGGGCCCCAGGCGCCGGGACCGAACCGGCCGGGCCCGAAGCCGCGACCGTAGCGGCCGGGGCCGAACCCGCCGTACCCGAACCCGCCGTACCCGGAGCCGCCGGGGCCGAAGCCGTGCCCGGCATGACCGAACGGCCCGCCGCGCTCGACGCCGCGCAGGAAGCCCCGCTCGAAGCCGCGCTCGAACGCCTGCTCGGCGCCGTGGTGGTCGTGGTGCGGGTGGTGATGGGCGTGGTCGTCGTGGTCGTGGTCGTGGTCGTGGTCGCCGTGGTTGTGCTCGTGATCGCCATGCTCGTGGCTCTCGTGCTCGTGGCCCTCGTGCTCGTGGCCCTCGTGCTCGTGCTCGTTGTCCGGCCGGCCGAGCTGGCCGTCGTCGGGGTCGTGGCCGACATGGTCGTCGCCATGGTCGTGCCCCTCGTGAGCCGGGAGTCCACCCTGCGCGCGGGAGCTGTCGTGCTCCATCCACGCGCGGTACATCTGCTGGCGGCGCTCCCACTCGCGCCGCATCCAGTCGGGGCGGCCGCGCCACTCCCGCGGTGCGGAGGCCGCGTGGGTCTCGTCGTTGGAGGGGGCGTCGCCGTCCGGGCGCGCGTCCGCCTGGGAGGGACGGTCGCCGGAGGGACGGTCGCCGGGGGGACGGTCGCCGGAGGGCCGGTCGCCGAACGGGCGGCCTCGGCGTCCGCGATGCGGCAGGGAGGCGTACAGCTCGTCGGCGGTGGCCGGGCCGTCCGCGAGGGTGTGCAGCACGCGCCAGCCCCGGCGGCCGAGGTCGAGCTCGTGGATTTCGTCGCGGGTCCGCGCCCGGAGGCGTGCGCTGATCTCGCCGAACCAGAAGTACGGCGGGGCGTCGGATGAGTCGTGGGTGTTCGAGTCGTCGATGGTCGTCATCGGGAGACTCCCTTCGTTTTCTATGTACTATTACAAGTGAATGTATAGTTACATGCATGGCTGAGGATCGTCAAGAGCAGGGCCGTTCGCCCGAAGCGGACGTGGTCGCACTCATCGAGCGCTCGCTGGTCGCCGTCCGCCGCGACCAGTCGCGCCGCCGCCCGACGGGTCCGTGGGACCACGGCGGCTACCCGGGCCGCGGTCACGGCCGCACCGACCCCGCCGGTGCCGGGTCCGACCGGGACCGCAGCGGGAACGGGAACGACGGCGCTCACGCCGACGGCAGCGACCACAGCCACTCCACGTCCGGCGACGCCGACACCGACGCGCGCAACGGCGCCACCGCCCACGACCACCACAATCCCCACTCCACCGCCGGCGACGCCGACACCGACGCCCGCAACGGCGCCACCCTCCACGACCACCACAACGCCCACTCCCACCCCGCCTCGCACGGCTTCGACCCGCACGCCTGGGGCGCCCGCGGACCGTGGGGCGGCGGCTTCCCGGGTCCGTTCGGCGACTCCGCGCGCCCCGGTCCCGGCCGCCGCGGGCGCGACGGCTCGCTCGGCCGCTTCGCCCGCATCCGCATGCTGGAGGCGCTCGCCGCGGCCGACGCGGAGGGCCGGCAGCTCTCGGTCAGCTCCCTCGCCACCGCCATCGGCGTCGATCAGCCGCGCGCGAGCCGGCTCGTGCAGGAGGGTGTCGAGCGCGGGCTCGTGCGGCGCGTCCCCGACCCGTCGGACGCGCGGCGGGCCCTCATCCAGCTCACCACCGCCGGGCGCTCCCAGCTCGGCGAGGTCCAGGACCACCGCCGCTCCGCCGTCGAGACCGCACTGGCCTCGTTCACCCCCGAGGAGGCGCGCACCTTCGCCGAGCTGTTCGCCCGCTTCGTCCAGGCCTGGCCCCGCTGACCGCGCCCGCGCCGCCAACGGAGGACATCCCGCACCGCACCGCACGCCCGCGCCGCCAACGGAGGACATCCCGCACCGCACCGCACGCCCGCGCCGCCAACGGAGGACATCCCCCTCCGGTCGCCGCGATCTCCTCCGTTCACCGCTCCGGCCCGGCGTGTCGCGCCGGATCTCCTCCGTTACCGACGCGCGCCCCGGGACCTACCGCGGCGACCGCACCGGCACCAGCAGCACCAGTCCCACCAGCAGCACCAGCACGATCCCGAGGATCCCCCAGTACTGCGCCCCGCCGATCGCGACGAACAACGCGAAGAGCAGCGGCGCCACGAACGAAACCGCGCGCCCGCACGTCGCGTACAGCCCGAACACCTCGCCCTCACGCCCGGCCGGCGTGACCCGGGCCAGGAAGGTGCGGCTCGCCGACTGCGCCGGGCCGACGAACAGGCAGAGGACCAGTCCGAAGATCCAGAACGCGATCGCCCCGGCGTCGTGCAGGAAGAACACCGCGAGCCCCGCGATCACCAGCCCGACCAGCGCCGTGACGATCACCGGCTTCGCACCGAACCGGTCGTCGAACCGCCCGGACAGCACCGTGCTCAGCCCGGCGACCACGTTCGCCGCGATCGCGAACACGATCACGCCCGACTGGCTGAAGCCGAACGTGCCCTTGGCGAGGATGCCGCCGAACGTGAACACGCCGACCAGCCCGTCCCGGAACAGCGCCGACGAGATCAGGAACAGCACCGTGTTCCTGCTCTCCTTCCACAGCACCGCGAGGTCGCGGAACAGCAGCCCGTACGACGCGAAGAACCCGACCCGCGGCAGCCGCCGGTTGGCCGGCGCCTCCGGCACCGTCAGCAGCACCGGAATGGACAGCGCGAGCGTCCAGATCGCGGCGACCAGCGCGACCAGCCGGTAGTTCAGCCCCTGGTCCGTGGTGACGTGGAGGATGCCGCCCGTGCCGTCGCCGTTGGGCGACGCCAGCAGCACGAGCACGATGACGAGCAGCAGGATGCCGCCGAAGTAGCCGCTGGCCCAGCCGAGCCCGCTCACCCGGCCGACCGTCTTCGGCGTGGACACCTGCACGAGCATCGCGTTGTAGTTGACGGTCGCGATCTCGTAGAACACGGTCCCGACAGCGACGAGCACGACGCCGAACAGGAAGAAGGACGGCTCCCCGACGACGAAGAACATCAGCGCGGTGATGACCACCACGACGCCGGTGTTGATCCCCAGCCACAGTTTGCGGCGTCCCGACCCGTCCGTCCGCCGGCCCAGCACCGGCGCGAGCACGGCGACGACGATCCCGGCGATCCCGATCCCCCACGCGAGCCCGCTGGAGAGGCCGGCGATCGCGCCGGTGACCGCGTGATGCGCCGGCCCGGAAGCGTTCTTCTCCGCGTCCTGGGCGGAGACCAGCCCGGGGGAGATGAAGTAGCTGGAGGTCAGGTAGACCGTGAAGACGAACGTGGTGATGACCGCGTTGAAGGCCGCGCCGCCGGCATCCCACAGCGCCCACGACGCCACCCAACCGGGCGGGATCGTGCGCTCCGAAGAGCTGTCGGCGAAGATCGGGCTCGCCGCGGTCGCGAGGGCGTCGCCGTCGCCGCCCGCCGGTCGTTCGGTCGTCATGGGGACAGCGTAGGGCGTCGGGGGGAACCCCCGGTGAACGCGCGCGACGTCAGTCGGCCGCGCCCGTCACGTTCACCCGGAACCACGACGTCACGGGCTCGCTGTCGTGCAGGAACTCCGCGATCCGGTCGGCGGCTTCGGGGGTGCCGAACCACTCCGGGACGCCCCACTCGGCCCAGGTGATGATCCCCTTGTACCGCAGCAGTTCGGCGCGCGGATGGTCGGCCGGGTAGCCGCGCGGGGAGGTCTTCAGCTGGTCGGGGATCTCGACGCCGATCCCAGAGGCCCGCAGCGTGGCGAGCGCGGCCTCCAGCTCGCCGCCGGTGCGCGGCGCGTCGACGGCGCGTCGGTAGCGGTCCAGCTGTTCCTTGTCGAGCTGGTACACGCCCGCGCCGCCGGCCAGGCCCTCCGCGGAGACCTGCACGTACCCGCCGCGCTCGAACGTCAGCGCGGCGTGGAGCTTGTAGGGCGACTTGTCCGGGGAGAACCGCACATCCCGGTAGGGACGGAACAGGCGCCCAGCGCCGAAGGCCGGCTCGAGCGCCTCCGCGAGGGCGTGCATCGGCCCGGCGACCCGCTGCTCGTAGCGTTCGCGGTTGGCGAGCCAGAATGCTTTGTCGTTGTGCAGGGTCAGCTCGCGGTAGAACGCGATCGCGTCCTCGTCGAACCCGGTGAATGTCATGCGCCGATGCTACGTCGTCGGCAGCCGGCCGACTCTCCCGGGCCTCCCGGGTCTCCCGGGCCTCCCCAGATCGTGGGAGTGTGGGCGCCATGCGTGTCATCGTCATCGGAGCAACCGGGCATGTGGGCAGCTACCTCGTGCCGCGTCTCGTCCGCGCCGGCCACGAGGTGGTCGCCATCACCCGCGGGCCGAGCGAGCCCTACCATCCCGACCCGGCGTGGGAGGCGGTCGAGCGCGTCCACCTCGATCGTGACGCGGGCGACGCCGACGGTACGTTCGCCGGGCGGGTGGCCGAGCTCGGCGGCGATGCGGTCATCGACATGGTCTGCTTCACGCCCGAGTCGGCGCGGCAGCTGGTGGAGGCCCTGCGGGGACGGGTGAGCCTGCTGCTCAGCTGCGGGACCATCTGGGTCCACGGTCCGGCGACCGAGGTGCCCACCGCTGAGGATGAGGCGCGCGAGCCGTTCGGCGACTACGGCGTCGGCAAGGACGCCATCGAGAGGCTGCTGCTCGAGGAGTCGCGCACGCCGGGCGGGCTCCGCACCGCGGTCCTGCACCCGGGTCACATCACCGGCCCCGGCTGGAACATGATCGGACCGGTCGGCAACCTCGACCTCGACGTCTACCGTCGGCTCGCGGCCGGTGAGGAGGTCATACTGCCGAACTTCGGGCTGGAGACCGTTCATCACGTCCACGCCGACGACGTCGCCCAGGGCTTCCAGCTGGCGTTGGAGAATCCGGAGGCCGCCGCAGGCCACGGCTTCCATCTCGTCTCCGACCGCGCGCTCACGCTGCGCGGGTTCGCGACGGCCGTGGCCGGCTGGTTCGGCCGGGAGCCGCAGCTGCGGTTCGAGCCGTTCGCCCGGTACGCCGAGCTGATCGACGCCGAGCACGCGCGGACCACCTGGGAGCACATCGCGCGCAGCCCGTCGAGCAGCATCGAGAAGGCTCGCCGCCTGCTCGGCTACGCGCCGCGGTACACCAGCCTGCAAGCCGTGGCCGAGGCTCTGCAGTGGCTGATCGACGAGGGCCGGGTGGACACCGGCGGCCGCTCCGTGCCGGAGCCTGCGCGTACGCCTCGGGGCTAGACCCGAGGCTTCTCCGGACCGGTCCCGTCCGCGTCGGTGGTCGACGCCGGCTCCGTCCGGGCGTGTCGCGGCCCGCCGCGCAGCGGGACCCCCACCACCGCCAGGACCAGCGCGAGGAGTGCGCCGCAGAAGATCGCGATGTCGGCGACGTTCCCGATGAACCAGTTCGCGTAGGCGATGAAGTCGACCACGTGGCCCTGCCCGAACGACGGCGCCCGGAACAGCCGGTCGCCGAGATGCGTCACGGCGCCGCCGAGCAGGAGGCCGAACGCGACCGCCCAGGACCGCGCGCCGACCCGTCGCGAGAAGTACAGGAGCGCGACGACCGCCGCCGCGGCGATGATCGTGAACACCCAGGTCTGGTCGACCAGGAACGAGAACGCCGCCCCCGAGTTGTAGATGAGCTGGATGCCGAGCAGGTTGCCGATGAGCGAATGGTAGACGCCGACCTGGAGGGTGGCGGTCGCCCACAGCTTGGTCAGCTGGTCCGCGAGCACGACGACGACCGCGATCGCCAGGATGAGCGCGAGCGCGCGCGAGCGGCGTCGGAGGAACGCGGCGTCGGCGGCCGCAGGCTCGGTCTCGGACGGTGGGGTGCTGTCGGTCACCCCGTCATCCTCGCACTGTCCAGGTTCTACACCGACACCGGCAGCGCGTACTGCGCCGCCCCGCCGTCCCCGCGGACCTGCCGGTGGATGTCCTCCATCGTGATGTCGAGCTGCCCCGCCGTGCCCGCCGCCGCCGTGAGGTCGCGCAGCAGCGCCTCCGGCACCTCCCCGTCGTACTTGTAGTAGATCTTGTGCTCCAGGCTCGCCCAGAAGTCCATCGCGACGGTGCGCAGCTGCACCTCCACCGGCACCGCGACCGGGCCGCCGCTGAGGAAGACCGGCACCTCGACGATCACGTGGAGGCTCTTGTAGCCGTTGGGCTTCGGGTGCGCGATGTAGTCCTTCACCCGCAGCACGCGCACGTCCTCCTGCGCCGTCAGCAGCTCGAACACCCGGTAGACGTCGGAGACGAACGAGCAGACGATCCGCACGCCGGCGATGTCGGTGATGGCCTCCCGGATCGCGTCGAACGAGGGCTCGCAGTTCTTGCGGATGACCTTCTGCTCGATGCTCTCCGCCGATTTGAGCCGGCTGGAGATGTGCTCGATCGGGTTGTAGTCCTGCAGCTCGGCGAACTCCTCGCGCAGGATGGACACCTTGGTGGAGATCTCGTCGATGCCGAACTTGTACGGCATGATGAACCGCGCGAAGTCCTCGCGGAACGCCTGCACCTCGCTCAGAGTGGCCGGATCGATGCTCTGCAGAGCCTCGATCGCCCGGGTCGAGAGCAGCGGTGCGGGGTCCGAATCCATGTCCTCGACGCTAGCGACGCGGGTTGTGGAACGGGTGTGAATCGGCTGTCGCCAAACCCCCTCGCACTGTGCTTTCGTGTGCGCATGAGCGGCGGGGACGGCGCCGTCACGCCCTTCAACTTCCGCCTCGCGATCCTGCTCGCGATGGCGATGTTCGTACTGGTCGTGGACACCTCGCTGATGAACGTTTCGATCTCGGCCGTCGTCCACGCGAAGGTGATGTCGAACACGCAGCTCGAGAAGCAGCTCGCCCCCGAGACCCCCGAGGTCCGGGCAGAGGTCGTCCGCATCAACACGCAGGCCCGGCCGATCACGCAGCCCGTCGACCAGTACTGGCAGGCAGTCCCGACCGGTTGCATCGCCGTTTGCGGAACGAACGCGGCGACGACGGCTCCTGGACCGTGCGTGGACTTCGGCCCTGACCGGGATTTCTTCTCTCACTTCGGAATAGACGGCGTGATCCCAAAGTTGAGTCAAGCGAACTCAAGTTTTGATCCGAACGGCTTGACAGCATCCACCCGGGATGCCAGGCTTGAGCCGTCGAGGCTCAACTCTTGACCCCACAGACTTACACCGGCTATCCACGCCCAGCAATAAAGGAGAGAAAGCACACATGTCACGTGCAGTAGGAATCGACCTCGGAACCACCAACTCCGTCGTCTCGGTGCTCGAGGGCGGCGAGCCCACGGTCATCGCCAACGCGGAGGGCTTCCGCACCACCCCGTCCGTCGTCGCGTTCACCAAGGACGGCGAGGTGCTCGTCGGCGAGACCGCCAAGCGCCAGGCGGTCACCAACGTCGACCGCACCATCTCCTCCGTCAAGCGCCACATGGGCACCGACTGGACCAAGGAGATCGACGGCAAGAAGTACACCGCGCAGGAGATCTCGGCCCGCATCCTTCAGAAGCTCAAGCGCGACGCCGAGCAGTACCTCGGCGACACCGTGACCGACGCCGTGATCACCGTCCCGGCCTACTTCAACGACGCCGAGCGCCAGGCCACCAAGGAGGCCGGTGAGATCGCGGGCCTCAACGTGCTCCGCATCATCAACGAGCCCACCGCCGCGGCCCTCGCGTACGGGCTCGACAAGGGCAAGGAGGACGAGCTCATCCTCGTCTTCGACCTCGGTGGCGGAACCTTCGACGTCTCCCTCCTCGAGGTGGGCAAGGACGACGATTTCTCCACGATCCAGGTCCGCGCGACCGCCGGCGACAACCGCCTCGGCGGCGACGACTGGGACCAGCGCATCGTCGACTGGCTGATCAAGCGCTTCAAGGACTCGACCGGCGTCGACGTCTCCAAGGACAAGATCGCCCTCCAGCGCCTCAAGGAGGCCGCGGAGCAGGCCAAGAAGGAGCTCAGCTCCTCGATGAGCACCAGCATCCAGCTGCCGTACCTGTCGCTGACCGAGAACGGCCCGGCCAACCTCGACGAGACGCTCACCCGCGCCCAGTTCGAGCAGATGACCAGCGACCTCCTCGACCGCACCAAGAAGCCGTTCCAGGACGTCATCCGCGAGGCCGGCATCAAGGTGTCCGACATCGCGCACGTCGTCCTCGTCGGCGGCTCCACCCGCATGCCCGCCGTGAGCGAGCTCGTGAAGCAGGAGACCGGCGGCAAGGAGCCCAACAAGGGCGTGAACCCGGACGAGGTCGTCGCCGTCGGCGCCGCCCTGCAGGCCGGCGTCCTCAAGGGCGAGCGCAAGGACGTCCTCCTCATCGACGTGACCCCGCTGTCCCTCGGCATCGAGACCAAGGGCGGGATCATGACCAAGCTCATCGAGCGCAACACGGCCATCCCGACCAAGCGCAGCGAGACCTTCACCACGGCCGACGACAACCAGCCGTCCGTCGCGATCCAGGTCTTCCAGGGCGAGCGCGAGTTCACCCGCGACAACAAGCCGCTCGGCACCTTCGAGCTGACCGGCATCGCCCCGGCCCCCCGCGGTATCCCGCAGATCGAGGTCACCTTCGACATCGACGCCAACGGCATCGTGCACGTGTCCGCCAAGGACAAGGGCACCGGCAAGGAGCAGTCGATGACGATCACCGGCGGCTCCAGCCTGCCGAAGGACGACATCGAGCGCATGGTGCGCGAGGCCGAGGAGCACGCGGCGGAGGACAAGAAGCGCCGCGAGTCCGCCGAGACCCGCAACCAGGCCGAGCAGCTCGTCTACTCGAACGAGAAGCTGATCAAGGACAACGAGGACAAGCTCCCCGAGGACGTCAAGAACGAGGTCCAGGGCGACATCGACGCGCTGAAGACTGCGCTCGCCGGCGACGACGACGAGGCCGTGAAGACCGCGTACGACAAGCTGAACGAGAGCCAGCAGAAGCTCGGCCAGGCGATCTACTCGGCCGCGCAGGCGTCCGAGGCCCCGGCCGGCGACGCCGGCGAGGCCGGCGCTCAGGGTGAGGGCTCCTCCTCCGATGAGGACGTCATCGACGCCGAGGTCGTCGAGGACGAGGAGAAGAAGTAACCATGGCCGACCAGAACCGCGACGGGCCTGGCTCGGACGAGCCGGAGCGTGAGGAGCCGATCATCCGCGACAAGCGCCGGATCGACCCCGAGACCGGCAAGGTTCGCGAGCCGCAGGGCGAAGAGCACGACCTCGCGCACGAGGAGCTCGTCGACGTGGGGCCGGGCGAGGAGGAGAGCGTTCTGTCCGACGACGACCTCGACATCCTCTCCGGCCAGACCACGGCCGACCAGCTCGCGGCCGAGCGGCTCGCCGACCTCCAGCGGGTGACCGCGGAGTACGCGAACTACCGCAAGCGCACCGAGGCCAACCGGGAGATCGAGCGCGAGCGCGCCGTCGGGGACGCCGTCAAGGGTCTCATCCCGGTGCTCGACGACGTGGAGCGGGCCGACAAGCACGGCGACCTGACGGAGGGCAGCGCGTTCGCGACCATCGCGGCCAAGCTGCGCACCGCGGTCGAGCGGCTCGGCCTCACCCCGTACGGCGAGAAGGGCGAGCCCTTCGACCCGCAGATCCACGAGGCGATCTTCCAGCAGCCCACCCCGGGTGTGACGGCCGACACCGTCGCCGAGGTGGTGGAGACCGGCTACCGGCTGGGCTCCACCGTGGTCCGGGTGGCCAAGGTGGTCGTCGCCACCCCGGCCTGACCGGGACGATGAGCGCCAGGAGCGGCGGGATGCGTGTCCCGCCGCTCCTTGTGCCCCCAGACATGCAGACTTCGACACAGACAGCGGGCCCCACGAGGGCCGCGACCACGACAGCACAGACAGGAGAGGAGGCGCCGTGGCAAGCCAGGACTGGTTCGACAAGGACTTCTACAAGGTCCTAGGCGTCTCCAAGGACGTCAGCGAGGCGGAGCTCAAGAAGACCTACCGCAAGCTCGCACGCAAGTACCACCCGGACTCCAACCCCGGCGACCCGGCCGCGGAGGCCAAGTTCAAGGAGATCAGCGAGGCGCACTCGGTGCTCTCCGACCCCGAGCAGCGCAAGGAGTACGACCAGATCCGCGCGATGGGGTCCGGCGCGCGGTTCACCGCCCCCGGTTCGGCCGGTCAGGGCGGCTTCGACGACGTGTTCGGCGGGATGTTCGGCGGCGGCCAGGGCGGCCAGCGCTACACGTTCCAGCAGGGCGGCCAGGGCGGCTTCGACGACGTGTTCAGCGGCCTGTTCGGCAACGGCCGGTTCGGCACAACGAGCGGCGGCTACCGCGGCTTCGGCGGACCGACCCGCGGCAACGACGTGACCGCGCACACCACCATCGACTTCGTCACCGCCACCAAGGGCGAGACCATCAGCCTGCAGGCCGGTGACGGTAAGCCGTTCAAGGTCAAGATCCCGGCGGGCGTGGCCGACGGCCAGAAGATCAAGCTGCGCGGCAAGGGCCAGCCCAGCCCCGACGGCGGCGAGCCCGGCGACATCGTGCTCACCGTGACGGTGCGCAAGCACCCCGTGTTCGAGCGCGACGGCCTGAACCTCCGCGTGAACGTGCCTGTGACGTTCGCGGAGGCCGCGCTCGGCGCGACCATCGAGGTGCCGACGCTCGGCGGCGAGCCGGTCAAGCTCCGCGTCGCCCCCGGCACCCCGAGCGGGCGCGTGCTCCGTGTGAAGGGCCGTGGCGTGCAGACCGCGAAAGGCACCGGCGACCTCCTGGCCGTCGTGCAGGTCGCGGTGCCGTCGCACCTGTCCGGCGACGCCAAGGAGGCGTTGGAGGCGTTCGCCGCCAAGCTGCCCGACGAGAACCCGCGTGAGGACATCCTGGCGAAGGCGAGGAGCTGAGTCCGCCCATGGACGAGAACACCCAGGTCTTCGTGATCTCGATCGCGGCCGAGCTGGCGGGCATGCACCCGCAGACGCTCCGGCAATACGACCGGCTGGGGCTCGTGAGCCCGCGCCGAACGGCCGGAAAGTCGCGGCGCTACTCGATGCGCGACGTCCAGAAGCTGCAGGAGATCGCGCGGCTGGGCTCGGAGGGCGTCAGCCTGGAAGGCATCCGCCGCATCCTGGAGCTCGAGGACCACGTGAACGCGCTGAGCGAGCGGGTGCGGGAGCTGGAGTCGGCGCTCGCCGACGAACTGCTCACCCGCCCGGGCCGCCGCGTCTTCGCCGCAGGGTCCGAAGGGGAGGTCGTCTCCATGCGCGCCGGGACGCGTGTCCGCCGGAGCAACCAGATCGTGGTCTGGCGTCCGCTGGAGCGGTAGCGCCCGATCGGGCTGTGAGACCGAGCCGGCCGGCGCCGTGAGAACGGCGCCGGCCGGCTTTCGTCGTCCTGCCGGTGAGCGCTCAGTAGGCGATATACGGGACGTCCCACCAGGTGCTGGCGATCGTCCGCGCGTTCGGCGGCAGCGTGGTGATCTTCACCGGCGTCGGGAAGGTGGCGGGGATGCCCGTTCCGAGGCCGGGGTTGCCTTCCTCGTACAGGCCCGCGAACCAGACGTCGCCCGAGTTGTCGAGGACGATCAGGTTGTGGGCGCCGCAGGCCATCTCCTTCACATCGTCGACGAGCACCTTCGCCCAGGTCCGGCTCGCCGTGGTCGTACCGATGCCGAGGTAGCCGCGCGACGCTCCGTTGCTGCCGATCGCCCAGAGCGAGTTATCCGAGGTCTTGGCGTAATAGGCTCCGCCGTCCGTGTCGAACGGGTGCTTCGCCCAGATCTCGATGACGTCGCCGGGAGGCCCGGCGATCTCCTGGACATCGCCGCCGACGGCGTAGTCCGCCGGCCTGATACTGGCGGGCTGCGTGCTCGAGTACAGCAGGCGTCCGTCGGTGGTGAGCATCAGGACCGAGCGGTCCTCGCTCTGCTGGACCCGCTTCACGCCCGTGACAGGCGTGCCGTCCGGCATCATCAGCTGCGCGAGCTGCCCCCGGAGGGTGCTCTGCGGCAGGCCGTTGGAGTAGTTCCGGAAGCTTCCGCCGTAGCCGCTGAACCAGACCGTCCCGTCAACGAGGCTCCAGACCAGCGTGTCGCCGAACCGGTTGGGGCTGAGCGTGGCGGGCTTGGCGGGGAGGTTGCCGCCGATCTTCTCCCACCGGGTCAGATAACGTGAGCCGGTGGTGTCGCCTGGAATGGCGAGGTAGTTGGAGACCTGCTCACCGGTCGCCCACCAGTCGCCGGCCGAGTCCTCGACGACGAACAGGCCCTGCTCGGACCCGCAGGTGTCCACCACCGCCCGCACGGCGTCCGTGAATGCCGTGCCGTCCTTCTTCAGCGGTTCGATGGGGTTCAGCACCGAGACTTCGTTGGCGCCCGTCCCGACCTCGGCGAACGGGTTGTAGCCGCCGGAGCGGAGCTTCCCGCTCTCGGTCACGAAGAGGTACGAGCTGATGCTGGCGTGGACGCTCGACAGGCGCTCGTCGATCGCCATCGGCGTCGGCCAGGCGACGCCGTTGAGGCTGGAGCCGTTGCCGGTCTGGCCTTCCGGAGTGTGACCGCCGACGGCGTACACGTTCGCGACGCCGGCCGTCAGCGTCGCGACGGCGCTCCCGCCGTTCCCGGTCGCGGTGATCGTGGCCACGGCGTCGCCCTTGCTGTACGGCGGGATCGCGACGTAGACCTCGGCGACCCCGTTCGCCGAGGTCGTCACCGTGACGGTCTGGGTCGGGGTGAACGTCGCGTTCGTCGCCGCGGTGAAGAACGAGAACCCCGCGCCGCTCAGGGTCAGGGTGATGGTCGTCGCGCGAGCGGGCGAAACGGTGATCGGGACGACGGTGGCCGTCGACCGGGAGGCGGTGGGCGATCCCGTCGGCAGGCCGTTGGCGCCGAAGTTGGTGGCGATGGACCAGCCGCCGCCGATCACGCCGGTCAGCGCAGGGGGGATGGTGACCGGGCCGTCGGTGGACGCGGCGTAGGCCGGGGATGCGGTGGCCGCCATGACGGCGGGGACGCTCCAGGCGCTCGCCGCGACGACGGTCCGTCGGGAGGGGAGGCGGCGCCCTGCGTCTGGTCGCAGAGCTTCTTTGGTACTCGACATGTGGTTCCTTGTTTCTCGATGGTGCTTCGGCGGGGAGGCCGTCACCGCAGGACGTTAGGGGGGCCACGTCGTCGTCCCCGCGAAATTCGACGGTCCACAGCCGCATTCGGGGGTGGAACTCACCGTCTGCTTCACCTTAATTCCGTTCACGATCAGGGCTGTTTCGCCTCGGGTGCACACACATCGGGCTTTTGCGCACCGGGTCGTCAACCCCGGAAATGGCGAGGGCCCGCCGCCTCGCCTCCGGAAGGAGGGCGAGGCGTCGGGCCCCGTCGGGAGCTCCGGTCTGGAGCCCGGTTTCTCCGCTATCGCTGCGACGCGGGGAGGGCCTTCGTGCCCTCGATCTTCACCGCCTGGAGGGCGCGCGGGTCGAGCCCGAGCTGGTTCAGGATCGTCGGCGCGATCTGCGTCGTCTCGACCGGGGCGCCGATCCGCTGCGCGTGCTTCGCGCCGGGGGTCGAGACCAGGATCGGGACGTTGCGGTCGTCGGCGCTCGCGCCGCCGTGCTCCGCGATCTTCGAGGTGCCGCCGGTGTAGACGACGCCGGTCTGCGCGATGCCCAGGATGTCCGGGATGCGCGCGTCGGTCGACGCGGTGCCGAAGTACTTCGCGACCCCCGCACCGGCGTAGATCGTGGTCAGGCCGGAGGCCTGCACCGTGACGGGCGCCTTCGAGATGGTGTTGCCCGCGGCGGTGTGGGTCGCCAGGTACTGCTTGGCGAAGTCGGCGGCCGCCTGGGTGCGGTCGTTCAGCCAGAGCTGCATGATGTCGTCGTCGGTGGAGAACGCGACGAGGTCGGTCGCACCCGGGTGGGCGGCCTTCCACGCGGCGTTGAGGCCGGCGATGATCGGGCCGTCGTCGACGCGCTTGAGGGCGGCCGGGTCGGTCGGGGACTGGCCGTGCTTGGCCGACAGGATCACGGTCGTGTCGCCGGCGTGTCCGGTCTTCTTCAGCTCGGAGGTGAACGCGCCCAGCGACGCGTCGACGTAGTCGAGCGCCTTGCTCAGCAGCGGCCCGGGGGTGGAGCCGCCGGCCAGGTAGCCGCCGGTGAGCCCGTCGGAGGTCGGCAGCTTCTGGGCGGTGGAGACCGTCTGGAAGTTCATGCCGAAGATGGCGGGGACCGGCTCGGCGTTGGCGCCGGAGTGGTCCTTGCCGTCGATCTCGTTGAGCACGGCCTTCACCTTGTAGCCGTCGTACTGCTGGGTGGCCAAGTTGTCCTTGGTCCAGTCGCCGGTGAACGGCGCCGCGGCGTTGCTGTTGATCTCCGGCGTGAAGAGGTCGTCGACGCCCGTGCCGGACGGGCCGTTGAGGATTTCGTAGGCCGGGTGCTTGTCGCTCCACGCGGTGTGGAGGCCGGCGTGCTTGGCGACCTCGAACACGGTGTTCACCTTGATGTACTGGTGCGGGTACACCGGCTTGCAGGTGGCCGGGTCGACCGGCAGCTGGGCCGGGTCGAGCAGCGTGGCCGGGGTGCCGGTCATGGAGAGGATGCTGCTCGGCAGGCCGGAGAGCCCCTGGCCGGCGTCGATGCTGGTCTGGTCCTTGTCCGCGGCCTCGGTGAACGCGACCTCCGCGCCGGGCTTCGCGCCGGCGCAGTTCGTGGTGCCGGCCGGGAGCAGGGCGTGGTTGTACGTGTCGTCGTAGTACACGCCGGTCGTGCCGGGGTTGCCGCCGGTGACCTGGGCGACCATCCCGGGGAACGAGTCGGAGGGGACCGGGCTGGAGGCGCGCGTGTAGTCGGTGCCGTGGGCAGCGAGGGCGGCCATCGCGGACGCCGGGTGAGTGCGCACGTACCAGTCCAGGTCCTTCTGGTGGAGGCCGTCCACCGAGAGCAGGAGCACGTGCTTCACAGCGGTGCGGCCGTCGCGGTCGCCTCCGTGGCCGTCGTGGCCGTCGTCGGCGAGAGAGGGCGCGGCGGTGACGCCGACGAGCAGCGCGCCGCCGGCGAGGGCGGCGCTCGCGGCGAGGAACCGCGGGCGGGCGGTCCGTCTGATGGTGGCCATCAGCATCCTTTCGACAGGTCGCCCCCGAACGAGGGCGTTCAACCTTGTCGATCCTGCCGTTGCGTACGGCGCGCCACCATGCGCGCGGACGACTGCTCGCCCAGGCTTCATGCGGAGTTCACCGGGCGGGGGACGGCGTGGAGGGGGCTTTCAGGTGGGAGGCGGCGGGGGTGTGGGGCTATTCAGATCTGTGAGGGTTTACAGGGACCGAGTCCTCTTGTAGATTGCAGATCTAAGATTTTGATGAGAGGTATCGCTGATGAAGCTGGGAAGTTTGGCGGCGAGCCGGATCGGAAGGGCGGTTCTCGGGGGAGCGGTCGGTGTGTTGGTCGCGACATCGTCGATCGCTGCTGCGCCCGTGGATGGACGCGATGGGTCACCCGATCCGGCAGGTGTCGTCACCGCTGAACAGGAGTCGCCCGCACGCCCGGTTTACGGGGACATCGACATCGTGATGCTGCTTCTGGCCGGTCGTGGCCCGATCGCGGACCGCTATCCCGCACTCGCGGACACACTTGTCCCTGACAAAGCTCCTGAACAGCCAATGGAGGCCTATGAAGCTGTCTTGAACAAGCTCTACGAGGTGGATCCGGAGTTCCACGACAACGTCACGGTGCCGGTTCAATCAGGCGACCCGTACCTCGCCGAAGCGGGGCTGAACAAGTTCCGGGCAGACATCGAGTTGTTCGCGGCAGAGCAACCGACCGGAGTCGGTAAGGGTCGCTGCGTCGTCGGTGTCTGGGTCTTTGTGGCGAGCGCTCTCGCGGTTGTCGTCGCGGTAGTAGTCGGCGCGGTCGCTGTGCCTGTTTATGCCGTCTACTACGTGCCGGATGAGAGCGCGAAACAATTCGATCTGCAGAACTTCGCTGCGGCGCTTGCAGCCACCCTTTGATCGAAACGAGATGAAGTCTCAGCGCCGGTGGGGATTTCTGACATCCCTTGCGATTTTGGTACCCAGCTTCTTGCTATCGCTCTACGCAGGATGGCCGAGCAACGTCCTCAATCCAGGTGGCTCAGACCCGATTCGAAAGCACATTGCCATGACGGTTCCCCAAGGATGGGCCTTCTTCACCAAGCCACCGGATGATCCCGAATTGGGAGTTTACGAGGCGCGTTCAGGACAGAGCCTGCTCGCCACTCCGCAGACGAAGGCCGAAAACCTGTTCGGGCTGAGCCGAATCCAGCGAGCTCAAGGGCCCGAACTGGCGTCTCTTTCCGCGCAGGTCACCCGATGGGAGGCCTGCGAGGGAGGTGCGATTACGTGCCTGAAGGCTGTTACGGACGAGCCCCCGGAGTCCTTGACCAACGAGGCCTTCATTCGCACCGTGTGCGGCCGCGTGGTGTTGACTTCGGAACGTCCAGTGCCGTGGGCGTATCGAGGGTTCGGGCTATCTTCGCGAATCGATCAGGGAGCATACGTTGATGTGGACTGTTCCGGACCCGCAAACGCGCCATGATTTTCAGCTTCATCGACCGCATCGCTCGCTTCGATCCCCGGACCCGGTTGATAGGTGCGGGGCGCACGTTGATCGCGCTCGCTCAGTTGAGCATCGTCGCCTTGACGCCTCCTGCTGCTCTGCTGCAGCCGGTCATCGGCCAAGGACCCGGACCGATATGCGACAGCGTTCGCACCCTCACGATCTACTGTGTCGGTGGCGATGCGGTCTCCCAAGAATGGCGTCGTTGGATAATGATCGTTCTTCTTTGCGTGACCGCCAGCGGATGGCGACCGCGCTGGACAGCGATACCTCATGCATGGATCTGCCTCTCTCTGGGAATGAGCATTTCCTTGCCCGATGGTGGGGATCAAGTCGCTCGCATAGTCGGTCTGCTCCTCATTCCGATAGCCCTGGTCGACGGCAGGCGCTGGCATTGGTCGATGCCGAGTCGGCCTTTGCGGCCGTTTGCAAGTGGTGTGGCATCGGCATTCATAATCGCCATTCGAATCCAAGTCGCTGCGATCTATCTCAACAGTGCAATCGCGAAATTCGGGACAGACGCGTGGGTCGATGGTTCTGCCGAGTACTACTACGTTCGAAGCTTGATGTTCGGCGCGTCCGGCTGGATCGGAGCCTTGATGTTCGAGATAACGAAGGTTCCGCTGTTCGTTGCTGCGTTGACATGGGGTGCGATCCTGATCGAGCTCGCGATCGCAGTTCTCATCCTCGGCCGGGCGTCCTGGCGCCGCTGGGCAGTAGTCGCTGACCTCGCGCTGCACGGGTTCATCGTCCTGACGATCGGGTTGTGGAGCTTCGCCGCCATCATGGTCGGCACGGTCCTCATCGCCGCATCGACCAGCGCGTCCGAGTTTGCATCCCAGCCGGCTGCTGGGCGGCTACAGCGATTTGTTCAGGCTCTGCGTCTCGGAAGTATGTCGCAGCCCATCGTGGGAAGACCGGAATGATGCCGTTGGACATCCTCATTGTTGTCCTGGCTGTCTTCACGGGAGTGGCGGTGCACCTAGCAGCGCGGGGCCGTCTCCCGAGAAACGGCATTCTCGGGATCCGGACTGCCTCGGTCCGCCGCGATGATGCGACATGGGTTCGCGGGCATCGGGCGGCGGTGGCGCCCACCTGGGCGACCGTATGCATCGTCGTCGCCCTGTCGGCGACCTCGATCGCGCAGAACGACGCAAGCTCGGTTGCGCTCACCTCCGCCGCGGTCGCGGTGCTCTTCGCGGGGACTCTCGTAGCGTCCGTGCTGGCGAGTCGCGCGGCACGGCGTCCGCCCCGCCGCTGACCCCTCACAACGCCGACGACGCCCCCTGCCCCACGTACAGCGTGTTCCGGAACTCGCGCGCCTCTTCCGTCGCGATGTCGCTGTCGATGCCCGCCCGCACCTCGCGCATCAGCTTGTGCAGTTCCTCGTGCTTGCCCGGCACCCGCGCGTGCCCGGTACTGTTCCACAGGTTCGACACCGGGAGGGTGTCGCCGGCCTCCACCGCCAGCGTCCACTCCTCCGTGGTCGCCACTGCCGCGAACTCCGAGTCCATCGTCACCAGGACGCTGATGTGGAGGGCGTCCGCCGAGATCGAGCCGGCCTCGTTGACCAGGTCGAGCGTGCCCGTCGCGTCGGAGAGGAACTCCACCGTGAAGCCGAGGGCCGCGGCGTCGCGGGCGGTGCCGGCGCAGCAGTGCTGGGTCATGTAGCCGGCGATCGCGACGGTGTCGACGCCTTCCGTATGCAGCCACTGCTCGAGTTGCGTGCCCGCGAACGAAGAGACGCCCTGCTTGGTGACCAGGAGGTCGGGCGTGCGGTCGGCGACCGACGAGTGCAGCGCGGCGCCCTCCGAGCCGCGGGCGAACAGCGGCGAGCCCTCGTCCTCGACGTGCTGGACGATCACCAGCTTCACGTCGTGGTCGGCGGCCGCGTCCATCGCCACCTCGATGTTCGGGATGGACGTCATCAGGTCGGGGTGGCAGATCTTCAGGTTGCCGGTGACGTACTCGTTCTGCACGTCGATCACGATGAGTGCGCGCTTCATGACGGCACTCTAACTCCGCGGGACGCCGCCCAGGGAGGGGGTTCAGGGCAGAGCCGGCAGCGTCGGTGTCGCGGGCAGCGACGGGCCCGCCGGCAGCGGATGCCCCACCCACGCCGCCCAGGCCTCCCACCGCTCCGGCAGCCACGCCCGCCCGGCGAGTTGCGGATGCCCGGGATGCCGCGCCCGCGCCCAGAGCACGAAGACCAGCTCCGACCAGTGCGAGTAGATGCGCCAGGTGACCGGCCCGCGATCCGACCGGCCCTGCAGCACGACCGTGTTGAACGCGATCACCTGCATGAGGTCGATCGACGACCACTCCCAGCGGAAGGTGCCCGTGCCGGTGACGATGACGAAGCCGCGGTCGGTGACGGTCAGCAGCCCGGCGTGGTCCGGGCGCCACATGACCTGCGCGTCGGCCATGGCCTGTGCCCGGGCTGCGTTGTTCCGCGAGGCGTTGGCGGCGAGCGCCGCGGCGGACACCGCCAGTCCGACCACACCGAACCCGAAGGCGAACGTGCCCGTGCGCTGGTAGCTGCCGTCGCCGATCGCGCGCAGCGAGTCCAGCGTGTAGGCGCCCTGCGCGAGCGCGACCTCCCCGTCCCGCAGGGGGAAGAGCGTGCGGATGCCCGGATCGGGGACCACTCCGCTCTCCACTGCGGCGAGGATGCGCGCGGTGTGCCAGAGCGCGCTGTCGGCGTCCGTCCACGGCCGGCCCCCGCCGCCCGCGATCAGTTCGCCCGTCATGCCGCCGAGCCTATAGCGACCGCGTCACAGGAACGAGTTCCCCACCAGCACCGCGCCGAACAGCACGAGCACCACGCACGTGATGGTCCGGCTCGACCGCTCCAGGGCCGCGCGCACCCGGGTCAGGCGCGGACGGAAGCGGTCGCCGCCGACGGCCACGGCGACGACCGGGACAGTCACCGCGACGACCCCGATGGCCGCGAACACCGCCACCGCCGCGATGGTGGGCGGCGGCTCCGTCAGCGAGCCGCCGATCACCACGCCGGCGCCGGCGCCGAGGGCGAGCTCCTTCACGTTCGTCGCCGCGAGCGCGAAGCCGAGACCGAACGCGTTCGGGGCCGAGACGCGGGTGAGGGAGGTCAGCCAGCGCGGCGGCCTACCCGCTACGGCGCCGCGTGGCCGGCGCACCCAGGTGACGGCGCCCAGCGTCATCATCCCCAGCCCGATCAGTGCGGTGACGATGTGGAGGACGATGTCGGAGCCGCGGAAGTCGACGTACAGTTCCGACGCCGCCGCGAACGCGCCGACCACCACGACGATGCCGAGGAAGCGGCCCAGGACCAGCGCGGCGCCGCGCACAGCGCCGTGGGGGCCGAGCGCGATCACGAGCACCGCGACGAGCGGCGTCGAGCTGATCGCCACCCCGACCGCGAGGGGGAAGAACTCCGCGAGCACGTGCCCGAACGGGGACCACATGGGATGAAATGTAGCGCGCCCGGGCGGGTAGGCTGGTGCGCGGCCTCCACGCTCACAAGGCACGCCGGCCACAGCCAAGCGACACCGCGAAGACGCACCCGCACGACCCCACGAGGATGGCGAAATGAAGGCCCTGTACAAGAGCGAAGCCGCGCCCGGGCTTGCCCTGGTCGACGTCCCGGAGCCGGAGATCGGCCCGGAGGACGTCAAGATCCGGGTGTTGCGCACCGGCATCTGCGGCACCGACCTGCACATCCTGCGCTGGGACGACTGGGCGGCCTCCGCCGTCGCCGCCCCGCTGGTTCCGGGTCACGAGTTCTACGGCGAGGTCGTGGAGGTCGGGCCGTTCGTCCACGACGTGGAGGTCGGCGACAAGGTCTCCGGCGAGGGTCACATCGTCTGCGGCACCTGCCGCAACTGCCGCGCCGGCCGCCGCCAGATGTGCATCCGCACGCAGGGCGTCGGCGTGCAGCGCGACGGCGCGTTCGCCGAGTACCTCGTGCTGCCCGCCACGAACGTGTGGGTGCACCACACCGGCATCGAGCCGGAGGTCGGCGCGCTGTTCGACCCGCTCGGCAACGCCGTGCACACCGCTCTCGCCTTCCCGGTCGTCGGGGAGGACGTCCTCGTCACCGGCTGCGGCCCGATCGGGTTGATGGCGATCGCCGTCGCCCGGCATGTCGGCGCCCGCTTCATCGTCGGCACCGACGTCAGCGCGCAGCGGCTGGAGCTCGCGAAGGGGATGGGCGCGGACTTCACCGTCGACGTCTCGAAGCACGACATCCGGGAGGCCCAGCGCGCGCTCGGGATGCGCGAGGGCTTCGACGTCGGGTTCGAGATGAGCGGCGCCCCCACCGCGCTTCCCTCGATGATCGAGAACATGAACCACGGCGGCCGGATCGCGATGCTCGGGCTGCCGAGCCAGCAGATCGCCGTCGACTGGGGCATCGTCGTCACGCACATGCTCACGCTGAAGGGCATCTACGGCCGCGAGATGTTCGAGACCTGGAACGCGATGGGCGCGATGCTTCAGACGTCGAAGCCGCTGCACGACTCCATCGCCTCGATCGTGTCCGACCGTTTCCCCGCCCGCGACTGGGAGAAGGGGTTCGCCGCGGCGGCATCGGCCGGCGGCGGCAAGGTCATCCTCGACTGGACGGAGGTCTGATGTACGGGACGTTTCGCGAGCACCTGGCGGCACAGCTGGCGGAGATCGAGGAGGCCGGGCTCACCAAGCACGAGCGCAGCATCCACGGTCCGCAGGCGGCGCTGATCACCGCCGACGGTGCGGAGGTGCTGAACTTCTGCGCCAACAACTACCTCGGCCTCGCCGACCATCCCGTCCTCCGCGACGCGGCGAAGGCCGCCCTCGACGAGTGGGGTTACGGGATGGCGAGCGTGCGCTTCATCTGCGGCACCCAGGAGCAGCACCTCGAGCTGGAGCGCCGGGTGTCGGAGTTCCTCGGCACCGAGGCGACCATCCTGTTCTCGTCGTGCTTCGACGCCAACGGCGGCGTGTTCGAGACCCTGTTCTCGGCGGAGGACGCGATCGTCTCCGACGAGCTCAACCACGCCTCGATCATCGACGGCATCCGGCTGTCGAAGGCGCAGCGGTTCCGGTACAAGAACCGCGACCTGGACGACCTCCGTGCCCAGCTCACGGCGGCGAAGGAGGCCGGCGCCCGGTACACCGTGATCGTCACGGACGGCGTGTTCTCGATGGACGGCTATATCGCGCCGCTCCGCGAGATCTGCGACCTGGCCGACGAGTTCGGCGCGCTGGTGTTCGTGGACGACTCCCACGCCGTCGGCTTCGTCGGCGAGCACGGCCGCGGCACGCCGGAGTTCTGCGGGGTCGCCGACCGCGTCGACATCTACACCGGCACCTTCGGCAAGGCGCTCGGCGGGGCCTCGGGAGGCTACGTGTCGTCCCGCCAGGAGGTCGTCGACCTGCTGCGCCAGCGCGCCCGGCCGTACCTGTTCTC
Source organism: Leifsonia sp. GW821-FHT13C09 (assembly GCF_058806435.1). Classification (NCBI taxonomy): domain Bacteria; kingdom Bacillati; phylum Actinomycetota; class Actinomycetes; order Micrococcales; family Microbacteriaceae; genus Leifsonia; species Leifsonia sp. GW821-FHT13C09. The sequence continues at coordinate 320,145 of NZ_JBXAPS010000002.1, read as the reverse complement.
GAACACGCTCGCGCCGTCGATCGTCGCCGGCACGCTGGCGGCGCTCGACCTGTTGGAGCAGTCGGACGAGCTGCGTGCGCGCCTGGTCGCCAACGCCGCTCTGTTCCGCGAGCTGATGACGGCTGCTGGCTTCGACCTCCTGCCGGGCGAGCACCCGATCGTGCCGGTGATGTTCGGCGACGCCGCGCTCACCGCGCGGATCGCGGACGAGATGCAGAAGCACGGCGTCTACGTGACGGCGTTCTCGTTCCCGGTGGTGCCGCGCGGCAAGGCGCGCATCCGCGTGCAGCTGTCCGCGGCGCACACCGACGACGAGATCCGCCGCTGCGTCGCGGCGTTCAGCGCCGCGCGCGACGCCGTCACCGCCTGACGATTCGTGCCGAATGTCGCGTTAGCCGCCGCCTAACGCCACATTCGGCGCGAATCACGATTGCCGTCAGGCGGCGTCGACGCCGAGGGGCCTCCCGCGGCGGAAGAACAGCAGCAGCTGTGCCGCGAGGAATACGGCCAGCACGCTGAAGTCGACGATCGTCACGGTCCCGACGACCGCGCCCGCCTGCGTCAGGCCGCACGCTCGCGCGTCCTGGTCGGGGGAGCACGACAACCGGTCGGCCTGCGGCGCCACAGCGCCGGAGGAGACCCAGCCTCCGATGAGCTGGTTGTACGTGGTCTTCAGCCCGGGCTCCAGCACCTGGGTGTGGGTGGAGTCCGGCACGGCCCAGTACGTCACCTTCCAACCCGCCTTCTCCGCGGCCGTCGCCGTCGCCTCGATCTGCGGGCGGAAGTGCGGGTCCAGAGCGCCGGCGACGAAGATCGCCGTCGTCTTCTGCGGGTAGCGGGTGGAGGCGAGGATGTTCTCCGGCCAGGCGGCCTCGTACGCGGCCTGGCTGCCGCCGTAGTAGGTGTCGCGGGTGTAGTTCGGGCGGTGCTCACCGGGCTTGCCCGGTCCGGACAGGGAGACGACGTTCCCCCAGATGGCCGGGTGCGTCGCGCCGAGGTAGGCCGCGCACTCGCCGCCGTGCGAGTACCCGGCGACCGCCCAGTCCGCGCGGTCGCCGCTCACCGGGAGGTTGCCCCGGATCCAGGCGGGGACATCCTTCGACAGGTAGGTGTCGAGCTTGCCCGCGCTGGTGTCGCTGCACGGCGGGTTCGCCGTGACGTTGCCGAGCTGGTCGACGACGAGGATGAAGGGCGCGTCGTCCAGCCGTTCGGCGTCGAGACCGTGGAGCGCGTCGAGGGTCGCGCCCAGGGTCGGGTTGCCCGGCTGGCCCATCATCATCTCGACCACGGGACGCGTGCTCGACGGGTCGCGCAGCCAGCCCGGCGGCACGAAGAGGTGCGCGTCGCGGGCCGAGAACCCGGAGGCGGTGGGCGGGATGTGCACGGCGAGCTGCGCGCCGTCGGTGAGCGTCTGCTCGGTGACCGGGACGACCCTCCCGGCAACCGTCGCCGTCGTGAAGCTCGGGGCGATCGTGAGCGCTCCCGCGGCGACACCCGCCAGCCCGATGGTCGCGGTGAGCGCGATCGCGAGCACCCGGAGCCGCCCGTCGGACTGCAGGGCGTCGCCGAGCGCGAGCGGGAACGCGAGCGCGGCCAGCGCGACGGCGAACCAGCCGATCCCGCCGAGGTCGGCGCGCGGTGCGAACAGGCACCACCCGACGATGAGCAGGAGCCCGGCGACCTGGCCGACGACCACCAGGCGCACGGTCGACCCGGCACGGAACCGCCAGCCGCGCACGGCGAAACGCGCCACCGGGTAGGCGGCGAGCAGCCCCAGAGCGAGCGTGAGCCAGGCGAGAGTCCCCACGAATCCAGCCTAGGTGGCGGGCTCGGCCGTCAGGAGCGGCGAGCGACCCCGTAACCGGGTGGCGCCCGTGGAGGGGTGGACTGGCCTCAGCGCCCCGGCGCCGCCGACGACTCCCGCGCCTCCAGCCGGATCGGCGGCGCCTCCAGCAGTTCCACGCGCTCGCCCGCACGCATCCGCGCGAATGCGTCGAGCAGCGTCCCCGCGAGCGCGTCCGCGTCGAATGTCACCGTGCTCAACCGGGGGAGGAAGTCCGCCGCGCCCGGATGGTCGTCGGCGCCGATCACCGACAGGTCGGCCGGCGCCCGCAGGCCGGCGTCCGCGAGCGCCCGGATCGCGGCCATCGCGAGCCCGTCATCGGAGGCCGCGATCGCCGTCGGCGCCGCAGGGGAGTAGCGGAGGCCGTGCGCCCAGTCGCGGAGGGTGCGGGCGGACGCCGCGGCGTGGGTGACGTCCAGGCGGACCCCCAGCAGTGAAGCCGTCTCGCGGGCCCCGGCGAGGCGCTCGGCCGCGGCCGGGCCGGGGGTCGCGGGGGCGAGGTAGACGATGTGCTCGTGGCCGAGCGCCGCCAGGTGCTCGACGGCGAGGCCGCCGAAGGGGCGTTGCGGGATGACCAGCGACGGCGCGTAGTCGACCGCCGCCGTGCCGTGGACGACGAGGGCGCGCACGCCAGCAAGGCGCAGCACCTCGGTGGCCTCCGCGTCGCAGCGCGCGGACTCGGCGAGCACGGCCTCCGGGCGCAGTTTGGCCCAGAGCTGGCCGGCCTCCGCGCCGGTCGTCGCGGTGTCGGCGTGCCGGAGGGCGTCGATCCCGTCGTCCACTGTGCGGGCCAGCAGCGCCTCGAGCGCCCGGGCGACCGTGGCGCCGTGGTCGGTCGCCGACGACGCGACCAGGAGCCCGGCGACGGCCTCGCCGCTCGCGAGCGAGCGGGCGGCGGTGTTCGGCGTGTAGCCGAGCAGTCGGGCGGCCTCCAGGACGCGGTGCCGGGTGTCGTCGGAGACGCGGGAGTTCGGCTTGTCGTTGAGGACGAACGACACTGTCGCGCGTGAGACGCCCGCCGCGAGCGCGACGTCGGCGCTCGTCGGGGCTTTGACGACCTGCGGCGTGAACATGGTGTGCTCAGTCTAGGTCTCGGCCAGGGGTTTGCTTACTCGCGTCAGCAAAAACCGACCGATGACTTGTATTCGGGGAAGCCGGTGCCGTATGGTTACGCGTGTTAGCACGCAACGTCGCCTGCTCTGAAAGGACAAACCCCGTGACAACGCCGTCTGATGACTTCCCCGAAGGCCCCCGACCAGTCCAGCCCACCCTGCCGCCGAACCTCTCCGGCGCGCCCGACAGCGTGGCCCTCGGCTCGACCCTGACCACCGCCGACTCGGCGTTCTCCGCCGCCCCGACCTCCGCCGTGTCCGCCCAGGCGCCGCAGAAGGTGAAGGTGCGCGGCAAGCTGCTGAAGCTGATGCTGTGGATGGCCCTGGCCAACATCGCGGTGTTCGGCATCTGGGGAGCCGTCCCCGGACTCCTGCTGCCCACGCAGATCACGAACATCGTCGGCAAAGACGCGAGTGTCGGGGCGTTCGGTCTCATCGCGACCATCGGCGCGTTCGCCGCGATGGTCGCGCAGCCCATCGCCGGTCTGGTCTCGGACCGCACCCGCAGCCGCTTCGGTCGTCGCGCACCGTGGATGGTCGCCGGTGGCCTCCTCGGCGGCCTGTCGCTGGTCTTCATGGGCGCCTCGAACAGCATCGTCCAGGTCGGCATCGCCTGGGTCATGGTCCAGATCTGCTACAACTTCGCGCAGGGCCCGCTCTCCGCCATCCTGCCCGACCGCGTCCCCAGCGGAGCGCGCGGCACGTTCTCGTCGCTGTCCGGTCTCGGCCTCATGGTGGGCGCCCTCGGCGGCAGCATCGCCGGCGCGATGTTCCTCTCCAACGTCTCCACCGGCTACCTGGTCTTCGCCGGCTTCGCGCTGATCGTTCTGGTGCTGTTCGTGGTGTTCAACCCGGACCGTTCCAACAAGAGCGAGCCGAAGCCGCCGTTCAGCTTGGCTGCCTTCCTCCGCACCTTCTGGGTCAACCCGGTCAAGCACCCCGACTTCTTCTGGGGCTTCACCGGCCGACTCCTGCTCTACGCGGGCTATTTCATGGTCACCGGCTACCAGCTCTTCATCCTGCGCGACTACGTCGGCCTCGGTGCCAAGGCGGGCGCGTTCGTTCCGCTGCTCAGCCTGATCAGCATGGCCGGCACGATCATCACCACCCTCATCGGCGGTCCGCTCTCCGACAAGCTCGGGCGCCGGAAGGTCGTCGTCATCGTCGCCGGATCGGTGATGGCGCTCTCGATGGTGTTCCCGCTGATCTTCCCGTCGCTGGTCGGAATGATGCTGTTCGCGTTCGTCGCCGGCCTCGGCTTCGGCGCATTCCAGGCCGTCGACACCGCGCTGATGAGCGAGGTGCTGCCGTCCAAGGACGACTTCGCCAAGGATCTCGGCGTGCTCAACATCGCCGCCACCCTTCCGCAGACGCTCGCCCCCGGAATCGCGAGTATCGTCATCCTCTCGCTCGGCGGTTACGCCGCGCTGTTCCCGATCGGCATCGTGATCGCCCTCCTCGGCGCCTTCGCGGTCCTCCCGATCAAGTCCGTCCGCTAGGAGCACCACCGTCATGACCGACATCACCACCACCGACGTGGCCGACGAGTTCCTCGACGGCCTGCTCGGCTCCCTCTCCCTGGAGCAGAAGGTCCGCCTCCTCACCGGCGCGTCGTTCTGGACCCTGCACGACGAGCCGCAGATCGGGCTGGAGACCATCGTGGTCTCCGACGGCCCGGCCGGCGTGCGCGGGCAGCTCTGGGACGAGCGCGACTCGTCCGCCAGCCTCCCGTCGCCGACCTCCCTCGCCGCGTCGTGGGACGTCGAGCGGGTGCACCGCCTGGGTCAGCTCATCGCGGCGGAGGCGCGCCGCAAGGGCGTCGGCGTCGCGCTCGGCCCGACCGTCAACATCCAGCGCTCGCCGCGCGGCGGCCGCCACTTCGAGGCGTACAGCGAGGACCCCTGGCTCTCCGGCGTCGTCGGCACCGCCTTCGTGAAGGGCGTCCAGTCCTGCGGCGTCGGCGCCACGCCCAAGCACTACGTGGCGAACGACAGCGAGACCGACCGCATGACCGTCGACGTCCAGGTGGACGAGCGGACTCTGCGCGAGGTGTACCTCGCCCCGTTCGAGCGCATGGTCGTGGAGGGCGGCGCCTGGCTGGTGATGTCCTCCTACAACTCGGTCAACGGCGTCACGATGACCGAGAACGACCTGCTGCGCTCGCCATTGAAGGAGGAGTGGGGCTTCGACGGCGTCGTGGTCTCCGACTGGATGGGCGTGCGCGACACCGTCGCCGCCGGCAGCTCGGCGCAGGACCTGGCGATGCCCGGCCCGGACGGCGTCTGGGGCGACGCGCTGGTGCAGGCCGTCCAGGCCGGCCAGGTGGACGAGGCCGCGATCGACGAGAAGGTGCGCCGCATCCTCCGCCTCGCAGGCCGCCTCGGCGCGCTCGACGGCGTGGAGGCCGCGACCCCGCCCGCCGAGCCCTGGCCGCAGGAGCGCATCGACGCCCTGCTGCGCGAGGCCGCGGCCGATGGGATGGTGCTGGTGCGCAACGAGGGCGTCCTGCCGCTCGATCCCGCTGCCGCACCGACCATCGCGCTGCTGGGCGAGCACGCCCGCATCGCCCGAACCCAGGGTGGCGGCTCGGCGACCGTGTTCCCCGATCACGTCGTCACCCCGTTCGACGGGCTGGTGGAGGCCTACGGCGCCGAGCGCGTCCGTTACGCGGCCGGCGTGAAGTCGTCGGAGTCGGTCCTCCCGATCGACGGGCGCGTGGCCACCGACCCGGTGACCGGCGAGCCCGGAGTGCACGTCCGCTTCCTGGCGGAGGACGGCGCCGTGCTGCTGGACGAGCACCGGGCCTCCGGCAAGCTCGTCTGGCTGGGCGACCCGATCCTCGGCGACACCGCCGTGGTGGAGGCCACCGCCGAGTTCACCGCGCCGGCGGACGGCGAGTACTCGGTCGGCTTCGCCGGCCTCGGCCTGTTCCGGTTCGAGGTGGACGGCGAGCTGAAGAGCGACGGCCTGTTCTTCCCGGAGGGCACCGACCCGTTCATGGCGTTCCTCAACCCGCCGAAGCAGTCGTTCCCCGTCGACCTGAAGGCCGGCCAGAGCGTCTCGCTGCGGCTGGAGCACCGCCCGCAGCAGCAGGCCGGGCTCGCCGCCGTCATGTTCACCTTCGGCTACGAGGAGCCCTTCTCCGACCCGGAGGCCGAGCTGCGGCGCGCCGTCGAGCTGGCCGCGGCCTCCGACGTCGCCGTGGTGGTCGTCGGCACGACCGAGACGCTGGAGTCGGAGGGCTTCGACCGCACCGGCCTGCGGCTCCCGGACGGTCAGGACGAGCTGGTCCGCCGGGTGCTCGCGGCCAACCCGCGCACCGTGGTGGTCGTGAACTCCGGCGGCCCGGTCATCCTCCCCTGGCTGGAGGAGGCCCCGGCCGTGCTGCTCACCTGGTTCCCCGGCCAGGAGACCGGCGGCGCGCTCGCCGACGTGCTCTCCGGCGTGCGCGAGCCCGGCGGCCGCATCCCGACCACCTGGGCGGCGGACGAGGAGGACGTGCCGGTGTGGCAGGTCGAGCCGATCGACGGGAAGCTGTTCTACGACGAGAAGCTGAACGTCGGCTACCGCGAGTGGCTGCGCCGCGCGGCCCTCGGTGGCCCGGCCCCGGCCATCCCGTTCGGGCACGGCCTCGGCTACACCGAGTGGGAGCTCGGCGAGGCGACCCTCGACGGCCGCACCGTCAGCGTCCCGGTCACGAACGTGGGCGACCGGGCGGGCAAGCAGGTCGTCCAGGTCTACCTGTCGCGGGTGTCCGAGTCGGACATCGAGCGCCCGGTGCTCTGGCTGGCCGGCTACGCGCTGATCCGCGCGCACGCGGGGGAGGCCGCGGTCGCGACCGTCGAGCTGGAGCCGCGCTCGCTGCAGTACTGGTCGGTCGACGACCACGCCTGGCGCACCGAGCCGGGCGAGTACGCCGTGCAGGTCGGCACCTCCGTCGCGACCCTCGGGGGGCCGATCCGGTTCACCGTGTGAGTCCGGGGCGGCTGCGCCGTCCGCTGCGAGACCCGCCCCCTCGGCCGTGACCTCCCGGCCGAGGGGGCGCACCATGTCCTCGCGATGGAGGGTGTGAACCGTCGGGTGATCATCGAGCCGGATACCCCGGCGGCGTCCGTGTGACGCGCGGGAGTGCCCGCGGCTGCTGCTGTCGGTGATTCTCGGGCAGGGCGCGGCCGAGACCGTCGCCGATGCCCGCGTGACCTACGGCCCGATCGCGCACTTCCCGTCGCAGGTGTCCGGTTGGGTAGAACGACGCGTCTCTCCAGTGCCGGCTCACCTGCGTCCGGCCGTGAATTCGCGTCACGTCGGCTGATGCGGGAGGGTGCACATGCGGGTGGTTCGAGCGGCGAGCGTTGTGCTGCTGGGCGCTGTCCTGGTCGTCGGCCTGACGGCGTGTTCGCCGATACGAAATCGGCTTATGACACCCGACCCTCCGGTCAAAGAGCAGCAGCGAGCGTCCGCGCTCTACTTCCGCGATACGTACCAACCGAACGTCGAGAAGGTCCGGTTCACGATGGACGGAAATCGCCCAGGACTCGGCGCGGCGTGGAGCGCCAACGCGATCGCGACCGTCGCTGGCAGTGACTACTACGTCATCATCGGGCCGGACAGCGGTGTGGCTTGGGTCGGAGGTACCGGCATGCCGCCCGAAGCGCCGACTCCTTCTCCGCACCTCCCACTGACGGTGATCTACAGCGACGGCACCTTGGAGGTGATCGAGTGACGACCGCCGCAACTCGGATGAAACACCGCGGGAACGGGCTGCGCGTGCGAGTAACTCGAGCGGTGAGCACCGTCCTGCTGACCGCTGCGCTGATTGTCGGCCTGACGGCCTGTTCATTGATAGGAGATCGCCTCATGACACCAGACCCCCCGGTCAAAGAACAGCAGAGAGCATCCGCACTCTACTTCCGCGACGAGTGGCGACCGAACGTCGAGAAGATCCGGTTCACTCGTGACGGCAGCAGGCCAGGCCTGGGGGTCCCCTGGTGTGTGAACGCCGTGGCCACCATAGAGGGCTTGGACTACCACGTGATTATCGGGCCAAACACGGGCCCGTCGTTCGTGGGTGGTGATGGTGTGCCCCCCGAGGCGCCGACGCCGGCACAGCACCTCCCCCTGACGGTGATCTATAGCGACGGAACGTCAGAGGTGATCGAGTGACGACCGCCGAAGAGTACATGGACCTGGCAGAACACGCATACCGGGTCGATCGTTTGATCCAAGACCCCCCGCTGAGCGTGGGCGAAGAATTCGGCGTCGGAAGCGACGCCAACAAGCAGCAGTATCGAGTGATCGAGACCCAGGATCACCCCGCGAACGGCTTCCAGGCAATGGCGGTCGCGCCGCTCGTGGACGGCGTTCCTGACCTGTCGCACATCGTGGTGTCGTACGCGGGTACGAACCCGGATCACCGCGCCGATGTGGTGGAGGACATCGTGACGGTCGTCGGCGGCACGCAGGGTCCGTTGAGCCAGGTCGCGGACGCGCAACGGTTCGCCGAGCAGGTGCGTGAGGCGCATCCCGACTCGTCCATCTCGACCGCCGGGCATTCGCTGGGCGGGTTCCTCGCCCTGCTGGTGGCCGCGGAGCACGGTTGGGACGCGACGTCGTTCAACGGCCCGGACCCGTGGGAGTGGTTGTCGCCGGAGGCGAAGAAACGGCTGGAGGCCGAGAAGCGCGCGGGCCGCGACCGGATGACCAACTACGTGATCGAGTGGGACCTGATCGGCAACCTCTACGCCCACCGGACCGGCTCCACCGTTTTCGTGACCGACGAGCCGGGCCGCAGCGAATTGGATTATCACAACATCGGCAAGGAGGGGGCGTTCACGTTCGAGGATGGTTCGATCGTGGGAGCCGGGGCGAAAGGCCGGCGGCTGGAGGACATCCTCGGGAACATGGTGGACTCCTCCCTCCCCGGGGCGTCCGAGGCCCTCTCTCCGCTGCTGCTGGGGCTGGCGGGCATCACCCGCAACCCTGCGGCGATGAAGACGCTGGGCAAGAACGCATCCGGGGCCCTGGTCGCGGTCAACACGGTCGCCGCCCTGGGCCTGGCGGCGAGCATCGGCGGCACCGCGGTCGCGCTGGTGGAGATCAAGACCGCCAACGGCCGGATCATCCCGCGGATGGAGGAAGGGTTGCTGGCGGCGAAGAACGCCGCCGCACTCCTGCCCACGATCACCGCCTACGACATCGAAGCCTGCATCGACCGGCACCGGCTCCACGTCCACCAGAACGTCGACACGGCCGCCGTCCGGGCCGTCGATCAGCGGATGGACCGCCACATCGAACGCGTCGGCCAGCTCAGCCAGGGCATCACCCAGGCGGTGCGCAACACCCTGGAGCAGGACGCCCACTGGGCCATCACCTTCGGACTCGGCGGATAGGAGGGCGTCTCATCATGGAGCGCTTCCTGGCAGAGCGCGACGCCACCGACTGACCGGGCCCGAATTGGGGCGCCGTCGGTGGGGCGCACCATTTCCTCCAGCGGCCGACCCGAGTAGCCTCGGGCCGGTAAGGGGGAACGCATGACCACACTCCACGGCCGCGAAGGCTCGGCCCTGCTCGTGATCGACGTCCAGAACGGCGTCATCGGCGGCGCCTACCGCCGCGACGACGTCGTCGCCAACATCCGCGACCTGGTCGACAGGGCGCGCTCGGAGGGCGTCCCCGTCGTCTGGATCCAGCACTCCGACGAGAACGTCGAGTACGGCAGCCAGGCGTGGGAGTACGTCCCCGAGCTCTCCCGCGACGAGGCGGAGGCGCTGGTGCCCAAGCACTACGCCGACGCGTTCGAGGAGACGCAGCTGGAGGACGTGCTCGCCGCCGCGGGTGTGGGCCGGCTGGTCGTGACCGGCTCGCAGACGGACGAGTGCATCCGCTCGACCATCCACGGCGGCCTCGTGCGCGGCTACGACGTGACGCTCGTCGGCGACGCCCACACGACGGAGGACCTGAGCGAGTGGGGCGCGCCGACGCCGGATCTCGTCATCGCGCACACCAACCTGTACTGGGGCAACCACCGGGCGCCCGGACGCACGGCGGAGGTCGTGCGGACCGCCGACGTCAGCTTCTGACGGCGGGCACCCCGGACACCGACACCACCTCGAGCGTGGTCCGCGTCTCGCCGCCCTCGGTGCGCTCGACCCGGATCGGCATCCCCGGGAGGTCCACGGCGAACCAGAACACCAGGGTCGCCTCGCCGCGCCGCACCGTGTAGCGGAGGCAGCGGCGCTGCTCCAGCGGACCGAGCAGTTCCACGCGATCGATCGTCGTGTGCTCGGCGGGGAAGGCCGCGTGCTCCTGCAGCTCCAGCCAGGTCGACCGCTCCCGCTCGACCGGGCCGGCGGGCCGCCCGTCCTCGTCGAGCGGCGTGTCCTCGATCCAGGCGCCCTCCTCGTCGCCCTCCGCGAACCGGATCGCGGTCAGGCCGCCTGGCGTGCGGACCACCGACACGCGCCCGGTCGGGCAGCCGGTGCGGATCTCCGCGGCGGTGAACGGCGTCGGCGCGAGCCCTGGCGCGAGGACGTGCGGGTCGGGGTCGGTCATGGCTCAGGAGTACCACACGGCGCGGTTCCGTCTGGTTGACTGAACCGGTGTTCCCCTACGAGCGCCTGCGCCGCCGCCCCGACGTCGAGGCGCCCAACCTTTTCGCGTCGGACGCCGCCGACCGCCTCCTCGCCGACGTCGCCGGCGACGACGTCCTCCTCGACGGGCTGGTCGTCATCGGCGACGCGTACGGAGCGCTCACCCTCGCCGCCGCAGTGCGCGGCGCCCGCGGCATCCGCGTGTGCCAGGACCCGCTGACCGGCGAGCGGGCGCTCGACGCCAACGCCGCCGAGCTCGGGCTGGCCGGCACGTTCGAGCACCGGCCGCTCGACGCCTCCCTCGTCGCCGGCGCCCGCACCGTGCTGCTGCGGCTCCCGCGCAGCCTGGAGGCGCTCGCCGAGATCGCAGCTCTGACCGCCGAGCACGCACATCCGGAGGTCGTGGTCTTCGCCGGCGGGATGCTCAAGCACATGACCACCGCGATGAACGGCGTGCTGGGTGAGGTCTTCGGCGACGTGCAGGCGTCGCTCGCCCGGCAGAAGGCCCGCGTGCTCACCGCCCGCACGCCAGAGCCCGCGGCCGCGATGGCGCTCGACCACTGGCCCGACCGGGCCTTCGACGAGGCGACCGGCCTCCACGTCTGCGCGTACGGCGCCGCGTTCGCGGGCGCGACCGTGGACATCGGGACACGGTTCCTGCTGACCGTGCTCAGCGACGCGGTGCCCGGCGCTCACACCGCGATCGACCTCGGCTGCGGAACAGGGCTGCTGGCCTCCGCGCTCGCCGTCTCCCGGCCGGGCCTGCGCGTGATCGCGACCGACCAGTCCGCAGCGGCCGTCGCGTCGGCGCGGGCCACCGCCGTGGCGAACGGCGTCGCCGAGCGGGTGGAGGTCGTGCGCGACGACGGCCTGGCCTCCCAGCCGGACGCGTCGGCCGACCTCATCGTCCTCAACCCGCCGTTCCACATCGGCGGCGCGGTGCACACCGGGATCGCGCACCGCATGTTCGCCGACGCCGGCCGGGTCCTGGCGCCGGGAGGCGAGCTGTGGACGGTGTGGAACTCGCACCTCGGCTACCGCCCGGCCCTGGAACGCGCGGTCGGCCCGACCCGTCAGATCGCCCGCAACCCCAAGTTCACCGTCACCGCCTCCCGCCGCGCCTGATCCAGCCGCCTTCGACCGCCCTGGGCGTGGACTATGCGTCGCTTCCGGGCCTCTCACGCTCGCCGCGGAGGTCGCAGCGCAGCCATAGCGCGCCCGTTCTACGGTCGAGGAGGAGAGGAGGACGCCGTGACCTCTCTGCCGCGCCGCCCGCGCCTGCGGGGCCGCCCGCGCCTGCGGGGCCGCCATGCGCTGCGCGCGCTGTGGGGCTCCCCGGTCCTCGGGGTGCCGGTCGAGGCGCACGAGGTGCGGACCGCGCGTCTGCTCCTGCGGCCCTACCGTTCGACGGACGACGCCGACTGGCGCCGCATCGAGGACGACGAGGAGGTGCGGCGCGGGCTGGACTGGCCGCTCCGGACCGCCCGTCAGGTGCGCGACCACCTGCTCGCGCGCACGACGCACACGGTGCTCGCCGCACCGGGCGACCTCCTCGTGCTCGCGGTGGAGCACGACGGCCACGTGATCGGCGACGTCTCGCTGCATCTGCGCACCGTCGCGCCGGAGACCAGGGTCGCGGAGATCGGCTGGTTGCAACTCTCCGCGGAGGGAGGCCACGGCTACGCGACCGAGGCCGCCGGCGCGATGCTGGACCTGGCCTTCGGCGAGCTCGGCGCGTGCCTGGTGACCGCGGTGGTGGACCGCGCCAACCTTTCGTCCGCGCGATTGGCGCTCCGATTGGGCTTCCGCCTGGCGGGTGGGACCACCCGACGGGCCACGTTCGTGCTGTCGGAGGCGGACTATGCCGGCGATCGAGCGGCCCAGCCGGTGTGCGGGGCTGGGGAGACGCCGCCGTTCGGAGCAAAAAGTATCGATAATCTCTGAGTAGACCGAGATTCACCTCTGTTTCCGTCTGTTTCGGTCAAATTAACAACCGATTTCGTGGTGAAAAAAGCTTGTCCTCGGGTCCTGGAATTGCTAACGTCCCCCTGTCGCATACGCGACCCTAGCCAGGGAGAGCAATGACGCAGGAATATTCCCGGCCGGACTCCGCTGCACCCGAAAGCGGAGCCGAGCCTCGCGGGGGCGAACACAAGCACGAGCTGCAGGCAAACGGAGTGAGCGCCGCCGGATCCATCGTGATGGCCGTCGCGGGCAGCGCGCCCGCATACTCCATCGCAGCCACCACCGCGACGCTCGTGGGCGCCGCGGCGCTCGGGGCGCCGGCCGCCCTGCTCTGGTGCGGCCTCCCGATGCTCGGCATCGCGTGGGCGTTCCTCTACCTCGGTCGCGCCGACGTGAACGCCGGGGCCACCTACTCGTGGGTCGCCCGGGCCCTCCACCCCATCCTCGGCTTCCTGTCGGGCTGGGCGCTGGTCATCTCGGCGACGATCTTCATGGTCGCGGGAGCCCTCCCGGCCGGCGCGATGACGGTCACGCTGTTCGCGCCGGAGCAGGCCAACAACGCCTGGCTGATCACCGGAGTCGGAGCGATCTGGTTCCTCGTGATGGCGGCGTGCGTGCTGTTCGGCGTTCACGTGACCGCGCGAGCGCAGTGGATCATGTCGCTCATCGAGGTGGGCATCCTCATCCTCTTCGCCGTCCTGATGATCGTGCGCGCGGCGACCAGCAGCCACGCCGGCCCCAACTTCTCGTGGGACTGGCTGGGCTTCAGCCACCTGACCGGCCAGGGCGTCTTCGTCTCGGCCGCGCTCATCGCCGCCTTCTATTACTGGGGCTGGGACGTCTCGTCCAACCTCAATGAGGAGACGAAGGACGGCCACAAGAACGCGGGGTCCGCCGGCATCATCGGCATCGTCATCGTCTTTCTGCTGTTCGAGATCTTCACCATCGCGACGCTGGTGATGCTGCCGTCGAAGACCATCGAGAACAACAGCGCCAACATCCTCTCGGTGCTCGGCGACGCGGTCTGGCCCGGGATCGGGGGCAAGATCCTCGTGGTCGCCGTCGCGCTCTCCACCATCGCGACGCTGGAGACAACGCTCATCCAGGTGACGCGCACCCTCTTCGCGATGGGCCGCGACCACACCATCCCGAAGGCGTTCGGCCGCATCCACCCGCGTTGGAAGACCCCGGCGTTCGCGACGCTCATCGTCGTCGGCGTCTCGATCATCCTGTTCATCGGCTCGAACCTTCTGGGCTCGGTCGGCGAGATCATGACCAACGCCATCGCGTCGATCGGAATGCAGATCGCGTTCTACTACACGCTCGCCGGCCTCGCGGTGGTCGTGGCCTATCGCCGGGTGCTGTTCAAATCGGTGAAGAACGCCCTCCTGATCTTCCTCTGGCCGCTCGTCGGCGCGATCTTCATGGGCTACATCTTCGTGATGGGCATCTCGCAGAACGACCCGATCGTGAACGTCCTGGGCGTCGGCCTGATCGCAGTCGGCATCGTCCCGCTGGTGCTCTTCTACCGGAAGGGGAAGGCGTACTACTCTCGCCGTCCGCTCGAGCTGCCGGATGAGCTCGACGCGAAGGCCCCGGCCAACATCGACGACAGGGACCCGGCCGCGCTCTGACCCGAGCCGAACGCGGCCCTGTCTGCCCGACGCAGACGCCGAGCATCCACTGACCCCGGGATGCTCGGCGTTCGCGTCTGTGCTCGGCGTTCGCGTCTGTGCGCGGGGCCGCGTCTTCGACGCCGCGTAGAGTGGGACGCATGAGTTCGCGCGGAGCACGGGTCGTCCGCGGCTTCGCGGCCGCCGGCGTCGCGACGCTCGTCGCCGCACTGTCCCACATGGCGGGAGGCGGAGAGGCGCCGAGCGCCGTCGCCCTCACGCTCAGCCTCGTCTTCTCGTCGCTCGCGAGCATCGTCCTCGTCGGACGGCGGGTCGCGCTCTGGCGTGTGACGCTGGCGGTGGCGGTCAGCCAGTTCCTTTTCCACGCCCTGTTCACGCTGAGCCCGTCGGCGAGCTTCAGCGGGATGCCGATGGGTGGGCATCTGCACGCGGGCATGCACCTCACCCTGGTGCCGGGCGCGGCCTCCGGCGCCGCGACGGCCCGCCCGACCTTCCTGTGCCCGACCTTCCTGGGCCCGACCTTCTTGGGCGAGGACGGCTGGATGTGGCTGGCTCACGCCGCGGCCGCCGCCCTGACCATCGCCGTGCTGCTGCACGCCGAGCGGACGCTGCTCGCAGTCGCCCGCTTCACGTTCTTCCGGCTGCGCCGGTTCGTCGACCGCGTCGCTGCGGTGACGCCGGTGGCGCTGGGCCGCGTCTCCGCGCCGATCGACACTGCTCCCGCAACCCTGCACGGGGTCGAGGCGCTGATCGGCGCGATGCGGCGCCGGGGGCCGCCGCGGGTCGTCGTCCCGGCCGGCTGAACGCTCGCTCGTCGCCGTCCGGGGAAGGCAGGCTCACCCCCTCTCCCCACCCGGCCGCCTCCGCGCGGTCGAGAAATCGGACGAACCCATGAACCGCAGTTCCGCGCGCACTCGCGCACGCTCCCTCACCTCCCGCACCCGCACCTGGGCCGTCGCCGGCGCCGCCTCGGTCGCCGCCCTCGCCCTCGCGCTCTCCGCCCCCCTCGCCGCCAGCGCGCACGTCACCGTCGGACCGGACCAGGCCGCACCCGGCAGCTACGCCACCCTCACCTTCAAGGTCCCCACCGAGTCGGCGTCCGCGGGCACCGTCAAGCTGGAGGTCGACCTCCCAACCGACACGCCCCTGGGCTCGGTCGCATACCAGCCCCTCACGGGCTGGACCACGCAGGTCGTCACCGAGAAGCTCGCGAAGCCCATCAAGACCGACGACGGGACCGTGAACGAGGCCCCGGTCAAGGTCATCTGGACGGCCGCGTCCGGAGTCCAGGTCGCCCCGGGCCAGTTCCAGCAGTTCGTGATCTCGGCGGGCGCGATGCCCGACACCGGCAGCATCCTCCTCCCGGTCCACCAGTACTACTCGGACGGGACGGTCGTGAACTGGGATCAGACGACGCCGGCCTCCGGCGCAGAGCCTGAGCACCCCGCGCCCACGGTGTACATCAACGACGCGCCCCCGGCGGCCGGCTCAGCGTCGCGCGTGCTGGCGACCTCCGCCGCGACGGCGCCGGCCGCCGCCTCCCCCGGCGCCGCGGCCGTCGCGATCGGCCTCGGCATCGGCGGCCTCGCGCTGGGCGCAATCGCGCTCGTCGTCGCGGTGTTCGCAGTGACCCGGCGGCCGCGTGCTACCACGAAGGAGCAGTGAGATGACGAGAACGACGCGCGTGCTCGCCGGGATCGGCGCCATCGTGGCCACCGTCGCGCTGGCGCTGGCGCCCTCCGTCACCGCAAGTGCCCACGACTATCTGGTGGCTACGTCACCCGCGAGCGGCTCCACGCAGACCGAGCCGCTGACCCAGGTGAAGCTGACGTTCAACGACCGCATACTCGACCTGGGCGGCGACGGCTCGTCCGCGGTCCTCCGGGTGACCGGCGCCGGCAAGCACTACGAGACGGGATGCCCGACCATCCTCGACACCGCGGTCTCGGCTCCGGTCGCGCTCGGCGCCGCCGGCGCGTACACGGTCGACTGGCAGGTCGTCTCCGCGGACGGCCACACGGTGTCCGGCTCCTACGGCTTCACCTACCAGCCGCCCGCCGGCACGTCGGCCGCCCCCGGCAGCGCCACCCCGGGCTGCGCGAAGTCCGCGACCACGGTCGCCGCCCCCGCGCCGACCTCGACCGCGTCCACCGCCGTGCCCACCAAGGCGGCCGACGACAACCTCGGCCTGGTCATCGGCATCGCGATCGGCATCGTGGCCCTGGCCGTGATCGGAGTCGTCATCCTCCTCCTCACACGGAGGCGCCCGTCGGCAACGGAGGAGTCCA
Source organism: Leifsonia sp. GW821-FHT13C09 (assembly GCF_058806435.1). Taxonomy (NCBI): domain Bacteria; kingdom Bacillati; phylum Actinomycetota; class Actinomycetes; order Micrococcales; family Microbacteriaceae; genus Leifsonia; species Leifsonia sp. GW821-FHT13C09. The sequence goes on along the minus strand of NZ_JBXAPS010000002.1, from coordinate 303,714 downwards.
GCCCCGACACCCCGTCCGACCGCAGCTAGCGGAGGACATCAGCCCCTCCCACCGCCGCGACTCCTCCGTTCCCCACCCGGCGCGAACGGAGGAGTCGCGGCGCGTCTCCGCAGCGATCTCCTCCGTCGGCTGCTCGGCGGCGGCGTATCGGCCCGGATCTCCTCCGGAGCCGACGTCACGACCGGGGGTGCTCCGAGCGAGCGTCGTCGTGCGCGCGCTTCCTGGTGCTGGGCGCGTCCAAGAGCGACAGCCAGAACAGCAGCCCGAGCAGCCCGAAGATCAGCAGCGCCAGCGCCAGGTCGGTCCACTCGAACGGGATGAACGTGCCGTCGATCGACATCACGAGTACGGTCTCCACGATCCCGAACGCGATGAAGAACAGCGCCAGCAGGGTACGGGTGAGGCGGATGCGCCCGCGCCGGTGGACCTCCACCCGCCGCAGTTCGACCATGAGCGTCAGCAGCAGCAGCGGGAGGATCTGCGCGAGCGTGGCCGCGGTCGGACCGTCGAGCAGTACCACTCGCACGTCCAACGGGTCGATCATGGGAGTCAGGGTAGTCGCATCGGAATACCTCTGGCGGAAGCAAAGTTGAGCCTACTAGACTCAACTTTGTCACAGGACTTCGAAAGGAAACCCACCAGCATGGCGAACATGCAGGGCGCCCCGTCCACGCAGGAGGACGCGAAGAGCGCGCTCGAACAGTACGGTATCAACCTCACCGAGATCGCCAAGAGCGGCAAACTCGACCCGGTCATCGGGCGAGATGCCGAGATCCGTCGCGTCAGCCAGGTGCTGACCCGGCGCACCAAGAACAACCCGGTGCTCATCGGCGAGCCGGGCGTCGGCAAGACCGCGGTCGTGGAGGGCCTGGCCCAGCGCATCGTCGCCGGCGACGTCGCCGACTCGCTGAAGGGCAAGCAACTGGTCGCCCTCGACCTGTCCGCCCTGGTGGCGGGCGCGATGTACCGCGGCCAGTTCGAGGAGCGGCTGAAGGCCGTCCTCAAGGAGATCAACGACGCCGAGGGCGAGATCATCACCTTCGTCGACGAGCTGCATATCCTGATGGGCGCCGGCGGCGGGGAGGGCTCGGTCGCGGCATCCAACATGCTGAAGCCCATGCTGGCCCGCGGTGAACTGCGGCTGATCGGCGCGACCACTCTCAACGAGTACCGCGAGTTCATCGAGAAGGACGCCGCCCTGGAGCGCCGCTTCCAGCAGGTGTACGTGGGCGAGCCCAGCGTGGAGGACACCGTCGCCATCCTGCGCGGGCTCAAGGGCCGCTACGAGGCGCACCACGGCGTCACCATCGAGGACTCCGCGCTCGTCGCCGCAGCTTCCCTCTCCAACCGCTACATCACGGCGCGGCAGCTCCCCGACAAGGCGATCGACCTCATCGACGAGGCCGCCAGCCGTCTCAAGATGGAGATCGACTCCGCCCCGGTGGAGATCGACACCCTGCAGCGCCAGGTGGAGCGGATGAAGCTGGAGGAGTTCGCGCTCAAGAAGGAGAAGGACGACGCCAGCAAGGACCGTCTCCAGCAGCTCCGCGAGCGCCTGCACGAGCAGGAGGCCACCCTCGAAGAGCTGCAGGAGCGCTGGCGCGCCGAGAAGGCCGCGCTCAACCGGGTCGGCGAGCTCCGCTCCGAGCTGGAAGAGGCGAAGACCCGCCGCGACCTCGCACTGCGCGACGGCCGCTATCAGGAGGCCTCCCGCATCGAGTACGAGACCATCCCGAACATCGAGCGCGAGCTGGCGGAGGCCGAGCAGGCCGAGCACAGCCACCCGCGCATGGTGAACGAGCAGGTCACCGCGGACGACATCGCCGCGGTCGTCGCCGCGTGGACCGGCATCCCGGTCGATCGGCTCACCCAGGGCGAGACCGAGAAGCTGCTCAACCTGGAGCACGAGCTCGGCCGCCGCATCATCGGCCAGAAGAAGGCCGTGCAAGCCGTCGCCGACGCGGTGCGCCGCACCAGGGCGGGCATCTCCGACCCCGGACGTCCGACCGGTTCGTTCCTCTTCCTCGGCCCGACCGGCGTCGGCAAGACCGAGCTGGCGAAGGCGCTCGCCGCGTTCCTGTTCGACGACGAGAAGGCGATGGTCCGCATCGACATGAGCGAGTACGGGGAGAAGTTCTCCGTCTCGCGGCTCGTCGGCGCCCCTCCCGGCTATGTCGGTTACGAGCAGGGCGGCCAGCTGACGGAGGCTGTGCGGCGCCGTCCGTACTCGGTCATCCTGCTGGACGAGGTCGAGAAGGCCCACCCCGAGGTCTTCGACGTGCTGCTGCAGGTTCTGGACGACGGCCGGCTCACCGACGGACAGGGTCGCACGGTCGACTTCCGCAACACCATCCTGATCCTGACCTCCAATCTCGGCAGCAACTTCCTGGTCGACCCGACGCTCAGCGAGACCGAGCGCGAGGAGGCCGTGCTGCAGATGGTGCGCCAGGCGTTCAAGCCCGAGTTCGTCAACCGCCTCGACGACATCGTCGTGTTCTCGGCGCTCAGCCAGGAGGAGCTCGGCGAGATCGTGGAGCTCAACATCGACCGCCTGATGCGGCGGCTGGAGGAGCGCCGACTGGAGCTGGCGGTCACCCCGGACGCCCGGCGCTGGCTCGCCGAGCGCGGCTACGACCCGATCTACGGGGCGCGTCCGCTGCGCCGGCTGATGCAGCGCGAGATCGAGGACCGGCTGGCAACCGAGCTGCTCGCGGGCGAGATCCGCGACGGCGACACGGTGCGGGTCGACCTGGACCCGTCCGGCGAACGGCTGACGGTCGCGCCGGTCCGCGAGTAGCGGGCCTAGGCGCTGGGGCTGAAGGTCCCTCCGACCCCCGGAGGAGCAGGCCTAGGCGCTTCGGCGGGGCCGGCCGTTCAGCGGTCGGCCTCCGTCGCCATCAGCAGGTAGCCGAACTGCTCGGCGACCACGGCGAAGCCGTGCCGCTCGTACAGCCGCTGCGCCGCGCGATTGCGCTCCCAGACGGTGACGGTGAGCCGGTGGTGCGTGCCCAGCAGTCCGGTCAGCACGGCGGACGCGATCCCGCGGCGTCGGCGCTCGGCGATCACGGCGAGAGCCACCAGGTGCGTGCGGCCGTCGTCGACGTGCACCGTGACCGTGCCGACCGGTTGGCCGTCCTCCAGAACGATGGAGGTCTCGGCGTCCGGGTAGCGGTCGCGCCGGTCGGCCGAGTGCGCCCGGTATTTGAGGCCGAGGGACGGGTCGAGGTCGGCAGCGCCGGCGCCGGACTCCCAGCGGCGCGCGTCCTGGAAGACGCGCCGCAGGAACGGTTCGTCGGCGGGCGTCGCCGCTCTCAGCGTCACCCGGCCGGGCAGGACCGCCGGAGGCGCCGTCGCGGGCCTCGGCTCGGCCGCGCCGACCGCCTCGACCGCCTCGACGGGGCGGAGCCGGGCGGGCCACGGCTCGCCGGCGCCGAGCTCGGACGTCCCGAGCACGAGCGTGCGCAGCGCCGTCACGGCACGTCGCGACACCTCGGGCACGGGCGATCCTTCCTCGGCTCGTCGCGGCGGGTTTCCGCGGAGCACGGATGCGAGCTTAGAGCATCCGCCGGGCGGGCCTCTGGCCCGCAGAGAGGGGGTATTCACCCGCCGCGCGTAGGCTGGAGGGCATGCTTGCGACCATCATCCATGGAGAGCGCGATGTGCGCCTCGAAGAAGTCCCGGACCCCGTCCTCTCGACCGGCGGAGACGCCATCGTGCGCGTCGTGGCGGCGTGCGTCTGCGGTTCCGACCTGTGGCCGTACCGCGGCGTGACCCCGACCGCCTCCCCGCGCCGGATCGGCCACGAGTTCGTCGGCGTCGTGGAGGAAGTCGGCCCCGAGGTGAAGACCATCTCGGTCGGCGACTTCGTGATCGCGCCGTTCTACGACTGCGACATGACCTGCCAGAACTGCAAGAACGGCGTCAGCACCTCCTGCCTTCACGGCGGCTGGTGGGGCGCCGAGGACCGGCTCGGCGGCTTCGCCGACGGCGGCCAGGGCCAGAAGGTGCGCGTCCCGCACGCCGACGGCTCGCTGGTCGCGACCCCGGAGTACCCGAGCGCGGAGCTCATCCCGAGCCTCCTCACGCTGTCGGACGTCATGGGCACCGGCCACCACGCCGCGGTCTCGGCGGGTGTGACCGAGGGCAGCACCGTCGTCGTGGTCGGCGACGGCGCGGTCGGCCTGTGCGCCGTCCTCGCGGCGAAGCGGCTCGGCGCCTCCCGCATCGTGGCCATGTCGCGCCACGAGTCGCGCCAGGCGCTGGCTCGCGAGTTCGGCGCGACCGACATCGTCGCCGAGCGCGGCGAGGAGGGCATCGCGGCCGTGAAGGAGCTGTTCGGCGGCATCGGCCCGGACTGCGTCCTGGAGGCCGTCGGCACCAAGGAGTCGATGGACCAGGCCATCCGTTCCGCCCGTCCGGGCGGGATGGTCGGCTACGTCGGCGTCCCGAACGGCGGAGCCGAGCTGCCGATCCGCACGCTGTTCAACACCAACGTCGGCGTGAACGGGGGCGTCGCCCCCGTCCGCAACTACGTGGAGGAACTGCTGCAGGACGTCTGGTCGGGCGCGATCGAGCCGGGCAAGGTCTTCGACCTGGAGGTGCCGCTGGAGGACATCGCCGAGGCGTATGCCGCGATGGACGAGCGCCGCGCGATCAAGACGCTGGTGCGTCCGTAGGTCTCCCAACGGAAGAAGGGCACGTCGCGTTTCGCGACGTGCCCTTCTTCCGTTGTGCGGGTCTTCCGTTGTGCGGGGCGGGAGGACTCAGGAGTTGACGAGCACGACCTCGTCGAGCGCGTTGCGGGTGCGCGGGGCGAGCTCGCGCTCGCGCAGCGGCTCCGGCAGCGCGTCCACGTCGCCGAGCATGCCGACGGCGGTGACGGAGACCGGCAGGAACCGCTCTTCGACGTCGAACGCCGCGCGAATGCCGGCCGGGTCGAAGCCGCCCATCTGGTGGGTGTGCAGGCCGTCGTGGTGGGCCTGGACGGTGAAGTGCGCGACGGCCTGGCCGACGTCGTAGGTGGCCCAGCGACGCTCGTTGCCCTCGGCGTCGGCGACCTCGGCGAGGGCGACCACGAGCGCGCCGGCCGCGCCGGCCCACGCCTGGTTGAAGCCCATCAGGTTGGCGACGATGGCGTCGAACGCCTCGCTGCCGCGCCGCGCGACGATGAAGCGCCACGGCTGGGAGTTGTTGGCGGACGGCGACCAGCGGGCGGCCTCCAGGGCGGCGGTCAGCTTGTCCTCGTCGATCGCGGCCTCGGTGTCGAAGGCGCGCGGGCTCCAGCGCTCGGCGAGCGCGGGCAGCAGCGGGAAGGACGTGTCGGCGGTGCGGTTGACGGTGTCGGTCAGCGACATGGGGTGGAACTCCTCGACGGTGGAAAACGGGATCACGAGGCTCCATTGCCTTCTTCTGTCCATGTGAACACATGGACCTGGGAGGGTATTCCAGGATTTTGGTGACGTGTCTCCTAAGCGTCGCGCTACAGCCAATCCTTCCGCTTGAACGTCACATACAGCCCTCCGCAGCCGACCACCATCAGCAGCGTCGACATCCACAGCCCGCCCATCGTGTTGAAGCCCGGGTACGGCAGGTTCTGCCCGTAGAAGCCGGTGACCGCCGCCGGGACCGCGATGATCGCCGCCCAGCTCGTCACCTTCTTCATGATCACGTTGAGCCGGTTGCCCTCCATCGCGATCTGCGTGTCGGACAGCGCCGTCACCAGGTCGCGCAGCGAATCCGCCCACTCCACGTGGTGCACGCCCCGGTCGTAAAGACCCTGGAACAGCGGGAACAGCGCCGGGCTGACGCAGTCGGCCTCGCGGCGCAGCAGGGCGTCGACGGCGTCGCGCAGCGGCAGGAGGCAGCGGCGCAGGCGGGAGGCGGACTTGCGCAGCTGGTACACCCGGTTCTGGATCACGGCGGGCTTCGCGCCGGGGGCGAGCAGCACGTCCTCGATGTCGTCCAGCTCGTCGTCCAGCGCGTTCAGGGCGGCGCCGGCCTCGCCGAGCAGCTGGTCGAGCACGATCCACAGCAGCCAGCCGACGCCCTGGTCGCGGTGGCGCTTCTCGGTGGCCAGCCGCGCGCGCAGCGGCTCGAAGTCGAAGTCGCCGTCGTGGTCGAGGATGAGCAACCGCGGCAGCACGTAGATGTGCAGGTCCGCGACGGCCAGCTGGAACGTCGGCTCCTCCAGCTGCACCCGGTGGGTGGAGAGTCGCACGTGCTCGCCCGCGACCAGCGGCATGTGCCCGGCGGAGGCCGACGCGGGCGGGTGCATGAGGTCGTGCGCACCGAGCCGGTCGGCGAGCTCGGCGAGCTGCAACCGGTCGGGATCCTGGACCTCGAGGAACCCGAAAGCGGTCGAGGTCTGCAACTCCTCCATGAGGTCGGCGAGCGACGCGACATCCGTGCGCGTGTCTCCGTCGAAGAGCGTCCCCCTAAGCTGGAGCGACCCCTCCTGAACCTGCTGCGACACGCGACCTCCTCGTTGGCTGACATTCCAACCTACGGCCTCCCCGCTGAGTCGGCGCCGGTCGACGATGATGGTGCTCTCAGGAAAGGGGCGGCGGAGCGCCCCAGTTGTGGTGGCGCTTCTGCGGGCGGTGGGCGCACCGGTTGCGTCGACTGCGACGCCGTCGGCGGGTGGTGGGCCCACCTCCGCCGCTGCGCCGGGTGCGGGCATGTCGGCTGCTGCGACTCCTCACTCTCCCGTCACGCGCGCGCTCACGCCGCCGCGACCGGGCATCGGGTCGCCCAGAGCTTCGAGCCGGGGGAGGACTGGTTCTGGGATTACACCCTCGACGCGTACGTGGACGGCCCGCGCCTCGCGCCGCCGGACAGCCGTCCCGCCGCCCAGACGACTCCGGGGCCGGCCGACCGCGTGCCTGCCGATTGGAGGGCCCTGCTCGCAGCGCGCCGCTGACCCGGCGCAGCGCCTGACCGGCACAGCACCTGACCGGCCCAGCGCTCAGGGCACCAGATCCCGGTATTGCGGCAGCGACCCGTCCAGCACCGGGACCTCGAGCGTCTCGGTCATCCGTGCTCGTCTGGAACGTCACCGGCGCCAGGGCGCCCGGCTTCACGTCGAGACCGCCGAAGGTGACCGCCTGGCCTTCGGGTGTGCCGAGCTGCAGCGACTCGGCCGGCTTGACCGTCACCGTGTGGGACCCGGCCGACGTCACGATGCGCACGTCCTCGGTCGACTTGCCCTGGTTGACGAGGGTCGCGACCAGGCTCACCGGCGACGACGATTGCGCCGTCAGCAGCACGGCGTCGCCGATGAAGATCGAGCCGATGTCGCCGTTCACGCCGTCCGCCGTCTCCTGGATGTACTTCGTGTCCTGCGGGGCGATCAGGTCGCAGCCGGCCAGGAGCCCCAGCACGGCCACTCCGACGAGTGCTGCAGCGACGCGGCGACGCGTCCGCGCTGGCCCACCGCGTTGTGCGGTGCGGGGTGCGAAACCGGCGTCTGCGCTCACGGCGTCAGGATAGCCCCGGCGGAGGCGATCGCAGTAGGCCCGTCCGCGCGGTCAGGGGAGGCCGCGAAACCGCCCTCCCGTGTGAACGCTGTGTGTCATGCGTGTAAATCTTCGTAACCTCATAGAGAGCGCTTTCTCGGCCTCATCGGGGTACAGAAATGCCGGCCTCCGTCGGCCACGCGCCCGGGCCTGCGCTCACGGATCGCTGCGTTGACCTGGGGTTCCTGTGGTCCTCGAAGGGGTGGCACTGCGTGTCGGCATCTCGGCGGACATGTCCCCCGGATGCAGATCGGCGACGCGGCGTCAAGTCCGTTCCACCCCCACTTGCGGGTCGTTCATGAGGACCCGTACAACTAGGACCACCCGAACCGACCAGATCCCCACCGCCGTGGATGCCATCCCCTTCAGCACCCCGAGAGGCCTGTCTCGTGTTCATCTTCCTGCTGCAACTGCGGCACATGCTCGGCGGCCATCCCGAGTTCTACCTGTTCGCCATCTACTCCGCGCTGATCTGGGTCATCTGGATCGTCAAAGTGCTGATGTCGCGTCGCTACCGCCCGTACACCGGCGAGTTCCACGGCACGACCAGCGTGGTCGTCCCGGTCGTGGACGAACCGCTCGACCTGTTCCGCGACGTGCTCGGCCGCATGGTCGAGCAGAAGCCGGGCGAGATCATCGTCGTCATCAACGGCGCCCCCAACCCGGAGCTGGCGGAGGTCTGCGAGGAGTTCGCCCCGCTGGTGCGCTGGGTGCACACGCCCATCCCGGGCAAGCGCAACGCCGTGATGATCGGGACGCGGATGTCCACCGGCGAGATCACCGTCCTGGTCGACTCCGACACCGTCTGGACGCAGGACACCCTCAGCGAGCTGGTCAAGCCGTTCGCCGACGAGCGCGTCGGCGGCGTCACCACCAAGCAGCGCATCCTGGAGCCCGAGCGGAGCTGGATCACCCGCTGGGCCGACTGGCTGGAGAACTCGCGGGCGCTCTACTCGATGCCCGCGCAGAGCGTGGTCGGCCAGATCGGCTGCCTGCCCGGGCGGACCATCGCCTTCCGGCGCTCGATCCTGATGCGCGTCATGGACAAGTTCATGACCGAGAAGTTCCTCGGCGTGTTCCTGGAGGTCTCCGACGACCGCACCCTTACGAACCTCACGCTGAAGGAGGGCTACCGCACCGTCTACCAGCACACCAGCCTCTGCTACACGGACGCCCCGCTGAAGGTGAAGAAGCTGTTCAAGCAGCAGCTCCGCTGGGCGCGCGGCAGCCAGTACAACACGATGCGGATGCTCCCGTGGATGCTCGGCCACGCGCCGATCCTGGCGTTCTTCTTCGTGATGGACATCCTGCTGCCGTTCATCCTCGCAGGCGTCATGGGCGGCTGGGTCTACCGGTCGATCACCGGCGAGGGCTACAACTTCTACGAGGGCTTCCTGAAGTCCTACGGCATCCAGGGCGGCATCCTCACGGTGGCGGCGCTGATGGTCGCGTCGTCGGTCATCAGCATGTCCATCCGGCAGATCCGGCACCTCTCGGAGAAGCCGAGCGACTTCTTCCGGCTGCCGGTCTTCATCATCGTCTCGACGTTCTTCCTCATGCCGATCCGGCTGCTCGGATTCTTCCGGATGGCGCACGCCAGCGGCTGGGGGACCCGTGCCGGGGCGTACGCGGGAGGGCCGGGCGAGATCAGCTCGGACGACGAGATCGCCGCGCTCGGCACGACGACCACCAGCGCGCCGGCGCTCGACCTGCCGGATGCTGTCGGCGGCGTTACGTCGACGACCGCGCTCGCCACCGCCACCCGCCCGACCACCGCCGTCGCGACCCGAGCGCAGGTGAAGGCGGCCACCACGACCGCGACGAAGACCACCCGCCGTCGGCGCCGGCTGAACCCGCTCGCCGCCATCCCGTACGTGATCGGCATCGCGATCCTGACCCTGGAGGCCCTGTTCCTTGTCTAGCCCGACCTTCACCGGCCGCGTCGCCGGCCGAGCCCACAGCTGGTGGGCCCAGCCCAAGTCCCGCTCGCAGGCGACCCTGGCCGCCTTCCTCGTGCTCGCCGTGACCCTCGTCGGCATTTCCGCGTACGTGTGGGTTTCGCCCAGCAGCGCCCCCCTGCGGGAGGCCGTCGCCGACGCCACCGAGACCGTGACGCCGTTCGCCACGCAGAACGCGGAGCTCCGGCGCAACCTCGACCGCGCCACGCAGACCATCGCCTCCCAGAAGGGCAAGATGACGGCGATGCAGGCCGAGTCGCTCGCGGCGCAGGCCGGCGCCGCCAAGCAACTCGCCGCCGCGCAGCAGAAGGCGCAGGCCGCGCAGAGCGAGCTCGCGAGCGTCAAGGCGCAGCTCGCCGCAGCGCAGGCCAAGGCCGGCCACCCATCCGCGGGCTCGACCGGTGCGACGGTGTCCGTCAAGGCGGGGTCGTCGGGCTCCTCCGGCAGTGCCACCACGCCGATCACCGCTCCGGCGCGCGCCGGCCTCCTGAACCCGGCGACCCGCTACTTCGGCATGTACACCGACCAGGCGCCCTTCAACTGGGCGAGCTTCGACGCCACCAGCAAGAAGATCGGCGTCTCCCCGAACCTGGTCGGCTACTTCCAGGGCTGGGACCAGACGTTCCGGGCCGACGCGGTGAAACGCGCCTGGCAGCAGGGCCGGATGCCGATGATGACCTGGGAGTCGCGCCCCATCAGCGCGGACAACTCGTCCAACTCTGCTCCCGACTACTCCCTCCCGAAGATCATCAACGGGGGCTTCGACGCCTACCTGCATCAGTACGCCAAGGACGTCGTCGCGAGCGGCCTCCCGCTCGCGATCCGGCTCGACCACGAGATGAACGGCATCTGGTACCCGTGGTCGGAGACCGACGGAGCGGGCAAGTCCATCAACGGCAACAGCCCGGGCGACTACGTGAAGATGTGGCGACACGTCCACGACATCTTCCAGCAGGAGGGTGCGAACGACCTCGTCGTCTGGGTGTGGGCTCCGAACATCGTCAACAACCTCCCGGCCTCGCACAAGGTGCCCGGCTACCTGGATGCCCTGTACCCGGGCGACCAGTACGTGGACTGGGTGGGAGTCTCCGGGTACCTGCGCCCGCCGTACAAGTCCGACAACGACTTCAGCTTCGACTACACGTTCAAGCCGAGCCTGGATGCGTTGCGCGCGATCACGAAGAAACCGATCCTGCTCGCGGAGGTCGGCGCGTCCGAGACGGACGGCCACAAGCCCGCCTGGATCACCTCTTTCTTCCAAGGTCTCGCCAAGCCGGAGAACTCCGACATCATCGGGTTCTCCTGGTTCAACCTCGCCGTGACCAGCTACGTCGAAGGCGTGCGCGCCACCAACGACTGGCGCATCGACTCCCGCTCGGACTCGCTGTCGGCGTTCATCGCCGGCCTCACCCGACCGGAAGACGACTTCACCCTCACCCCGGCACCGTGACCCCGGAAGGAATCGACATGACCACCAGCAAGAAGCCTCAGAAGGACCTGCCCGCCCCGCGCATCAGCGTGATCGGCACCGGCTACCTCGGCGCGACGCACGCCGCCGCGATGGCCGAGCTCGGCTTCGACGTCATCGGCGTCGACACCGACCCGCACAAGGTCGCCGAGCTCACCGAAGGCAGGGCGCCGTTCTTCGAGCCTGGCCTGCCCGAGCTCATCCGCTCGAACGTCGCGGCCGGGCGGCTGCGCTTCACGACCGACCTCGCGGAGGCCGTCGCCGCCTCCGACGTGCACTTCATCTGCGTGGGGACGCCGCAGCAGTCCGGCTCGTTCGCCGCCAACCTGAGCTACGTCGAGGCCGCCACCCGCGGTATCGCCGCCGCGCTCACGCATGAGGCGCTGATCGTCGGCAAGTCGACCGTGCCGGTCGGCACCGGCGCGCGCCTGCGGGCGATCGTGGCGGAGGCCGCGCCGGCGGGCGTCGACGCCGAACTCGTCTGGAACCCCGAGTTCCTCCGCGAAGGCAAGGCGGTCGACGACACCATGCGGCCCGACCGGCTCGTGTTCGGTGGCACCTCGGAGCGGTCGGAGGCCGTTCTCCGCCGCGTCTACGCGAAGCCGATCGCTGACGGGACACCGGTGCTGGTCGCCGACCTCCCGACCGCCGAGCTGGTGAAGGTGAGCGCGAACGCCTTCCTGGCCACCAAGATCTCGTTCATCAACGCCATCGCGGAGGTGTGCGACGCCGCGGGAGCCGATGTGGCCCTCCTGGCCGACGCGCTCGGCCATGACTCCCGGATCGGGCGCCAGTTCCTCAACGCGGGTCTCGGTTTCGGCGGCGGCTGCCTCCCGAAGGACATCCGCGCGCTGATGCACCGCTCTAACGAACTCGGCGCGCACGCCGCGGTCGGCCTCCTGCAGCAGGTGGACGAGATCAACATGGGCCGCAGGCAACGCGTGATCGACCTGGCCCTCCAGGCGCTCGGCGGCTCGGTGCTCAACCGCCGGATCGGCGTGCTCGGCGCCGCCTTCAAGCCGCACACCGACGACGTCCGCGACTCGCCGGCGCTCAACGTCGCCGCTGCCCTGCACCTGCGCGGCGCGCAGGTCGTCGTGTACGACCCGCAGGCGCGCGGAACCGCGCAGCGGCTCTTCCCGACCCTCGGCTACGCGGACTCGATGGAGGACGCGCTCACCGGGGCCGATCTCACCGTCGTCCTCACCGAGTGGGACGAGTTCACCGGCGCCGACCCGGCGGCGGTGCGCGCGCTGACGGCGGGCGCGACCGTGATCGACGCCCGCAACTGCCTGGACGAGGCGGCCTGGAACGCCGCGGGCTGGACCGTCCTCGGCATGGGCCGCGTCCCCGCCTCCGCGTCGCTCGTCCCCGACGCCCTCCCCATCCACTGACGTCCCTCTGCGGACTCCACATTCGAGAAAGCGAGCGATCCACATGAGCAGTTACGTCACCAAGGCCGTGATCCCCGCCGCGGGGCTCGGCACCCGGTTCCTCCCCGCGACCAAGGCGATGCCGAAGGAGATGCTCCCGGTGGTCGACAAGCCGGCCATCCAGTACGTGGTGGAGGAGGCGGTCGCCAGCGGCCTCCACGACGTCCTGATGGTCACCGGGCGCAACAAGAACGCGCTGGAGAACCACTTCGACCGCAACGCCGAACTGGAGGACACCCTGGCCCGCAAGGGCGACACCGACCGTCTGCACAAGGTCAACTACTCCACGTCGCTCGCCGACCTGCACTACGTGCGCCAGGGCGACCCGAAGGGCCTCGGCCACGCCGTGCTGCGCGCCAAGATGCACATCGGCCACGAGCCGTTCGCCGTGCTGCTCGGCGACGACCTGATCGATGAGCGCGACCCGCTGCTGAGCCGCATGCTGCAGGTGCAGCATGCGCTCAACACCACCGTGGTCGCGCTGATGGAGGTGCCGCCGGAGAGCATCCACCTGTATGGCGCGGCGGCCGTCGAGCCGACCGAGCACGAGGACGTCCTGCGCATCACGGGCCTGGTCGAGAAGCCGAGCCGCGAGAACACGCCGTCGAACTATGCCGTGATCGGTCGCTACGTGCTGCGGCCGGAGATCTTCGACATCCTCGAGAAGACGGCGCCGGGCAAGGGCGGCGAGATCCAGCTCACCGACGCCTTGGAAGGGCTGGCCACCGCTCCGGCCTGGACCGGCGGCGTGCATGGCGTCGTCTTCCGCGGCCGTCGCTACGACACCGGCGACCGGCTCGACTACCTCAAGGCCATCGTGCAGCTCGCCGTCGCTCGCGACGATCTCGGCCCCGACCTCCTGCCGTGGCTGCGCGACTTCGCCGCGAACGCGGGGCCGGCCGACACCGGGTCGATCCCTGCGCAGCCCATCCCGATCGAGCCGGCAGCGCGACAGCTCTTGCAGATCGCGGGTAACTGAGCGCGGCAGCCGGGCAACGCGTCAGCGCAGCCCGAGGCGCTTGAGGGTGTGCTTCTCGCTCTCGCCGTTGTCGGTCTCCACCTCGTCCACCGCGATCGGGATGTTCGGCCCGATCGCCAGCCACACGAAGCCGTCGCGGTGCACCAGCGGCACCAGGTCGGTGGTGCCGTCGCGCAGCAGGGTTCGGACGCGCTTCAGGAGGGCGTAGCCCTCGGCCGGCAGCGTGACGTAGGTCTTCCGGCGGTAGTGGACGACATGGGCCACGGTCTTGGCTTTCAGCCCGGCGATCTCGGCCGCGGGGAACGGGTCGGCGCCGGCTGCGGAGGCGGCGTCTTTCGCGTCGGTCATGGCACGAACGGTACGCCTTCGCGGCCGGCCGTGGCAGCCGATACAGTCGACGGATGCGCCCGCCGGAGCCCGCCGATCTCGACCGTCTCGCCGACCGCGGCTGGCCGGCCCTGGAGCGCGACCGGCTGGACGGCTGGACGCTGCGGGCCACCGGCGGCGTCACCAACCGCGCCAACTCGGTGCTGACCTGCGGGGAGGTTGCGGACGTGGAGGCCGCGATCGGCCGCGCCGAGGGCTGGTACCGGGAGCGCGGCCTGCCGGCGGTGTTCCAGGTGAGCCCGGCGACCCCGTCCGAGCTGGTGACGGCGCTCGCGGGCCGCGGCTATCGGGAGCACTCGCAGACCGACATCCTGGTGGCCGAGCGAGCGGAGGTCGCGGCTGCGGGAGCTGCGGGAGCCGCCGCGACCACCGCCATCCCGCCGGCCGATGGGGCGCCGCGCACGCGGGTCTGCATTGCCCCCATCGCCGTCTCCGACACCCCGCCACCCGGCTGGCTGGAGACCTGGTGGGCCGTCGACGGCCGTGGCGGCGACGCCGAGCGCGACATCGTCGCCCGCATCCTGAACGCCGCTCCCGCCCTGTACGCCTGGTCCGGCGATCCCGCCGCCCCCGACGCCGTCGCCCGGCTGGCGCTCGCCGACGACTGGGCCGGCCTCTACGCCGTCGCCACCCTCCCGGCCGCCCGTCGGCGCGGGCTGGCCCGCGCGCTCGCCGTGGCCCTCGCGGACGCGGCAGGCGGCCGCGGCGTCCGGCACCTGTGGCTCCAGGTGCTCGCGGACAACGCGGCCGCCCATGCGCTCTACGCCGGGCTGGGCTTCCGTCCCGCGTCGCAGTACGCGTACTGGACGGAGCCCGCCGGCTGAGCCGCTCCTACTGCGTCGGCCCTCCCGCCGGCGCGCTCACGTGCACGTAGTCGAAGCTGCTCGTGTACCCGGCGCCGCCCAGCGAGATCAGCCCGATGCGGGGATGCGCGCCCAGATCGGCCGTCCAGGTGTCGCCGCGGTCCCAGCGGCCGCCGTCGACACTCGTGTACGCCGTGTAGGTGTCCGTGCCCTGCTGGACGCGGTGCACGATGCGCAGGTACGTCCGGTCCGCGACCGGGCCGACGACGCCGTTCCCGTAGCTCGGGTAGCCCGCGGGCACCGGCGAGACGTGCTTGCCGAACTCGGTCTGGCGGGTGTTCCAGATGCTGTTGGAGGTCAGCCGCACGTAGTTGCCGTCGTCGCCGTAGACGATCAGGCCGCCCTGCACGTAGTTGTGGACGCTGCCGTCGTTCGGCGTGTTCACCGACACTTTCGTCTCCACCACGTAGTCACCCGACGGCGCCGACTCGGTGAGCACCGACGCGAGCGGCGTTGCGGGCGGCTGGAGGTCGGCCGCCTGCGTCTGCCAGGTCAACGTCCCGCCCTTCACCGCGTAGGTGGCCGGGTCGGGCCGGCGCACCCAGCTCCAGCTGGCGCCGAGCGAGGTCCCGTCGAACTCGGTCGAGCGCGAGAGGTCCGGGCGGCCGGGACGCGGGTCCGGGGCGTACGCCGGCTTGTAGGCCGTGCGCTGGCCGGGCTGCGCGGCCGGGCCGGGCATGACGGAGTCCGAGGGCCCGGCTCCCGCGCGAACGGACGGCCAGCCGCCCTTCCAGTCGAGCGGGTCGATCAGGACCGGTCGCTTCGTGTAGCCGACGTCGCCCGCGTAGTACGGGTCGTTCCTGTCGACCGCGTGGTAGACCATCCAGTCCTGGCCGCCGAAGTCGGTGACCACGTAGGTGTGCCCGGCGCCGACCCAACGGTCGCCGTTCTGTGCGAGCACGGGGGTGCCGCCGACGCGGTTGGCGAGGATCGGCACGCCGTCGCGGTCGACGAACGGCCCGAGCGGGCTGCGCGACCGCGCGGCGAAGACGCTGTAGCCGGTGAGCGGGCCGGCGCAGCAGTTCGTCGCCGAGCCGAGGAAGTAGAACCAACCGTCGTGCTGGACGATGTTCGTGCCTTCGTAGCGGTTGTCGATCGCGATCGGCGTCTCGGTGGCGGGGATCGAGGTCAGCCCGTTAGCGCTGAGCTTCCGGGCGAAGACGCCGCCGAAGTAGCTGCCGAAGTAGACGTAGCTGGTGCCGCCGGTCGTGATGACCTCCGGGTCGAACTCCCAGCGGCGAGTGTTCGGGTCGGACGGATGCGCCTGCGGGGCGACGACCGGGGTGCCGGTGTCGGTCCACGGGCCGGTGGGGCTGCTGCTGGTCGCGACGCCGACGGCCGAGCCGCCGCCGGGCAGCGCCGAGTCGGAGGCCGCGTAGTAGAGGAGGTACCGGCCGTCGCGGAAGACCACGTCCGGCGCCCACATCGACCCGTTCGCGCCGAGCCAGGACGGCTTCTGCGGGAAGGCGTCGCCGACGTAGGTCCAGTGCGTGAGGTCGGCGGACCGGTACGTGGGGACGTTGTGCATCACGAGCGACCCGTCCGCGGCCTTCTCGGTCGAGGTGAGCGCATCGGTGGTGCAGTACAGGTACCAGTTCGTGTCGCCGTTCGTCGCGCCGTGGATGACGGACGGGTCGGCGCAGCTCGCCGCCGTCTCGCCCGAGGGGAGCCGCAGCGTCATCGGGTTCTGATAGTTCCCCGGCGTCGTGGGGCGCCCCGACGCCGAGACGCCGGGCGAGCCTCCGGGCGACGCTCCCGGCTCCGCGGCCGTCGCGGGCGCGAACGGTAGCAGGGCGACGGTGGCGGCGATCGCGAGCGCGACGGTCGTGGTGCGCATGAAGACTCCTTCGTCTGGATGGATGGTGCTTCAGGTCTCCCGGTGCCTCAGATCTCGATGCGTCAGGCCTCCGTGGGCGTCAGGCCTCCCGGGGCGTCAGGCCTCCCGGCCGGTCACCGCCCGGCGGATGCGCTCGAGCGGGACCTTCGGCCGACGGTCCTCGAACACGAGGCCGTTGGTCTCCTGGCCGGTGTCGGCGAGCTGGGTGTAGCAGAAGCCGGCGAGCCCCTCGCTGGCGCGCACGGCGTCGAACAGCGCGTCCAGCCGGTCGCCGAACTGGTCGGCTGTGGCGGCGGAAGAATAACCCCAGGCGTCCTCGCTCGCCTGCTCGATGTACGAGATGCCGCCGAACTCGGTCAGCATGATCGGCACGTCCAGCCGCTGTGCGCCGTCCACCACGAGCCGCCGGCCCGGGAAGGTGTGCGACGCGCTCAGGATGTGCTCGCGCGAGCGGTAGCGCTCGCGCACGGCGTCCGGGTCGGCGTCGTAGTCGTGGATGCTCAGGATGTCCGACTCCACGTGCTCCCAGCCGTCGTTGGACACGACGGGCCGGGTCGGGTCGAGCGTCTTGGTGGTGTGCACGAGCGCCTTGGCGTAGGCGACCATCCGCTGGTCGTGCGCCAGGTGCTGCACGCCCCAGCTCTCGTTGAGCGGCACCCAGGTGACGATCGACGGGTGCGACCGGTCGCGGTCGAGGATCGCGATCCACTCGGCCATCGTGCGCTCGACCGCGTCGGCGTCGAACGCATAGGCCGCCGGCGCCTCCGCCCAGATCAGGAGGCCGAGCCGGTCGGCCCAGTACAGGAAGCGCGGGTCCTCGTACTTCTGGTGCAGCCGCGCGGCGTTGAAGCCCAGGTCGAGGATGAGCTCCGCCTCGCGGCGCAGCCCCTCCGAGTCGGGCGCGGCCGAGTGCGACTGCGGCCAGTAGCCCTGGTTGAGCACCGAGCGCAGGTACACCGGGCGGTCGTTGAGGAGGTACTGGCCGTTCTCCACTGCGATCGAGCGCAAGCCGAGGTAGGAGTGCACCACATCGCCCGTCGCACCGTCCGCCGTCACCGCGATGGTGGCGTCGATCAGCGTCGGGCGCTGCGGCGACCAGAGCAGCTCCTCGTAGGCCTGGCCGTTGTGCTGCCGGGCGACCGGTACGACCAGCTCGGCGCGGGTCCCGGAGACGACGGCCTCCACCGACGCCAGCGATTGCTCTCCGTGAGCCAGCTCCAGCCGCACGCGCGACCCCTCCGGGAGGCGCTGGGCGAAGCGGAGGTCGGCGGTCACGATGCCGCGGTGGATGTCGCTGCTCCAGTGAACCTGCGAGACGTGGAAGGCCGGCACTCCCTCCAGCCAGACCGGCTGCCAGATCCCGGTGGTGCGGTGGTACCAGATGGAGTGCGGGCGCTCGCGCCAGTCCTGCTTGCCGCGCGGCTGGGAGACGTCGAACGGGTCGTCCTCGGCGCGGACTGTGATCGTCAGCTCGTCGCCCTCGATCAGGTCGGTGATGTCGAAGCTGAAGGGGGTCTGGCCGCCTTCGTGGCGTCCGGCGAGCCGGCCGTCGATCCAGACCTCGCACCGGTAGTCCACGGCGCCGAAGTGCAGCAGGGTCCGCTCGCCCTCGGGGAGCTCATCGACCGCGATGCGACGCGCGTACCAGACGACCGGGTGGAACCCGGTGTCGCCGACCCCCGAGGCGGGCGACTCGGACGGGTACGGCACCATGATGCGCCCGGACAGTTCGCCACGGCGCTCCCAGTGTTCCGCGTGGCCGCGGTCGTCGTCGTCGAAGGCGAAGGTCCAGGCGCCGCCGAGGTCGAGCCAGTCCGGGCGGATCAGCTGGGGACGCGGGTGGCCGCCGTCCTGGTCGCTGGCGCGCAGGCCCAGGCCGGAGGAGCGGTGGCGGGTGGGGATGGAGTCGAGCACGCCTCAAGCATGACGCAACTATCCAGCGCTGTAAAGTTAGAAAATCGCGGGAGCGCTCTCCCGCGTCACCAGGGTGTAGGGCACGAGTTCATGACGCCCCATGCCCTCGTAGCCGCCGATGCGCTCGAGGAGCATGTCCATCGCGCGCGTCGCCAGGGCCCGCATATCCGGCGCGATGGAGGTCAGCGACGGATAGGTGACCTGCGTCATCGGGATGTCGTCCCAGCCGGTCACCACCACGTCCTCCGGCACCCGGACGCCCCGCTCGTGCAGAGCGCGCAGCGCGCCGATCGCGGCAAGGTCGTCGCGGCAGACGAGCCCGTCGAATTTCAGCCCGGCGTCGAGTGCGTCCCCCACGGCGGTCACCGCGCTCGACGCGCTGATCGCCGTTGTGGGGATCAGCAGGCCGGGATCGGGCGCGATCCCCGCGTCCTCGAGCGCCTGCTGGTAGCCGGCGATGCGCAGGGTGGAGGTCCGCGTCAGGCCGCCGGCCTCGTGGCCGACGAAACCGATCCGGCGGCGGCCGTGCGCGATCACGTGCGCCGTCGCCGTGCGGGCCGCCGCGACGTTGTCCACCATCAGCTGGTCGACGGTCAGCGGAGCCGCGTTCTCGCCCAGCACGACGAGCGGGATGTCCGCGCGGTTCTGCGCCAGCTCGGTCGAGTTCATCAGACTCGGCTGGAACAGCATCCCGTCGACCAGGCCGGACTCGCTGGCCGAGACGACGGCGCGCTCGCCGTCCAGGGTGCCCTCGGTCTGCTCCAGCAGCACGCGGTAGCCGCGCTCCTCGGCTGCGTCGGCGATGACCCGGGCGAGCTCGGCGAAGTAGGGGATGCGCACGTCGGCGAACGCGAGCGCGAGGAGCCCGGTGCGCCCGGTCGCCAGGCGGCGGCCCATGACGTTCGGCCGGTAGCCGAGCTCGTCGATCGCCTTCTGGACGCGCTCGCGCATCTTCGGGCTGACGTGCGGATAGTCACGAACGACGTTGGAGACGGTCTTCATGGAGACGCCCGCGTACTCCGCGACATCCTGCAAGCGAACGGCCATGTCGGCTCCCCTCTGGCGTGGCACTGCTGAGCACGAGTGTACCGTCGGAGGAAAACCGCGACCGCTTGACAGAAAATATCTAGCGCTGTAAAGATGCAAGGACACCATCGGCCCTTCCCGGGCAGGCCGCCGCGTCTCAGCGGCCGGCGGGGAGCACTCAAGGGAGAGATCACATGAACAAGCGATTCGCGGTGCGCGCGGTCGCAGCCGCCGTCACGGTGGGGCTGGGCCTCGCGCTGACGGCGTGCGGAAGCAACTCGGGTTCCGGAGGCTCCGAGGTCTCCTCGGGCGACTACACCGGCCCGAAGGTGACCATCAGCTTCTGGAACGGCTGGACCGGCGGCGCCGCCCCGGTCCTCGTGCCGAAGATGATCGACAAGTTCAACTCCGAGCACAAGAACATCGTCGTCAAGGACGTGCCGATGCAGTGGTCGGACATCGCCCAGAAGATGCCGCTCGCGGTCAAGGCCGGCAAGGGCCCGGACGTCGCGGTCGGCCACGGCGACGACATCGCCACCTACGCGGCCCAGGGTCTCGTTCTGAAGGCCGACTCGATCGTGAAGTCGCTCGGCTACTCGGCGAGCGACTTCCCCGCGGGCCTGATGGACGCCGGCAAGTACAACGGCTCCCAGTACGCCGTGCCGTGGAGCGTGACGCCGCTCGGCCTCTACGTGAACAAGGACGTCCTCCAGAACGCCGGCGTCGACCCGAGCTCGATACCCGCCGACAAGACCTCGTACGAGGCGGCCCTCGCCAAGCTCAAGACCGCGGGCGTGCAGGGCGAGTGGGTGGACGGCTACGTGTTCACCGGCACCTTCGAGTTCGAGAGCCTGCTCTGGCAGTACGGCGGCGACCTCTTCGACAAGCCGGTCACCAAGGCGACCTTCAACTCCGACGCCGGCGTCAAGGCGCTGACCTGGATGACCGACCTGATCAAGAACGGCTACAGCCCGGCGAACGTCGCTCAGGACGGCAACATCAACGCCCTCATCGCCGGCAAGACCGCGTTCAACTGGAACGGCGTCTGGCAGACCACGAACACCGCGTTCGGCAAACTGAACTGGCAGGCCGTCGCCGTGCCGCAGATCGGCGACAAGAAGGCGGTCTGGTCGAGCTCCACCCACTGGATGTTCATGAACAACAAGGGCCAGGACAAGAACAAGACCTCCGCTGCCGCGACCTTCGTCAAGTGGATGAACGACAACTCCGCCGACTGGCCCAAGACCGGTGAGCTGCCCGCCAAGAACTCGGTGCGCGACGACCCGAAGCTGGTCAAGGACTACCCGGCCCTGAAGCCGTTCCTGGACGAGCTGCCGTACGCGCACTACGAGGCCACGGCGCCCGGCATCACCGGCGTGGAGGCCACCATCACCACCGCCGTGAATGACGCGATCACCGGCAAGAAGAGCCCGCAGCAGGCGCTCGACGACGCCGCCGCCAAGGCGAACGCGCTGATCAAGCAGAACAAAGACACGTATGGCAACTGACACCGACTCGCTGGTGGCGCCCCGGGAGACCGGGGCGCCCCGCCCGCGCGGCTCGGCACGCTCCGTCCGGTCGACCCGGCCCGCCCGCGCGGCCGGACGGCCGGGCGGGCGTCGTCGCACGGGCGTCGCCTACCTCTTCCTGGCGCCGTTCCTGGTGCTGTTCCTGGTGTTCGTGCTGGCGCCGGCCGTCTTCGGCCTGTGGATCAGCCTCACCAACTGGAGCCCGTTCCGCGCGACGCAGTCGTTCGTCGGGCTGAAGAACTACCTCGAGCTGTTCACGCCGGGCAGTGCGACCTCCGGCGACTTCTGGCAATCCATGCTCGCCACCGGAATCTTCACCGTGGCGAGCGTGCCGTTCCTGCTGCTCGTGCCGCTGCTGGTCGCCGTGCTGCTGAACCAGCGCATCCGCGCAGGCTCGTTCTTCCGGGCGGTCTTCTTCGCCCCGTACGTGCTCGGCGTCGCCGTCATCGGCGTGATCTGGAAATATCTGCTCGACACCCAGTCGGGCATGGTCAACCACGTGCTCGGGATGTTCGGGCTGCCCGACAACCTGCCCTGGACCGTGGATGTCCCGTGGGCGTGGATCGCCCTGGTCGGCGTCACCGTCTGGTGGACGATGGGCTTCAACACCGTCATCATCCTGGCCGGGCTCAAGGGGATCAGCGCCGACCTCTACGAAGCCGCGGCGCTCGACGGCGCAGGCGCGTTCCGGCAGTTCCTCAGCGTCACGCTCCCGGGCCTCCGGCAGGTGATGACCTTCGTGGTGACCATCACGATCCTGGCGAGCGCGAACATGTTCGGCCAGTCGTTCCTGCTCACCAAGGGCGGCCCCGGCAACCAGACCCGCACGGCGATCATGTACATCGCCGACCAAGGCCTGTCGCAGAACAACATGGCGGCCGCGTCCGCGATGAGCTACGTGCTCTTCGCCTTCCTCGCCATCATCAGCATCGTCAACTTCCGCCTCCAGCGGGAGCGGGCAGAGAAGAGCGTCTCATGACGACCGTGACCTCCCGGCCCGGGCAGCCCGGCTCGGCCGCCCCCGAGCAGCCCCGGCGCATCCCGACGCGGCGCAAGCAGACCCCGCAGCGTGCGCTTCGCACGAGCGTGCTGTACGCGGCCCTCATCGTGCTCGCGCTCATCGTGATCCTGCCGCTGGTGTGGATCCTCCTCACGTCGTTCAAGACGGACGGCGACGCGATCCGCAACCCGTACTCGGCGCTGCCCAACCCGTTCTCGTTCGACGCCTACGCGACCATCGCGAACGGGCAGCAGCCGGTGTTCCGCTGGTTCCTCAACAGCTTGGCTGCCGCGACGCTGCAGTCGCTGATCATCCTGGTCACCGCCTCCCTCGCCGCGTACGCGCTCGCCCGGCTGGAGTTCGTGGGGAAGCGGATCGTGTTCGGGCTGATCGTGGCGACGCTGCTGGTGCCGCCGGTCATCTTCCTCATCCCGAACTATCTGATCGTGCAGAACCTCGGCTGGCTCGACTCGATCTGGGCGATCACGATCCCGGGGGCGGCGAGCGCGTTCGGCGTGTTCTTCCTGCGGCAGTTCTTCGTGGGGCTGCCCGCGGAGATCGAGGAGGCCGCGCGCATCGACGGCGCGGGCGACCTGCGGATCTTCCTCCAGATCGTGATCCCGCTGGCGCGCCCCGCGCTGGCCACGCTCGCCGTGCTGAGCTTCCTCGCCAACTGGAACGACTTCCTCTGGCCGGTCTACGTGCTGCTGAGCCCGGAGAACCTCACGCTGCAGCCCGGGCTGTCACAGCTCCAGGGCGCCTACTCGACCCACTTCGCGATCGTCATGGCGGGCGCGGTGGTGGCGTCGGTCCCGGTGCTCATCCTGTTCTTCTTCGCGCAGAAGCAGATCGTGGAGAGCGTCGCGACCAGCGGGGTCAAGGGGTGAGGCGCAGGCAGGTCGGCGCGGCGGCGGGCACGGTGCTCGCCGCCGCGCTCGCGCTCGGGGTGCTCTCGGGGTGCTCCGCGGACGCCGCCGCGCCGAGCCCGTCACCGACGACCGCCGCGTTCCAGCTCGACCGCGACTTCCCGGACCCGGGCGCGCTCGTGGTCGGCGACCGTGTCTACGCGTACGCGACGAACGCGCCGGGCGTCAACGTCCCGTTCGCGACGAGTAGGGACATGCGCCACTGGACGATGAGCGGCGCCGACGCGCTCCCGGAACTGCCGTCGTGGGCCACGCCCGGCAAGACCTGGGCGCCCGGCCCGGCCGCGCTGCCCGGCGGACGGTACGCGCTCTACTTCACCGCGGCGGACACGGCCAGCGGTCGCCAGTGCATCGGCGCCGCGTTCGCGACCGACCCTGCCGGGCCGTTCTCGTCGCCGTCCGCCACCCCGCTGGTGTGCCCGGTCGATGACGGCGGCGCGATCGACGCGAGCGTCTTCACGGAGCAGGACGGCACCCGGTTCCTGGTGTGGAAGAACGACGGCAACTGCTGCGGCCTCGACACCTGGATCCACGTGCAGGAGCTCTCCGCCGACGGCGCCGCGCTGGTCGGGGAGGCGACGAAGCTTATCAAGCAGACCGAGCCCTGGGAAGGCCACCTGGTCGAGGCGCCCGTGATCGTGAAGCACGCCGGCTCGTACGTACTGCTGTATTCGGCGAACGATTACGGCGGAAGCTCCTACGCGACCGGGGCGGCCACTTCCGCCAGCCTCCTCGGCCCGTACACGAAGCACGACGGCCCGATCCTCTCGACGTCGGGCAGCGGCGGCAGCTACCTCGGGCCGGGCGGCGCCGACCTGGTGTCGTTCAAGGGAAAGGACTGGATGCTGTTCCACTCCTGGGACGACGCGACGGTGTACCGCGGCCTCCACGTGGTCCCGGTGACCTGGCGCGGCGGCGCGCCGGTGCCGACGCCCTGATCCCGAGGTTCGGCTGATACGACAGCCATTAACCACGATGCCGGGCGGTGTGGATACTAGGGTTACTCCACACAGCCCGGCATACGTTTCGGGGTTATCGCTGGAGGATTATTCGGGTTCCTCCGTCGACTCTTAGAGACTACCAAATGTGTCCGTCGAATGGAGGACACGCTTGTACCCCGGTCTGGCCCCAGTTAGAGGGGGTGGGGCGGGTCAGGCCGCCAGCTCGGCCACCAGGGCGGCGACGAAGTCGTCGATGTCCTGCTCGGTCGTGTCGAACGAGCACATCCAGCGCACCTCGTGGCGGGCGGCATCCCAGTCGTAGAACCGGAAGTGCTGCCGCAGCCGGTCGGCGACGCCGGCCGGGAGGGTCGCGAAGACGCCGTTCGCCTCGGTGGCCTGGCTGAAGCCGACGCCCTGGATGCTGCCGTCCGCGATCCCGGCCTCCAGCGCGCCGCGGAGCCGGGACGCCATCGCGTTGGCGTGCGACGCGGAGCGCAGGTAGAGGTCGTCGTGCAGCAGCGCGATGAGCTGCGCCGAGATGAACCGCATCTTGGAGGCGAGCTGCATGTTGAGCTTGCGCAGGTAGAGCAGACCCTCGGAGGCGGCCGGGTTGAGGACGACGACGGCCTCGCCGTACAGCATCCCGTTCTTGGTGCCGCCGAAGCTGAGCACGTCGACGCCGGCGTCGGTGGTGAACTCCTTCAGCGGGACGCCGAGGGTGGCGGCGGCGTTGGAGATGCGGGCGCCGTCCAGGTGCAGCTTCATGCCGCGCGCGTGCACGTGGTCGGCGATCGCCCGGATCTCCTCGACGCTGTAGGCGGTGCCGAGCTCGGTGGTCTGCGTGATGGAGACGGCGAGCGGCTGCGCGCGGTGCTCGTCGCCCCAGCCCCAGGCCTCCCGGTCGATGAGCTCGGGCGTGAGCTTGCCGTCCGGGGTCTCGACGGTCAGCAGCTTGAGGCCGCCGACCTTCTCGGGGGCTCCCGCCTCGTCGGTGTTGATGTGCGCGGTCTTGGCGCAGATCACCGCGCCCCAGCGCGGCACCATCGACTGCAGGCCGACGACGTTGGCGCCGGTGCCGTTGAACACCGGGAACACCTGGACACCCTCGCCGAAGTGCTCCGCGAACACCTCGTGGAGGCGCTCGGTGTACACGTCCTCGCCGTAGGAGATCTGGTGCCCGTTGTTGGCGGCGGCGATCGCGTCGAGGATCTCCGGGTGCACGCCCGCGTAGTTGTCCGACGCGAAGCCGCGCAGGTTGAGGTCATGGAGTTGAAGCGTCACTGTTCCATCCTAGATTCGCTGAAAGCGCGGCCCCGATTCGGCACGAATGCACGTTATAGCGCCGCGAAAGTGGACATTCGGCACGAATGTCAGAGGGGGAGGCGCGCGCCGTTGAGCGACGCGGCGTCGGCGTCCCAGAGGTGCACGACCTCCTCGCCGAGACGAGCTTCGAGCCCGGCGAGGGTCTTGACGACGAACACGACGGCCGCCGACTGCGGCGCCTCCTTGCCGAGGCCCTGCGCGACGGCGCGCGTCCACGCGTCCGCCGCCGCCTTGGCTGCCGCGTAGTTCGCGCCGCCCGCGTACGGCTTGTCGACCGCGGTGGAGGACACCACGGCCAGCCGGCCGGCGGGGGAGGCGACCAGGTCGTCGTAGAAGACGCGCGTGGTGTTCCGCAGGGTCCGGAAGCCGCGGTCCAGGAAGTCCCAGTCCGCGTCGCTCTGACCGGCGAGACCGCCGCCGCCGCGCCAGCCGCCGACCAGGTGCACCAGTCCGTCGAGCCGGCCGAACTTGAGGTGGATACGCATCGCCAGTTCGGCCACCGCGTCGCGGTCGGCCAGGTCGCAGGTCCGGGTGTCGACGCCCGGCACGGCCTCCGCCAGCGCGTCCAGAGCTTCCTGTCGCGTGCCGACCGCGAGAACGGTCGCGCCCGCCGCGGTGAGCGCGCGCGCCACCGCCTCGCCGGACGCGCTGGTCGCACCGGCGATCAGCACGAGGCGCCCGGCGACGCCGGTCGCCGGCGCCGGCGCGGTCCCTTCGGGTGAGAACCGCGCCGGCGTCGAACCTTCCTGATCCGTCACGCCTCGTCCGTCGTTCCGGTGATCCCGGAGGTGGATTCGATGACGGCGGTCATCTTCTTGTTGAGCGCTTCGTAGAACATGGACAGGGGGAACTCGTCGTCCAGGACGGCGTCGGTGTACCCCTTCGGTGGCCCGGCGAGCACCTCGTCCGACAGGCCGCGTGCCCACACCGACGCCGGGTTCGGCGTCAGCGTCTCGGTGAGCATGTCGTACGCGGCGAGCCAGTGCGCGACCTTGGGCCGGTCGATCGACCTCCAGTACAGGTCGTTGATCCGGTCCGACAGGGCCACGACCACGTCGGGGACGTCAGCCCAGTCGATGGTGAGCTGGGTGTCGGTCCAGTGCAGGACGTTGTGCTGGTGCAGCCAGGCGAACAGCAACTGGCCGCCGAGGCCGTCGTAGTTGCGGATGCGGCTGCCGGTGATCGCGAACCGGAAGATCCGGTCGAAGATCACCGCGTACTGCACCAGTTTCGCGTGGTCGCGGATCTGCTTCTGCGGCTCGGACAGTTCCGACTCCGGCAGGGCGCCCAACTGTCGTTCGAGCCGGACGGATTCGCGGAACGCGGTGAGGTCGCAGCGCAGTTCTTCCAACGAGTAGAGGAAGAAGGGCATGCGCTGTTTGATCATGAACGGGTCGAAGGGCAGGTCGCCGCGCATGTGGGAGCGGTCGTGGATGATGTCCCACATCACGAAGGTCTCCTCCGTCAGGCGCTGGTCCTCCAGCATCACGGCGGCGTCCTCCGGCAGCTCCAGCTTCGTGATCTGTGCCGCGGCACGCACGACCCGGCGATAGCGGGCGGCCTCCCGATCCTGGAAGATCGCCCCCCACGTGAACGACGGAATCTCGCGCATCGCGACCGTCTCGGGGAACAGCACGGCCGAGTTGGTGTCGTAACCCGGCGTGAAGTCCACGAAGCGCAGCGCGACGAACAGCTTGTTCCCGTAGTCGCCGGCCTCCAGCGCCGCCACGAACTCGGGCCAGATGACCTCCACGAGCACGGCCTCCACGAAGCGGTTCGTGCTGCCGTTCTGCGTGTACATCGGGAAGACCACGAGGTGGCCGAGCCCGTCGACGCGGTGCTGCTGCGGCTGGAACTCATTGAGCGCGTCGAGGAAGTCCGGCACGCCGAAGCCCTCGTCCGCCCAGCGGCCGAAGTCGCGGCGCAGGGCCTCGAGATACGAGGCGTCGTGCGGGAAGAACGGTGCGAGTTCGGCGACGGCGTCGACGATCGTGCCGGTCAGCTCCGCGGCGGCGGCCTTGTCGGACTCCTGCTCGACCGAGCCGTCCTTGACCTGCAGCGACTGGAGGGCGGTCGCCGCCTCCTTGAGCCGCAGCCACGCGGGATGCGTCGCGACCTCACGAACCGAGCGGGCGTCCTCGACGACCTCGGGCTCCCCGACAATGGCTCCTGCAGTGAACTGCGGGACGAATTGAGACATGACGAACCTCCCGTCGTACGATCGGCCGCGGCTCGCGGCACTGCGATGGAGCGCCGAAGAGGCGCTCCGGTCCGAGCCTAGCTGCGAAGTCCGGACGATTTTTTGACAGTTTCGGCAGAAACCTGCGCGCCTGCGGCGGATCGCGCAGGAAAACGCCATAGCGGCCGCCGCTGACGAATCGCACCGATGGAATCCCCTCCGCCGCGTCATGAATGGCACAGCCGGCGCTCTCCTCTATGCCGGCACGTCCTCGCAGCGGACCGGTGCAGCTCGAGGGGAGGCTGCCCGCGGGGTGTCCGTACATTCGGGAAAGGCCGGACACCCCGCGACTTCCGCACCCCGCGACTTCCGCACGCCACGGAGACCTAGAGTGCTCTCGTGACCACGGAGCAGACCGCCGCCGCCGTCATGGCGGCTCTGGCCGCAGCGGCCGACCCGGCCGACGCCGCCTTCCTCCAGCGCTTCTTCAAGACCGGCCCCGGCCAGTACGGGGAGGGCGACGTCTTCCTCGGCGTGCGCGTTCCGCAGGTCCGTGCCGTCGCGAAGCGCTTCGCAGCCCTACCGCTCACCGAGGTCCGCGCTCTGCTGGACAGCCCGGTCCACGAGCACCGGCTGGCCGGGCTCATCGTCTTGAACGCCGCCTTCGCGCGGGCGAGCGCCTCCCGGACCCGCGACGACGCCGAGCGTGAGCGGCTGGTCGCCTTCTACCTCCAGGTGGTGCGCGACGGCCGCGTGAACAACTGGGACCTCGTGGACGGCTCCGCCGAATACGTGCTCGGCGAATACCTTGTGGACCGACCGCGCGGGGTGCTGGACGAGCTCGCCGGAAGCCCCGTGCTGTGGGAGCGCCGGGTTGCCGTGCTCGCCACCTTCGCCTTCCTCAAGGCGGGCGACGCCTCCACGACGCTGGAGCTGGCGGCACGGCTGCTGGACGACCCGGAGGACCTCATGCACAAGGCCGTCGGCTGGATGCTGCGCGAAACCGGCAAGCGCGTCGACCGTACGCTGCTCCTCCGCTTCCTGGACGAATACGCCGCCCGGATGCCGCGCACGATGCTCGCCTACGCGACCGAGCACCTCGATCCCGCGATGCGGGCCAGGTACCGGGCGGTGCCTCGCCGGAGCGGAGGGGGCCTGAGATGATGGACGAATGGCGAGAACGGTTCGAGGCGCACGCGTTCTGATCACCGGCGCGGCCTCCGGGATGGGCCTCCTGTACGCGGAGCGCGCGGTCCGCGAGGGCGCCCGCGACGTCGTGCTGTGGGATCGCGACGAGGCCGGCCTCACCCGGCTCACCGATCGGCTGCGCGCCGAGGTGCTCGCCGGCCGCACCGTCACCGCGTGGGGCGCCCCGGCCGGTTCCCCGAGCTCGGCGGCGGGAGGCGCGGCCGTCGGGACGAGCATCCACCCATACGTGGTCGACCTCCGCGAGCTCGGCGGGATCGCCCAGGCCGCGCAGTCGGTCCGCAAGGAGCTCGGCGGCGTGGACGTGCTGATCAACAACGCGGGCATCGTGCGCGGCAAATTCTTCTGGGACCACGACAACGGCGACGACACACGAGCGACCATGCAGGTCAACGCGCTCGCGCCGATGTACACGACGCGGGAGTTCCTGCGCGGGATGATCGCGAGCCCACGCGAGGCGCGCATCGTCAACATCGCTTCAGCGGCCGGCACCCTCGCCAATCCGCGCATGAGCGTCTACGCGGCGAGCAAGTCGGCGGTCATCAACTGGAGCGACAGCCTCCGCCTCGAGCTGGAGCAGCAGGGCTACGGCCACGTGAAGGTGACGACGGTCGCGCCCAGCTACATCGACACCGGGATGTTCGAGGGAGCCCGCGGGCCGCTGCTCACCCCGATCCTCACCCCGGAGTACGTGGTCGACCGGGTCTGGCGGGCGATGCTCGCGGGCAAGCCGGTCCTCCTGCTGCCGTGGTCGGTCGGGCTCGCGAAGACGCTGAAGGGCGTCCTCCCGACACGCGCCTGGGATGCCGTCGGGCGGCTGTTCGGCGTCTACAACTCGATGGACGAGTTCACCGGGCGCTGACGTGACGATCCGTGCCGTTCTCGCGGCCGGACCTGGATATGCGTGCACGAGCGCGCCGCCGCACCGCTCCTCTCGCCGAGCCTGGATGCGCGGGCCGAAACCGGGCCCGTTCATTCGAAAGGCACTGCACCATGAAACGGATCGGAACACGGATCGGGTCGGCCCTGGCGGTCGTCGTCGCGCTCAGCGTCACCCTCGGGGTGCTCACCGCGTCGGCACCCCCGGCGGAGGCGGTTCCGCGCGACATCGCGGACATCGACTGGGACACCAGGCCCACTCTGTACGGCGGCCTCTACAGCCACGTCCGCCTGGACGTGGACCGGATCGAGGCGGCGCACGCCGGGCTGCCCCTCCCGGCGCTGCGGCACTCCAACGGTGACCCCGTCGTGGGGATGCCGTACTACTTCCTAGGCCGCGACTCCGTCACGGGCGCCTACCTTCCGGAGAGCGTCCTGGCCTGCATCGACATCCTCCACGTCGACTACCGGGTGCCCGATGGCTCCGAGTACTTCGACCTGGCGACCCTGGTGCCCGAAGAGACGGCGGTGCGGATCTCGCGCACCCTGAACGCCGGCCTCCAGCTCGCCGCCGAGCGCGGCCTCTCCATCGCCGCCGACGGCTCGCAGCCGCTGACGTTCCGCACCGCCGAGGCGTCCGACATCATGCTCGCCGCGCAGATCACGGCGTGGCACCTGTTCGCGCGGGACAACGTCTCCCAGCCGCTGCCGTACCTCGAGCGGAGCGATTTCTCCGTGGAGCGGCGCATCATGGGCCCCGATGGCGTCACGGTCGTGGTCGAGCCCGTCGATCTGCCGGCCCTCCACGCCGAGCTCGACACACTGCTGGCGCGGTTCGAGACCGCGCCGGACTTCGGGTCCGCTCCCATCGAGTTCGCCGACCGGGTCACCCTCACCGACGCCGGCGCCCTCCGCGGCTTCACCCTGGAGGTCGACCCCGCCACCTCCACGCCGGGCTACGACGCCTACCTCGGGGCGACGACCTCCGCCGACGGCAGCATCCACGTCACGAAGAAGAAGCCGCTCGACCGTCCGGTGACACTCGGTTTCCGCAAGACGTTCACGCACGGCCTGGGCGGCGGGACGCCGCTCGGCAGCGGGGTCCGGGCCGCGAACGACCAGATCAAGACCGTCCTCTCCAACCTGTTCGAGAGCAGCTTCGAGGTCCCCTTCGCCGAGGACTTCGGCCCGGTGCCCCCGCCGCCGGCCGACCCGATGACGCTCCCCGCGGTGTCGATCGCCAAGGATGACGGCCGGACGGTCGTGGTGGCCGGCGAGCGTCTCGACTATGTGCTCGTGGCGGCCAACCTCGGCGTGATCCCCGCCCCCGACGTGGTCGTGGTCGACACCCTCCCCGACCACCTCGCCTTCGTGGAGTCCTCGGTCGCTCCGAGTCCGTCGTCGTCCGGTTCGACGCTGGTGTGGGAGCTCGGCGAGCTGGCCGCGGGGGAGCGGAGGGAGATCGTCGTCTCGGCGGATGTCCGCCCCGAGGTGGAGCCAGGCGTCTCCATCGTGAACTCCGCAGCCATCACCACGGAAGGAGTCTGCGAGGACGACCCTGTGACGGGCGCCGTCTGCGTCGACGACGACACCGACATCGTGGTCCCACCGCTCGACCCCGGGACGCTCGACGAGGAGGGCGTGACCCCCGTGAGCTCGGACGCCGCCGATCGGGCCGGGGCCCTTGCGACGACCGGCGCCGCGCTCACGAGCGCCTGGAAGATGGCGACGCTCGCCGTGGCGCTGCTGCTGACGAGCGGCTGCCTCGCGGTCGGGCAGGCGCTGAAGCGCCGATCGAGCCGCACCGAACCGTCGAGCCGCGCGTAGCGGCCGGCGCGGCACGACCGCGGGTGGCGGGTCCGGTCGGCGGGCCCGCCACCCGTCAGCGTGCCGCAGCCCCTGCGACGGAGGCGCGGAAGGCGCGCGGCGACATGGTGTACCGATCCGTGAAGAGCCGACTGAAGTGCGCAGCGTCCTTGAACCCCCAGCGGGCCGCGACCTCGGCGATCCGGAGGCCGCTGAACTCCGAGTCGGCCAGATCGGTCCGGCAGCGCTCCAGGCGCCGCGACCGCACCCAGGCGGCGACGGTGCTGTCGTGCTCGCCGAAGAGGGCGTGCAGCTTGCGCACGGACATGAAGTTGGCGCTTGCGATCTCGGCCACCGTGAGGTCGGGGCGGGAGAGGTTGAGCTCGATGTAGTCGATGACCCGGTCGAGCTGGGACTCGCGCGCTCCGCTCCCGCGGTCCTGCACCGCCTCCACGACGGCGGCGCCGAGCATCCCCACCGCGCTTTCGACCAGCCGCCGGCCCGCGCTGCCCTCGAGCCGGTGCGCGGTTCGCCCGAGTTGCACGGCGAGCGGGTGAATGATGCCGACGAGAGGCCGCTCCCGCTCGAAGCGCACCGCTACCACCTCGTCGACCGTCCTCGCGGGAACAGGGAGGGCGTGGTGCGGGATCCGGACGATCAGGCTCTCACCGCCGTGATCGAGCTGGAAGGGGCGCGCGGCGGAGTAGGCGGTGATGTCGCCGGCCCGCACCATGGTGGACCGGTTGTCCTGCTCCAGCGCGCTCTCCCCGGTGAGCTGGATGTGGATCATCGTGTGGGCGCCTGTCGCGCTCTCGCCGTGCTGCTCGGGCTGCTCGACGGTGTGCCGCGAGCCGCCGATGGCGTTGAGCACGACGCCGCCGATCATCGCTCCGCTCACGGCCGTGCGGAAGGTCTGCGACTCCCTGGTCGTGCAGAGCAGCGGGACCGTGGTCTCCCGGAACTTGCGTCGCGTCTCGTCGTAACCCAGGAGCAGCCGCGCGAATCTCCGATCCGGCGGCTGCTCCCCAGGGTTCATGGGGCGAGAACCTAGCAGACCCTTCGGGTCAGCCGACTCGGGTCAGGCGACGCCTCCGCGGTCGATGTCCTCGCGCCAGGCGCCGGTCTCCGCCGGCTGCGCCTCGATGAACTCCTTGAAGTTGCGGAGGTCCTTCTTGACGGCGTGGTCGTCCACGCCCAGTGCCGCCCCGAGCTTCTCCAGCGCGTCGCCCGGCTCCCAGTCGAACTGCACAGTGACGCGCGTGCTGTCGTCGGAGAGGCGGTGGAATGTGACGACGCCCGCGTGGACGACGTCCCCGGCGACGCTCTTCCAGGCGACGCGCTCGTCCGGGTGCTGCTCGGTGATGACGGTGTCGAATTCGCGGACGGCGCCGCCGATCTTCACCCGCCAGTGGTTCGTGGTGGCGTCGACCTGGCGGATGTCCTCCACCTCGTCGAGGAAGTGCGGGAAGCTCTCGAACTGGGTCCACTGGTTGTACGCGGTGGTGACGGGCACGTTCACGTCGATGCTCTCGGTCACGGTGGTCATGGGCCGATTCCTTTCTCCGATGTGTGCGGATTCGGGCCCGACGGTAGGCGGGATCGGCGCTGACTACGAGGGGTCGACAGTCGGCTGGGATGGTGGGAAAGGGGCTGGGCCGGCGTCGGGTCAGGCCCAGCGGCGGTTCGCCCACCGCTCGAACAGCCCGACCAGCGAGTCGGTGAGCTTGCCGAGGACCGCAAGCAGGACGATCGCCAGAACCAGCCGGTCGGTGCGGCCGTTGTTCTGCGAGTCGCTGAGCAGGAAGCCGAGCCCCATCGAGGACGCGATCAGCTCGGCTGCGACGAGGAACAGCCACGCCTGGGCGAGCGCGAGCCGGAGCCCTGACACGACCGATGGCAGCACCGACGGCAGCTGCACCGTGGTGAACAGCCGCATCCCGCCGAGGCCGAACGCCCGCCCGGCCTCCACGAGCTGCCGGTCGACGTGCCGGAGGGCGGCGGCGACCGTCGTGTAGACCGGGAAGAACGCGCCGATCGCGATCAGGATGATCTTGGAGTCCTCGCCGATCTTGAACCACAGGATCAGCAGCGGCACCCAGGCGAGCGAGGGCACCGCGCGGACCGCGCCGAGCGTCGGGCTGAACAGGATGTCGCCGAGCCGCGACAGTCCGACGATCGCGCCGAACAGCAGCCCGAGCGCGGCGCCGATCGCGAAGCCGATCAGGACGCGCTGCGTCGAGATCGCGATGTAGAGGCCGAGCAGGCCGCGTTGCGCGAGGTCGACGCCGGCCTGCACGACCATCGCGGGGGTGGGGAGCTGGGAGGAGGAGAACGCGCCCGAGGTGGAGGCCAGCTGCCAGGCGACGAGCAGCACGAGCGGGATCAGCGCGCCTCCGGCCACCCGCACCCATCGGCGCGAGAGGAACGCCGCGCGCGGCGAGGCGGCCCGCAGTGCGGCCTCCCGCGGCGTCTCGCGCGCGACGGAGAGGCCGCCGTCGGGTCCCCCGACCACGATCAGCGGGCCGTCGCCGTCGGGAGCGTTCTGGTACGTCATCCCGCGCTCAACCGCCGATCGCGGTCGGGTCGGCCTTCTTCGCGAAGGTCGGGTCGAGGAGGCTGCCGAGCGCCGTGTCGATGTCGCCCTGCGTGCGCACGTCGCCGGACTGGACGAAGATCGGGCCGACCTTCTTCAGCACCGCGAGCTGGGCCGCGCCTGGCACGTTGGAGACGCCCAGGTTGGTGCGCTCGGTGATGACCGTGGTCGCGACCGACGGGTCGATCCCGGCGACGTCCGCGAGGATCTTCGCCGTCTCGTCCGGGTGCTTCAGCGCCCATGCCCGCGCGTGCTCGTAGGTGTTCACGACCGTCTGGGCGACGTCCGGCTTCGAGCCGAGGAAGGACTCCGTCGCGTTGAGGAACCCGTAGGTGTTGAACTTCACGTTGCGGTAGAGCAGCTTCGCCCCGGACTTCTGGGCATTGGCCATGATCGGGTCGAGCCCGCTCCAGGCCTGCACCGAGCCGTTCTGCAGTGCCGCCCAGCCGTCGGCGTGCTGGAGGTTCTGAATGGTGACGTCGTTCGCGGACAGCCCGTTGGCCTCCAGCGCCTGCAGCAGGAAGAAGTAGGGGTCGGTGCCCTTGGTCGCCGCGATCTGCTTGCCCTTGAGGTCTTTCACCGAGGTGATCGGGGAGTTCGCGCCGACCACGAGCGCCGACCATTCGGGCTGCGAGAAGATGTCGATCGTCTTGATCGCGGACCCGTTGGCGCGGGCGAGCAGCGCCGCCGAGCCGGCCGTGGAGCCGACGTCGATCGCGCCGGAGCGGAGTGCCTCGTTGGCCTTGTTGGAGCCTGCGGACTGCACCCAGTTGACCGTGATGTCCTGCTTCTTGAGGGCCTTCTCGAGCCAGCCCTCCTTCTTGATGACCAGGCTGAGCGGGTTGTAGGTCGCGAAGTCGATGTTGAGCGTGCCGCCCTTGGTGACGCCGGAGGTGCTCTGGGAGCCGGACGCGGCGCCCTCACCGGCGACGCAGCCGGAGAGCAGGAGCGCGGCAGCGGCGGCGACCGCCGCGGCGGCGGTGAGGATGGTGAGTCTGCGGTGCATCGGGTGCCTCTCGGATCTGGTGGAGCGGTGCTGTGCGGGTGCTGTGTGCGGTGCTGAGCTGTCGTGCTGGTGCGGCTCAGTAGGGGAACGGTGCGATGGCCGGCGCCTGGTGGTCGTCGAGCGCCCTCCCGTGCCGGTCGATGCCGAGCCCGTCGAGCAGTTCGGCACGCAGTTCGGCGAGCGCCGCGGAGCCCCGGTCGCGCGGCCGCGTGCCGGGGACCGTGACGACGCGACGGATGGTCGCGCCGTCACGGCCGTCCTCGCGGCCCAGCAGGATGACGCGGTCGGCGAGCTGGAGTGCCTCGTCGACGTCGTGCGTGACGAGAAGGATGGTGGCGGGGTTCGCGGCGTGGACGTCGAGGAGCAGGTCCTGCATCCGCAGCCGGGTGAGCGCGTCCAGTGCTCCGAACGGCTCGTCGAGGAGGAGGACTCCCGGGTTCCTGGCGAGCGCCCGCGCGAGCGAGGCACGCTGCGCCATCCCGCCCGAGACCTCCCGCGGCCGCAGCTCAGCGGAAGCGCCGAGCCCCACGAGCTCGAGCAGGCGGCCGACCCGTTCGCGCCCGTCGCCGCGGTCGAGTCCGCGCGGCAGCCCGAGCGCGACGTTGTCGGCGAGCGACCGCCACGGCAGCAGCCGCGGCTCCTGGAACCCCATGGCGCACCGCGCGTCGATCCCGGCGACGGGCGACCCGTCGATCCGCGCCGCACCGGCTGTAGGCGAGTCGAGCCCGCCCGCGATGCGCAGCAGCGTCGACTTGCCGCACCCGCTGGCCCCGAGGATCGCGACGACCTCCCCGGCCGCAACGGTCAGCGACACGTCCCGCAGCACGGGCCGCGCTGACGGTGCGACCCCGCGCCGCCGCGGCCCCCCGAACGCCCGCCCGACACCGACGAAGTCGACGGAGAACGCGGACGAGGAGGAGCGGGAGGGCATGGTCCTCCGACGCTACCGACAGCGGCCCAGCGGCCGCTCGCGGGTGTGCAACGCGGCGTAACGAAAGGTTGCGGAAGGGTTGTGCCGACCGCTCAGGTATGAAATTGTCATGTGAAATTGGCAATCTGGCCCTGAAAGGACTTTCTAATGACCATAAAGCGCATTCTCACCGCGGCGGCGGGAGCGGCAGCCCTCACACTGAGTGGGGTGCTGATCGTTGTGCCAGCCGCGAGCGCGGACGAGGACGGCATTCACGAACTCCCGCAAGACCAGCAGTTGCCGTCGTTCCCGGGGTTCGCACCCAGCTTCGACACCGTGACGGTCGTCGATGCGCATACCGGTGCGGTTGTGGGCACCCGTCCGAACGTTCAGGCTCGCGGCGTCAGCATCGTCGGTCCCGGCTGCACGACTACGTCCATGTGCTTGTATTCGAATCCATACCGCGGATACCAGGGCACAGGGAGCTTGTCGGTCAGTGTCGGCGGGGTCGGCACCTACACGAACGGCAATCGAATCGGGCAACTGCAATGGAAGTCCGGCAGCGCCACGATCACCGGCCCCAAGACCACCGGTCCGGTGGCGATCAGTGGCGGACCGGTGACCATCGTGAAAGTCACCCTGTTCTAGGGGGCGGGCAGCGGGCGAAGTGACGTTGGAGCGAACGCCTGGCCGGGTCTGGCGCGCAGAACGGCCGAGGGGGTCGAGCGGGTGAAGGCCTGCGTGATCCGCCCGGCCCGCGTCGCCGGCCGCCGGTCCGTCGGCCTCATACGCTGACCACAACCTCCCGCCCCCGCCGCACCACCGCGGTCACCAGCAGCGTCACCGCGATCAGCCAACACCCGGCCATGATCGCCGAGCTGAAGTCCTCGCCGTAGTCGACGAAGCTCATCCCGTTGAAGAACGCGCCCACCGTGAAGAGGGCGGCGACGCCGGTGGGCCAGCGCCAGCCGCGCACGCGACCGGCCAGGCAGCGGGCGAACAGCGCCAGTGTCCCGAGCGCGAGCAGGAGGGCGAGCCAGGCGTGGAGGAGGAGCGCCGGTCCCGCGCCGCCGCTGAGCGCCCAGCCGAGGCTCGTGAACGACCGGGAGAAGTACTCGCCTCCGGTGCTGCCGGGGTGCGTCTTCGGCAGCTCCACGAACAGGTTCAGCAGCATCCCTAGCGCGAACTGCACGCCGAACGCGATGAGGAGGGCGATGGCCTGTGGGCGCGGCGGCGCGGTGCGCATGAGTCCGGAATACCGCGTCGGCGCCCCGCGGCGCAATCGGCCCGGGCCAATCAGCCCGGGCGCGATCAGCGAGGCGCGCTCACCAGATCATCGGCCGGTCGTCGTCGTCCTCGTCGCCGGCGACGTCCGCCAACTCCACCAGCACGGGGACGTGGTCGCTCGGTGCGTCGCCCTTGCGCTCGTTCCGGTGGATACCGGCGCCCGTCACCCGGTCGGCGAACGCGGGGGAGCCGAGGATGAAGTCGATACGCAGCCCCTCGTTGCGCGGGAAGCGGAGCTGCTTGTAGTCCCAGTACGTGTAGCCGTCCGGCACGATCGGCCGGACCACGTCGGTCAGCCCGACCTTCTCGAAGGCGGCGAACGCCGTGCGCTCCGGGGGCGAGATGTGGGTGGAGACTCCCGGGATCAGGCTCGGGTCGCCGACGTCGGAGTCGAGCGGCGCGACGTTCCAGTCGCCCATCAGCGCGAGCTGCTGGCCCGGGTTCTCGGAGAGCCAGCGCTGGGTGTCGGCCGCGAGGGCGGCCAGCCAGTCCAGCTTGTAGACGTAGTGCGGGTCGGCGAGCGAGCGGCCGTTGGGAACGTATAGGCTCCACAGCCGCACGCCGTCGACCGTCGCGCCGATCGCGCGGGCCTCCTTCGGGAGGTCGGGGCCGTCGTGGTCCTTCAAGAAACCGGGCATGTCGGGGAAGCCGATCTCGACGTCCTCGATCGGCAGGCGGGCGGCGATCGCG
The DNA here is from genome assembly GCF_058806435.1 of Leifsonia sp. GW821-FHT13C09. Classification (NCBI taxonomy): domain Bacteria; kingdom Bacillati; phylum Actinomycetota; class Actinomycetes; order Micrococcales; family Microbacteriaceae; genus Leifsonia; species Leifsonia sp. GW821-FHT13C09. The sequence continues at coordinate 266,060 of NZ_JBXAPS010000002.1, read as the reverse complement.
ACGCCGTTCCACTGGTTGAGGCCGTGCAGGACGACCTCGTAGCCGGCCGCCTCGAACGCCTCGTACGGGAACTGCTCCGGCTTGCATTTGATCTCCTGCATGGCCAGAACGTCGACATCCTCGCGGACCATCCAGTCCACCACCCGGGCGACTCGGGTGCGGATGGAGTTCACATTCCAGGTGGCGACGCGCATGCCCCGATCGTATCGGGGACCGCCGACCCCCTTGCGGGGTACCGGTTAACCGTAGAATGTCAGACGTGACCGACGCACGACAGCAGCTCATCGACTTCATCTCCGCCGAGGCGGTCTTCCACGGCGACTTCACGCTGACCAGCGGCAAGAAGGCCAGCTACTACGTCGACCTGCGCAAGGTCAGCCTCGACCACCGCGTGGCGCCCCTGATCGGCCAGGTCATGATCGACCTGATCGCGGACATCCCGGACGTGGTCGCGGTCGGCGGGATGACGATGGGCGCCGACCCGGTCGCGGCCGCGATCCTGCACCAGGGCGCGGCCCGTGGGCTCGCCTACGACGCCTTCGTCGTCCGCAAGGAGCCGAAGGACCACGGCCGCGGCAAGCAGGTCGAGGGCCCGGACCTCGCGGGCAAGCGCGTCATCGTGCTGGAGGACACCTCCACGACCGGAGGCTCCCCGCTGAAGGCCATCGAGGCCCTGAAGAAGGTCGGCGCCGAGATCGCCGGTGTCGCCGTGGTCGTCGACCGCAACACGGGCGCGCGCGAGGTCATCGAGTCGGCCGGCTACCCGTACTTCGCCGCCATCGGCCTCGAGGATCTGGGGCTGGAGTAGTGGCGGAACACCGCGAACCGCCGGCCGAGGACGAGCCGGACCGGGACCAGCCGACCGAGCCGGAGGTGGGGACCTCGGAGTGGTTCCTCGCGCAGCTCAGCGGCGGACGCCCGTTGACGCGACCCCCGGCCCCGAGGGCGGACGCGGGAGCGGGGTCTCCGGATGGTACGCGGGCTGGGGCTCGGGAGCCGGAGGTGCCTGAGGAGGGTGTTGAGCCCGTGGAGCCTGCTGCGCCCACGGCCGCCTTCACCCCGGGCGAGCCGGTTGCGCCGGTCCCATCGGCCCCCACGGCCCCGTCCGCGTTCGAGGAACTGCTCCGCGAACCGGACGCGGGCGAACCCTCGGGCGGCGAGAACGTCGACGGCCCGGTGGACGCTGCGTCGATCGCCCCGACCGCGCCCGGCTTCGTCTGGAACCTGACGCCCAGCGAAAGCCCGGCGTCCGAATCCCGGCTCCCGTTCGGCGACCTCGAGGACGACACGACTGGCGAGTCCGACGCCCCTCCCGTGCGCCGATCCAACTTCGTCGAGCCGACACCCTCGAACCCGACCCCGCTCCCTCCGGCCATGCCGGAGTCCGGGAGTGAGCCGCCGACCCAGGCTGCCCCGAATTCTTCGCCCGCGACCGAGTCGACTCCGACCGCCGCCGCACCCCCGACGCAACCGTTCGAGCCGACCGGTTTCGTGGCCGCGCTTCGCCTGCCGCAGCCTCCGGAGGTCGGCGACCGCTTCTCCGGTCCCGACGAGGTGCTGGAGCCGACCACGCCGGATCAGGCGGTTCCCGGCTTCACCGCCCCTGAGCCGGCAGCGCCAGAGCCTGCAGCGTCCGAGCCCTCAGCGCCGGGGTCTGCAGCGTTCGAAGTGACTGCGCCGGGGCCTGCAGCGTTCGAGCCGACTGCGCCGGAGGCTGGAACGCTCGAGCCCTCCGCGCCAGAGCCCGCACTTTTCCAGCCGCCGGTGACTGAACCAGCGGCATTCGAGCCCACCTCGGGTGAGCGCGCGGTCTCCGAGCCCACCGCGACGGGGGCTGCAGCGGCGGAGCCCCTCGCGCCGCAACCTGCAGCGCCCAAGCCTCGGCTGACCGAACCTGCCCAGTCCGAGCCGCCAGCGGCGGAGCCTCCAGCGTTCCAGCCGCCAGTGACCGAACCCGGGGCATTCGAGCCCGCGGCGTCCGAACCCACGGCCACCGAACCCGCGGCGTCCGAGCCCGCGGCCACCGAGCCCGCCCCGACGGGCCCCATCGAGGGCCACGGGCTGGCGGCGCTCCTCGGGATGTTCGAGGAGGAGCGGCCGGCTCCCCGTCCCCTCCTCGGAGACACCACCGGAATCATCCCGATCCCGCCGGCCGCGATGTCTCGCAAAGACGCGCTGCAGGCCGAAGCAGAGGCCAAGGCCCAGTCGGAGGCCGCCGAGCGTGCGCAGGTCGACGAGCAGGCCCGCGTGGACGCGCAGGCGCAGGCGGAGGCTGCCGAGCGTGCGCGGGGTGAGGAACAGGCGCGCGTGGACGCGCAGGCGCAGGCGGAGGCTGCCGAGCGTGCGCGGGGTGAGGAACAGGCCCGCGTGGATGCGCAGGCGCAGGCTGAGGCTGCCGAGCGTGCGCGGGCCGAGGAACAGGCCCGCGTGGACGCGCAGGCGCAGGCTGAGGCTGCCGAGCGTGCGCGGGCCGAGGAACAGGCGCGCGCCGACGCGCAGGCGCAGGCGGAGGCCGCCCAGCGCGAGGAGCAGGCGGCGGCCGCGCGTGCCGAGGCCGAGGCGCAGGCGCGCGCCTGGGCGGCGGCCGGCGGCACGAGCGAAGCCTTCGACGTCGCGCCGACACCACCTCGCCACGTCGAGCCGGACGAGACGCCCGCGTACGGCGGAGCCGCTCAGACCGAGGCGATGCTCGGTGCGCCGCCGTCGCCCGCGACCAGCCCCTTCGACGCGGAGGCGCTCGCCGCGGCGTCGGCTGCCGTTCCGGACAGCTTCGCTCCCGCCGCCGATTCGACGCCGGAGGGCACCCCCAGCGGTCCCGCGCCCGTTGAGGCCGCCGACGCCGGACACGGGCCTGACGACGAGGAGCCCGACGGGATCGCCGCCCTCTTCGGCGACTTCGGTCTGGACGACGAGCCAGCCCACGGCGCCGCCGGCGAGGACACCGACAGTGCCTCCCTCCCGGTCAACGCGCCGGGGACGCCCGTGCCGCCCAGTGGACCGGCCGGGCTCGAGTCGTCCCCGCCCGTCGAGCCTGTCGAGCCTGCGTCACCCGTCGAGCCGGTCGGCCACGCGGCGGCGCCCGGCGGCGACGCCATGCTCCCTGCGTCCGCCCTCGGGATGGACGCCATCCTCTTCCCCCAGCTCGCGGCAGAGCAGGAAGAGGCGGCCCAGCCGGAGACCGATGCCTTGCCGCGGCACGAAGCATCCTCTGAACACGGCCACCCCGGCCATCCGGACGCCACCGGTTACGCCTTCGATGAGCCGTCGGCCGGGCTGGAGGGCCCGCAGATCGCCTCGGAGACCGTCGGATTCGACGATCTCTTGACGCCGACTGCGGCCTTCGACGCCTTGGACACGCCGACCGTCGCGTTCGACGCCGCCGCAGCAGCCCGCGATACGACGCCGCCGCGGGATGTAACCACCGCGACGGGCGCCGAAGGTGCTGAGACCGACGGTGCCGCTGTTGGTGGTGCTGGTGCTGCTGGTGCCGCCGCTGCCGCCGCTGCCGCTGCTGCTGGTGCTGCCGCAGCCGCGGCAGCCGGCGAGGCCGCCCCGGCAGCTGCCGCGCCCGGCGCCGCCGGTACCGCTCCCGCGGGTTCAGCGCCTGCCGGTGGGGCCCCCTCCGCCGAAGCCGCGCCAGCCGCATCCACCCCCGCGACCTGGGCCGCGCCCGGCACACCGGGCACCTCCGGCACCCCCGGCGCGCCTGGTATCTCGAGCACCGCCGCACCCCCCACGACCCCACCCCCCACGACCCCACCCGCACCCCCGGCGTCGCCGTCCGGCCCTCAGACTCCCATCGACCGCCGCCTGTTCCTGGTCCTCGGCGCCCTCGCGGTCGTCCTCGTCCTGGTCGGCCTGTTCGCGCTCGGCACGCGCCTCCCGTCCCTGTTCGGCGCCTCCGCGCCCGCCCCCAAGGCCTCGTCGTCCGCGACGCCGTCGGCGACCCCGACCCCCACCCCGACGCCGACCCCCACGGTCAGCCCGAAGCCCGCAGCGGCCGTCGGGCCGGGGACGCACGCCTGGGACACGCTCGGCGGCGGCGAGTGCATCCAGCCGTTCACGGGCCCCTGGGCCGAGACGTTCACCGTCGTGGACTGCGCGGCGCCGCACGCGGCGCAGCTCGTGTACACGAACCTCGTCTCCGCCGACCCGGCCGCCCCGTATCCGGGCGCCGACGCGCTCGCCCAGCAGATCAACACGCTGTGCACCGCGTCCGGCGTGATCAACCTGAGCGCCGCTGCCGCCTACCCCGACCTCCAGGTGCAGGGCGCTTTCCCGGCGACCGAGGATCAGTGGAAGAGCGGGCAGCGCTCGTACTACTGCTTCGCGAACCGTTCCGGCGGCGAGCCGCTGACGTCCTCGGTGGCGGGGCCGGGACCGAACGGCTGACGGGCGCGCTCACCGAGCGCACGACCCGCGCCGCGCCTCAGAGGTCTGACTCGACCGGCCCCGTCTCCACCAGCTCCTTCACGCCGGACAGGATCTCGTCCGGGCGGAACGGGTAGCGGTCGATCTCGGCCTGGTCGCTGATCCCGGTCAGCACCAGGATCGTGTGGAGGCCGGCCTCGATGCCCGCGACGACGTCGGTGTCCATCCGGTCGCCGATCATCGCGGTGTTCTCGGAGTGCGCCCCGATGCGGTTGAGCGCGGAGCGGAACATCATCGGGTTGGGCTTGCCCACCACGTACGGCTCCATTCCGCCGGTCGCCTTGGTGATCATCGCCGTGACGGCGCCCGTCGCGGGAAGCGGACCTTCGGCGCTCGGCCCGGTGGCGTCCGGGTTCGTCGCGATGAACCGTGCGCCGGCGCCGATCAGCCGGACGGCTTTCGTGATGGCGTCGAACGAGTAGCTGCGGGTCTCACCGACGACGACGTAGTCCGGGTTGGTGTCGGTCATGATGAAGCCCGCCTCGTGCAGCGCGGTCGTCAGGCCGGCCTCGCCGATGACGTACGCGCTGCCTCCCGGCTTCTGCGACTTCAGGAAGTCGGCCGTCGCCAGCGCGGAGGTCCAGATGGACTCCTCGGGAACGTCGAGACCGGAGGCGCGCAGCCGGGCCGCGAGGTCGCGCGGGGTGTAGATCGAGTTGTTGGTGAGCACCAGGAAGGGCGTGCCCTGGTCGCGCCACTGCTGGATCAGCTCGGAGGCGCCCGGGAGCGCGGAGTTCTCGTGGACGAGGACGCCGTCCATGTCGGTCAGCCAGCATTCGATCTCGTCGCGTCGCGTCACGCAGGACCCCTTCCGATGATGAAGTGACGGCACCAGCTTATTGCGACGGCCCCGGCTACGCTGGGTCGGTGAGTGAGAACCGTCCGCCGAGCGAGCCTCCCGGCGAGTTGCCGCCGTCCGCCGAGCTGACCACTCACGGTGTCGGCCCGTGGCCGGGCGCCTGGCCGGACGACGAGCGCTACGACCCCGAGCTGCTGCGGCACGGCGACACCCGCAACGTCATCGACCGCTACCGGTACTGGCGGATGGAGGCCGTGGTCGCCGACTTGGACCGGCGCCGCCACCCGTTCCACGTGGCGATCGAGAACTGGCAGCACGACATGAACATCGGCTCCATCGTGCGCAGCGCGAACGCGTTCGCGGCGGACACCGTGCACATCATCGGCCGGCGGCGCTGGAACAAGCGCGGGGCGATGGTCACCGACCGATACCAGCACGTCGTCCACCACGACGACGTGGAGGCTTTCGTCGCCTGGGCGCGGGAGGCCGGGGTCCCGATCGTGGCGGTCGACAACGTGCCGGGGTCGGTGCTGATCGAGACCTACCGGATGCCGCGCGAGTGCGTGCTGCTGTTCGGCCAGGAGGGCCCGGGCCTTTCGGCTGCCGCCCTGGAGGCCGCCGCCGTGGTCGTCGAGATCTCCCAGTTCGGCTCCACCCGCTCCATCAACGCCTCGGCCGCCGCCGCCGTCGCCATGCACGCCTGGATCCTCCAGCACGTCCCCTTCGCGCAGTAACAGCCGAGTACGCCCAAAATCAGCCCGAAACGGTCGAGTACGCAGACTTTTCGCGTACTCGGCGGGTGCTCGGGTCAGCGGTTGGTGCGGCGGATGACGAGTTTGAGGGCGGACCAGTCGGCGGAGAGGGCGGCTACTTTGACGTCGACGAGGCCGCGGGCGAGCGCGGTGTCGCGGATGAGGTTCTCGTCGATGTCGCTGACGTGGCCGGCGGCTTTCCGGGGCCAGGCCGCCCAGATCATCCCGGCCGGGTGGATGCGCGGGGCCAGAGCGTCCAGCTCGGCGACGTAGTCGGCCGCCTCCCGGTAGAACGCGACGATGAGCCCGGCCGGCTCGGTCGAGGCGGGCGCGAGCCACTCGACGTCCGCTGGGCCGTCCTCCACCGGGACCGCCCAACCGCGGTCGGCATGCAGGAGCTGAGCGCGCATTCCGGGCTTGAGGCCCAGCTTCTTCCAGAGCGGCGTGCCCGAGTAGCCCGCGCCGCTCATCGGGCGCCCTGCCAGCCGGAGTTCGCCGCGATGCGCGCGATCGCGTCCGCGTCGAGGTCGTAGACCGTCTCGCCGTCGTCGGCCGCGGGGGCGCGCACGACGTGCGTACGCACCGTCCCCTCCGCCGACAGCTCCACCACCGCGAACCCGGCGCCGCGCTCTGCGCGCTCCCGCGGCGGCGGCCAGAGGACGTCCGTCGTGTTGGCGACGGCCGGCGCCACCACGACCGGGATCTCTCGCGCGCCCGCCGAAGTGACGAGCGCGTGATGGTAGTGGCCGGCCAGGATCAGCCGCACGTCCCCCTCCGAGCACACCTCCAGCAGCGGAGCGGGGTCGATCAAGCGCAGGGTCTCGAACAGTCCCGTCGTCGGAGCGACCGGCGGATGGTGCAGCACCACCACCGTCCCGTTCGCGCTGGGAGCGGCCAGCGCCTCCCGGAGCCGCTCCAGCCGCGCGTCGTCGAGCCGGCCGTACCCGGCCCGCGCGACCGTCGTGTCGACGGTCACGACCCGGAACCCGCCCACCGCCACGACGCGCTCCCGCTCCCCGAGCACCTCCTCGAAGCCGTCAGGGAGGTCGTGGTTGCCCATCGCGTACACGACGACCGCCCCGCGCTCCGCCGCCCACGGCTCCAGGCGTTCCCACAGCAGCCGGTACGACGCCGGGCTCCCGTCGTCGGACAGGTCGCCCGACGCCACCACGAGATCCACCGCCTCCAGCTCGCCGGCGCGCAGAAGCACCCGGTCGAGCGCCGCGAGGGTGTCGACCAGCCCGTAGTGGAGGCGGCCGTCGCCGTAGAGGTGCGTGTCACTGAGGTGCAGGATCCGAAGTCGGTCGGTCACGCCGCCCACCCTAGTGCCACGGTCCGACGGCCAGCGCGGGAACGCCGCGGCTCAGCCGATCAGCGACGGCCGCAGGTCGCGGAGCGTCCGGAAGTGCGTCATCCGGGTCACCCCGATCGCCGACACCAGCAGTGCGATCAGCAGCCACACGGCGAGCACGCCCGCGTCCGCCCACGCCGTCGCGGGGTTGCCGCCGTACATGAGCTGGCGGATGCCGTCGACGGCATACGACATCGGGAGCACGTGGTGCAACCCTGCGAGCGGCCCGGGCAGCGTCTGCCACGGGAACGTGCCTCCCGCGGTGACCAATTGCAGCACCATGAGCACCAGCCCGAGGAACTGCCCCACGCTCCCCAGCCAGACGTTGAGCGCGAGGATGATCGCAGCGAACGTCACCGACGCGAGCGCCATCATCCCGAACATGCCGAGCGGGTTATGGATGCCGAAGCCGAGCGCTCCCGAGACGATCGCGAACAGCCCGATCATCTGGACCGCACCGAGGAGACCCGGCGTCAGCCAGCCGGCCAGCGTGATCTTCACCGGCGAGTGGAGGGCGGTGATCGCCCGCCGGGACACCGGCTTGACGATGAGGAACAGCGCGTAGATGCCGATCCAGCCGGCCAGCGCCACGAAGAACGGCGCCAGGCCCGCACCGTACGTGCCGGCCGAGGTGACGGAGTCGTTCTTCAGGTTCACCGGGTCGGCGATCGTGGACGCCTGCTTCTTCTGGAGGGCGGGCGAGTTGTCCGGGATCTGCGCGACGCCCTTCGCGAGGCCGTCGTGGAGCTTCGTCGTCCCGTCGTGCAGCGTGGTCAGTCCGTCGCGGAGCTGCGCCGAGCCGGACGCTGCCGAGGCGGCTCCGCTCGCGAGCTGGGCGGCGCCGGCCTGCGCCTGAGACGCCCCGTTGGCGACCTGAGACGCCCCGGACGACACTTGCGCCGCTCCCGCGGCGACCTGGTCGGAGCCCGCGGCGAGCTGGTTCACCTGGCCGACGGCGGACTGGATCTGCGTGTTGCCCGCCTGCACCTTCTGGTCGATGCCGCTGAGCCCGGCCTCCACCTGCGCGATCACGGCCGGGTCGACGTGCGACGCCTGCAGCTGCGCGATGAGCTGCTGCCCGGCGGCGGGCGCCTGGACCGCGAGCTGCGCCGAGGCCTGAGCGGCCTGGGCGGCCTTGGCCGCGAGCTGGTCGTTCCCGGCCGCGACCCGGGCGGCGCCCGCGCTGACCTGGGCGGCGCCGTCGCGCACCTGCGCCGCACCGGAGGACAGGTCGCCGAGCTTGCTCGCGAGGGTCTGCGACCCGCTCGCGAGCTGCGCGGTCCCGTCCGCGAGCTGGACGGCCCCGCTCTGCGCCGTGGCGCTGCCGTCGACGAGCTGGGCGGCGCCGCCCTCGGCGTTCACCAGGCTGGAGCGGATGTCGGCGAGGCCGAGCAGGAATCGCTGGGCGGCCTCCTCGTTCACCTGCTTGACGATGGAGGTGCGAATCTTCTCGGCCGCCTGCGTCCCGATGGTCGACGCGAGATAGCTGTTGGTGTCGTTGGTCGTCAGGGTGACGATCGCGCGCTGCGGCGACGTGCCGGACGCCGACGCGAGCGCCGCGGAGAAGTCGGACGGGAAGGTGATGCTGAAGTCGTACTTCGAGTCGTCCACGCCGGACGCGGCGGAGCCCGAGGCGACCCGGTGCCACTGGAAGGAGCCGTCTTTGATGAGCTGGTCGGCGACCTGGCTTCCGTAATTCACGGACTTGCCGTCGACGGTCGTGCCGGTGTCGTCCACGACGATCGCCGCAGGGATGCGGTCGAGGTTCGCGTACGGGTTCTGGTTGGCCCAGAGGTAGAGGCCGCCGTAGAGCACCGGGACGCACATCAGCGCGATGAGCGCCACGATGGACATCGGGCTGGCGGTCAGGCGGCGGAACTCCGCCGCGATCATCTGCGGGATCTTCATGAATTCTCCACGGACTGCTCGGCCACGATCAGGTCGCCCGATTCCGGATGGAACCGATCGTCGGTGTCGTCCCGTCCCGTCCCGGGTCTTCTTCGTAGGTCTGGAATGCGAAGGCGTCGTCCTCCGCGGGGAACTGCCGCGACACGAGCGCGGAGGCCGCGATCGCCGCGGCGGAGGCGTCGCCGGCGACGACGAGAACGGCGATGCCGCGCGCGGCGAGTTCGCGCGCGAACCGCCACCACTCCACGGGGTCGCCGCCGTGCCGGTCGGGGGAGACGATCACGACGCCCTCCACGCCCGCCCGCAGGAGGGCCAGCTCGGTGAGAAGGCGGATGCGCACCGTCGGCGGGACGGTCCCGATCGCGTAGCGCGCGTACTCGGCGGCGCCCAGCTCGGCGAGCCGGCGGCGCACCGCGAGCGGGTGGGACGCGAGGCCGGCGAACATCAGCTCCTCGGCGACGATGCCGGCCACGGTCACATCGGGCGCCGGCTCGCAGACGTCCGGGGCGTCCACCAGCGCGATCCGCCGGCGCATGGCCCCGAAGTCGGTGCGGCCGTCGATGCTGACCGTCCCGGTGTCCGGCCGCATCCGCCCGGACGCGATCAGTCCGAGCACGGTCGGCCGCTGCTCGGTCTCGGCGCGGGAGAGCGCGGCCTGGCCGGTCTCGAAGGAGACGGAGGTCGCGGGGAGGGCGGCGTCGCGCGGGCCCTTCGCGACGGAGTCGAGGGTGACCTTCATCGGGCGGTCGCCTCCGCGGTGGGGTGAGCAGAGCCCTGCACCGCGTCGAACGCGAGTTCGGGAGTGTCGGCGAGCAGATCGCCGGCCTCCTGCCAGCCCATCCCCGCGGCGGAGAGCGCGGCCAGGATGACCAGCCGGTGCCCGTCGCGGTCGGAGAGCTTCGCCCGCGTGGCCTCGTCCAGCACGGACACGGCCGCGTGCTCGATGAGCCGCGTGACCGTCTCCCGGTCCAGGTCGGTGCGGATCGTGCCCTCCGCCATCCCGCGGCCGACCGTGTCGCGCAGCCGCTCGCGCGCCGGGTCGAGCGCGGAGCCGACGAGTTCGCGGTGCGGCCCGCGCACGGCGAGAGCGGCGGAGACCCGGATGTGCTCGACCTCGGCCCAGAGCGTCGCGCCGAACAGCGCGATCTCGACGCGGGCGTCGGGGTGCGACACCGGGTCGAGCAGCGCGGCCAAGCGGGCGGCGCCGCGCGTGAACACGTCGATCAGCAGTTCGTCGCGGTTGGCGAAGTGGCCGTAGACCGAGCGCCGGCTGAGGCCCGCGCGGGCGGCGATGGCCTCGAGGGAGGCGTCGATGTCCTCGTTGAGCGCGGCGGCGGCGGCGACCAGGAGGGCTTCCCGGTTCGCGGTCGCGTCGCGCCGGGGTGCGCGCGAGGGCGCGGTGGAGCGGGGCGAGGAGGTGGTGGGCATACGACCATGATACGCAACTTGCACACACATGTGCAAGTTAAGCAACCGCTTCGCGCGGACATTCGTGCCGAATCTCGACTTTGCGCTCGCGATACTCGACATTCGTGCCGAATTCGACCCGGCGGGGGGCGTCGAACCCGGCGCGATAGGATCGAGTGCGACGGTCGTCCGCGAGGCGCCGACGCACTCCCGACATTCGAGAGGACGAAACGTGCCCGCGATAGTGATCATCGGCGCCCAGTGGGGCGACGAAGGCAAAGGCAAAGCCACCGACCTGCTCGGCAGCCGCATCGACTACGTCGTCAAGTTCAACGGCGGCAACAACGCCGGCCATACGGTCGTCGTCGGCGATGAGAAGTACGCGCTGCACCTGCTGCCGTCCGGCATCCTGACCGAGGGCGTCACGCCGGTCATCGCCAACGGCGTCGTCGTGGACCTCGAGGTGCTGTTCCAGGAGCTCGACGGGCTCATCGCACGCGGCGTCGACGTGTCCCGCCTCAAGGTCAGCTCCAACGCGCACGTGATCACGCAGTACCACCGCACCATCGACAAGGTGACCGAGCGCTTCCTCGGCAAGCGCCAGATCGGCACCACCGGCCGCGGCATCGGCCCGACCTACGCCGACAAGATCAACCGGGTCGGCATCCGCATCCAGGACCTCTTCGACGAGAACATCCTGCGGCAGAAGGTGGAGGGCGCCCTCGACCAGAAGAACCACCTGCTGGTCAAGGTGTACAACCGCCGCGCAATCGGGGTGGACGAGGTCGTCGAGGAACTGTTGAGCTACGCCGAGCGGCTGCGGCCGATGGTGGTCGACTCCTCTCTGCTGCTGCACGAGGCGCTGGTGGACGGCAAGTACGTGCTGTTCGAGGGCGGCCAGGCCACCATGCTGGATGTCGACCACGGCACCTACCCGTTCGTGACCTCCTCCAGCTCGACGGCGGGCGGCGCGGCGACCGGTTCGGGCATCGGCCCCAACCGCATCGACCGCGTGATCGGCATCGTGAAGGCGTACACGACGCGTGTCGGCGCCGGCCCGTTCCCGACCGAGCTGTTCGATGAGTGGGGCGAGTTCCTCCGCGAGCGCGGCTTCGAGTTCGGCACCACGACCGGCCGCCCGCGCCGCACCGGCTGGTACGACGCCCCGGTCGCCCGCTACACCGCCCGCATCAACGGCGTCACGGACTTCGTGCTCACGAAGCTGGACACCCTCACCGGCATCGAGCGCATCCCGGTCTGCGTCGCCTACGACGTGGACGGCGTGCGCCACGACGAGGTGCCGTCGTCGCAGACCGACTTCCACCACGCTGTGCCGATCTACGAAGAGTTCCCCGGCTGGACCGAGGACATCAGCGGCGCCCGCACGTTCGAGGACCTCCCGAAGAACGCGCAGGACTACGTGCTCGCGCTGGAGGCCATCTCCGGCGCCCGCATCTCCGCCATCGGCGTGGGCCCGGCCCGCGACGAGATCGTCGTGCGCCACGACCTGGTCGACTGAGGAGCCCGGTCAAGCGCCGAGCAGCGCCTGGAGCTCCGGATCGCCGCGCCGGCGTGACCGGGCGGCGATCCGCCAGTCGAGCGACCCCAGCTCGTCGATGATCGTGGTGACGGCCCAGACGCGGTTCCGCTGGCGGTTCGTGATGCGGAGGGTGATCCCCGCGTCCTCCACCCGCTCCAGCGCCTCGTAGGTCGCGGACGTCGAACGCCCGATCCGGTCCTCGACCGACTCGGCGTCGAACACCGGGGCGTCGAGCAGGCCGTCGACGATCGCCGCGAGGGCACTTCCGGGGCGGGGAGCCAGCGTCGCCCTCCACTCGTCGGGCAGCGCGCGGATGACGCGCACGGACTCCAGTGCCTCCTCCGCCGCGATCCTCGTGGCGTCGGCCAGCTCGCGGACGATCGGCGTCGCCACGCCGCGGCGGTACGCGGTCAGGAGGTCGAAGTAGCCGTCCTGGTCGGCGGCGAGAGCGGAGGCGACCGGCGGCGTCGTGACGGAGGTCATCCCCCGCCGCCGGAAGATCGCGCCGATCAGCGCGCGGCCGATCCGCCCGTTGCCGTCGGCGAACGGGTGGATCGACTCGAACTGCGCGTGCGCGATCGCAGCCTGCGCGATCACCGGGATGTCGTCGCGGTTGGCGAAGGCGACGAGGTCGTGGAGGAGCGGGAGGACGCGCTCGGGTGCGGGCGGCACGTGGTCGGCGTCGATGGGCGAGAAGTCGCTGCCGCCGATCCAGTTCTGCAGGTCGCGGACCCGGCCGGCGTACGGCGCATCGCCCGGATCGTCGGCGAGGAGCGTCCGGTGCGCCATGAGCATCGACTCGAGAGTGATCCGGCCCGTGGTCCCGGCATCGTCGACCATCCGCATGATGGCGCGCGACGCGGAGACCATGGCGGTGGCGCTCGTATTCGCGCGGACGCCGACGAGCGCGCGGGCGAAGTCCTCCGGGGTGGCCTCGATGTGCTCGATCTTGGAGGAGGCGATCGACTCGGTGCGGATCAGGAACGCGGAGATCGCACCGGCTCCCGGGCCGGTGTCGGCGTCGAGCGCGGCGAGGGCGCGGATGGCCGACTCCTGGGCGACCTGCACGGACGGGTCGCCGACGTACACCCGGTCGGCGATGAACGGCGGGATGGTCGCCTCGACGGAGGTGAGGGTGCGGTCGGCGCGTGAGCCACGCCCGCTCCGGCTCCGCCAGGGCACGGTCTCGACCCCGTGGGGAACCCAGTCGTTCGCGTCGCTCATGTAGCCCTCAACCCGGAATAGCACTTGTCCTATTCCGAGTTAAGCACCACAACCCGGAATAAGCCAGTAGTTATTCCGGTTTTCACCCCCTAAGCCGGAATAACTCTTCCACTATTCCGGCTCCCTCAACTAGAACCACGTGCTGAGCCGCGGCGGCACCGCCGTTCGGAACAGCCGGTCCAGCGCCTCCGCGTCGCCCGTGATCCGTCCAGCCAGCGCCAGCCCGCGGGCCAGGTCGTGGCCGAGGTAGACGCTGCCGAGTGCCTCGACCGCCAGGGTGACGTCCGGAAGGTCCGTGCTCGACTCCACGCGCGCCTCGCCGTCCTCCACGATCAGCCGGTAACGCCCGTCGGCGAAGCCGAGAGCATCGGTCACCTCCAGGACGAGGTCCCCGTCGCTCTCGTAGCGACGGGCAGCGAGCGTGGCCGGGACGTCGAGGATCCGCACCCAGAGATGGTCCTGGACGCTGGTGATGCGGGCGCCGCGGATGTCCTGCACGAGCAGCTGCACCGGCTCGTCCACGCCGCGCGTCCAGGCCTTCACCTCGGCGACGAGGTCCAGTTCCAGAAGGTAGCGCCAGAGCGCGGTCAGCGCGGCGTCGGTCGCGGCCGCGAGGTAGTTCACCTCCACGACGTGACGGGAGAAGTCCTCCTCACCCCCGCGGACCACGTAGCTGACGAAGCCCTCCGGCCGTCCCTCCGGGGAGTCGTAGCGCACCAGGAGGTAGCGGGCCGCGTCGTCGTCGCCCTTCAGCGGGCCGAGGAGCCGGTCGGCGAGGTACGGTTCGAGGCCGATCTCGCCGTGCCGGGAGGCCATGGCCTCGGCGAGGACGGCGCGACCGGTCTCGCGGTACTCGTCGGGCGTCGTGAACGCCAGCCGGCCCGGGGTCGGGGCGCCGTTCCAGCGGACCCGCTTGGCGTCGACGCTCCAGCCGGTCGCGAAGGTCGCGGGCCCGAAGCCCCAGCGGCCGTAAATCGTGGACTCCGAGACGGTGAGAATGGCCGCGGGCACGCCGAGCGCGTGCGCGGTGCGCAGCTCCGCCCCGAGCAGCGCGGTCGCGACGCCGCGGCGGCGGTGCGTCGGCGCGACCGTGACCGAGCTGATCGCCCAGGAGTCCAGGCTGCCGCCGCCCGGGACGGTGAGCGGGGCGACCCACGAGTTGACCGTGCCGACCGGCGTGCTCACGCCCTCGTCGTAGACGGCGGTCGTGCGCCGCCCGCCGAAGTTCCCCCTGGCCTCCTCCAGGACCTCCTCGCTGGGGCGGCGTCCGTGAAAGCCACGGAAGTCCGCGACGATCCACGCGTCGAGGGCGGCGGTGTCCGCCGGGTCGACCAGGGCGAGCCGGAGGCCCGCCCCCGCCAGGTCGGTCGTCGAGCGCTCGTCCAGGGGTGCGGTGAGGTGCGTCTGGGTCATTGCTCCACCGTATCGGGGCGCTGTGAGGGGAAACAGGGCCGTCAGCGCCCCGCCATCGCGTGGAGCGCCGGCAGCAGTGCACCCGGGGCCGCGGCCTGCGCCGCCGCGAAGAAGGCCGCGTCCGCCGCCTCGACCGACTGGATGGCCGCCTCGGCCGCCGCGGCGCCCGCCGCCGTCACGCGAAGCACCTTCGCACGGCTGTCGGCCGGGTCCGGCGTCCGCTCCAGCAGCCCTTTCGCCACCAGCCGCCGCACCACCTCCGACGTCATCCGCGGGTCCGACCCGGTCTGCTCGGACAGCCGGGCCTGGCTCGGGCTCTCGGACTGCCCGTTCAGCCACCAGGCGGAGGCCAGCAGCACGAACTGCGCGTGCGTGAGCTCGTGGGGCCGGAGTGCCTCCACCATCGCGCGCTGCCAGCGGAGGGTTGCGTGCCAGAGCAGGAAGCCGGGGCTGGTCGCCGGTCCCTCGGGGAAGTCCGTCATGCGTCCAGTCTGCTCTGCTGCGCCCTGCGCTCCGCCTCGGCCAGGAGGGCGGCGAGCGATTCGGGGAAGTCGGCGCTGATCTGCGGGCCGAGCTCTGGGCCGGCCTCGGCCGCTCCCGCGCCGTCGATGGTGAGCGAATACCGCACCCGAGTGCCCGCCGGATCGTCGTCCAGGTCGTAGCGGAAGGACAGCCGCACGTCGCCGAACTCGGTCACGTCGGAGTACGCACGGCCCGCCTCCAGCACGTCGATCCGGGAGCGGATGGGTTCTTGGCCGACGGGCGTCACGGTCAGCTCGGTGCCGACCGCGAACGGCCCGTGCAGCTCGAACCGGTCGGCGCCGTCGTAGGTCAGCTCCCCGGTATGGAGGTCGCGGACGGCCTCCCAGACCCGCTCGCGGGGCAGTGTGGTGACGCCGATCTCCTCTGTGGTCCACATGATGCGATCCTTTCTCTGTGCGTAGATAATCTATGCATAGACTAAATCGTCATCATCGTCCGCGCAACCCTCCCGCCCGGTAGGGTCGGAGCATGGCTGAGAACGAGTCGACCGTGCAGGCGCTGGAGCGCCTGAAGAGCATCCGGCAGAGCATCGACAACATCGACGCGGCCGTCATCCACATGCTCGCCGAGCGGTTCAAGTTCACTCAGCAGGTCGGGGCGTTGAAGGCCGAGCACGGGCTCCCGCCCGCCGATCCTGAGCGCGAGCGCGAGCAGATCCAGCGCCTGCGGGTGCTCGCGGAGGAGAGCCACCTCGACCCCGCGTTCGCGGAGAAATTCCTCAACTTCATCGTGGCGGAGGTCATCCACCACCACGAGCGCATCGCCTCCGAGAACGGCCGCTAGGACGGTGGCCTGGGATCCCGCGGAGCTCCCCGACGCCCACGGCCGGACGGTCGTCATCACCGGCGGCAACGCGGGTGTCGGCTACTTCACCGGCGAGCAGCTCGCCCGCGCGGGCGCGCACGTGGTGCTCGCCTGCCGGGACCCCGAGCGCGCGGAGGCCGCCGTCGCGGCGATCCGCAGGCGCGTGCGCGGCGCCCGGGTGGAGGCCACGCCGCTCGACGTCACGGACCGCGGATCGGTCGACGCCCTCGCCGACGCCATCTTGGAACGCGAACGCGTGGACGCCCTCGTGCTCAACGCGGGGATAGTGCACCCGCCGCGCGAACGCCGCACCGACCATTACGGCAACGAGCTGGTCCTCGCGACGAACGTGCTCGGCCACTTCCGCCTCGTCGCCCGCGCGCTGCCCGCTCTCGAGCGCACCGAGGGCGCCCGGATCGTCTCGCTCGGCTCGCTGGCCAGCCGGCTGGGGTCGCTCCGGCTGGACGACCTCCAGCTGGAGCGGTCGTACACGTCGTGGCGCGCGTACTCGGGCTCGAAGATCGCCGCGCAGGTCTTCGGGTTCGAGCTGGAACGCAGGCTCCGTGCTGCGGGGAGCGGGGTGAGCAGCCTGGTCGTCCATCCCGGCTACTCGACCTCGGGCCGCACGCCGGGCGTCCGCGGCGTCAACCAGCCCAGCCGCGCCAAGCGGTTCGCCGACAACCTTCAGGCGGCCTGGACGCAGGGCAAGGACCACGGCGCGTGGGTTCCGGTGCGGGCCGTGCTCGACCCCACGCTGACCGCCGACGGCTACCTCGGGCCGGGCCGGCTCACGAAGGGCGCTCCGGCGATCGGGCGGGCCACGCGGTCATCCCGCTCGCCACGGACCGGGGCACGACTCTGGCCGCTGCTGGAGGCCGCGTCGGGGCAGGACTTCACCGTCCGCTGACGCGCGCTTCAGTCGTCGACGACGATCGAGAGCAGCCGCTGCCCGTCCGCTACTTTGGCGCGCAGCGCATCGCGGGCGGCCGGGTAGTCGGGCCCGTCGGCCTCGATGTGCTGCGTCGCGGACTCCCGGATGATCGCGGTCGCGATCACACGACCGCCGCGGGGCATGGCGTTGTGGACCTGGAGCAGTTCGAAACCGTCGGGCACCTGCTCCTCGACGAGAGCGCGTGCCGTCTCGGCGTCGTCCGCCTCGGCGGTCAGCTCGCGGGTCTCGGTTGTCTGCGTCACGCCGTGCACTCTCATCGGACGCAACGCTACCGGAATCCCCCTATCTCAGTATCCTGGACGCGCTTTCAGCGGACGCTCAGTCCCGTCGACTGGGCTGTGCGTATGGACATCGCCTACACCGCCATCGCGCACGCCTCCGGAGGCGGACGCGACGGCCACGTCCGCAGCGAGGACGACCTGATCGACCTGGACACCCGCCCGCCGCGCGAGCTCGGCGGCTCGGGCGGGGGCACCAACCCCGAGCAGCTCTTCGCGGCCGGCTTCGCCGCGTGCTTCCTCAGCGCCATCCACGCGGTCGGCCGCGCCGGCAAGCTGGACACCTCGGACGCCGCGGTGTCGGCGAGCGTGGGCATCGGCGCCAACGGAGACGGCGGCTACGGTCTGGCGGTCGAGCTGGATGTCTACATCCCGCGCCTCGGCCGGGAGACGGCGGAGGAGACGATGGAGAAGGCACACCACGTCTGCCCGTACTCGAACGCGACGCGGGGCAACATCCCCGTCAAGCTGACGCTGGTCGACTGACCCGCACGCGGTCGGGTCGCGGCGTCAGCCCGCCGTGACCCGCCCGACCTTCTCGGTCTTGTCCCAGCGCGCCTCCGCGCCGGCGAGCTCCTTGAGGTACGAGTCGAACGTGATCGCGCAGAGCAGCGACCCGTACCCGGCCAGGTAGATCAGCGCCGGCGCCAGCCAGCGCCCGGCACGGGTACGCTCCGACCGCCGGGCCAGCCAGGCGACGACCATGGAGAACGGGATCCAGATGTAGATCGCGAGCGTCAGCAGGAAGAGCGTTTCGCCCGTCAGTGCGATCCCGAACAAGCCGGGCAGCCACACCAGTGTGACCGGCGGGAACAGCGCCGTGATCATCACCAGCATGTTGACGATGCCGGGGAACAGCAGGATGTGGCTGAGCTCCTTGCGGCTCGTCTTCGCGTCGGTGAGCGAGCCGAGGATGAGCACGAACAGGTAGGCGAGCGCCGCCGAGATCCAGAGCACCCGGAAGATGGTCGCGGCCAGCTCGTTCTGCAGGAAGAGCAGCCCCGCGAGCCCGATGGCCGAGGTCACCATGATCAGCGGCAGCAGCCACAGACTGAACCACACGATGCCGAACGTCCACGCCCCGAGGTTGTGGACGCGGGACGGCCGGAACCACACCTTCGCGTAGCGCGCCGTGACCGACACGTTGCCTCGCGCCCACCGCAGCCGCTGTTTCCAGAGCGCGTCCACCGCGCGCGGCTCCTCGGCGAGGACGTGCGCGTGCGGCTCGAACACGACCTTCTTGCCGTGCAGCTGCGTCTCGAACGTCGTGATGGTGTCCTCGGCGAGCGTGGAGGTGTCCACCCGGCCGCCGATCGCGAGCAGGTTCTCGCGGGTGTGCAGCTGGGCGCCGCCGGCGAGGCACGCCTGCGCCCCGAGCACGTTCTGTGCGCGGCGGGCGGCGGGCTGCGAGAGCACGTACTCCACGCTGACGAACTTGGTGAGGAAGTTGCGGTCCCGGCTGCCCTCGCGGATGTACGCGGAGACGGCGCCGACCTCGGGGTCGGCGAGGTGCCGGGTCATCCGCCGCAGCGAGTCGGGCAGATAGATGACATCGGCGTCCATGATGAGGAGCGCCTCCATCCAGTCCTCCGCGAGGATGCGCTCGATGCCGTGGTTGAGCGTGTGCGCCTTGCCCTGGCCGCCCCGCTCGCGCCGAAGCAGGAACACGTTGCCGGGGTACCGCTCGGCGCGGTTCGCCACGACGACCGGGGTGTCGTCGGTGCTGGCGTCGTCGACCACGTAGATGCGCACGGCCTCCTTCGGGTAGTCGAGCGCCATCAGCCGGTCGATGGAGGCCCCGATCACCGCGCCCTCGTTCCAGGCCGGAACGACGATGGCGACCCGCGGGAGGTACGGCGCGGCCTTCTTGTAGTGGTTGATCCAGGCGTGGAACGGGATGACGACGAACGTGGCTGCGGCGGCGATCACCGGGACGAGCCCCGTCAGCGCCAGGATCAGGCACACGACGACGCCGATCCACTCCAGCACGCCCAGCACGTCCACGCGGCTCCCCTTCGTCCCTGCCCACACTACTGGGCGTTCTGCGCCGGGGGACCGGTGCGACTAGGTGGAATGCGGTGCGGGAGCGACCGCCGCGGAGAACTCCCCGTCCGCGACCGCCTGGCGAACCGTCAGGTAGTCCGCGTGCGCCTGGTCGGCATACGCGAGAGCCCACTCGACCACCGCGACATCGAACGTCGTACCGCTCCCGAGGTATCCCGCGATGAACGGAGCATTGGGGGACTGCGCGTGGGCGCGCGCGAGCACGGTGCCGCACGCGTCGACGTAGTCGGCGAACGGCCGGAAGTCGAGCTCCTCCGTGTCGATCGACACATTGTGGTCGCGGAACTGCCGGATGTAGAACGCGTGCCCGTCCTGCCTGGCATAGCCCAGGAACGGGTCGCTGACGGCCTGCAGCACTCGCTGGTTGCCGACGACCCGGTGACCGTGCTCGTCGCCGTGGGCGTGGTCGTCGAACACGGGCGAGCGCCCGGCGGGAGCCCCGCCGAACTCGACAGCGACGGACTCGCTCGCCTCCTTCACCTGCAGCACCAGCGGCTCGCCGGCGGGCCCCGTGAGCACGATGATGTAGCACCGCGTTCCCACGCTGCCGACGCCGACGACACGGCGTGCGGCATCCGTCGGCACGTACTGCGACAGCAGCACCGCGATGTCCGTCGGGACGGTGTCCAGGTAGCCGCGGAGGATCGAGAGCACGTTCTGCTCGGTCGCTTCGGGCACATGGGTCTGCCGCGGCGGGTTGTCGACGATCGTCATCGCGCCGTCCGCGCCGCGCTGGGTGATCTTGCGGACGACCCGGGCGGACGTGCGCCGGGACGCGGCCTCGATCGCACGGTCGAGCACCTGCTGGGAGCTCAGGGCGCTCCGGAACCTGCTCACGTCGGCGCGGATGTAGTAGCGCTCCAAAGCGTCGAGCCGCACCATCTGCCGGAGGCCGATGCGGTAGGCGGCGGCGGCCTCCAGGGCGGCGATCCTGATCTCCGGCTCCCCGAAGCCGCGCTGGCGTGCCGCCAGCACGACGCTCGCCAGGAAGCGCTTCAGGTCCCATTCCCACGGCCCGTAGGCCGACTCGTCGAAGTCGTTGAGATCGAAGACGAGGCTGCGCTCGGGCGATGCGAAGATCCCGAAGTTCGCGATGTGGGCGTCACCGCAGATGGTCACGTCGACGCCGGTCCGCGGCTCCGGCGCGAGATCGGCGGCCTGGATCGCCGCCGATCCCCGGTAGAACGCGAACGGGTTCGCCGTCATCCGCTCCAGCCGCAGCGGGATGAGCTCGGCCACCCGGTGCTGGTGCTGCCGCTTCAGGATGCCGACGGGGTCGCGATCGGCCGCCGGCACGTAGTCGCCGTGGCGGCTCCGCGGGACACGCGAGCGGGCATCCTTTCCGGCCCGGAAGAGATCGGCGGCGCTGTGGATGGCGTCGTGGTCGAGGCGAAGGTGGCCCTCTTCGGCTTTCATCGGCTGCTCCTCCGCCCGGCTCGTGCGTGGCACCAGACTACGGCGGGAAGCAGCCGACGAAGCTGCGCGTCAGCTCCGCGCGGGCCCGCCCAGCGTCCCGCCCGCCGCCAACCGCATCAGGTCCGACCCCAGGTCGATGCCGAGCTCGTTGCCGCCGGCCGAGCCGAACTCGTGCTGGTAGCTGTTCCAGGACGTGTCCTTGATGCGGGCCTCCACACCGGTCTCCATCAGCACGACGAGCTCGCGCGCGGCGCGGTCGATCCGCTTGCCGAGGGCGTTGTCCTGCCAGTCCTCCGTCGAGGCGAACACCGAGGTCGGCGCCGTCATGGTGCGGAGGTAGGCGAACATCGAGCGCATCTGCTCATCGACGACCAGCGCGTGCCGGGCCGTCCCTGCGGTCGCGCCGAGGATGACCGGCTTCGCGATCAGGAGGTCGTTGTCGAGCACCTGGAAGAACGAGCTGAACAGCCCGCTCGGGCCGGCCTTGTAGACCGGCGCCGTCGCGATGATGCCGTCCGCCGCCGCCAGGGCCTCGATCGCCGCCGTGAAGCGGGGGCCGAGGTGCGCCGACGCGAGCGCGCCGGACAGCTCGGGAAGCAGCTCCCGGAGGTCGAGGTTCTGTGTCTCGACCGTGTGGCCATCGCGCTGGGCGGCGGCCTCCACGCGCAGGGCGAGGCGGTCGGCGAGCATCTTGGTGGACGACGGGTCGCTGACGCCCGCGTTGACGACGACCACCCGGAACGGGCGCTGGTCGGTGCTGGTCATGGTGTCCTTCTCTCGTGATCGAAGCGTGGAACCCGGGCGCTCAGAGCGCCGGGTACTCCGCCTGGAACTCGTCGGCCGAGTCCTGATAGGGGGAGGCGCCGGTCACGTTGTCGCCGCGGTTGGCGTTGGGGCGCGGCTGGCGCGGCGCGGCGTCGCCGTACTTGGCCTTGACGAGCGACTCGTGCGTCGGCGCGTCGGGGGTCGACGGGTCCTTGCGGGCCTCGGTCTCCTTGCGCAGCACCGGGATGACCTCCTCGCCGAGCAGGTCGAGCTGCTTCAGGACGGTCTTCAGTGGCAGACCGGCGTGGTCCATCAGGAACAGCTGGCGCTGGTAGTCGCCCGCCCACTCGCGGAACGTCAGCGTCTTGTCGATGACCTCCTGCGGGCTGCCCACGGTGAGCGGGGTCGCCTCGGTGAACTCCTCCATCGTCGGGCCGTTGCCGTAGACGGGCGCCTCGTTGAAGTAGGGGCGGAACTCCTTCTTGGCCTCCTGGGAGGTCTTGCCGATGTAGGCCTGGCCGCCGAGCCCGACGATCGCCTGCTTGGCGGTGCCGTGGCCGTAGTGCTCGAAGCGCTCGCGGTAGAAGGCGATCAGGCGCTGGTAGTGCTCCTTGGGCCAGAAGATGTTGTTCGCGAAGAAGCCGTTACCGTAGTACGCGGCCTGCTCGGCGATCTCCGGGGTGCGGATGCTGCCGTGCCAGACGAACGGCGGCACATCGTCCAGCGGGCGCGGGGTGGAGGTGAAGCCCTGCAGCGGGGTGCGGAACTTGCCCTCCCAGTCCACGACGTCCTCGTGCCAGAGCCGGTGGAGGAGGTTGTAGTTCTCCAGCGCGAGCGGCAGGCTCTGGCGGATGTCCTGGCCGAACCACGGATACACCGGGCCGGTGTTGCCGCGGCCGAGCATGAGGTCCATGCGGCCCTTCGACAGGTGCTGGAGCATCGCGTACTCCTCGGCCAGCCGCACCGGGTCGTTCGTGGTGATCAGCGTCGTGGACGTCGTCACGATCAGGCGCTCGGTGAGGGCGGCGATGTGCGCGAGCAGGGTCGTGGGCGAGGAGGAGAAGAACGGCGGATTGTGGTGCTCGCCGACCGCGAAGACGTCCAGCCCGACCTCCTCTGCGTGGGTGGCGATCTTCACGATCGCGTCGATGCGCTCCGCCTCGCTCGGGGTCTCGCCGGAGACCGGGTCGCGGGTGATGTCGCTCACGGAGAAGATTCCGTACTGCATTGCTGGCTCCTCAGGTTGTTCTCGCCGTATCTATGCAAACGCATATAACGACGCCCAGCCGCAGGTATTCCCGTCGGTGGCACCAGCATGACGCATCGGTCCACAGCGAGCCAGCTCTCCGCTGGGTGCGTATGTTACACGTCAGGCTTCTTTCAGATGGATCGGGCAAGCTGGCTCCATGGGGGAGCAGGACAACTCGAGACAACCACGTCGGCGCGGCGCTGCCGCGGCGGCCTTCGTCGGACTCAGCGTCACAGCCGGGGTCCTGGTCAGCGCGATGCTGGCGCCGGTGGTCGCCGTCGCCGGCGTCGCGACGGAGACCGGCATCCATCTGTTCGAGACGATGCCGGAGGCCCTCACAGTGGACGAGCTCTCGCAGACGACCGACATCTACGCGAAGGACGGGGCCGGCGAGCCGCTGCTGCTCGCGTCGGTCTACGACCAGAACCGCAAGAACGTGGCGTGGGAGGACATCTCCCCGTTCGTGAAGGACGCGCTCACCTCCACCGAGGACCCGCGGTTCTACACCCACGGCGGCGTGGACATCCCGTCGGCGCTGCGAGCCGCGATCGGCAACGCGTCCGCCGGCGAGGTCGGGTCGGGCGCCTCGACCATCACGATGCAGTACGTCAAGAACATCCTGGTCCAGCGTGCGGAGGCGATCCGCGACAAGGACCAGCGCACGGCCGCCTACACGGAGGCCACCAAGACCAGCATGGACCGCAAGCTGCGTGAGATGCGCCTCGCCATCGGCCTCGAGAAGACCCTCCCGAAGGATCAGATCATGCTGGGCTACCTCAACATCGCGCACTTCGGCGGCTCGGTGTACGGCATCGAGGCCGCTGCCGAGTACTACTTCGGCGTGACCGCTGCGGACCTCACGCTCCCGCAGGCGGCCACCCTCGTGGCGACCGTGAACGCGCCCAACGACTTCCGCATCGACGACCCCGCCAACGTCGCGGACAACAAGTTCCGTCGTGACAACGATGTCCTCGCCGCGATGCTGAAGGAGAAGAGGATCACCCGGACGCAGCACGACGAGGCGGTGGCCGCCCCGATCGAGCCGAACATCACGCCGCCCTCCACCGGCTGCGTCACGGCGAACCCGCTCGGCGCCGGCTTCTTCTGCGACTACGTGCAACGGCTGATCGAGAACGACAAGATCCTCCCCGACCCGACGGACTCCCACTACAGCGCGCTGCGGAGGGGCGGCTACGACATCTACACGACCCTCGACCTCGACCTCCAGGCGGCCGCCGTCGCCGCGGTCGACGCGCACGTGCCGCGGGCCACGGAGGTGCTCGACTTGGGCTCGTCGCTGGTCACCGTCGAGCCGGGCACCGGACGCATCCTCGCGATGGCGCAGAACAAGGACTTCAACGCGGACGAGGACGAGGCGTCCCCGGAGAACACGGCCGTCAACTACAGCACCGACGAGGCCTACGGCGGTTCGAACGGCTTCCAGGCCGGATCGACGTACAAGGTCTTCACGCTGGCCGAGTGGCTGAAGGACGGCCGGTCGCTGAACGACACCGTCAACGGCGACTCGCGGACGTTCAACCTGTCCTCGTTCAAGGACAGCTGCCAGGGGTCGGGCTACGGCCCGTACGGCCCCAAGAACGACAGCGGCCAGAAGCCGGGGAACGTCTCCGTCCGGTACGCCACGGCCCACTCGATCAACGGCGCCTACTTCTCGATGGCGCAGAAGCTCGATCAGTGCGAGATCCGCAAGACGGCGGAGGCGTTCGGAGTCCGGCGCGCCGACGGCAAGCCGCTCACCTCCTACGTCTCCGACGTCCTCGGTACGAACGAGGTCTCGCCGCTGCGGATGGCGGCGGCGTTCGCCGGGATCGCGAACAAGGGCGTGTACTGCTCGCCGATCGCGATCGACCGCATCGTCGGGCCGGACGGAGCGGAGGTCCCGGTGCCGGCGTCCACCTGCTCGGAGGCCGTGACCCCGGAGGTCGCGGCCACCATGGCGTCCGCCCTGCAGAGCGTCGTCCGCGGCGGCACCGGATCGTCGTCGAACCCTTACGACGGCATCCCCGTCTTCGGCAAGACGGGCACGACCGACTCCGAGAAGGACACCTGGTTCATCGGCTCGACCACCCGGCTCACGACCGCGGTCTGGGTCGGCAACGTGACCGGGGGCGTGTCGTTGCGGCGGGCGAAGGTCGGCGGTGTCCAGGCCGACCAGCTCCGCCATCGGGTCTGGAAGCAGTACATGACGGTTGCCAACAAGGTGCGCCCGGGGGGCGACTTCCCCGACGCCTCGGCGCGTCCCGTGCGCGACTAGCCGCCGCGTCCGATTTCCGCCGGTCCGGCGTCGGTGGCGGGCAGTAGCCTCGACGGGTGAAGGTCGCTCTGCAGTTCGTCGCGATGGGTCTCGTCTGGGGCGCCAGCTTCCTGTTCATGAAGGTGGCGCTGGAGGGCGTCTCCTTCGGTCAGGTGGCGTGGGCGCGGCTGGTGTTCGGGGCGTTGACGCTCGGGATCATCGTGCTGGCCACGCGCAGCCGGCTCCCGAACCAGCCGGTCGTCTACCTGCACTTCGTGGTCGTCGCGATCACGTACTGCGTGGTGCCGTTCCTGCTCTTCGCCTGGGCGGAGCAGTACGTGTCCTCCAGCCTCGCCAGCATCTACAACGCGGTGACGCCGATTACGACCGCGATCCTCGCGACCGCCGCGTTCCGCGTCGAGAAGCTCAACCGCGACCAGGTGCTCGGCGTGCTCGTGGGCGTCGTCGGAGTGGTCGTCGTGGTCGGGCCGTGGTCGATCGCCGCGCTGTCCGGCAGCGTGTGGGGGCAGCTCGCCTGCCTGGGCGCGGTCACCTGCTACGGCTTCAGCTTCGGGTACATCCGGCGGTTCATCAGCCACCGGGACATCCCGGCGACGTCGGTCGCGTTCCTCAACATCGGCCTCGCGGCGGTGATCATGCTGCTGCTCACGCCGGTGGTGGCGCTCTCGCCCATCGCGTTCAGCTGGCCGGTGCTCCTGAGCCTGCTGGCGCTGGGCGCGCTCGGGACGGGCGTGGTCTACATCTGGAACATGAACGTGCTGCGCGCGTGGGGGCCGACGGCGACGTCGGGCGTGACCTACGTGACGCCGGTCGTCGGCGTCGTGCTCGGCATCCTCGTGCTCGGCGAGCACCTGAGCTGGAACGAGCCGGTCGGCGCCGCCGTCGTGCTGTGCGGCATCCTGCTGACGCAGCAGCGCGTCCGCCTCTTCACGCGCCGCCAGGCCGAGCTGGTCGAGGCCCGTACGAACTGACAGAACACGCCGCCTCGGCATGGTCCGAGACGGCGTGTTCTGTCAGGTGGATGGAGGCTACGCGACCGTCGGGCCGAAGTGCTCGGGGAGCGTCGAGCGGTGCACGCCGCGCAGCTCCTCGATGCCCACGGTGAAGAGGTCCTGCACCTCGAGCACCGGCTGCGCTCCGACCTCGGCGTCGGTGACGCCGATGCGGAGGAGCGGCACGCCGCGGCCCTCGCAGAGCCCGCGGAACTTCACGTCGTCCTCGCGCGGCACCGAGACGATGACGCGCGCGGTGGACTCGCTGAACAGCGCGGTCGCGGCGTCCACGCCGTCCCGCTCCTGCAGCTCGCCGAGCCAGACGCGGGCGCCGACGCCGAAGCGCATGACGCTCTCGGCCAGCGCCTGCGCGAGGCCGCCGTCCGCGAGGTCGTGCGCCGACGAGACCAGGCCCTCCACCGAGGCCGCGTGCAGCGTCTCGGCGAGCGTGCGCTCGGCTGCGAGGTCGACCGCCGGCGGGCGTCCGCCGAGGTGGCCGTGGACCGTGCCGGCCCACGCCGAGCCGTCGAGCTCCTCGCGGGTGACGCCGAGCAGGTAGATGTTCTCGCCCTCGTCCTGCCAGCCGGCCGGGACGCGGCGGGCGACGTCGTCGATCACGCCGAGCACGCCGACGACCGGGGTCGGGAAGATCGGGGTGTCGCCGGTCTGGTTGTAGAACGAGACGTTGCCCCCGGTGACCGGGATCTCCAGTTCCAGGCAGGCGTCGGAGAGACCCTCCACCGCCTGCGAGAACTGCCACATGACCTCCGGGTTCTCCGGGCTGCCGAAGTTGAGGCAGTCCGTGACGGCGGCGGGCACGGCGCCGGAGGCGGCGACGTTGCGGTAGGCCTCGGCCAGAGCGAGCTTGGCGCCCTGCTTGGGGTCGAGCTGGCAGTACCGGCCGTTGGCGTCGGTCGCGATCGCGAAGCCGAGGCCGCTCTCCTCGTCGGCGCGGATCATGCCGGAGTCGTCCGGGAACGACAGCGCGGTGTTGCCGCCGACGAAGTAGTCGTACTGGTCGGTGATCCAGCTCTTGTCGGCCAGGTTGGCGCTGCCGAGGAGGGCGAGCACCTGCTCGCGAAGCTCGTCGCCGCTGGTCGGCCGCGCCAGCACGGCGGCGGTGTCGGCCTGGAGGGCGTCGATCCAGGTCGGGTAGGCGACCGGGCGCTCGTAGACCGGGCCGTCGACCGCGACAGTGCGCGGGTCGACGTTGACGATCTCCTCGCCCTTCCAGTTGATGACCAGGCGGCCGGTCTCGGTGACCTCGCCCAGCACGCTGGTCTCGACATCCCACTTGGCGGTCACGGCGAGGAAGGCGTCGAGCAGCTCGGGCTTGACGACCGCCATCATGCGCTCCTGGCTCTCGGACATGAGGATCTCCTCCGCCGTGAGCGTGGGGTCGCGCAGCAGCACCTTGTCGAGCTCCACGAACATACCGCCGTCGCCGTTGGAGGCCAGCTCGCTCGTCGCGCAGGAGATGCCCGCGGCGCCGAGGTCCTGGATGCCCTCGACCAGCTTGTCGCGGAACAGCTCGAGGCAGCACTCGATGAGCACCTTCTCGGCGAACGGGTCGCCGACCTGCACGGCCGGCCGCTTGGTCGGGCCGCCCTCGGAGAACGTGTCGGAGGCCAGGATGCTCGCGCCGCCGATGCCGTCGCCGCCGGTGCGGGCGCCGAACAGGACCACCTTGTTGCCCGCGCCGGACGCGTTGGCGAGGTGCAGGTCCTCGTGCCGCAGCACGCCGACCGAGAGCGCGTTGACCAGCGGGTTGCCCTGGTACACGGAGTCGAAGTACGTCTCGCCGCCGATGTTCGGCAGGCCGAGGCAGTTGCCGTAGAACGAGATGCCGGAGACGACGCCGTGGACGACGCGCGCGGTGTCCGGGTCGTCGATGCGGCCGAAGCGGAGCTGGTCCATGACGGCGACCGGGCGCGCGCCCATCGAGATGATGTCGCGGACGATGCCGCCGACGCCGGTCGCGGCGCCCTGGAACGGCTCGATGTACGAGGGGTGGTTGTGCGACTCCACCTTGAAGGTGACCGCCCAGCCCTCGCCGACATCCACGACTCCGGCGTTCTCGCCCATGCCGACCATGAGGTTCTTCTTCATCGCCGGAGTGACCTTCTGGCCGAACTGGCGCAGGTAGATCTTCGACGACTTGTAGGAGCAGTGCTCCGACCACATCACCGAGTACATCGCCAGCTCGCCCGAGGTGGGGCGGCGGCCCAGGATCTCGCGGATGCGGGCGTACTCGTCGTCCTTGAGGCCGAGCGCCGCGTACGGCTGCTCCTTCTCCGGAGTCGCGGCGGCGTTCGCGACGGTGTCGACGACATGCTGGACGGTGGTGTCGGTCACGCGGGCACTCCAGGCTGCTGGCGGTGGCGGGGGATGGGAGACATTCTACCGGGGGTTGGGGGCGCACCGTCCCGGGCGGGTGGCAGGATGTGGACAGGTGCCGTTGTGCACGTCTCGCCGCCGTCACGGAAGGCCGAACCATGCAGATTCCACGCCCGTCGCCGGAGACCATGGAGCTGTTCCGCTCGGTGGTGCCCGACGCTCCCGGCGTCGAGGTCAAGCCGATGTTCGCCAACCTGGGCGCGTTCGTGAACGGCAACATGTTCGCCGGCCTGTTCGGCGAGAGCGTCGGAGTCCGCCTTCCCGACGACGCCGTGCGGGAGGAACTGCTGGCGATCGAGGGCACGGGGCCGTATGGTCCGGCCGAGCGTCCGATGGGCGGCTACGTGTCGCTCCCGGACGCCTGGCGCGACGAGCCCGACCGCCTCCGCGAGTGGATCGGTGTCGCGCTGGAGCAGGTGGGGCGGATGCCGCCGAAGGAGAAGAAGCCGCGCACGCCCAAAGCCTGACCGCACCATGCGAGCCCTGTTCCGCTGAACGCGCTCAGGCGGTCGGCACCGCCGCCCGCGTCAGCTGGTCCACATCCCGCGCCGCACCCTGATCAGCCGACAGCGTCATCGCCGCGTACGCCCGTAGCGCCGCCGAAACCGGACGCTCCCGGTCGAGCGGCCGGAACCCGCGACCCGCGGCCAGCGCTTCGCGCCGCGCGTCGAGCTCCGCGTCGGGCACCTCCAGGCGGATGCTGCGCGCCGCGACGTCGATCGTGATCGTGTCGCCGTCCTCCACCAGCGCGATCGTGCCGCCGGCCGCCGCCTCGGGCGAGACGTGGCCGATCGACAGCCCTGACGTGCCGCCGGAAAAGCGGCCGTCGGTGATCAGCGCGCACTTCGCGCCCAGGCCGCGGCCCTTCAGGAACGAGGTCGGGTACAGCATCTCCTGCATGCCAGGGCCGCCGCGCGGGCCCTCGTAGCGCACCACGACCACATCCCCGGCCTGCACACGCTTGGTCAGGATCGCGTCGACCGCCTCCTCCTGCGACTCGACCACCACGGCCGGGCCGGAGAAGACCAGGATGCTCGGGTCCACGCCCGCGGTCTTCACCACGCAGCCGTCCGGCGCGAGGTTGCCGCGGAGGATGGCCAGACCGCCGTCCGCGGAGTGGGCGTGGGCGACATCCCGGATCACGCCGCCGGCGCCGTCGGTGTCCAGGGAGTCCCAGCGCGCGGACTGCGACGACGCCTGCGCCGAGCGCACCCGGCCCGGGGCCGCGTGGAACAGCTCGATCGCCTCGTCCGTCGGCGAACCGCCGCGGATGTCCCAGTCGGCCAGCCACGACTCCAGCGACGGCGCGTGGATGCTGTGCACTCCGCGGTCGAGCAGGCCGGCGCGGTCGAGCTCGCCCAGCAATGCGGGCACGCCGCCGGCGCGGTGGACGTCCTCCACGAGGGCCGCTCCATTGGGCGCGACCTTGCTCAGGCAGGGGACCCGGCGGGAGAGCCGGTCGATGTCGTCCAGGTCGTAGTCGATCCCGCCCTCGCGGGCCGCGGCGAGCAGGTGCAGGATCGTGTTGGTCGAGCCGCCCATCGCGATGTCGAGCGCCATCGCGTTGCCGAACGCCTCCCGGGTCGCGATCGAGCGGGGGAGGACCGACTCGTCCTCGCCGTCGTAGTACCGGTGCGCGAGCCCGACGGCGGTCGCGCCGGCCTTCTCGTAGAGCGCGCGGCGGGCGGTGTGCGTGGCGAGGGTCGAGCCGTTGCCGGGGAGGCCGAGGCCGAGCGCCTCGACCAGGAAGTTCATCGAGTTGGCGGTGAACATCCCGGAGCACGAGCCGCAGGTCGGGCAGGCGGCCTCCTCGACGCGCAGCAGGTCCTCGTCGGAGACGGCGTCGTTCGCGGAGTCCGCCATGGCCGAAATCAGGTCGAGCTTGCGGACCGTGCCGTCCACGAGCACCGTGCGGCCGCCCTCCATCGGGCCGCCGGAGACGAACACGGTCGGGATGTTCAGGCGCAGCGCGGCGAGCAGCATGCCCGGGGTGATCTTGTCGCAGTTGGAGACGCAGACCAGCGCGTCGGCGCAGTGCGCGTTGACCATGTACTCGACGGAGTCGGCGATCAGCTCACGCGACGGAAGCGAGTACAGCATCCCGCCGTGGCCCATCGCGATACCGTCGTCCACCGCGATCGTGTTGAACTCGCGCGGGATGCCGCCCGCGGCCTGCACGGCCTGCGACACGATGCGGCCCACCGGCTGCAAGTGGGTGTGGCCGGGGACGAACTCGGTGAAGCTGTTCGCGACGGCGACGATCGGCTTGCCGAAGTCCTCGCGGGCGACGCCGGCGGCGCGCAGCAGTGCGCGGGCGCCGGCCATGTTGCGGCCGTGGGTGACAGTGCGGGAGCGGAGAGCGGGCATGCTCCCATGCTGCTGGCGCCGCCGCGTGCGCGGAAGGCGGCGTCACTACTAGTAGTGGGAGCACTAGTATCGATCGCGTGAGCGAACAGGACGACCGGCGCGGAGAGCTCGGCCGCTTCCTGCGCACCAGGCGGGAGCAGGCGCCCCGCGCCGAGTACGGACTGCCGCCGGTCGGCCGCTCGCGCGACCGCGGCCTCCGCCGCGAGGAGGTCGCCTACCTCTCCGGTGTGAGCGTCACCTGGTACACCTGGCTGGAGCAGGGACGGCAGATCAACCCGTCCCGCTCGGTGCTCGACGCGGTCGCCCGCACCCTCAGGCTCTCCCCGCCGGAACACGAGTACCTGCTCTCGCTCGCCGGCTTCGGCCTGCCCTCGCTCGTGCCCACCCGGCCGGTGGAGGACGCACCGGCGCACGTCCAGCGCCTCCTCGACGCTCTCGGCGCCAACCCGGCGTTCGCGCTCGCGCCCGACTGGGGCATCGCGGGCTGGAACGCGGCGTACGCGGGGCTGTACCCGAACGTCGCCCGGGTGCCGCGGGAGGACCGCAACCTGCTCTGGCTGGTCTTCACCGACCCGGCGGTGCGGGAGCTGCTGCCCGACTGGGAGGAGACGAGCGCGCGCTTCCTGGCGGAGTTCCGGGCCGAGACGGGGACGCGCGCGGGCGATCCGGCCGTGCGCGCGCTGGTGGAGCGGCTGCGAGAGGCCAGCCCGGCGTTCCGTGCGGCGTGGGAGCGCTACGACATCCGCGGCTTCGCGTCACGCGAGCGCCGCTTCCGGCATCCGCGCCAGGGCGACGTCACCCTGGAGCACCACCAGCTCACCCCGACCGACCACCCCGACCTGCGCCTCGTCGTCTACACCCGGCTCCCGTAACCGCCGAGTACGCGGATTCTCTGCGTACTCGAGCGTTTCGGCCTGATTTCGGGCGTACTCGGCGGCTTGCTACGCGGGGCTGCTAGGCCTCGACGAGGGCGGAGCGGATGACGGACGTGAAGAAGGTGAGGCCGTCGACGCCGGAGCGCATCGCGACCGCCGTGTCCGGCCCGAAGCCGGGCTCGACCGCGTGCTCGGGGTGCGGCATCAGGCCGACGACGTTGCCGCGCTCGTTGCGGACGCCCGCGATGTCGTCCAGCGAGCCGTTGGGGTTCACACCGGTGTAGCGGAAGACGACGAGCCCCTCGCCCTCGAGGCGCTTCAGCTCCTCGGCGGACGCGATGAAACCGCCCTCGCCGTTCTTCAGCGGGATGACGATCTCCTGGCCCTGCTCGAAGCCGCTGGTCCACGGGGTGTCCGCGTTCTCGACGATCAGGTGCTGGTCGCGGCGGATGAAGTTGCCGTGGTCGTTGCGGATGAGGCCGCCGGCGACGAGGTGGGCCTCGGCGAGCATCTGGAAGCCGTTGCAGATGCCGAGCACCGGCATCCCCTTGCCCGCCGCGTCCACGACCTCCGTCATGATCGGCGAGAGCGAGGCGATGGCGCCGCAGCGCAGGTAATCGCCGTAGCTGAAGCCGCCGGGGAGGACGAGTGCGTCGACGCCCTGGAGGTCGTGGTCGCCGTGCCAGAGCGCGACCGGCTCGGCGCCGGCGATGCGGACGGCGCGCAGCGCGTCCCGGTCGTCGAGCGAGCCGGGGAAGGTGATGACGCCGATGCGCATCAGGCGCCCTCGGCCGGGTAGTGGATGCCCACGACGTCCTCGATGACCGAGTTGGAGAGGATCTCGTTGGCGATCTCCGTGACCGCGGCGCGGGTCGCGTCGTCGATCGGGCCGTCCACGGTCAGCTCGAACCGCTTGCCGAGGCGGACTCCCGAGAACTGGCCCTTGCCGATCCGGGCGAGGGCGCCGGCGACCGCCTTGCCCTGGGGGTCGAGCAGCTCAGCCTTGGGCATGACTTCCACAACGATCGTCGACAAAGGGTGATCTCCGCTCCACTCGCGCATCCGGGCCACAGCGATTCTACCGTGGGGCGGAGGGGCTTCGGTCCGCGCGGGCGGTCTCGGCGGCGAAGGCGAGCGCGCGGGGTGCGAGCTCGGCGTGGAGGCGCGTGAACAGGGCGGCGGAGGCCGGCCCTGGCCAGTCGGCGGGGAGGGCCGCGGCGGGGAGGCCGGGGTCGCGGTAGGGGATCACGCGCCACTGGTCGAGGAGTCGGATCCACAGGGCGAAGGCGTCCCGGTCGTCGGCCGCGGGAGGCGCGCTCCGGAAGCGCTCGAGGAAGGACTCGTGGAGGGCGCGGAGCGCGGGGAGGTCGTACCAGCGGCCCACGGCGGCGGGGAGGTCCTCCGCGGACCCGTCGCCGGCGAGCTGTGCGCCCCTGAACAGGTCCGCGCCGTACGCCCGTGCCACCTCCGCGAGCTCGTCCTCCAGCGTGTCCGGCCCGATCCACAGCCCGTCGGCGACCGTCCCGCAGCCGAGCGCCGCGAGCGCGCGCCGCAACCGGTGCCGCTGCGCGCGCTGGTGCTCGGGGAACGAGAACGACACCAGGCACCAGGAGGCCGGAGCGGGGCGCTCGCCGAAGATGCGGGCGTCCCCGCGCTCGAGCATCGGCAGCGCAGCGGGATCGAGCGCATAACCGGCGACGCCGTCGCGCGGCTCGCGGACCAGGACGCCCCGCCCGCACAGCCGCGCCAGGCTGGAGCGCGCCGTCGTGGCGGGGACGCCGAGCGCGGCCATCAGCTCCACCGCCCCCGCGGCGCTCATCCAACCGCCGAGCGGGCGCAGGGTGCTGCCGACGACCGTGCGGAGCATGGCGGTGGCGGAGCCGCTGCGGGCTTCGAGGTCCTCCCGGGCGGCCACGTCGCGGTCGGGCGCCCCGCGCGCGCCGGCCTCCCGCACCTGTGCCACCCCGCTCATTCCGTGATCAGCTCGCCCAGCACATCCCGCACCGCCGCCAGGCCGACCGCGACCTCTTCGAAGCTCGTGCTCAGCGGCGACAGGCCGATGCGGAGGCCGTCCGGGTCGCGGTAGTCGGGGATGATGTCGCGCTCCCATAGCCGCGCCGTGACCTCGCGCATCGCCGGGTGGTTGAGCGTGACGTGGCCGCCGCGCTGCGCCGGGTCGCGCGGGCTGGCGAGGGTGACGCCGAGCGGCGTCAGCCAGGTGTCGGCGAGCCGCACCGCGAACGTGGTCAGGTCGACCGACTTCGCGCGCACCGCGCCGATGCCGCACTCCCCGATCATCGTCACCGTGTCCTGGAGGGCGAGCATCCCCACGATCGGCGGCGTCCCGGAGATGAATCGCCGCACGCCGTCGGCGGGCTGGTACTCCGGCCCCATCAGGAACACGTCGCGCACGCCCATCCAGCCCTGGATCGGCTGGGCGAGCCGGGGCTGGAGCCGGCTGTTCACGTACCCGAAGGCGGGCGATCCGGGGCCGCCGTTCAGGTACTTGTAGGTGCAGCCGACGGCCAGGTCGACGTCCCAGGCGTCGAGCTCGACGGGCACCGAGCCGGCGGAATGGCAGAGGTCCCAGAGCACAAGCGCCCCTGCGTCATGGACGATGCGCGTGATCGCACGCACGTCGGCGAGGAAGCCGGAGCGGTACGCGACGTGGCTGAGCACGACGAGCGCCGTGCGCGGGCCGACCGCCGCCGCGACCTGCTCGGGCGTAACGCCGGCCTCGGTGTCGGCCTCGATCCAGACCAGCGAGAGCCCGCGCTCGCGCGCGATGCCGTCGAGCACGTAGCGGTCGGTCGGGAAGTTGTCGGTGTCGAGCACGATCTCGCTGCGCTCCGGCAGGAAGTCGACGGCGGCGCGCGCCAGCTTGTAGAGCAGCACGGTCGTGGAGTCGCCGATGAACGCCTGCCCCGCCGCGGCGCCCAGTGCCGTGTCGCCGAGCGCGTCGCCGATCCGGAACGGCAGCTCCATCCACTCCTCGTCCCAGCCGCGGATCAGCCGGCCGCCCCAGCCGTCCACGAGGAACCGGTGGATGCGCTCCACGCTCGCGAGCGTTGGACGTCCGAGGGAGTTGCCGTCGAAGTAGGCGACGACCGGGGAGGCGGTGCCGAGGTCGGGAGCGCCTTCGCTGGGGGCGACGCCCACGAAGCGCTCCCGGAAGTGCGCGAGCGGGTCCGCCGCGTCGAGGGCGCGCGCGGCGGCGAGGGGATCGCCGGCGAGCGTGTCCGCGTCGGCCGCGGCGGCCTCCTCGTCCAGCGGGTCGTAGGCGAACAGGTCGTCGGGGAGGTCGGTCATGGGGTGTCCTGTCCAAGCGGGTGGGAGGGGAGGATGAGGAGGTCCGGGACGCGCACGCCGCGGGCGGTCGCGAGCCAGGCGGGGAGGTCGGTGTCGTCGGCGGGAGGCGGAGTGGGTGTCCAGGCGATGCGGGGGCCGAGGGAGGCGGTCGCCCGGCCCGCGATCGTGCGCACGAGTGCCGCGCCGGCCAGCCCGGCCTCCTGCAGTGCGGCGAGCTCGCGTGCGTTCACTCCCACGGGGAGGTCGCCGTTGCCGAGATCCGTGCCGTACCGCACGCGCCCGCCCGCGCCGGCGAACCGGCGGAGATTGTCGACCGCGATGCGGTAGTGCTCGGTCGGGGTGCCCCAGCCGTGGATGTCGAGAGTGCTGATCCAGGTCATCCCGCGTCGCGCGGACTCCGTGACGAGCGCGTCGTCGAGTCGCTCGGTGAAGGGGGTGTGGGCGAGCTGGTCGACGCCGGCGGCCACGGCGCGGGCGGTCTGACCCAGGCCCTGGACGTGGGCGACGACGGGGACCCCGGCGGCGTGGGACTCCCCCACGATCGCGGCCAGAGTCGAGTCGTCCACGGTTTCGCCCGCGTCGGAGTTGAGGGTGACCTTGATGCGGGAGGCTCCCAGCATGACCTGTCTCCGGACCGCATCCCGGGCCTCGCGCGGGCCGCCGACCTCCGCCGCAGCGCCCTCCGCGGCCCAGCCGGACGCCACCGGGTAGCCGCCGGGGGCGGTGATCAGCGCGCCCGCGATCGCGACGGCAGGGCGACCCGGGAGGTCGGCCAGCCAGGAGGCCGCGACGGCCGGGATCCAGCCGAGGTCGACCGCGTGGGTGATGCCGCCGGCGAAGAGCGCGCGGGGGTCGGTGAGGCCGAGGTGCGTGTGGTGGTCGGTCAGCGACGGGAAGAGGGTCCCGCCGAGAGGGAGAGGCGGAGTGGAGTCGGCCACTGCCGTGGCGGGCTTAAGGCGCTCGCCGTCGATTCGGAAGGTCGCCGGGCCGTCGAACCCGCCGCCGTTCCACACCGCATCCACCTGAACGCTGTGGGCGCGCGGCGCCGCGTCGGTCATTCCGGCGCCCCGATCTCGGTCCGCACCGCGAACAGCTCCGGGAAGAACGTCAGCTCCAGCGCCTTCTGCAGGAAGCTGACGCCGGTGGAGCCGCCGGTCCCGGTCTTCATGCCGATGGTGCGCTGCACGGTCTTGAGGTGGCGGAAGCGCCAGAGCTGGAAGTTGTCCTCCAGGTCCACGAACTCCTCGCACGCCTCGTACTCGCTCCAGTGCTCCGCCGCGTGCTCGTAGATGTCGCGGAACACCGGGACGAGTTCGGGGCTGAAGACGTGGGCCTCCGTCACGTCCCGGTCGAGGACGGCGCGCGGAACGTCGTGGCCGGCGCGCGCCAGGAAGCGCAGGAACTCGTCGTAGACGCTCGGCGCCTCCAGGAGCTCGGTCAGCAGCGCGAGTGCGCCCGGGTCCTCGCGGAACACCGACAGCATCCGCCGGTTCTTGTTGCCGAGCACGAACTCCACCGCGCGGTACTGGTACGACTGGAACCCCGACGAGTTGCCGAGGAAGCCGCGGAACTGGGCGTACTCGGTCGGCGTGAGCGTCGCGAGCACCGACCACTGCTCGGTGAGCGTCTTCTGGATGTGCTTGACGCGCGCGATCCGCTTGAGGGCCGGCTGCAGCTCGTCGGCCCGGAGCAGGTCGCGCGCGGACGCGAGCTCGTGCAGCACGAGCTTCAGCCAGAGCTCCGTCGTCTGGTGCTGGATGATGAAGAGCAGCTCGTCGTGGTGCTCCGGCACGCTCACCGGCTTCTGGGCGCTGAGCAAGGTGCCGAGGTCGAGGTACGACCCGTACGACATGCGCTCGCGGAAGTCCGTGACGATGTCCGGATCGAATTCGCGCGTGTTCTCGTTCGCGGTCATGTTGCGATTCTGCGCCGATCGTCACGGAAGTGCAACAGGCGACACGCCGTCGCCGCGATCGGCACGCGGACGTTCGCTGCCGTTCACCGGCCGGTTACCTGGAGTTGCCGCCACCGTCGTCGCCGGCTCCTACTTTCGTCGCGGGACTTCCTGCGGACGGGAGACGGGAATGGGCAGGCACTACGACCTCGCGATCGTCGGCGGAGGCATCGTCGGGCTCGGGCACGCGGTTGCGGCGCTCCGGCGCGGGCTGACGGTGGCCGTGCTGGACCGAGCCTCCGGCGTCGAGGGCGCCTCGGTCCGCGGTTTCGGCCACCTCTGCATCACCGCCCAGGAGGGCGAGGCGCGAGCGTACGCGGAGCTCGGTCGCGAATTGTGGCCGACCCTCGCCGCGGAGGCCGGATTCTGGCTGGGCGAGTCCGGGACCATCGCTGTCGCGCAGGCGGCGGACGAGCTGGCCGTGCTCGAAGAGTTCCGCGACACCCGCGGCGGCCACGACATGCGGATGCTGACCCCCGCGGCCGTGCGCGAGCGCGTCCCCGTCGCCGAGGGAGTCCCGGTCGGGGGCGCGCTGTTCCCCGCCGATCTGCAGGTCGACCCGCGGGAGGCCGCGCCCGCGATCGCGCGCTGGCTCGACGGGCACGGCGTCGACTTCTTCTGGCACACCACCGTCACCGGCGTCGAGACGGGCCGGGTGCACACCTCGCGCGGCCGGGTGTCCGCCGACGCCGTCGTGGTCGCAGTCGACCACGAGGTCGACCGGTTGTTCCCCGGCATCGCCGAGGATCACGGCATCCAGCGCTGCGGGCTCGACATGCTGCTCGTGGAGGCGGACTTCGAGCATCCGTTCTCGGCGCCGGTGCTCATCGCGCAGTCCCTCGTCCGGGCCGCCGGATTCCGGCACGTCCCCGGCGTCGACGCCCTCCGGGAGCGGCTCGTCGCCGAGCGCCCCGACCTGGCGGCGTTCGACATCGACCCGGTGTTCGCGCAGCGGCCGGACGGCTCGGTCCTCCTCGGCGGCGCCCGGCGGAGCGGCGACGATGTCCCGCCGTACCAGTCGGAGACGGCGTTCGAGCTGCTGCTGGAGGGCGCGCGCACGCTGTTCGGCCTCGGCCGGATCCGCGTGCTCGAACGCTGGCAGGGCGTCCACGCGACCGCCGCCGACGACTTCCTGGTCTCGTCGCCCGCGCCGTCCGTCCGAGTCGTGTCGGTGACCTCCGGCATCGGGATGACCACCGGGCTCGGCCTCGCCGATCGCGTGGTGGACGAGCTGTTCGCCACCGCGCCGGGAGTGCTGACCGCGGCCGGGGCCGCGCGCTCCCGCTGACCGCGCCCTCCACCCGCCGCCCCCGACCGACAGCCGACCACCGAAGCTCCGCACAGAAAGGCACCGGCCCATGTCTCCTGAAGGCCTCATCACGAGCGAATTCGACGACGCCGCGATCATCGACACCGAGGTCGACACGGCTGCGCTCGTCGCGGTCGACGCCGACGACCCGGACACGTTCCCGGACCTCGAGCTCGTCGTGCTCGACCTCGCGGGCACGACCGTCGTGGACGACGGCCTGGTCGAGAGCGCGTTCCTCCGCGCCGTCGACGCCGCCGGCCTCGCCGTCACCGACGACGAGCAGCGCCGCGCGCGGGCGTACGCGCACGCCACGATGGGTCAGCCGAAGCTCTCGGTCTTCCGCGCGCTCACGGAGGACGAGGATCAGGCGGAGCACGCCACAGCGGTCTTCGAGTCCGCCTACGCCGAACTCGCCGCCGACCAGGGTCTGCGCCCGGTCCCGGGCGCCGAGGACCTCATCCGGCGCCTCCGGTCGCTGGGCGTGGCGGTCGTGCTCACGACCGGGTTCTCCCGCGCGACGCAGGACACGGTGCTCGACGCCCTCGGCTGGCGCGACCTCGCCGACCTCACGCTGAGCCCGTCGGAGGCGGGCCGCGGACGGCCGTACCCCGACCTGCCGCTCACGGCGCTGCTGCGCACGGGTACGTCGAGCGTCGAGGGCATGGTCGTCGTGGGCGACACCGCGAGCGACATCGTCTCCGGCCTCGCCGCCGGTGCGGGCCTCGTGGTCGGCGTGCTGACCGGCGCCCACGACGAGCGGACGCTCACCGACGCCGGCGCGGACGCTGTCATCCCGAGCATCGCGGACCTGGCGGAGCTGCTCGGCCTTGAGGAACTGGAACGGGGCGCCGAGCTGGAGCGCGCCGCCGAAGTGGAGCGCGCCGCCGAAGTGGAGCGCGCCGCCGAAGTAGAGCGCGCCGCCGAGCTGGACGCCGAGACGGCCCCCGTCCGCGCGCCCGGCCGGCCGGAGGGGCAGACCCGCGCGTGACGATCAAGGCAGTGACCCCCCGCGTCGTCGAGCCGCCGGCGAGCCTGGGGATGGGCGTCAGCGTGTACCCGTCCGCGACCGCGATGGTGTGGCAGGGCGTCGGGCACCGGCACGAGGCGGTCGCCGTCCCCGGCGTTCGCCTGGCCCCGGGCGACGTCCTGGTCGAGGTCGAGCTCGCGACGGTGTGCGGTTCGGACATCCACACGGCGCTGGGCCACCGCTCGGCGCCCACGCCGCTCGTGCTCGGCCATGAGCAGGTCGGCCGCGTCGTCGCGCTCGGCCGCGGGGGCGCCAAAACCACCGACGGGCGCCGCGTGGCGCTCGGCGAGCGGGTGGTGTGGTCCGTCGCCGTGCCGTGCGGCCGCTGCGCGCGCTGCCGCCGCGGCCTCCCGCAGCGCTGCGTCAGCCTCCAGAAGTACGGTCACGAGCGGATGCGGCGCGGCTGGGAGCTGTCGGGCGGCTTCGCGACCCACACCCACCTGCTCGACGGCACGCCGATCGTCGCCGTTCCCGAGGAGCTTCCCGCCGCCGTCCTGGCGCCCGCGTCCTGCTCGACGGCGACCGCCGCCGCCGCACTGGAGGCCGCCGCTGCGATCGTCCCCCTCGACGGCGCGCTCGTCCTGATCACCGGCGCAGGGATGCTCGGTCTCACCGCGTCGGCGATGGCGGCGGAGGCCGGGGCGAAGGTCGTGGTCAGCGACCCGATCCCCGAGCGCCGGGAGGCCGCACGGCTCTTCGGCGCCGCGGCCGTCGCCGATCCGCGGGCGGCGCCGGACTCCCGCGCCGGCCTGGCGTCGGCGCTGTCGAAGGCGGGCGGCCGCGCCTCTGCACCCACGATCGCCCTCGAGTTCTCCGGCAACCCGTCCGCCGTGCGGTCGCTGCTGCCGGTGGTCGACGTCGGCGGGGTCCTGGTGCTCGTGGGCTCGCTCTCCAACGGACCGGAGTTGCCGGTCGTGCCCGAACAGCTCGTCCGGCGCCTCCTCACCGTCCGCGGCGTCCACAACTACGCGCCCCGGCACCTGGAGGAGGCGGTGCGATTCCTCGCGGAGGCCGGCACGAAGTACCCGTTCGCCGAGCAGGTCGGCGCGGTGTTCCCGCTCGCGGAGGTGGATGCGGCGCTGGCCGCGACGGGGTTCCCGCGGGTGGCGGTGCGGCCGCGCTGAGGCGTTGCGCCGCCCCGTGGCATCGTAGGGGCATGGCCGCCGACCCCTTCGCCCGTTTCTTCGAACTGCTGCGCGCCCTCCCCGAGCCGGAGGACGCCGAGGCCCTCTACGGCGACGATCCCGAGGGCCGGCGCCGCGCGCGCAACCTGCGGCGGTACTTCGCGATGCCGCACGCGCCCGTCCTCCTGCTGGGCGAGGCGCCGGGCTGGCGGGGGATGACGGTGACCGGCGTCCCGTTCGTCTCGGCGCGGGAGGCCGCGGCCGGGGTGGTGCCCGGGCTGGAGCTGCCCGAGCACCCGCAGGCGCCGTGGGAGGCCTCCAGCCGGGTCGTCTGGGCGACGCTGAAGGACTGGCGCGGCCCGATCCCGCTGTCGTGGCCGGTCTACCCGCTGCACCCGTTCGTCGCGGGCACCCCGCACAGCAACCGCACGCCGCGCCCCGCCGAGGTCCGCGCCGGCGCGCCGGTCGCGCTGGAGCTGATCCGCGCGCTGCGGATCGAGACCGTCGTGGCGGTGGGCAGGAAGGCGCAGGGCGCGATCGCGACGGCGGGTCTGGAGGCGCCGGCGATCCGGCATCCCGCGCAGGGCGGCGCCGGGCTGTTCGCCGAGCAGCTCATCGAGCTGAACCGGTCACTGGAGCTCTGAGCGGAGCCCGAGCCTCAGCGGCCGGGCCGCCGGTGCGGCTGCGCCGCCAGGTCGTCGATGCCGTCGAGCGCGTCGCGCAGCCGGTCGAGGAAGCGGATGACCGTCAGCGACTCCTCGTCGTCCAGCGTCGCTGCGACGTCGACCAGCTCCTCGCGGACGTCGCCGAGGATCGCGCGATGGAGCTCGTCGACCGGGACCGCGGGCACGATGATCAGCGCGCGGCGGTCGAACGGGCTGGGCTCGCGACGGATGTGGCCGGCCTTCTCGAGCCGGTCGAGCAGAACGGTGATCGACGAGCTCTGGATGCCGAGGTAGTCACCGAGCTCCTTCGGGCCGACGGCGATGCCGCGCTCCCGGGCGCGCAGCAGGTAGCGGAGCGCCGAGATGTCGTTGACCGTGAGGTTCATGCTCTTCTCGGAGCGGCGCTGCATCGCCGAATCGGCGACCAGGTAGCTCCGCAGGCCTTCGAGCACCTCGAGGGCGCGCTGCCGCTCCGCGCCCGTGGGTCCGGACGCGGGCGGGGTGGAATCCCCTCTGCCCGTCGCCATGCCTCCGATGATAATCCTGCCGGTCGCGCGCGTCCGGTCAGACGGGGGCGGGTTCGGTCGGCTGCGGGGCGAAGACCAGTCCGCTCGCGCGCGACGCCAGGTCGGCGAGGGTGTTCAGCCACTGGTCGTCGAGGCGCTCGGGGGAGGGCGAGTCGAACTCGTAGCGGAGGGGGATGGCGTTGTCGATCCACAGCGAATGGCGGCCGATCGGGTCGGCCCCGTCCGGCGTCCAGGTGAGCAGGAACGGCTCCCGTCTGCGGAGCTTCATGGTGATGATCGCCTGCAAGTGCGCGAGCGCGTGGTCATCGAACTCGAACGACTGACCGTCGTAGACCAGAGCACCCATCGTCGGATCCTTCCACTCGACCGAGTGAGTCTGGAACGATCATAGCGGTAGCTAGGTCATCTAGCTATCCAAAAATCAAACGATGTGTTCGTTGTGGTCACTTGACTGAGCCCGAGTTTGCGGCCTTGATTAGCTAGCCCATCTAGTTACATCGGATGATTGCCGTCCGGCGACTAAGCATCGGATCGTGACAACGACCTTCGATCGGGTGCTTGACCGGAAGAATGCCCCGAGCGTACTATTCCACAAGGAATAATCCTTTCCGATCATCCAACCCGCGAACAGAGCCCCCTCGAGAACCATGCCGCACGCCCCGTCCCTCACCCCACTCGCCGTCGCGGCGCTCGCGCTGCTCGCCGAGGGGCCGACGCACCCGTACGAGATGTATCAAACGCTCGTGCTGCGCTCGGAGGATCGGCTCGTCAAGGTGCGGCCGGGCTCGCTCTACCACACGGTCGACCGCCTGGCCCGGCAGGGCCTTGTGCGCGCGACCGGCACCGAGCGCGAGGGCAACCGCCCGGAGCGCACCACCTACGAGATCACGGAGGAGGGCACCCGGGCCCTCGGCGAGCGCGTCGCGGACATCATCGCGACCCCGGTCAACGAGTTCCCGGAGTTTCCGCTCGGCCTCGGCGAG
This sequence comes from Leifsonia sp. GW821-FHT13C09, assembly GCF_058806435.1. NCBI lineage: Bacteria > Bacillati > Actinomycetota > Actinomycetes > Micrococcales > Microbacteriaceae > Leifsonia > Leifsonia sp. GW821-FHT13C09. The sequence goes on along the minus strand of NZ_JBXAPS010000002.1, from coordinate 223,360 downwards.
GCGCACAACCTCCCGCTGGAGACCGTGATCGACCTCCTCCGCAACCGCGTCGGCCTGATGCGCGCCGACATCGCCCTGCTCGACGACGGGATCCACCGGGTCCGGTCGAAGGGGCTGCCCGAGAAGTACTGGCTCGACGTGCGGTACCTGCGCACGACGGCGGAGGCCGAAGCCGCCGCCCTCGAAGCCCTCATCGACGACCTCGCCTCGGGAGCCATCTCCTGGGACGAGGAGAAGCAGCATTGAGAGAAAGAACAACATGGAACGCCAACTGAAGCCATGGCCCGCCCTCTGGGCGCTCGTCATCGGGTTCTTCATGATCCTGATCGACACGACCATCGTGTCGGTCGCCAACCCGTCGATCATGAAGGGCCTCAACCTCGGTACGGACTACAACGCGGTCATCTGGGTCACCAGCGCCTACCTGCTGGCCTACGCCGTCCCGCTGCTGATCACCGGCCGCCTCGGCGACCGCTTCGGCCCCAAGAACATCTACCTGATCGGCCTGGTGATCTTCACCCTGGCCTCGGCGTGGTGCGGGTTCTCCGGCGTCATGCCCGGCGGCGGCATCGGGATGCTGATCACCGCCCGCGTCGTCCAGGGCCTCGGCGCCTCGCTGATGACCCCGCAGACGATGGCCGTCATCACCCGCATCTTCCCGCCGGACCGCCGTGGTGCGGCGATGGGCCTCTGGGGCGCCGTCGCCGGCGTCGCGACGCTGATCGGCCCGCTGCTCGGCGGCGTGCTGGTCGACTGGCTCGGCTGGGAGTGGATCTTCTTCATCAACGTCCCGGTCGGCGTCGTGGCCTTCATCCTCGCAATGCGGCTCGTGCCGAAGCTCCCGACGCACACGCACGCCTTCGACATCCTCGGCGTGGTGCTCTCGGCGGTGGGCATGTTCCTGCTGGTGTTCGGCATCCAGGAGGGCGGCACCTACAACTGGGGCGTCATCGGGGACGGGCCGTTCTCGGTCTGGGGTCTCATCATCGCCGGCATCGTCGTCCTGGCCGCGTTCGTGGTCTGGCAGGCGTTCAACAAGAAGGAGCCGCTGCTGCCGCTCCCGCTGTTCCGGGACCGCAACTTCTCGCTGTCCAACGGTGCGATCACGACGGTGGGCTTCGCGGTGACCTGTATGGCGCTGCCGCTGGTGTTCTACTTCCAGACGGTCCGCGGCCTCACTCCGACGCAGTCGGCGCTGATGCTCGCCCCGACCGCGGTGTTCTCGGGTGTGCTCGCCCCGCTGATGGGGCGCCTGATCGACAAGATCAACCCGAAGTTCATCGCGACGCCGGGCCTGGTGCTGTTCTCGCTGTCGCTGTTCCTGTACTCGCGGATGCTGACCCCGGACGTCAGCATCTGGTGGCTGCTCGTCCCGAGCGCGCTGCTGGGCATCGCGATGTCGGGCGTCTGGGGACCGATCTCGGCCGTCACCACCCGCAACCTGCCGATGAACCAGGCGGGGGCCGGCTCCGGCGTCTTCAACACGACGCGCCAGATCGGCGCCGTGCTCGGAAGCGCGTCCATCTCCGCGCTCATAACGGGCCGCCTCGCGGTCGACCTGCCGAAGGCTCCCAGCGGCGCAGCGCCGACCGCGACCGCGGGGACCGAGCTGCCGAGCTTCCTGCACGCCGGGTTCACCCAGGCGATGTCGGAGGCACTGCTGCTGCCGGCTGCGGTGGCGTTCCTCGGCGCCCTCATCGTGGTGTGGTGGGCGAAGCCGAAGCCGCCGGCGTGGGGGCCGAGGGCGGAAGGCGCCGGCCGTCCGGCCGAGGCCGGCCAGGCCGGTGAGCCCGTCGCCGTGGGCGCCGTCGCCGGTGGAGGCGCGGAGGCTGCGGCCGACGACAGTTCCGGAGCTGCCGTCGCGGCCGCGGCCGAGCCGCTCGACGGGGCCACCTCCACCACGGCCCACGGAGCGCACGCGGCCTCCGGCCCGGCGGACGCCGCTCGGCACGGCGCGCACGCCGCCGAACCGGCGGCCGACGCGCGCCGCGACGGCGAGGAGCACCACGGCATCCACGCCGCCCCCGCGACCGACTGACGCGGCCACGTGAACAAGGGAGGACTCCCCGGCCCATTCGGCCGGGGAGTCCTCCCTTCACTGCTTCCCGGCGGCGTGTCGCGCCGGATGTCCTCCGCCGGCTACGCCTCCGCGACCACCCGCACGACGTTCGCCCACGGGTCGTCGAACGACACCGATCGCCCGTCGTCCCGCGTCGGCACCCCGTAGTGCCGCATCCGCTCGGTCAGCGCGCCGACATCGTCCGCGCCGGGCAGCCGGAGCTGCACCTCGCCGAGCCCGAGCGCGAGCCGGCGCACGCCCGCGCCGCGGCTGTTCCAGGTGTTCATCGCCATGTGGTGGTGGTACCCGCCGGCCGAGACGAACAGGGCCGACGAGCCGAGCGAGGCCGTGGCCTCGAAACCGAGCCGGTCGACGTAGAACGCGCGCGCCGACGCGACATCCCCGACCGACAGGTGCACGTGGCCGACGACGGCGTCGCCGAAACGCGGATCATCGGTGTGGGTGGAACCGTCGAGCGCCGGGAGCTCTGCCAGCGCCGCGCCGCGCTCGGTCAGGTGCTCGCGCAGGAACGCGTTCGGGTCGAGGTAGAGCGTGTCCATCTCCACCTGGCCGTGCGTCCAGCTCCACTGGCTGCGGTCGCGGTCCCAGTACAGCTCGACGCCGTTCCCCTCGGGGTCGGTGAAGTAGAAGGCCTGCGAGACGAGATGGTCGGCGCTGCCGGTGAACGTGCCCGGCGCGCGGCGCGCCACCGAGTACACCGCTGCGGCGAGGGCCTCCTGGCTGTCGAAGACGATCGCGGTGTGGAACAGGCCGGCCTCGCCGGGGGAGGCGTGCTTGAGTTCGGGCGCGTGCTCCAGGATCACCGAGGGCGTCGCGCCGCGCCCCAGGATGACGCGGCCTCCCTCGGCGGCGAGCACGGAGAGCGTGACCGCGTCGCGGTAGTAGGCGGTCATTGCGTCGAGGTCGGCGACGCGGAGGGTCACCGCTCCCATCGCGGAGTCGGCGGGAAGAAGTTCTGGCATGCGTAATGCAACGCACGGGATGGTGAATGTATTTCAGGTCTCGATCGCGCCGCCGGTTTCGGCCAGATAGCGACGGAGCGTGAGCGAGGGATCGGCGGCCTGGAGCGCACGGTAGCGGGTGAAGTCGAGCTGGGCGCGCAGGGTGGTCCCGGTCCGCATCCGCTCCGACTGGGCGCCCTCCACTGCCTGGATGCGGCGGGCTTGGGCGAAGAGCTCGTCGCGGCGCTCGGCGCCGACGACGAGGACGCCGTCGTCGTCGGCGACGATCCAGTCGTCGGCCGTGACGGCGACGCCGTCGAGCGTCGCGGTGCGCATCGCGTTCCCGGCGGGCGGGACCCGGCGCGGGCCGAAGGGATGCGCGCCCAGGCTGAACAGCGGCAGGCCGATCTCCCGGAGCTGGGCGGTGTCGCGGTGCAGGCCCCAGATCACGGCGCCCGCGAGGCCGGCCTCCCGTGCCTCGAGCAGCATCAGGTCGCCCACGCAGGCTTCGTCGCGCCGGCCGCCGTTGTCGACGACGAGCACAGCGCCGGGCGGGGCGTCGTCGATGGTCTCCAGGAGGACGTCGACGCTGCCGAGGTGCGTGACGGGAGCGGCCGGTCCGGAGATCGGACGGCCGGGGAGGAGCGGGACGAGTGCGACCGGGGCAGGGGCGACGGGGACGCCGAGGCGGACGGCGGCGTCGGCGACGGCGGCGGTGGGGAGGTGTGCGGTGCCGTTCGTTTCCATGTCGCGACGCTACCGCCCCGCGCATGCGAGCCGGAGAATGCGGCTGTCCTCCACAGCCGGGTCCATCGTGCGATTTCTCCCCGGATTCCGGTCGGGTCTTCTCCGGCGCGCCTGCCTGGCCAAGGATGGTTCTCGGGAGGTGCGATGAGACGGATGGTTCGGCTGGCCCGCCGGTACTGGGTCGTGACGCTGACGCTGGGAATCGGCGTCGTCGGCATCGTGCTGGCGCTCGCTGGCGCGGGCTGGCTGGTGCAGTGGGTGTTCAGCGTCTACGCGCTGGCCGTCGCCGTGTGGCAAGGGGTGGGGATGGTGCGCGCGATGGCGCACGGCCGGTTCGGCCTGGACATCCTGGCGATCACGGCGATCGTCGCCACGGTGCTGGTCGGCGAGTTCGTGGCCGCGCTGCTCGTCGTGCTCATGCTGACCGGGGGAAACGCGCTCGAGGACTATGCCAACCGCCGCGCGAAACGCGAGCTCGACGCCCTGCTCACGCGCGCGCCGCAGTTGGCGCATCTCGTGGTCGACGGCGGCTACCGGGAGGTGCCGGTCGACCAGGTGACGGTGGGCGCCGCGCTGCTCGTCCGGCCGTCCGAGATCGTTCCGGTCGACGGGGTCCTGCTCTCCGCCCGGGGCACCTTCGACCAGGCATCGATCACGGGCGAGAGCATCCCGGCCGAGAAGTCGGCGGGCGACGAGGTGCTGAGCGGATCGGTGAACGGGCAGCAGGCCGTCGAACTGCGGGCGACGGCCACCGCCGCGTCCTCCCAGTACCAGCAGATCGTCGCGCTGGTCGCGCAGGCGGCGGAGAGCAAGGCGCCCGTGGTCCGGCTGGCCGACCGCTACGCGGTGCCCTTCACCGTGTTCTCGCTGGCGCTCGGCGGGATCGCGTGGTGGCTGAGCGGCGACGCGGTGCGGTTCGCCGAGGTCCTTGTGCTGGCGACGCCGTGCCCGCTCCTCATCGCGGCCCCGGTCGCGTTCATCGGCGGGATGAGCCGCGCGGCGCGCAACAGCATCATCGTCAAGTCCGGCGGAGTGCTGGAACAGCTCGCACGGGCGCGCACGGCCGTGTTCGACAAGACGGGTACGCTCACCTACGGCGCCCCGGCGCTCAGCGACGTGCGGCCGCAGCCGCCGTTCGACGCGGACGAGCTCCTGGCGACGGTGGCCAGCGCCGAGCAGTACTCCTCCCACGTGCTCGCGGCGTCGTTCATCCAGGCGGCGCGGGAGCGTGGGCTCGAGCTGCGCGAAGCCGGCTCCGCGCAGGAGGCCGCGACCAACGGCGTGGTGGCGGACATCGACGGAAGGGAGGTCGTGGTCGGCAAGTACGCGTTCGTCGCCGAGCACGCGCCCGACGCGTTGCGCGCCCCGATCGCGCCGGGCGAGCTGGCGGTCTACGTCGCGATCGGCGGGCGCTTCGCCGGCGCGCTGCTCGCGAGGGACCGGCTCCGGTCGAACGCGGCCGCCACGCTGCGCGAACTCGACTCGCTCGGGGTCACCAACACGATGATGCTCACCGGCGACGCCCGCGAGACCGCCGAGCACATCGCCGCAGAACTCGGCATCACCCGCGTGCGCGCGGAGTGCCTGCCGGCCGACAAGGTCGCCGAGGTCGCGGGCGTCGCCGAGCGGCCGGTGATCATGGTGGGCGACGGTGTGAACGACGCCCCTGTGCTCGCGGCAGCCGACGTCGGGATCGCGATGGGCGCCAAGGGCGCGACGGCGGCGAGCGAGTCGGCCGACGCTGTGATCCTCGTGGACGACATCCACGGCGTCGCCCGGGCCGTGCGGATCGGCGCGGACACCGTCCGCATCGCCCTGCAGAGCATCTGGCTCGGGATCGCGGTTTCGGTCGTCCTGATGCTGATCGCGGCGTTCGGCGTCATCCCGGCGACGGCGGGCGCGCTCATCCAGGAGCTGGTCGACGTGGCGACCATCCTCGCGGCGCTCCGGGCGATCGGCGGCCGGCTCGACGCGCGGGAGGCGGTGGAGGCGCGGGCGCGACCGGCTGTGCCGGTCGGCGGGGCGGATCGGGCGCGGTAGGGGCGGCTACGCCCCGGTCAGCCGTTCCAGCAGCTCCCGGTAGCGGGCGGCCGTGCGCTCCACCACCTCGGCGGGGAGCTCGGGCGGCGTGCCCTGCCTGTCCCAGTTGGCGGCGAGCCAGTCGCGGACGATCTGCTTGTCGAAGCTCGCCATCCGCTCGGCCGGCGTCGCGGCCGTGGCGAACGTGCGGGCGTCCCAGTAGCGGCTGGAGTCGCTGGTGAGCACCTCGTCGGCGAGCGTGATCTCGCCGGTGCTGCGGTCGGCGCCGAACTCGAACTTCGTGTCCGCGATGATGACGCCGTGCTCCTCCGCGATGGCCGCGCCGCGTGCGTACACCTCCAGGGACAGCCGGCGCAGCTCCTCCGCGACCTCCGGGCCGACCAGCTCGACCGTGCGCTCGAAGCTGATGTTCTCGTCGTGCGCGCCGAGCGGGGCCTTCCACGCCGGGGTGTAGATCGGCTCCGGCAGCCGGTCGCCGTCCGTGAGCCCGGCGGGGAGCGGGACGCCGCAGACGCTCTGAGTCTGCTGGTACTCGGCCCAGCCGCTGCCGGTCAGGTAGCCGCGGACGACGCACTCGATCGGGAACATGTCCAGCGGCTTCACGAGCATCGCGCGCCCCGCGACCTCGGCAGGGATGCGCTCCACGACGCGGTCGCCGTCCAGCACGTGATCCGGGATGAGGTGGTTCGGGACCTCGCCCAGGCGGTCGAACCACCACAGGCTCAGCGTGGTGAGCAGCTCACCCTTGCCCGGGATGCCGGGCTCGAGCACGTGGTCGAAGGCGCTCACCCGGTCGGAGGCCACCACGAGGACGGCGGCGGTGTCGTCAAGCCCCTCCGCCCCTTCGGGCACGTAGAGGTCGCGGACCTTCCCGGAGTAGACGTGCTTCCAGCCTGCCAGTTCGCTCACCCGTCCATCGTAGGGGTCGCGCCACGCGCCGGTGGTCCCGCACGCAACTGTCGAGTACGCGCGAATTCAGGCGAAATGTGCCGAGTACGCGGACAATCCGCGTACTCGGCAGCTAGGCGGTCAGGCCAGCAGCTTGGCTTTCGCCGCGGTGAACTCCTCGTCGGACAGGATCCCCTGCGAGTGCAGGGTGGCGAGTTGCTGGATCTTCGCCATCATGTCGTCAGCGGGAGCCGCGGCCGGAGCCGCCGCCGGAGCCGCGGCCGCCTGCTGCGCGGCCGCCTGCTGAGCAGCCGCCTGCATCTGCGCCTGTTGCTGCTGCTCCTCGTACGCCTGTTGCTCGTACTTGTCCTGTTCGCGCTGTGCCTGCCGCCGCTGCACGTTGCCCGAAACGGCGGTCGCCGTCCCGGCCACGACGGCGGTGCGCGCCGCCATCCCGATCAGTCCCGGGCGTCCCATTCGTCCTAAAGGCATGTCCCCACTCCTCGGCTCTCAGCTCTCGACCGTCTCGACACCGGCGTCGGACTCCGCGTAGTCCTCGAACTCCCCGGCCACGACCGCGTTGACGACCGGCGCCGGGATGCGCTCGCTGTGCACCACCAGGCCGCCCGCCTGGAAGAACTTGCTGGCGAGCTCCTTCGCCCAGAGGTGTTCGATCACCAGGATCGCGCCGGTCGTTCCCGGCTCGATCAGCTCGGCGATCGAGTCCACGTCCTCGGCACCGGCGAGACCGCCGGCCTCCAGGGTGATGTCGGCCATGCCGATCTCGTCGCCGATCTCCTCCAACTCCACGATCTCGACCCCGCCGTCGGCGTGCCGCATCACGAACACGAGGTCGAGGAGGCGGACCGTGCCGCTTTCCACCAGGTCGAGGATGGCCTGGACCACCCCGGGCGAGGGTCTGTCGTTGTCGAACTGGGCGACGATGAACTCCGCCGGGCCGTACTCGAATTCAGCCATCTCACGCCTCCGTCAGCGGGCCGGTCCCGCTTTCACGGCAGACGATACACAGGCGTACTCAGCCCGGCAATGACCGATTTCGGGTAGGCCGGAGGTGCGGAATGTGCCCGGTCACATCCCTAGACTGGGACCCTGCGGACATCACCGTCGACGTCGAGAAGGGAGCCCTGTGGGCGAGAAGAACTGGGCAGGAAACCACGAGTACCAGGCGCAGCGGATCGCGCGCCCGACCACTGTGGACGAGCTCCGCGAGCTCGTGACGGGCGCCACCTCCGTGCGCGCGCTCGGCAGCAGGCACTCCTTCAACGACCTGGCCGACACGGACGGACTCCTCATCAGCACGTCCGGCCTCCCGGCGGACATCCGCATCGACCCGGACGCGCGCACGGTGACGGTGGGCGGCGGCGTGCGCTACGGAGACCTGGCCCGTGAGCTCCAGGCGGCCGGCTGGGCGCTGCACAACCTCGCGTCGCTGCCGCACATCTCGGTCGCCGGCGCGATCGCGACCGCGACGCACGGCTCGGGCGACCGCAACGGCAACCTCTCGACAGCGGTCGCGGGGCTGCGCATCCTCACCGGCTCGGGCGAGCTCGTGGACATCGCCCGTGGCGACGCCGGATTCGAGGGCGCGGCGGTCTCGCTGGGCGCCCTCGGCGTCGTGACCGAGGTCGTGCTCGACATCCGGCCGACCTTCGACGCGCGGCAGCGGTTGTTCGGCGGCGTCCCGTGGGAGGCCGTGACCGGCCGCTTCGACGAGGTCACCTCGGCGGCGTACAGCGTCTCGCTCTTCACGACCTGGGACGAGGACACCGTCTCGCTCGCCTGGCTGAAGGAGCTGGACGGCGCCGCGACGGCGATCGCCGACGACTTCTTCGGCGCGCCGGCGCTCACCGAGGCGCGGCACATGATCGCGGCGATGGACGTCCGCAACACGACCGAGCAGCTCGGCGTGGTCGGCCCCTGGAGCGAGCGCCTCGCGCACTTCCGCTTCGAGTTCACGCCGTCGAACGGCGAGGAGATCCAGTCCGAGTACCTGGTGCCGCGGGCCCGGGCGGTGGAGGCCATCCAGGCGGTCCGGGAGCTCGCCCCCGTCATCGCGCCGTTGCTGCAGATCAGCGAGATCCGCACGGTCGCCGCCGACGACCTGTGGCTGTCGAGCGCCTACGGCACGGACGCGGTCGGCCTCCACTTCACCTGGTTCCGCGACCAGGCGGGCGTCGAGGCCGTGCTCCCGGCACTGGAGGCCGCGCTGCTTCCGCTCGGCGCGCGCCCGCACTGGGGCAAGCTCTACCTCGACGTCGACGGTGTCGTCCCGTCGCTCTACCCGCGCCTCGACGACTTCCGCGCCCTCGCCGAGTCCCTCGACCCCGAGTCCCGCTTCCGCAACCCCTTCCTCACCCGCCTCCTCGGCTAGCAAACCGCCGAGTACGCAGATTGTCTGCGTACTCGGCGGTTTCTGACCGATTATTCGCGTACTCGGCGGTTGGGCGGCGCCAGGTGGGGTGTCAGGAGCGGGCGACGCGGGCGGCGATGTCGGTGCGGTACTGGGCGCCGGGGAGGTGGATGCGGGCGACCGCGTCGTACGCGCGCTCGCGGGCCTCGTCGAAGCTCGTGCCGCGGGCGACGACGGAGAGCACGCGGCCACCGGTCGCGAGCAACGCGCCGGTGTCGCTGTCGAGGGCGGTCGCGGCGTGCGCGATCGTCACCTCCGGGACCTGCGCGGCCTCGGCCAGCCCGGTGATCGGGCGGCCGGTCTGCGGCGCCTCCGGGTAGCCCTCGCTGGCGAGCACGACGGTCACCGCGGTGTCGAACGCGAACTCGGGGCGCGGCATCCCGGACAGCTCGCCCGTGGCCGCCGCGTAGAGCAGCGACGACAGCGGCGTCAGCAGCCGGGGCAGCACGACCTGGGTCTCCGGGTCGCCGAAGCGCGCGTTGAACTCGATGACGCGGATGCCCTTGGCCGTCACGATGAGCCCGCAGTAGAGGAGGCCGATGAACGGAGTCTGCTCGGAGGCCAGCTGCCGCACGGTCGGGAGGGCGATGGTGTCGATCACCTCGTCCACGAAGTTCTCCGGCAGCCAGGGCAGCGGCGAGTAAGCGCCCATTCCGCCGGTGTTCGGGCCGGCGTCGCCGTCGAGGAGGCGCTTGTAGTCCTGCGCCGGGCTCAGCGGCAGAACGGTGTGGCCGTCGCTGATCAGGAACAGCGACACTTCCTCCCCGTCCAGGAACTCCTCGATCAGCACGCCGCCCTGCGTCAGGTAGTGGCGCGCGTGCTCGACGGCGGCGGCGCGGTCGGAGGTCACGATGACGCCCTTGCCCGCGGCGAGGCCGTCGGCCTTCACGACGTACGGCGCGCCGAACTCGTCGAGCGCGCGCTCGGCGTCCGCGAGGGTGCTCGCGCGGGCGGCGCGGCCGGTCGGGACGCCGGCCTCCTCCATGATCCGCTTGGCGAAGGTCTTGGAGCCCTCCAGCTGGGCGGCGGCGCGGCCCGGGCCGAACACCGGGATGCCACGGGTGCGCAGCGGGTCGGCGACGCCGGCGACGAGCGGAGCCTCCGGTCCGATCACGACGAGCTCGATGCCGTTCTCGATCGCGTACTCGGCGACCGCGGCGCCGTCCAGCGGGTCGAGGCCGGGCTCGACCGGGACGTCCGCCGCGATCCCGGCGTTGCCCGGGGCCGCGACGATCGCGTGCCCGGCCTCCTCGGCCAGGAGCGCGGTGATGATGGCGTGCTCGCGGGCACCGGAACCGAGGACCAGAATCTTCACGCGACCCATGCTAGAGGGCGCGGACCCGGCCGTCCGACCTGTGACGGCTCGGTGCGAGGATGGACGCATGGCCAGAGCGAAGATCACCGACGAGGTCGGCGGCGCGGCGGTCCGCGGCGCGCTCGCGGAGGGCGCCGACCGCAACACCACCGCGACCGCCGTGCGCTACCTCCTGCAGCTCCTGGCCGAGCGCGCCCCGGGCAACACCGTGGAGGTGCGGGTGCCGCCGTTCGGCGCCGTGCAGTGCATCCCCGGCCCGCGGCACACCCGCGGCACGCCGCCGAACGTGATCGAGACCGACGCCGCGACCTGGCTGGCGCTGGCCTCCGGCAGCCTCTCCTGGGAGGACGGTCTCGCCTCCGGCTCGGTCCACGCGTCGGGTCAGCGCGCGACCCTTGACGGCCTCCTCCCGCTCCGCTACTGAGCGTGCCGGGAGCCCTCTCGCAGTGGGCGTCCGCTCAGGTGCGGTACGAGAGAATGGAGGCATGAGCTCGAACCCGGAGGAGTCCGCCGTGCCCGAAGAGGCGCGCGTCGCCGACACCGCCGCACCCGGGCAGCCGGAGACCGGTGCCTCTGCGCAGCCCGACCCCGAGGTGGACGCCACCGTCACCGCGGCCGAGGTGCGCGTGCACCGCTCGCCGCGCTACTTCCGGTTCATGCTCACCGGCGCCATCGTCTTCGGCGTCATCGCGCTCATCCTCACCTTCGCCTTCCCGGCGAACCCCACCTACGACCGCGGCCAGGTCTTCGGCTTCCTGCTGGCGATCTGCGCCACGATCGGCGTCGCCGTCGGCGCGCTGGTCGCCCTCCTGATCGACCGGGCCGTGACCCGCCGTGCCCGCACCGTGCAGGCGGATAGAATCGACGTGCGCCTTCCCGACACCGGCGCCGAGCTCGACACCGAGCGCGGCGCGGAGCCGGGTCCCGAGTCGGACGACCCGCGGGGCAACGGCTCCCGCCCGTCCGACGACAGCTGAACATCCCGACATTCCTCGAGAAAGGGGCCCGCTGTGGCCGGAGGCGACGGTCGTCTGAGTCATGATCTTCTGCCCGGTGAGAAGGGGCCGCAGGACGCCTGCGGCGTCTTCGGAGTGTGGGCGCCCGGCGAGGAGGTCGCGAAGCTCAGCTACTTCGGCCTCTACGCCCTGCAGCACCGCGGGCAGGAGTCCGCGGGCATCGCGACGAGCGACGGCAGCAAGATCCTCATCTACAAGGACATGGGCCTGGTCTCCCAGGTCTTCAACGAGAACGCGCTCAACTCGCTGACCGGCCACATCGCCGTCGGCCACACGCGCTACTCCACCACCGGGGCGTCCAGCTGGCAGAATGCGCAGCCGACCCTCGGCCGCACCTCCAGCGGCACCGTCGCGCTGGGCCACAACGGCAACCTGACCAACACCGCCGAGCTGATGCAGCTCGTTCACGACCGCTACCCGCAACTGGACGGCGAGCTGTCCCGCGGCAACACGACCGACACCGCGGTGGTCACCGCGCTGCTCACCGGCGACCTCGACCACACGCTGGAGGCGACGGCGCTGGAGGTCCTGCCCCGGCTGCGCGGCGCCTTCTGCCTGGTCTTCATGGACGAGCACACCCTGTATGCCGCACGAGACCCGCAGGGCGTCCGCCCGCTGGTGCTCGGCCGCCTGGAGCGCGGCTGGGTGGTCGCCTCCGAGACCGCGGCGCTCGACATCGTCGGCGCGAGCTTCGTGCGCGAGGTGGAGCCGGGCGAGCTGATCGCGATCGACGAGAACGGCCTGCGCACGCAGCGGTTCGCCGCCGAGAAGCGCGCCGGCTGCGTCTTCGAGTACGTCTACCTGGCCCGGCCGGACACCACCATCGCCGGCCGCGGCGTCTACGAGGCCCGGGTCGAGATGGGCCGCCAGCTCGCGCGCGAGCACGAGGTGGAGGCCGACCTGGTCATCCCGACGCCCGAGTCCGGCACCCCGGCGGCGATCGGCTACGCGCAGGCGTCCGGCATCCCGTTCGGCCAGGGGCTGGTCAAGAACTCCTACGTCGGCCGCACCTTCATCCAGCCGTCGCAGACCATCCGCCAGCGCGGCATCAAGCTCAAGCTGAACCCGCTCAAGGAGGTCATCAAGGGCAAGCGCCTCGTGGTGGTCGACGACTCGATCGTGCGCGGCAACACCCAACGCGCTCTCGTCTCGATGCTGCGGGAGGCCGGAGCGGCCGAGGTGCACGTCCGCATCTCCAGCCCGCCTATCACCTGGCCGTGCTTCTACGGCATCGACTTCGCCTCCCGCGCCGAGCTGATCGCGACCGGCCTCGGCGTGGACGAGGTGCGCCAGTCGATCGGCGCCGACTCGCTCGGCTACCTGTCGGAGGACGGCATGATCGCCGCGACCGACCAGCCGCGCGAGCGCCTCTGCACCGCGTGCTTCACCGGCGTCTACCCGATCGAGCTGCCCGACGCGCACCACCTCGGCAAGAACCTCCTGGAGCGCCCGGGCGACGACGCCGCGGAGGCGGCCGCCGAGCGCGCCGCAACTGTCGCGGCCACCGATACCGGCGCCGACGCGACGAGCGACGGCTGCGAGCCCGGTCCCGACTCGGAGTACGAGCGACTCATCGCCTACGGCGACCCCGGCCGCCAGGAGTAGCGCGCCCTCCCACCATCCGTTCCGGAGTTTTGCACGTTCCGCCCCGGCGTGTTGCGTGCGCAACTCCGGAACGGATGGCGTCGGCGGGGGGTGAGGTGCGCGGATAGCATGGAGCAGTGACTGAGCCATCCGCATCCTCCTCCTATGCCGCCGCCGGCGTCGACACCGCCGCCGGCGACCGCGCCGTCGAGCTGATGAAGGCCGCCGTCGCACGCACCCAGGGTCCGCAGGTGCTGGGCGGGGTCGGCGGCTTCGCGGGCATGTTCGACGTGTCGGCGCTGAAGGCCTTCCGCCGCCCGCTGCTCGCGACCTCCACTGACGGCGTCGGCACCAAGGTCGCGATCGCGCAGGCGCTCGACAAGCACGACACGATCGGCCAGGACCTGGTCGGCATGGTCGTGGACGACATCGTCGTGGTCGGCGCGCGCCCACTGTTCATGACCGACTACATCGCCTGCGGCAAGGTCGTCCCCGAGCGGATCGCGGCGATCGTCGCCGGGATCGCCCGCGCCTGCGAGGAGACCGGTACGGCGCTGGTCGGCGGCGAGACCGCCGAGCACCCCGGCCTGCTCGGCCCGGACGACTACGACGTCGCCGGCGCCGCTGTCGGCGCCGTGGAGGCCGACGAGCTCCTGGGCGCCGAGCGCGTCCGCGACGGCGACGTCGTGCTGGCGCTGGCGTCGTCCGGCATCCACTCGAACGGCTTCTCGCTCGTGCGGCACATCCTCGCGCAGCGCGGCGTCGCCTTCACCGACCGTCTGGACGAGTTCGGCGGCACCGTGGGCGAGGCGCTGCTGGAGCCGACTCGCCTCTACACCTCGCCGCTGCTGCGCGTGCTCGGGACCCCGGCGTTCGCGGGCGCCGTCCACTCGCTCAGCCACGTGACCGGCGGCGGGATCGCCGCGAACCTGGCGCGCGTGCTCCCGGTCGGCTCGTGGGTGGAGGTCGACCGCTCCACGTGGTCGCCGAGCCCGGTGTTCCGCGTGCTGAGCGATCTCGCCGGCAGCACCCTGGAGTCGTCGGAGGGCACCTGGAACCTCGGCATCGGGATGTTCGCCGTCGTGGCGCCGGAGGCCGCTGACGCGATCGCGGCCGCGATCACGGCGGACGGGATCCCGACCTGGCCGGCTGGTACGGTGTCGACGGCCGGGCGCGACCTGACCGGGTTCGAGCAGGGCGCGAAGGGCGTCGACGGCGGCGCGGTGCGGCTGGTGGGGGCGTACGCGGCCTGAGCCCGCCGCACCTGGGCGCCGCCAACGGAGGACATCGCCCCTCCGGACCCGCCCATCTCCTCCGTTCACTGCGATCCGGGGCCTCCAGGCGGGTGATCTCCTCCGTTCGCGACGCCGCGCGACGTGACCCGTTCGTGGAGGCGCGGACGTTCGCGGCCTCCCGCTAGGGTGGCCAGTGTGACCCCCCGCGCCCGCCTCCGCTTGGCGTGCGCGCTCGGGGCGGCGCTCGTCGCCGTCGTGCTCGCAGGGGCGCCGGCGCTGGCGAGCACTCCGACGCCGACCCCGACGCCGATCCCCACCTCCACGGCCGCGTCCGACGCCCTCACGCCGCTCGTCGACTGCGTGCAGGACGCCCCGCTCGGCGCCGTCACCTCCCGCACCGTCGTCCTCGGCTACCGCTCCGCGGCTTCCGCTCCGGTCACCGTGACCCCCGGCTCCGGCGGCGACGACCTGTCGCCCGGGGCCGTGGACCGCGGGCAGCCGTCGACCTTCCAGCCGGGCGAGCACCACGGCGCCTGGCTGCTGACGGTGGATGCCGCGGCCGAGCCGTCGCTGACCTGGACGCTGGGCGGCCGGTCGATCGCCGTCGACGCGACCGCGCCCGCGTGCACCGACGCCACCGCGCTGGTGCTCAGCGCGCCGGCCACCGCCGCCTCCGGCGCCGTCGCGGTGTCCGCGACCGTCACCCGGTTCCTGCTCGGCCCGCCCGAGGCCGGGACCGTAGCCTTCGCCGTCGACGGCGGAGCCTCCACGACCGTGGCGGTCGGCGCGGGCGGAGTCGCGCGCGCCGACCTGCCCGTGCTGGCCGGCTCGCACACGATCACTGCCACGTACACCCCCGCGAGCGGCTCCACCCTGCGCCCAGCGACGGCCACCGGGCCGCTCACCGTCACGGCGGCGTCCGGTCCCCTCACCGTCGCGGCCGACAGCGTCGTCACGGGCAGCACCTCCGTCAGCGTCCACGTCACGCGCACGGCCGCCTCCGAGCCGGTCACAGTGGACTTCGCGACGGTCGACGGCACTGCTCACGTCGGAGCCGACTACATCGCCGCGTCCGGGACGCTCGCCCTCGCCGCCGGCCAGCTCGCCGCGACCACGACGGTGAGCCTGCCCGCCCGCGCGCCCGGCTCGCCGGCCTCAGTGTTCTTCGTCGTCCTGCAGCGCGCGACGGCGGACGTCGGCAGCGCCGTTGCGATGGTGTCGTTGCCGGCGGTCCCGGCCGCGGCCCCCGCGTCGGTCGCGGCGGGGAGCGCCGGAGGGGGAGGCGCGGCTGCCGCGGCCTCCGCCCTCCCTCAGGGCGATCCGACCGCCCACACCGCTGTCGCGACCGCGCCGGTCGGCCAAGACCTCCTGCTCCTCCTCGGGGCCGCCCTGATCACGGTCGGAGGCGTGGCCGGCGTCATCGGCCTGTTCCGGTCCGTGCGCCAGCGCGACGCGCTGCTCTGACACGACCATGACAAACGTCACGCCGAATCACTGACGCACTCCCTGCGGGGCGGCGCCGCGCGCCCGGCACTCTGAGACGGTGAACACCTCACCAGCCATCCGCCTCAGCGGCCTCCGCAAGACCTTCGGGTCGCTCACCGCCGTCGACGGCGTCGACCTCACCGTGCGGGCTGGGGAGGTCATCGCCCTCCTCGGCCCCAACGGCGCAGGCAAGTCCACCACCATCGACCTCGCGCTCGGCCTCGCGCGCCCGACCGCGGGCACCGTCGAGCTGTTCGGCGGCGACCCGCGCACCGCGATCCGGCAGGGGAGGGTCGGCGCGATGCTGCAGGGCGGCGCACTGCTCCCCACCCTCACGGTCGCGGAGTCGGTCGCCCTCGTCGCCTCGGCGCACACGCATCCGCTCAGCGTCGCCGAAGCCCTCGAGCGAGCCCGCTGCACCGAGATCGCCAAGCAGCGCGTCTCCAAGCTGTCCGGCGGCCAGATGCAGCGCGCGCGGTTCGCGGTCGCCGTCGTGTCGAACCCCTACCTGCTCTTTCTGGACGAGCCGACCGCCGCGATGGACGTGGAGGCCCGGCGCACGTTCTGGCTCTCGATGCGGGAGTTCACCGACCGGGGCCGCACCGTCGTCTTCGCGACGCACTATCTGGACGAGGCCGACGCCTACGCCGACCGGATCGTCATGCTCGCCCGCGGCCGCGTGGTCGCCGACGGCACGCCGGCGGGGGTGAAGGCGGTCGTGTCCGGCCGGAGGATCGCCGCCACCGCCGGCTTCGCGTGGACCCCGGAGGTCGCGGCGGAGCTCGGCGCCCTCCCCGGCGTCCGGTCCGTCGACCAGCGCAATGGGCGCCTCACGATCGTCAGCGACGACTCCGACATCACCCTGCGCGCCCTCCTCGCCGCGCACGACGACCTCCGCGACATCGAGGTCACCGCGCACACGATGGACGACGCCTTCCTCGCCCTCACCGAGTCGTCGCCCTCCCTCCCCGCCGACCCCACGCCCACCGACCCCGCGCCCACCCACCCCGAAGGAGCACTCCGATGAGCATCGCCTACCTGGGCCGCGAGTCCCTGCGCCAGCTCAAGAACATGCGCGCCATGATCTTCACCCTCGCCGTCCCGCTCGTCATGCTGCTGGCCTTCGGCGGCACGTTCGGCGGCCGCGGCCAGGTGGACGCCGTCACCCACCTCCCGTGGATCGTCGTCACGACCATCCAGGTGTCCGCGTACGGCGGCATGATGGCGGCCCTGTCGCAGGCCTTCACCATCGTCACCGAGCGCTCGCTCGGCTGGAACCGTCAGCTCCGGGTCACCCCGCTCAGCGGCACCGGCTACCTGGTGTCCAAGCTGGTCGCCGCCCTGGCGCTCGCGCTGCTCAGCATCGTCGTCATCGTCGCCGTGTCGATCTCCCTCTACCACCCGGACCTTCCCGCCCTGAGCTGGATGCTCGCCTGCCTGGCGATCTGGGCCGGCGTCGTGCCGTTCGCGCTCCTCGGCATCCTGGTCGGGCAGTTCGCCAAGCCGGAGTTCGCCCAGCCGCTGTTCATGGCCGTGTTCATGGGGATGGCGGTGCTCGGCGGTCTGTGGATCCCGCTGCAGATCTTCCCCGCCTGGGTCGCGAACGTCGCGCAGGCCGTCCCGTCGTACTGGTTGAACCGGGTCGGGCAGCTCGGTGCGCTGCAGAGCGGCGACGCCCTGACGCCCGCCCTCGTCCTCGCCGCCTGGACGCTCGCCCTCGGCGCGCTGATCGTGTGGCGCTACCGGCGCGACGCGGCACGGGGCTGAGCGGCGGGCGACGGGCGACGGGACGACGGCTGGCTAGGGTAGGGACGTGTTCAGCAGCGACGTCGAGGAGTACCGGCCCACCGGGGTGCGGGCGCGGCTGACGCACCGGTCCGCCTACCGCTGGTATCCGGGAGCGTTCATCGGTCTGCTGTACCAGATCTCCGTGCTGGTCGGCCTGTGGACCTCGCCCTCCACCCTGACCGTCAAGCTCGTCTCGACCGGCCTGCTCACCCTGGTGTACGTGGGCTTCCTCGCCCTCCCGCCGATCCTGTGGTGGGAGAGCGAGCGCACGCGCCTGATCGGCGTGCTGGCGTACTTCGCGCTGACGCTGACCCTGATCCCGTTCATCGGCCTCGACGCGCTCTGGACCTGGGTCTACGTGGCGTGCGTCGCCGGGATGTCGATCGCGCGCACGTGGCTGGCGAACACGATCATCGGCGCGCTCGGTGCCGTGCAGGTCATCGTCTTCCTGCTGACCGGCACCTTCGCGGACGCCTGGTTCATCGCCCTGATCACGGTCTCGATCGGGACCATGATGAGCGCCTTCGCCCGCCAGATCGACACGCTCCGCCGGCTGCGGAACGCGCAGGGCGAGATCGCCCGCCTGGCTGTGGTGGAGGAGCGCGCCCGGTTCTCGCGCGACATGCACGACGTCCTCGGCCACTCGCTGACCGTGGTGACGGTGAAGTCGGAGCTCGCGCGCCGCCTCATCCCCGTCGACCCGCGCCGCGCGGAGGACGAGCTCGCCGACATCGAGCGTCTCACCCGCTCCGCCCTCGCCGACCTGCGCGCCGCGGTCGCCGGCTATCGGGAGATGAGCCTGTCGACGGAGCTCGCGGCGGCCCAGGCCGGTCTCGCGGCCGCGGACATCCAGGCGCACCTGCCGCGCAACGGCGAGGACGTGGCGCCGGAGCTGCGCGAGCTGTTCGGCTGGGTGCTGCGGGAGGGCGTGACGAACGTGATCCGGCACTCCGGCTCCCGCAACTGCTGGGTCACGGTGGAGCCGGACGCGCTGCGGATCGAGGACGACGGCCGCGGGCCGGCCCCGTTCGGCGCGGAGCGGCGCGAGGTCGTGCGCGGCTCCGGGATCATGGGGCTGACCGACCGGGCGCGGGAGTTCGGGGCGGCGGTGACGGTGGAGGCCGGGCCGCGTGGCGGGACGTTGCTGACGGTGCGGAGGGTGGCATGACCATCCGGCTCCTCCTCGCCGACGACCAGGCGCTCGTCCGTGGCGCGCTCGCCGCCCTCCTCGAACTCGAGACCGACCTCGAGGTCGTGGCGCAGGTCGGCCGTGGCGACGAGGTCCTCGACGCGGCGCGGGCCTCCTCCGCCGACGTCGCCCTCCTCGACGTGGAGATGCCGGGCCTCGACGGCATCCAGGTGGCCGCGCAGCTCGCGCGCGACCTCCCGTCGTGCCGGTCGCTGATCGTGACCACGTTCGGGCGCCCCGGTTACCTGCGCCGGGCGATGGAGGCCGGCGCCGCCGGGTTCATCGTGAAGGACACGCCCTCCGGCCGGCTGGCCGACGCCGTCCGCCGCGTCGCCTCCGGGCTGCGCGTCGTCGACCCCGCGCTGGCCGCGGAGTCGCTGGCGTCCGGAGCGTCACCGCTGACCGTGCGGGAGGCCGAGGTACTCGCGGTGGCGTCCCAGGGTGGGACGATCACCGATATCGCGCGCCGCCTCCACCTCAGCGGCGGGACCGTGCGCAACCACCTGTCGAGCGCGATCGGCAAGACCGGCGCGCGGAACCGCTCCGAAGCGGTCGCGATCGCGACGCGGCAGGGCTGGTTGTGAGCGCTCGGGCGCGCACGCGCGGCCGACGGCCCGTCAGCGTGGTTCCACGCCGCCCGCTCGGGTGATCGCGGGCCGGGTGATCGCCGCTCGGGTGATCGCGGAGATGACGTGCGCGCGCTCAGGCGCGCTTCGGCGTCTCGGACTCGCTGTCCTCGTACTCGTCCTCTTCGGCGTCGTCGTACCCTGAGGTATCGTCGTCGCCATCCGGGTCGTAGTCGGCCCACGCGTCGTACTGGTGCTCGTCGTCGTGGTGGGAATGTCCGGTGAGCTCACGCTCGAGGGCATCGTAGTTGACGTTCGGGCTGAACGACTTCAACTGACGTGCGATCTTGGTGTGCTTTGCCTTTTGACGGCCGCGCCCCATGCGTGACCCCCTTTTGATCCTGCCCGGGGAATGGCACCCGGGGATCCAACAGAAACAGTGAAAACTAGCATCGAGTTTAGCATGGTGGCCCCCAGGGACCCCGAGTTCCCGCACAGCGTCGGATGATGGAATGAGCGCGTGATCAGTGGCATGACCGACACCCAGGTGGTGATCGTCGGCGCCGGGCAGGCAGGGCTGGCGGTCGCGTACTACCTGCGCCGGTTCGAGCTGGTCCCCGGCCAGGATTTCGTGATCCTGGACCGCGGCCCCGGCACCGGCGGAGCCTGGCAGCACCGGTGGGACGCGCTGCGTCTCGGCAGCGCCCATCACGTGAACGACCTCCCGGGAATGGCGGAGCTGGGTCTCAGTTTCGAGACGGCCGACCGCGCCCTCCCGGCGAAGGACATCGTCGCGGGCTACTACCGCCGCTACGAGGAGCACTATGGACTCGAGGTGCAGCGGCCGGTGACCGTCTCGCGGGTGTTCGACCGCGGCGCCGACCTCGTCGTCGCGCACGACCGCGGCGAGACGCGCACCCGGGTGGTCGTGAACGCGTCTGGCACCTGGGGCGCGCCGTTCATCCCGTGGTATCCGGGGATGAACGACTTCGCCGGCCGCCACCTGCACACGTCGTCGTACGTGTCGGCGGAGGAGCTCGCCGGGCAGTCGGTCGTGGTAGTCGGCGGCGGCACGAGCGCGATCGGCTTCCTGCTGGAGCTGGAGGGGATCGCCGAGAGCCTGACCTGGGCGACCCGCCGTCCGGTGGACTTCCGAAACGAGTCGGAGCTGACGATCGAGGGCGGCGTGGCGGCGGTCTCGGCGCAGGACGCGGCGGCCCGCGCCGGACAGGCGCTCCCCAGCATCGTGAGCGGGACGGGCGTCCCGCGCACGCGTCGCGTGGCGGCCGGGATCGACCGCGGGCTGCTCGTGGAGCGCGAGATGTTCACCCGCATCGAGCCGGACGGTGTCGTCTGGGCGGACGGCTCGAAGACGAAGGCGGACACGATCATCTGGGCGACCGGTTTCCGCCCCGAACTGCGGCACCTCGCGCCGCTGAAGCTGCGCGAGAAGGCCGGCGGCCTGACGGTGGCGTCCGGCGCGGCGTGGCAGGACTCGCGGATCTTCCTCGCCGGCTACGGCCCCCAGGCGAGCACGATCGGCGCGAACCGCGCCGGCCGCGTCATCGCCCGCCAAATCATGGCCCAGATCTAGCGCCCCCCTCTCCGCCCGCTCCGACATTCGTGCCGAATGTCGACTCTGCGCGCGCGAAAAGCCGCGATTCGTGCCGAATGTGGGGGTCTGCCCCGCGTGACCTGCCGCGCCGACATTGGTGCCGAATGTCGAGTTTGCGCGCGCGAAAGCCGCGATTCGTGCCGAATGTGGGGATCGCTTGCCGAGCGCGCGAGGGCGGGATTCGTGCCGAATGTCGACTTTCGCTGGGCGGGAGGCGACATTCGGCACGAAACGCGCGGCTAGACCTCCAGGTCGCGGGGCGCGCCCGCGAAGCGGAGGCCGCGCACGCGGATGCTGCCGGCGCCGGGGGTCGGGCGCACGTCCAGCGAGCCGGCCTGGGCGTCGGCGCGGAGGCCGAGCCTTGCCGAGAGGACCGCGACCGCTGCGGCCGCCGACCAGGCCTGCGGACGGCAGGCGGCCGGGTAGGGGATCGGCGCGCTGGTCTGCTCGGCCGAGTCGCCGGAGTGCAGTTCGGGCATCCGGTAGCCGAAGCCGTCCGCCGCGGCGAGCAGGCCGTCGGCGAGCAGGTCGGCCTCCGCGGCGTGGCCGTCGCGCGACAGGCCCACGATCGCGATAGCGGTGTCGTGCGCCCATACCGAACCGCCGTGATAGCTGAGCGGCCAGTAGCCGCCCGAGTCCGTGGACATGGTGCGCAGGCCGTAGCCGGACGACAGTTCCGGCGACGCCAGCCGGCGCGCGATCAGGGCCGACTGCTCGGGGGTGAGGATCCCTGTGCCCAGCAGGTGGCCGATGTTGCTGGTGACCGTGTCGACTTTCCGCTTGGCGGCGTCCAGCGCGACGGCAGGGTAGGCGCCGGCCGGGTCGTCGATCCAGAACGCCTCGGCGAAGCGGGCCTTGAGCTGCGCGGCCCACTCGCGCCACTCGTCCGCGCCGTCCAGGCCGAAGGCGTCGAGCAGCTCGGCGCCGCCGACCGCGGCCTCGTAGGCGTAGCCCTGCACCTCGCAGAGCGCGATCGGGCCGTCCGCGAGCGTGCCGTCCTTCCACTGGATGGAGTCGCCGGAGTCCTTCCAGCCCTGGTTGGCGAGGCCGTGGCCGGTGGTGTCCACGTACTCGAGGAAGCCGTCGCCGTCGCTGTCGCCGTGGTCGCGCATCCAGGCGAGCGCCGCCTGCATCGCGGGGAGCAGCTCGCGCACCTCGTCCTCGGCCATCCCCCACTTCCACGCGTCGTGGAGAAGGCCGATCCAGAGCGCCGTCGCGTCGACGGTGCCGTAGTAGAGCGGCGGCAGCACGACCCCCTCACCCGGGATGGTGAGCGCGGACGGACGCAGTTCGTGCATGATCTTGCCGGGCTGTTCGGCGGTGTCCGCGACGGTCTCGGTGCCCTGGAAGTGCGCGAGGACGCGCAGGGTCGAGGCGGCGATGTCGGTGCCGAGCGGCAGCAGCAGGCGTGCGGCCCAGAGCGAGTCGCGGCCGAACAGGGTGAAGAACCAGGGGGCGCCGGCGGCGAGGAAGGTGTCGTCCGGGCGCGCGGTGGTGGACATGCGCAGCGACTGGAGGTCGGCGAGCGCCCGGTCGAGCCAGGACGCGAGCCGGGAGTCGCCGGTGTCCGCGCGGAACGCGGCCCAGTCGGCCGACGGCGCGGCGCCCGCGACGACGGCGGTGGGGTCGTCGACGTCGATGGTCCAGCCGAGGGTGACGTCGCCGTGGGGCGGCACCTCGACGTCCCAGGTGAGAGCGGCGTCCTGTCCGGCGAGCGAGACGCGCGCGCCGGGTGCGGTCAGGCGCGCGGTGACGGGTCCCGAACGGAAGACGACGCCCGCGTGCGACCGATCGTCGGCCGCGCCGGGTCCCCCCGCAGGAGACCCAGCCGCAGGAGACCCAGCCGCAGGAGTCGCAGCCGCAGGAGACGCAGCCGCGCCGGTCGGCGTCTCGCCGTCCGCCCGCTCGGTCGACACCGCGTGCTCGGCGCCCGTCAGCCCCGCCTTGATGGTCTGCATCGGCGTGAAGTCGCCTCGCACGGAGACCTCGACGGTCGTGGTGATCGGGGTGCTGAGGGCGTTGCGGAGGACGATCCGCTCGCGCAGGCTCCCCGCCACGACCGTGCGCGTGCGGTCCAGCCGGACGCGGGGGTCGGCCGTGGCATCGTCCATCCGGCGGGCGAGCGAGGTGAAGACGGCGCTCGCCGCGTCAGGGCCGGCCGTGGCGATGTGCTCGGGCACGTCGCCGCCGACGGTCAGGAGGATGCGGTCGAGCACCCGGAGGTCCGAGTGGTAGAACCCGTGGATCCCGCCGCCGTCGACGGTGCCGTCCGCGGCGGACCAGGCTTGGCTGGGCGCGGTGAGCACCACGACGCTGTCGTGCAGCAAGGGTTGGAGCGGCTGGGTCATCGTGGCGTTCGCGCCTCCTCGATCGTGGATGGTGTGGGGGTGGGGGAAGTGGGAGTGGCGGAGGGTGCCGGAGGGCTGGGCGCGGGTGGGATGGCAGCGACTCCGGCGGTGGCGCTGCCCTGAGCACGACCGGAGCCCGCGCCCAGCGCCGGCAGCACCCGCGGCTCGACCCGGGTCTCACGCACGACCGCGCGTCCGTCGACCTCTGTACGCCCGACCCGCCACACTGCCGCGTCCTCGCGCTCCGACACGACATCCACAAGCGTCGAGCCCTGGTAGACCAGCCCGGTGCCCTCCTCGAGCGCGTAACCGTCGGGCAGCTCTCCGGAGGCGACCGCGGCGTGATGCGCCGGTCGGCGGCGCGGGTCGGAGTCGTAGTGCACGGCGAGCGATCCCGGCACCAGGCCGAGACCGTCGGGGAGCGCGGAGATGTCCGGACCGCGGGAGGCCGTCGTGCCGCCCTCGTGCCAGCACAGCGCTCCCGCCGAGCCGCCGGCGAGCACGACGCCGCGCCGCCAGGCCTCCCGAAGGATCTCGTCCAGCCCGTGCGCGCGCCAGACGGCCAGCAGGTTGAGCAGGCTTCCTCCGCTTACCCACACGACATCCTGGGCGAGGATGTGCTCACGCAGGTCCGGGATGTTCGGGTGCGGGAAGAACCGCACGTGCGACGCGTCGACACCGGCCGCGCGCGCGGCCTCCAGCTCGCTGCCTTCGACGTGCCGCTGGTCGCCGCCGGCCGTGTTGATGTGCGTCACACGCGGCGTGCGGCCGACGATCTGGGCCAGCTCGATCGCGTGCTGGAGGAGGGGGCCGTAGCGTGAGTCGGTCCAGTCTCCGGCGACCAGCCCTCCGCAGGTGGCCAGAATGGTCGGTGCGGCGGCGGTCACTCCTTCACCGCTCCGTCGCTGGAGTTCATGATCCGGCGCTGGAAGACGAAGAACAGCACGGCGACCGGGATGGTCATGATGGCCGCGGCCGCGAGCTTGATCGGGTACTGGCTGCCCTGGCTGAGCTGCCCGCTCGCCAGCCCCGCGACGCCCTTCGTCAGGGTGGTGAGCGCCGGGTCCTGCGTCGAGATGATGAAGTGCGCGAGCTCGTTCCAGGATCCCTGGAAGGACAGGATGATGATCGTGATGAGCGCCGGCCGCGCCATCGGCAGCACGATCGACCAGAACACCCTGAACGTGCCGGCGCCGTCGATGCGCGCCTGCTCCTCGACACTGGCGGGGATGGACTCGAAGAAGCCCTTCATGATGAAGACGCCGGCGGCGTCGGTCAGCAGCGGCAGGATCATGCCGGTGTACGAGTCGTACATCCCGAGCTGGTTGATCACGAGGAACTTCGGGATGAGCAGCACGACCATCGGCACCGACATCACCGCGACCAGCGCGGCGAAGACGAACCCGCGCCCGCGGAAGTGCAGTCGCGCCAGGGCGTAGCCCGCGAGCGAGTCGAAGAACACGCGGCCGAGCGTCACGAACACGGTGACGACGGCCGAGTTCATGAACCAGATCGGGAAGTCGGAGTTGAGGAACAGCTTCGTGTACGCGGCAGTCGTCCACACCTGGGGGATGAGCGATATCGGGTTGGCCGTCGCGTCCGCGTCGGTCTTGAACGACGTCGCCACCTGGATGAGGAACGGCATGATGTACACCACCGCGAGCACGACGAGGATCGCGTAGCTGACCGACGTGGCGGCGATGCTGCCCGTGGTGCGGCGGCGACGGCGCACCGGAGGCGAAGCGGAGGCGCCCGGCGAGGCGGCGACGGGCGAGACGGTGGTGGAGGTTGTGGCGGTCACCCCAGGCCTCCCTTCATGGCGGAGCCGGACGAGTTGCTCGGCGCGGTGGCGGCGATCACCAGCGCGTCGTAGGGCCGCATGCGCCGCTTGGACACCTTCCGTTCGCGCAGCACCCAGCGCTGGAAGATCGTGAACAGCACGATGATGATGAACAGGATGAACGCGATCGCGGCGCCCTGGCCCCACTCCTGATTCGTGAACGAGGTCTGGTACGAGAGGTACGCCGGGGTAAGGGTGGTCTTGCTCGGCGCGCCCTTGGTGCCGGTGTAGATCTGGTCGAAGACCTGCCAGCAGCCGATCAGGCCGAGCGTCAGGACCGTGAACAGCGTGGGCCGCAGCTGCGGGAGCGTGATGCGCCAGAACCGCTGCCAGCCGTTGGCGCCGTCCATCATGGCGGCTTCCGTGATGTCGCCGCCCAGGTTCTGCAGGGCAGCGATGAAGAGCAGCATGAACGTGCCGCTCGTGGTGAAGACGGCCATGATGATGTAGGCCGTCATCGCGACGGACGGGCCGCCCAGCCAGTCCCACCACGAGACGCCGAGCAGCGTGTTCTGGGTGAGGGCGTCGGGGCCGGTGGTCACGCCGAACAGGCCGAGGAAGTTGTGGATGATCCCGCTCGGGTCGTTGAACCAGTTCGGTCCGTTGACGCCGAACCAGGAGAGCACTTTGTTCACCGCGCCGGAGGTGCTGAACAGGAACAGCCACAGCACGGTGATGGCCACCGAGCTGGTCACCGACGGGAAGTAGAAGGCCGTGCGGAAGAAGCCGCGCCCGCGGAGCACGGCCCGGTTGACGAGCACCGCGAGGAAGAGCGCTACGGCGGTCTGGATCGGGACGACCAGCACGACGTACCAGGCGTTGTTCTTCAGCGCCATGCCGAAGTCTTGCTCGGCGAGCCCGCCGCCGGCCAGGAGCGTCGAGTAGTTCTTGAGGCCGACGAAGTTCACGTCGGACGAGAAGGGGCTGCCGCGCCCTCCCCAGTCCGAGAAGCTGACCCACAGCGCCATGAGCACCGGGATGACGAGGAACACACCGAGCAGCAGGATGACCGGGGCGGTGAACAACCACCCCGAGGCGGCCTCGCCGCGCCGGATTCCGGAACGGCGAGACCGACTCGTGGCTTGCGACATGGTGGCTGCGATCCTTACTTCAGCGCTTCGAGGTTCTTCTGCGTGGCGTCGAGGATCGTCTTCGGGTCGCTCGTGGCCAGCGTCTCCAGCTTGCTGTTGAGGTCGGTCACGACGTCGGCCGCGCCCTTGGCGGTCGGCACGCCCTTGGCGTAGCTAGCGGCGTTGAGGAAGGGGACGAGGTCGGGGTTGGCCGACTTCCACTCGCTCGCCGCGGACTTGATCGACGGCATCGGGCCGAACGCCTGGGAGAAGGCGAGCTGGTCGCCCTTGCTGGTCAGCTTCTCGACGAGCTTGAGCGCGGCGGCCTGGTTGGGGCTGTCGGCGGCGATGCCCCAGCAGTTGGTGAACTGGAGGGTGCCCTTGCCCGCCGGGCCGGCCGGGAGCTCGGCGACCTGGTACTTGATGTTCGGGTAGTCCGACTTCATGGCGCCGGTGATCCAGTTGCCTTCGATGGTCATCGCGGCCAGGCCTTTGCCGAACGCCTCGCCGCCCCAGCCCGCGCCGAGGTTCTTGGCGTACTTGAGGTCGCCCGCGTTGAGCATCTGCTTGACGAAGTCGAGCGCCTTGACGTTGGCGTCGCTGTTCGCGGTCGCCTTGGTGCTGTCGTCGTTCATCAGGTTGCCGCCCGCCTGGACCATGAAGGAGCCGATGCGAGCGTACTCACCCGAGATGCCGAGGCCGACGTGGCCGTTGGCGGTGAGCTTCTTGGCGACGGCCTGGAGCTGGTCCCAGGTCTTCGGGATGTCGCTGTCGGTGAGGCCGGCCGCGCTCCACATGTCCTTGTTGATGACGAGCTGAAGCGTGGAGAAGTCCTTCGGCGCGCAGTAGAACTTGCCGTTGTAGGTGAAGGACTTGACCAGGCTCGGGTAGAAGTCGCTCTTGTTGGCGAGCTGGTCGCCGTACGCGAGCAGCGAGCCGTTTGAGGCGTAGCCGGCGAGCGCGTCGGTCGAGAGGTAGAACACATCCGCCGGCTTCTTCGCCGCGAAGCCCTGCGCGAGCTGCTGGTTGAGGTCGCTGGCGGCGACGACGCTGGCCTTGGTGCCGGAGCTCTTCGACCAGTCGCCGACAGCCGACTTGACCGCGGCCGTCTCGGCGTCGCCGGACGAGCCGATCATGACGGTAAGCGCCTTGTTCGACGAGGTCAGCTTGCCGGTGTCGCTGCCGCCGCTGCCGCTTCCTCCGAAGCCGGAGCCGCAAGCGGTGAGGGCCAGTGCGGCCGCGGCGGCGACGGCGCCGCCCGCGAGCCAGCGAGATGTGATTCTGCGCATGTGTTTCTCTCCTTGGTGTGAGTGTGCCCGAACGAACGGGCTCACGCGGTGGGGGTGCGGAAGTCGTGGATCGTTCGCGATGGACGCGGGCCTGTGGAGGACGAACGCGGAGCGCTGGGGTCGGTCCGCCGCTCTGCGATGGCCCGCTGCTCTGCGCGCATCCGACCTCCTGTGGTCTCGTTCCGGGGTACGACATCCCTTTGATCGATCAAATTCGGTGATGCTACAGTGCATTTTGAACGATCAAACCGGGACGCTGTCACCATACTCACGGCCTTCGGAACGTGTCAAGCGGGGGCAGCGGCCCGGCTCGAACGCGCAGCGGTAAGGTCTGAGACAGCGTCTCCGGCCGGAGCGCGTGGGGAAGGAGAAGCATGGGCGCACAGCCGACGGTCAGCGACGTCGCCGACGCCGCGGGCGTCTCGCGGCAGACCGTCTCCAACGTGCTGAACACCCCCGCGATCGTGCGCCCCGAGACCCGGGAGCGCGTCGAGGAGGCCATCCGCTCGCTCGGCTACCGGCCGCACGCCTCCGCGCGCCGGCTGCGCACGCAGAAGAGCTCCACCATCGGCATCCGCCTCGACCCGATGACCCGCGACGGCATCTCCGGCAGCGTGCTCGACCGCTTCCTGCACGCCCTCACCGAGCAGGCCGACCGCAAGGGGCTGCGCGTCCTGCTCTTCACGGCGGACGATCCGCAGGACGAGATCGAGCAGTTCCGCCGGCTCTCCGACGGCGCGGACGTGGACGCCTTCGTGCTGACCTCCACCTTCCACGGCGACCCGCGCACGGAGTGGCTGATCGAGCACGGCCAGTCCTTCGTCACCTTCGGCCGGCCCTGGGGCATCGACGACATGACCGACCCGCTGCACCTCTGGGTGGACGTGGACGGCCGCTCGGGATTGCGCGAGGCGACCGAGCACTTCCTCGCGCGGGGCCTGCGCCGGATCGGCTACCTCGGCTGGCCGGCCGGGTCGGGCACCGGCGACGACCGCCGGGCCGGCTGGCTCGAGGCGATGCGGGAGGCGCGCGCGGTGGACGACGCCACGCTCGCGACGCTCGAGGAGGTCGCGGAGGACGGCGTGCCCTTCGGCGCCGAGGCCATGCGCCGGTTGACGGCCCGGACGGAGGTGGAGGCCGTGGTCTGCGCCTCCGACTCGCTCGCCCTCGGCGCGCTGACGGCGACGGCAGGCCGCATCCCGGTGATCGGCTACGACGACACCCCGGTGGCGGCGTCGCTCGGGTTCTCGAGCGTGCGGCAGCCGCTGGAGGAGGTGGCGGCGGGAGTGCTCGAACTGCTGACCGGAGCGCATGGCGGCCGAGTGCGCTCGTCGGTGGACGACCCGCGCCACCGGCTGGTGACCCCGCAGCTCGTGGTGCGGGAGGGCGGGAGCCTGATCGGCTCGCACTGAGCGCGTTCGCGAAACGCGCGCGAAACCCGCGGCGGCGACAATGGACGCATGACTCCACAAGAGCCGAACGTCTCCGCGCCACAAGCGCAGAACCCGGACCTCCCCCCGCGCATCCCCGTCACCGTCTCCATCACCCGCCGCGTCGACCCCGCTCGCCTCCCGGAGGTGACGCACTGGGTCCAGGCGGGCGTCAACCTCGCCAACACGTTCGAGGGCTTCCTCGGCTCCGGCTGGGTGCGCGCGACCGCCCACTCGCACGAGTGGCACATGCTCTACCGTTTCGCCGACGCCGCGTCCCTGGAGGCGTGGGAGGCCTCGGACGAGCGCGCCGAGTGGCTGTATCAGGGCCGCGAGTTGGTCGAGGTGTCGCGCGTGGAGCGCCGCACCGGCATCGAGGGCTGGTTCGACGAGCCGCAGCCCGGCGTCCCTGCCGCCCCGCCGCGCTGGAAGCAGGCCGTCACCATCTGGCTCGGCTTCTTCCCGCTCTCGCTCGCCTTCACCTATTTCACGTTCTATCTGGTCCCCGGCTGGCACCAGCTCTGGCCGCTCGCGACGGTCCTCATCACGACACTGCTGCTCACGCCCACGATGACCTACATCCTCCTGCCCTTCGTAACCCGCCTCCTGCACCCCTGGCTCGCCCGCCGCTGACCACCCGCAGCCATCCGTTCCTGAGTTATGTACGCTCCCCCCCCGGCGTGTCGCGTACAGAACTCCGGAACCGATGGAGGGCGAGTGGGGGATGTCCCTGAGGTGACCCTGAGATTCGGGGCGGAGGGTTGCGTCGCGCGAACTCGCGATATATCGTGAATACGTCAACATCGCGATATATCGCGAGTCACCGAGGGCTCCGCCGGAGCCTGAACGCAGAAGCACGTATATCCACGACGCAAGGAGCGCGAGAGCATGGCACATGAGAAGTGGCTCATCCAGCCCGGCGAGAGCCGCACGATCGACGTGGAGCTGGTCCGCTCCCTCAAGGTCGGGCTGCTGGGCGGCCAGATCGACATCATCGGCCACGACGAGCCGGGAGCCCGGGTGGAGGTCCACTCGGTGTCCGGCCGCGACCTCAAGGTCAGCATCGATGACGACCGCCTCGAGATCGACCACCCGCAGCTGCGCTGGGACAACTTCATCGACGTCTTCAAGTCGATGCGGTCGAGCGCCCGCGCCGACGTCAGCGTGCTGGTGCCGCGGGACGTCGCCCTCAAGTTCGGAGTGGTCACCGCGGGCGCGCTCATCTCGGGGCTGAAGACCGACGCGCGGCTCAGCACCGTCTCCGGCGACGTCGTCATCGACGGCCTCGAAGGCGCACTGGAGCTCAACTCCGTCAGCGGCGAGCTCTCGGCCCGCGGTCATACCGGGCGCATCAGCGCGCACACGGTTTCGGGGGACATCACCGCGACCGGCGCCATTCCGCGCTTCAGTGCGGACGGTGTCTCCGCCGACATCATGGTGGACATCTCCGGCACCCCTGACGAGATCCAGGTCAACACCGTCTCGGGGGACACGACCATCCGCATCCCGGAGGCCCTCGGCGCCCGCTACCGGGCCAACACCGTCTCCGGACGCGTCCAGCTCGACAACGTGATGGTCGTGGGATCCGCCGGGAAGGGGTACACCGCGACCACCGGCAGCCTCGACGGCCACTGGGTCGACATCACCGTCAACTCCGTCTCCGGCGCCGTCTCGGTGTTGCGCAGCTCCGCGGCGGCCCAGGGGCAGGCGTCGGCGTGACCCCCGTCTTCGCCCACGGCAGCCTGCGCCTCTACCTGCTGAGCCTCCTGGCGGAGGAGCCGCGCCACGGTTACGAGCTCATCCAGGCGCTGAGCGACCGCTTCGGCGGCACCTATGTCCCGAGCGCCGGCACCATCTACCCCCGACTGGCGAAGCTGGAGGAGGAGGGACTGGTCACCAAGACGACCGACGGCCGCAAGACCGTCTACGCGATCACCGACGCCGGCCGCGCCGAGCTCGCCGCCCGTGAGCCCGAGCTGGACGCGATCGAGGACGAGGTCACCGACTCCGTCCGCCGGCTCGCCGACGAGGTCCGTGCCGGCGTGAACGACGCCATGCGCACCCTCCGCGCCGAGCTGGCCTCGGCGGCGCGGGAGGCCAAGCGCGACGCGACGCGGGTGGACCCTCGGCAGGAGGCGCGCGAGGCGGGCCGCGACGCCCGCGCGACCGCCAACGCCGCGGCGCGGGAGGCGGAGGTCGCGATCAACGAGTTCCGGCAGCAGCTGCGCACCGACCTGCGCTCGCAGGCGGCGCGCGGCGGCCTCCCGGAGAGCGTCGTTCCCCTCCTCAAGGAAGAACTGCTCCGCGTTCGCCGCGCGATCGTCGAGGCGATCGGCCGCGGCTGAACCGCCCGGTGAGAGCGGATTTCGATAAAGATCCCCAGGAAGACTCAGCTCATGCTCATCTCGCTCCCACTGAGGCCGATGACGAGCCGACTCCCGCGAGAATCCGCGGCAACGGATGCTCCGCGGGGCGCCGACCCAGTGTTTGCGGAATCGCCTTCCGCCGACGACGCGACGCGCCGATTTGACAGCGTTTTGGCAGCGAGTATTCTCGTCCCTCGTGACAAATGAGGGGAGATCCCCGAAGCGCTGGTTGATCGGAGACCCGCTTCCGAGCGAGAAGCTCGAAGGACAGCTGCTCCCGAAGCACCTCGCCCTACCCATCTTCGCCAGCGACGCTCTCTCCAGCGTCGCCTACGCTCCGCAGGAACTCCTGATGATCCTGCTGCTCGGCGGCCTGTCGTTCCTGACGTTCGCCCCCTGGGTCGCCGCGGCCGTCGTCATCCTGATGGTCACGGTGGTGCTGAGCTACCGGCAGCTGGTCAAGGCCTACCCCTCGGGAGGCGGAGACTACGAGGTCGCGCACAAGAACCTCGGTGAGAAGGCCGGCCTGGTCGTGGCCTCCGCCCTGTTGGTCGATTACGTGCTGACCGTCGCCGTGTCGGTCGCGTCCGGCGTCGACAACGTCATCTCGGCGCTGCCGTTCCTCGCGCCGTGGCGGGTGGGGCTCGCGGTGCTCTGCGTCGTGATCCTCGCCGCCGTCAACCTGCGCGGCGTGCGGGAGTCGAGCAAGGCGTTCGCGCTCCCCACCTACATCTTCATCGGCAGCATCTTCGTGATGGTCGTCACGGCGCTGGTCCGCACCGCGCTCGGCCACGCGCCCGTATCCGAGTCGGCCGGCTACAGCGTGCACAGCAGCAGCGTCACGCAGGCCGCGATGGTGCTGCTCCTGCTGCGCGCCTTCTCCAGCGGCTGTTCCGCGCTGACCGGTGTGGAGGCCGTCGCCAACGGCGTTCCCGCCTTCCGCACGCCCAAGATCCGCAACGCCCGCACCACGCTCGCGATGATGGGCGGCATCGCGATCGTCCTGTTCGCCGGCCTCACCGCCACGGCGCTCATCAGCGGTGTGCACTACGCCGAGAACCCCTGCGACCTCCAGGGCTGGGCGCAGTGCGCGACGTCCCCGCAGCGCTCGCTCATCGCGCAGATCGCCGCGGCGACGTTCGGCAACAACACCGTCTTCTTCTTCATAGTGCAGGCGGCCACCGCGGTCGTGCTGCTGCTCGCCGCGAACACGGCGTTCAACGGCTTCCCCCTGCTCGGCTCGGTGCTCGCCCGCGACTCGTACGCTCCGAAGGCGCTGAACACCCGCGGCGACCGGCTCGTCTACTCGAACGGGATGATCCTGCTGGCGCTCGCCGCCACCGTCCTGCTGCTCGTCTACCAGGCGAACCTGACCCAGCTCATCCAGCTCTACATCATCGGCGTCTTCGTGTCGTTCACGCTCGGCCAGTCAGGGATGGTGAAGCACTGGGTCACGATGCTGCGCGGCAGCGGCACGGACGGCGCGGCGGTGCTGAGCCAGCGCGAGCGCAGCAGCATCGTCCGCTCGCTCTGCATCAACGCGTTCGGCGCGACGCTGACCTTCGTCGTGCTGATCGTCGTCACGATCACGAAGTTCACGCACGGCGCGTACCTCGTGTTCATCTTCATGCCGATCCTCTGGTTCCTGATGCTCGGTGTGAACCGGTACTACCGCGATGTCGAGAAGGAGATCGAGGTCGACCCGGTCACCACCTTCGGCAGCGTCGGCGACCACGCCATCGTCCTCATCGGCAAGATGCAGAAGCCTGCCCTGAAGGCGCTGGACTACGCGATCGCCGCCCGGCACGACTCGATCGAGGCGGTGCACGTCTCCATCGAGGAGGAGGCCACGCAGAAGCTGCAGCGGCAATGGATCGAGCAGAACATCCACGTCCCGCTGACGATCATCGAGTCACCGTACCGCGAGTTCGGCGTCCCGCTGATCAAGTACCTCAAACACCGCCGCGAGGAGCACGGCTCCGAGGTGGTGACGGTCTACCTGCCGCAGTACATCGTCGGCCACTGGTGGGAGTCGCTCCTGCACAACCATCGCGCCCGCCGCCTGAGCAAGCAGCTCATGCTGTGCCACGGCGTCACCGTGGCGCTCGTCCCGTGGCTGCTCGACTCCTCGTCGCTGATCTACGGCCGCCGGTCGCGGCCGCTGCCGGGACAGGACCGCCGTGGCGAGCCGGTGCGGCCCGTCGCCCGTCGCCCGCTGGCGCCGGCGTCGGCCGCGCGTGCGCGCATCCACATCCACCCGACGCCGATCACGCTGAGCGAGTCGAGCGAGTTCGCGGCGCCAGGGGAGCTGGCGGTGCCGCCCGTGGCCGCCGACGAGCGGACGCCGCAGGGCTCGGACGAGCAGCAGACGGTGCCGGCGCGGGCGAAGCGGTAGGCGCCTACAACCGGAGCGCCGGGCCGTGGCCGGGCAGCACCCAGCGGGCGTCGCACAGGCTGAGCCGCTGCGCGCTCGCCTCGGCCCCGTCGGCGTCGTGATGGAAGAACCTCGGGAGCTGCTGCGGCTCGCCCTTGTCGGGGAGCAGCGCGTGTCCGGTCACGAGTGCGTCGCCCGTGATCAAGACCTCGGCCTCCGGTTCGAACAAGCAGGCGTGGCCGGTCGTGTGGCCGGGCGTGGGCAGCACCTCCAGGCGGTGGCCCGTCGACAGCTCCAGCACATCGGCCGTGATCGCCTGCGCGGATGGAACGCCGACGTCGCCCAGGCCGCCCGCGCGGATGGCCGACACCGCCCACGGGATCGTGCCGCGGCGCAGAGCGACCGGCAGCAGGTCCGCGATTGTGACCTGCTCGGTGACCTCGCGCCGGACGTTCGGCAGCTCGCTCGCGGTGGCCAGCACCTCCACTCCTGAGCGCTCACTGTAGTCGCGTGCCGCGCCCAGGTGGTCGGAGTGCCCGTGCGTCACGATGATCCGGGCGAGCGCCGAGACGTCGAGGCCCGTCGAGCGGACGGACTCCTCGACCAGTAGGCGGTCGGCGGGATAGCCGCAGTCCACCAGCTCGACGCGCCCCTGCCCGTGGAAGACGGTCCAGTTGGAGGCCGGTCCTTCGACGAAGAGGATGCCGGGGGCGACGGTGGTCATCGATCGGATTGCGCGCACCGGACGACAGTATCGCGCCGGGGCTTGACCTTGACGTAACGTCAACTTCTAACGTGGTGACTGCATCACACGAGAGGAGACGGATCATGGTGGAGGCGACCGTGGACTGGAGCATCCAGGACATCGCGCGCATCGCCGGCACGACGAGCAGGACGCTGCGTCACTACGACGAGCTCGGCCTGCTGTCGCCGAGCCGGGTCGCTGCCAACGGCTACCGGCACTACGACCGCGACTCCCTCGTGCGGCTGCAGCGCATCCTCCTGCTACGGGACCTCGGGCTCGGGCTCCCGGCCATCGCCCGCGTGCTCGACGACCGGCAGGATGCGGTCCCCGCCCTGCGCGACCACCTGACCTGGCTGCGCAGCGAGCGGGAACGGCTGGCGCGGCAGATCGCGTCGGTCGAGTCGACGATCCACGCTGTGGAGGAAGGAGGGGAGATCGTGGCTGAGGAGATGTTCGACGGCTTCGACCACACCCGGTACAAGGAGGAGGTCGAGGAGCGCTGGGGGAAGGACGCCTACGCGGCGTCCGACCGCTGGTGGCGCGGGATGACCGCCGAGGAGCGCGCCGGGTGGCAGCAGCGGCAGAAGGCGCTCGCCGCCGACTGGATGGCCGCCGCCGCCCGCGGGGTCG
The DNA here is from genome assembly GCF_058806435.1 of Leifsonia sp. GW821-FHT13C09. Taxonomy (NCBI): domain Bacteria; kingdom Bacillati; phylum Actinomycetota; class Actinomycetes; order Micrococcales; family Microbacteriaceae; genus Leifsonia; species Leifsonia sp. GW821-FHT13C09. Next base: position 188,348 of record NZ_JBXAPS010000002.1, on the reverse strand, counting down.
ACCCCGCGTCGGAGGAGGCGCAGGCGCTCGCCCGCCGGCACGCCGACTGGCTGGCCGACATCCCGGGCACGCCCGGCTACGGCACCGGCGCCCCGCGCGCCGCCTACCTGACCGGCCTCGGCGACATGTACGTCGCCGACCCGCGCTTCGCCGCCAACTACGGCGGCGCCGCCGGCGCCACCTTCGTCCGCGACGCCCTCCGCATCTACGCCGAGGCCCTGTAGCAAACCGCCGAGTACGCAGATTGTCTGCGCACTCGGCGGTTTTCGCCTGATTTCGCGTACTCGGCAGCTGCCGGCTAGGCGCGGCGGGTGCGGGGGCGGCGGGTGCGGCCGGTGAGGCGGTCGTCGAGCCAGTGGGCGGCGATGAGGCGGGAGGGGCGGCGCGCCGCCGCCGGGTCGGAGGGGGCGCGGTCGGGCTGCGGGCCGCGCACCAGCGGGGAAGCCGCCCGGTCGACCGCCCGTGAGCGCGTGGCCGCGTCGGACTCGAGCAGGATGCCGTCTCGCACGTCGAAACGGACGGCATCCCGCTCGTCCGCACCCTCCGCGCGGAGGCCGGGGCCCTGCTCCGCCGTGCCTTCGAGTTCGCCCTCCAGCTCGGCGTCCGCGGGCGCGGTCTCCGGCAGCCGGATGGCGAAGAACGGGAGGGTGAGACTGCACAGCGGCCCGACCAGCAGCGCGAACGCGAGCGTCCCGACGCCGACGTTGCCGCCGAGGAACCAGCCGATGATGAGCACCGTGACCTCGATGGCCGTGCGAACGGCCCAGATCGGCCGGCCGGTGCGCGCGTGGAGGCCGGTCATCAGCCCGTCGCGCGGGCCCGGGCCCAGCTTGGGGCCGATGTAGAGGCCGGTGGCCACCGCGAGCAGCAGCAGGCCGGCGGCGAACACCAGCACCTGCGCCCAGAGCGCGGTCTGCTGCGGGATGATCCACAGCCCGAGCTGCGCGCTCGGCCCGACCAACAGCACGTTGAGCACCGTCCCGAGCCCCGGCCGTTGCCGCAGCGGGATCCAGAAGGCCAGCACGACGACGCCGACCAGGTTGGTCACCAACCCGAACGGGATGCCCGTCTTGTACGACACCCCCTGCGCCAGCACGTCCCACGGCGAGACGCCGATGCCCGCCCGCACCATCAGCGCGATGGCGATGCCGTACAGGAACAGCCCGACCAGGAGCTGGCCGAGGCGGCGGGTGAGAAGGAAGCGGGACATGCTGACAATCCAATCGCTCGATTGGCCTTACAACAAGATGCCAATTCAGATAAAGTGGCCCGCATGCCCGACGCCCAACTGACCGCCCGCTCCCTGGAGTCGCTGCTCGGCGACTGGCGCGGGGCCGCCCCCGGCTACCAGTCGCTCGCCGACCGGGTCCGCCTGCTCGTGCTGGACGGCCGCATCCCGATCGGCACCCGCCTGCCCGCCGAGCGCGACCTGGCGGGCCGGCTCGACCTGAGCCGCACCACGGTCAGCGCGGCCTACCGGCAACTCCGGGAGGGCGGCTTCCTCGACAGCGTGCGCGGCTCGGGCAGCGTCGCGCGCCTCCCCGGCCCGGCGCTCGCGCTGCCGCTGACCGGCGGCGAGGGGATGCTCGACTTCACCAAGGCCGCGCTGCCCGCCGCGGCCTCCCTCCCGGCAGCCGCACGCGCCGCGGCCGAGGAGCTGCCGCACTTCCTGCCGGACTCCGGCTACGACCCGGTCGGCCTCCCGCACCTGCGACAGGCGATCGCCGACCGCTACGCCGAGCGCGGCCTCCCGACCAGTGCCGACCAGGTGCTGGTGACGGTCGGCGCGCAACAGGCCATCGCGCTCATCGCCCGCACCTTCCTGTCGCGCGGCGACCGCGCGCTGGTGGAGATGCCCACCTATCCGCACGCGACCGAGGCGCTGCGGCTGGCCGGTGCCCGGCTGCTCCCCATCACGGTCACGCCGCCGGCGGACGCCCCGCACCCGCTCGGCACGGACGGCCGCGAGGCCGCCGAGGAGGACGGCTGGGACGCCGACGCCGCCGAGCAGGCCATCCGCCGGGCGAGCCCGGCGCTGGCGTACCTGATACCGGACTTCCACAACCCGACCGGCGCGTCCATGTCCCCCGCAACCCGCGAGCGCATCCTCGCCGCGGCGGCCGCGCACGGGACGGTGGTGGTGGGCGACGAGACGACGGCCGACCTCGACATCGACCGGCCCGGCCAGTACCTGCCGCTGCCGTGCTACGCCCACCGCACGGCGGGGGATCCGCCCGTGCTGCTCATCGGCTCGGCCTCCAAGAGCCTCTGGGGCGGCCTCCGGATCGGCTGGATCCGCGCCGAGCGCCCGTTGATCCAGCGCCTGATCGCGGCCAAGCCGTCGACCGACCTGGGGACGCCGATGATCGAGCAGCTCGTCGTCGCGCGGATGCTGCCGCAGACGCACGAGATCCTCGAAGAGCGCCGCGGGCAGCTGGCCGCGGGGCGGGAGACTGTGCGCCGGCTGGCGGCGGAGGTCTTCCCCGAGTGGCGCATCCCGCGGCTGCACGGCGGGCTCGCGGCCTGGATCGGGATCGGCGCGCCGGTCAGCTCGGCGCTCGCGCTCGCCGCGCGCAACCACGGCCTCCTCATCGCCGCCGGTCCTCGGTTCGGTCTGGACGGCGCGTTCGAGCGGTTCCTGCGCGTGCCGATCACGTACAGCGAGGACGAGACGCGGCGCGCGTTCGCCGCGCTGGAGCGCGCCTGGGCCGTCGCCTCGGTCGAGCCCGCGCCCTACTACGACGCGGCGGCGCTCCCCAGCGTGGTGTGAGGCTCCTCCACCGGTACGGCCTGCGTCGGCGGAGACGTGGTACCTGGGGATGAGGAACTTGCACAGGCTGCAATGAGATACTTTGGCAGCGCCGCCGTCGTCGCGTGCCAGCACTCACATTCGCCAAGGGGACCTCCGTGCACTATCTCGCCGTTCTCAGCATGAAGAACCGCGCCCTGATCGCGTTGATCACGATCGTGGCCGCCATCTTCGGCGGCGTCGCGCTGACCAGCCTCAAGCAGGAGCTCGCACCGTCGATCTCCTTCCCGCAGCTGGTCGTGCTCTCCAGCTACCCCGGCGCGTCGCCCGAGGTCGTCAACCACGACGTGAGCACGCCGGTGGAGGCCGCCATCCAGGGCGTGCCCGACCTCGACTCCACGTCCGCGGTCAGCAGCACCAACCAGTCGATCATCACGGCGAAGTTCACGTACGGCACCGACCTCGCCACGGCCGAGCAGAAGATCGACCAGGCGATCAACCGGATCAAGTCGACGCTGCCCTCGGGCGTCAACCCGCAGGTGCTCTCCGGCTCGATCGACGACCTCCCCGTTATCCAGCTCGCGGTCAGCAGCGACACCGACCAGCGAACCCTCGGCGACGACATCACCAAGCTCGCCCTGCCCGACATCAAGGCCGTCAGCGGCGTCAACGACGCGCAGCTCGTCGGCGAGGTCGGTCAGCGCATCACCATCACGCCGGACACGGCCAAGCTCGCCGCGGCGGGTCTCAGCGCGTCGGCGATCAAGGACGCCCTCCAGCAGAACGGCGTGCTGCTGCCCGGTGGCTCGATCACCGAGAACGGACAGACGCTCACCATCCAGTCCGGCGCGCAGCTGACGTCGGTGGCGGACATCTCGGGGCTGCCGCTGATCAAGTCGAGCACGGGTGCGTCGGGCGCTTCGGGTGCGTCGGGTGCTTCGGGTGGCTCCGGCGCAACGGGTGGCTCCGGCGCCGCAGGCGCGACGGGCGCGAACGGGGCCGCAGGGACGACCGGCGGGAACGGCGGCACGGGTGCGGCCTCCGGGGGCGCCGGCGCACGAGGCGCGGCCTCCAGCCAGTCCGCGGCCGCGGCCGCAGCCGCCGCCACGCCGAAGACCATCGGCGACGTCGCCACGGTCGCCCAGACCGACGACCCGGTGAGCTCGCTCTCCCGCGTCAACGGCAAGCCCGCACTCACCATCGCGGTCACCAAGCTCCCCTCCGCGAACACCGTCGCCGTGTCGCACGCGGTGTCCGCGCTCATCCCGAGCCTGGAGACCAAGCTCGGCCACAACGCCACGATCACCGTCGTGTTCGACCAGGCGCCGTTCATCACCCAGTCGATCAACTCGCTCGCCGAGGAGGGCCTGCTCGGCCTCGCGATGGCGGTCATCGTCATCCTGGTGTTCCTGCTGTCTGTGCGCTCCACGCTCGTGACCGTGGTGTCCATCCCGACCAGCGTGCTCATCACCTTCATCGTGATGTGGGCGAGCGGCTACACGCTCAACATCATCACGCTCGGCGCGCTCACGATCGCGATCGGCCGCGTCGTGGACGACTCGATCGTCGTCATCGAGAACATCAAACGGCAGCTCGTGCCCGGCGTGGACCGAGCCGTCACGATCATCCGCGCCGTGCGGGAGGTCGGCGGCGCGATCACGGCGTCCACGATCACGACGGTGGCGGTGTTCCTGCCGCTGGCGTTCGTGGGCGACGTCACGGGCGAGCTGTTCCGGCCGTTCGCGCTGACCGTCACCATCGCGCTGCTCTCGTCGCTGCTCGTCGCGCTGACGATCGTGCCGGTGCTCGCGTACTGGTTCCTGCGCGCGCCGAAGGCCCGCAAGCACGAAGGCGGCGAGGCGGAGGACGAGGCCGCGCACCTCTCGGTCGCGGAGGCCACGGCCTCCGGCCACGACGAGCTGGAGCATCCGTCGCGCCTGCAGCGGGGCTACCTCCCGATCATCCGCTGGACGCTGAAGCACTCCGTGCTGACCGTCGTCGCCGCGGTCGTCGTGCTGATCCTGACGTTCTTCTCGTTCCCGCTGCTCAAGACCAACTTCCTCGGGTCGAGCGGCCAGAACTCGCTGACCGTGTCGCAGACGCTGGACCCGGGCGCGAGCCTCCAGGCGAAGGACGACGCCGCCCGGAAGGTGGAGGACAAGCTCCTGCACACCACCGGAGTGAAGACCGTGCAGGTGTCGATCGGCTCCAGCGGCTCGACGCTGCGGGACGCCTTCACGGGCGGCGGGGGCGCCACGACGTTCTCGGTCACAACCGACCCGAACGCCGACCAGGACAAGCTCCAGACGACCATTCGGAACGAGATGGCGTCGATCACCGGCGCCGGCGACATCACCGTGTCCGCCTCGAGCGGGTTCGGCGGGTCGACCGACATCCAAGTGGACATCAACGCGAGCACCGCGGCGGACCTCCAGAAGGCCACGGACTCGGTCGTCGCCGAGCTGAAGAAGCAGCAGTCGCTGAAGCAGGTCACCGACAACCTGAGCGCCTCGCTGCCGTACGTGTCGGTGAGCGTGGACCGCACGAAGGCGGCGGAGGCCGGCCTCAGCGAGGTCGCCGTCGGGACGTTCGTCTCGCAGGCGATGCAGCCGACCCAGATCGGCTCCGTCGCGATCGAGAACTCGACGCTCAACATCTACCTGCAGAGCGCCAACCCGCCGACCACGGTCGCCGGGCTGTCCGACCTGCCGATCCCGACAGCCAAGGGCGTCGTGCCGCTCAGCTCGGTCGCGACCGTGACCGAGGCCAAGGGGCCGTCGACCGTGACGACCGCGCGCGGTCTGCGGACGTCCACGGTCACGGCGACGCCGGCCACCGACAACCTGTCGACCGCCAACGCGGAGGTGACGACGGCGCTCAAGAACGCCGACCTGCCGGCCGGGGCCACGGCGAAGATCGGCGGCGTCTCGTCCAGCCAGTCGAGCGCGTTCGGTCAGCTCGGGATCGCGCTGCTGGCGGCCATCCTGATCGTCTACATCGTCATGGTGGCGACGTTCCGCTCGCTGCGGCAGCCGTTGCTGCTGCTGGTCTCGGTGCCGTTCGCGGCGACCGGCGCGATCCTGCTGCAGCTCGCCTCGGGCATCCCGCTCGGTGTCGCCTCGCTCATCGGCGTCCTGATGCTGATCGGCATCGTGGTGACCAACGCGATCGTCCTCATCGACCTCGTCAACCAGTACCGCGCCCGCGGACTGACGGTGAGCGACGCGGTGGTGCACGGCGCCTCGCGCCGTCTGCGGCCCATTCTGATGACCGCGCTCGCGACCATCGCGGCCCTGACGCCGATGGCGCTGGGCGTGACCGGCCATGGCGGTTTCATCTCCCAGCCGCTCGCCATCGTCGTGATCGGCGGCCTGCTCTCGTCCACGGTGCTGACCCTCGTGGTGCTGCCGACGCTCTACAACCTCGTGGAGGGCTCGCGCGAGCGGCGGCTGGCGCGGCGGGCGGCGAAGGCCGGCGGCGCGGCCGGTGCGGGTGAGCCCGAGCGGCCCGTGGGTGGAGCAGGGCCCGACGGCACTGCTCCGGAGCCCCCGGTCTTCACGACCCCCGCGGGGGGCCGCCAGCTCTGACTCCCCGGCCGCCCCTCGGCCGGGGTGGCGTCGAGTGCGTGTCCGGGATACCAGACGGCGAAGGGGCGCGCCAGGACGACGGCGGGGGGAGGGCGTTGCTAGCGTCGCGGTATGAGCCTCTCCGTCGATCCCCTCTGGCCCCGGGCCGGTTCCTGGCCGTCGCTCGCCGAGCTCCCGGACGAGCAGGTCGACCTGGCGCTGATCGGCCTCCCGACCTGGCGCACGTCGCTGTCCCCGACGGGAGCTCACGCGACGCCGGGCGCGGTGCGGGAGGCGCTGCGCCGGTACTCGCTGCATGTTCCCGAGCTGGCGGTCGAGGCGCTGCGGTTCGCCGACGCCGGCGACGTGGCGGAGCCCGACGGTCCCGAGGGTGAGCGCCGCGCGATCGACGCCGTGGCGGAGGCCGTGTCACGCTCTCGGCTCACCGTCGCGGTCGGCGGCGACAACTCCCTCACCGTCCCGGCCGCGCTCGGCGCCTGGGGCGATGACGTGGCGACCGCCGGACTGGTGACACTCGACGCCCACCACGACCTGCGCGACGGCGTCTCCAACGGCTCGCCCGTGCGCCGACTGGTGGAGGCCGGCCTCGACGGCCGCCGGATCGTCCAGATCGGCATCGCCGACTTCGCCAACTCGGCCGCGTACGCGCTCCGGGCGATGGAGTACGGGATCACCGTCATCCCTCGCGACGAGCTCCACCGCCGGACGATCGACGAGGTGATGGCCGAGGCCCTGGAGATCGCGGGAGCCGCCGGCGGACCCGTCCACGTCGACCTGGATGTGGACGTGTGTGACCGCTCCGTCGCGCCCGGCTGCCCCGCCTCCGTGCCGGGCGGCCTCGCGGCCTGGGAACTGCGGCGGTTCGCGCGGCTCGCGGCTGCGGACGCCCGCGTCCGCTCGATCGACATCGCAGAGGTCGACGCCACCGCGGACGCGCCCGACCAGCGCACGGTCCGCCTCGCGGCGCTCCTGGTGCTCGAGGCGGCCGCGGGGCTCGCCTCGCGCTGAGTCCGCGCGGCTACTGCGGCGGCGGGAAGCCGGGGTTCGTCGCGGGAGGTGCGTTCGTCACGGGTGGAGGAGAGCCCGACTGAGGCTGCGGCGGCATCCCCGCCTCGAACGCCCGCACGATGAGCGGGATGACCGCCGCCACCGCCCGACCAGGGCGGTCGCCCCTGCCACCCGCCACCACCAGTCCGGCCACGCCGGGACGGGGAAGATCGCGGGAGGGACAGCACCAGCGCCGTCGCCCAGGCGGTCGGCCGCGACCGGTGCCCCTCCGCTCACGCCACGTGCGTGCGCGAAACCAGCGGAACCCCCGGCCGGTAGGCCAGGTGCACGTACGAGGGTGCGTCGAGCACCGCGTAGTCGGCCCGCGCGCCCGGGCGCAGGTGCCCGACATCGTCCCGGCGCAGCGCCTCCGCGCCGCCGAGCGTCGCGGCCCGCAGCGCCTCCGCGACCGTCATCCCCATATCGCGCACCGCGACCGCGATGCAGAACGCCATGGACGACGTGAAGGACGATCCGGGGTTGCAGTCGCTCGCCAGCGCCACGCGCACACCGGCGTCGATGAGGCGGCGGGCGTCCGGGTACGGCTGCCGGGTCGAGAACTCGACGCCGGGCAGGAGGGTCGCGACCGTCCGCGATCCGGCCAGCAGCTCGACGTCGCGGTCGGTGAGGTACGTGCCGTGGTCGACGCTCGCCGCGTCCAGTTCCACGGCCAGCGCGACGCCGTCGCCCGGGCCGAGCTGGCTCGCGTGCACGCGCACTCCGAGGCCGCGCGCGGCGCCGGCCTCCAGGATGCGCCGCGACTGCGGCACGGTGAACGCGCCCGTCTCACAGAACACGTCGATCCAACGGGAGTGCGGCGCGCAGGCGTCCAGCATCGGCCCGGTGACGAGGTCCACGTAGGCGTCCGGGTCGGAGGCGTACTCCGCGGGGACGACATGAGCGCCGAGGAATGTGGTCTCGTCGGTGACCTCGCGGGCGAGCCGGAGGATGCGCGCCTCGTCCTCCACCGTCAAGCCGTAGCCGCTCTTGATCTCGAACGTGGTCGTGCCCTGGGCGCGCAGCTCACGGACGAAGCCGGTCAGACGCCGGCGCAACTCGTCGTCGGAGGCCGCCCGCGTCGCGGCGACCGTGCTGCGTATGCCGCCGGCGGAATACGGGCGCCCCGCCATCCGGGCCTCGAACTCGGCCGACCGGTCGCCGCCGAAGACGAGGTGCGTGTGACTGTCGACGAAGCCGGGGATCACTGCGGCGCCGCCCGCGTCGACGACCTCGTCGGCGTCCTCGCGCGGCGCCGCCGACGCGGGACCGGTCCACTCGACCCGGCCGTCCACTTCCAGGAGGGCCGCGTCGGGGAGGATGCCGAGCGGTCCGGGGTGGGCGGGGTCCAGGGTGACGAGTTCGCCGATCCCGGTCAGCAGCGTCGCGCGGGTCATCGGGCGACCGGCTCCGAGGCCGCTCCGGCGGCCTCCTGCATGGGGACACGGAGGCCACGCGCGCGGGCGATGTCGCCAGCGTGCTCGTAGCCGGCGTCGACGTGCCGCATGACACCGGTGCCCGGGTCGTTGGTGAGCACGCGCTCGATCTTCTCCGCCGCGAGTGGGGTGCCGTCGGCGACGACGACCTGGCCGGCGTGGATGCTGCGGCCGATGCCGACGCCGCCGCCGTGGTGGATCGAGACCCAGGTGGCGCCGGAGGCGGTGTTCAGCAGGGCGTTCAGCAGTGGCCAGTCGGCGATCGCGTCGGAGCCGTCCTTCATGGCCTCGGTCTCCCGGTAGGGCGAGGCGACGGAGCCGGAGTCGAGGTGGTCGCGGCCGATCACGATCGGCGCGGAGAGCTCGCCGGAGGCGACCATTTCGTTGAACTTCAGCCCGGCGAGGTGACGTTCTTTGTAGCCGAGCCAGCAGATCCGGGCGGGCAGGCCCTCGAAGTGGACCTTCTCACCGGCCTGGGTGATCCAGCGGGCCAGCTTGTGGTCGTTCGGGAAAAGCTCCAGGATGGCGCGGTCGGTCGCGGCGATGTCGGCCGGGTCGCCGGAGAGCGCCGCCCACCGGAATGGGCCGCGGCCCTCCTCGAACTGGGGCCGGATGTAGGCGGGGACGAAGCCGGGGAACGCGAACGCGCGGTCGTAGCCGCCGAGCTGGGCTTCGGTGCGGATCGAGTTGCCGTAGTCGAAGACCTCGGCGCCGGCGTCGAGGAAGCCGACCATCGCCTCCACCTGCTTCGCCATCGACAACCGGGCGGCGATGGTGAACGCCTCCGGGTCGGCGGCGGCGCGGTCGTGCCACTCCGCGACGGTGACGCCTTCGGGCAGGTAGCTGAGCGGGTCGTGCGCGCTGGTCTGATCGGTGACGATATCGATCGGCACCCGGCGAGCCAGCAGCTCGGGGAACACAGTGGCGGCGTTGCCGACCAGGCCGACCGAGAGCGCGCGGCGTTCGTCCTTGGCCGCGGTGACGCGGGCGATCGCGTCGTCCAGGTCCTCGGTGAGCTCGTCCAGGTAGCCGTGGTCGACCCGGCGCTGCAGGCGGGTGCGGTCGACGTCCACGATCAGGACGACGCCGCCGTTGAGGGTGACGGCCAGGGGCTGCGCGCCGCCCATCCCGCCGCACCCCCCGGTGAGGGTGAGCGTGCCGGCGAGGGTGCCGCCGAACCGTTTGTCGGCGATCGCGGCGAAGGTCTCATAGGTGCCCTGCAGGATGCCCTGCGAGCCGATATAGATCCAGGACCCCGCGGTCATCTGCCCGTACATGGTCAGGCCGAGCGCCTCCAGCCGGCGGAACTCGGGCCAGGTCGCCCAATCCCCGACCAGGTTGGAGTTCGCGATCAGCACCCGCGGCGCCCACTCGTGCGTGCGGAACACCCCGACCGGCTTGCCCGACTGGACCAGCAGCGTCTCATCCGCCTCCAGATCACGCAGGGTCGCGACGATCGCGTCGTACGCCTCCCAGCTGCGCGCAGCCCGGCCGGTCCCGCCGTAGACGACCAGATCGTCCGGCCGCTCGGCGACCTCCGGATCGAGGTTGTTCATCAGCATCCGCAACGGCGCCTCGGTCTGCCAGCTCTTCGCGCTGAGCTGAGTGCCGCGCGCCGCGCGCACGGGTCGTGATCCCTGCATGGTCCGGTCCTTTCTCACACCGCCGAGTACGCGAATTCTCTGCGCACTCGGCGGAAAATGGCTGATTTTCCGCGTACTCGGCGGTTTGCTAGTGGAGGGGGGTGGTGGTGCGGGCGGCGGAGGCGGCGGCGCCGGAGGCGACGAAGGCGACGGCGGCCTCGATCTCGGGAGACAGGTGGCGGTCGGGGCCGGGACCGGGGACGGTGGCGCGCAGCGCCGACGTGACCGCTCCGGTCGCCGGGCCCTGGCGCAGCGGGGCCCGCAGGTCGGCGCCGCGGGCTGCGGTCATGAGCTCGATCGCGAGCACCCGGGTCAGACCGTCGATCGCGCGGCGCAGCTTGCGGGCGGCGGCCCAGCCCATCGACACATGGTCCTCCTGCATCGCGGACGACGGGATGCTGTCCGCCGACGCGGGCGCAGCGAGACGCTTGAGCTCCGACACGATCCCGGCCGCGGTGTACTGCGCGATCATCAGCCCGGAGTCGACGCCGACCTCGTGCGCGAGGAACGGCGGCAGCCCCTGGTTGCGCGCCGGGTCGAGGAAGCGGTCGGTCCGCCGCTCCGACATGCTCGCGACGTCGGCGACGACGATCGCGAGGAAGTCGAGCACGTACGCGACCGGCGCGCCGTGGAAGTTGCCGTTCGACTCCACGCGTCCGTCCGGGGTGAGCACCGGGTTGTCGATGGCCGAGGCGAGCTCGCGCTCGGCGATCATCGTGGCGTGGGCGACCGTGTCGCGGGCGCCGCCGTTCACCTGCGGCGAGCAGCGCAGCGAGTAGGCGTCCTGCACGCGCGTGCACTCCGGGCCCTTGTGGCTGGCCACGAGCGGGGAGTCCGCCAGCAGCGCGCGCAGGTTCGCGGCGGAGACGGCCTGGCCGGCCTGCGGACGCAGCTCCTGGAGGTCGGCCGCGAACACCGCGTCGGTGCCGAGCAGCGCCTCCACGCTCATCGCCGCGGTGATGTCGGCCGTTGTGAGCAGACCGCCGAGGTCGTGCAGGGCGAGGGCCAGCATCCCGAGCATCCCATCGGTGCCGTTGATGAGCGCGAGGCCCTCCTTCTCGGCGAGGACGACGGGCTCGATGCCGGCCGCCGCAAGGGCGTCGGAGGCGTCCACGAGCCGTCCGTCGACGCGCACCTGGCCTTCGCCCATCGCGGCGAGGGCGCAGTGCGCGAGCGGCGCGAGGTCGCCCGAGCAGCCGAGCGACCCGTACTCGCGGACGAGCGGCGTGATGCCCGCGTTGAGCAGCGCGGCGTAGGTCTCGACCGTGCGGCGCTGAGCGCCGGTGCGGCCGGTCATCAGGGTGGCCAGGCGCAGCAGCATGAGGGCGCGGACGACCTCCCGCTCGACCTCCGGGCCGGACCCCGCCGCGTGCGACCGGACGAGGGAGGCCTGCAGCTGCGCGCGGCGCTCGGCGGGAATGAAGGTGGTCGCCAGTGCGCCGAAGCCGGTGGAGATCCCGTAGTGCGGCTCGACGTCGTCGGCGAGCGCCTCGACGATCGCGCGCGACGCCTCGACGGCTTCGAGGGCCGCGTGATCAAGTCGGACGGGTGCGTCGTGGCGGGCCACCGCGACGACCTCGGCGATGGTGAGCGGGCGGCCACCGACGGTGACGGGCGCGGCCTCGGCGTCGTCGCGTGAGGTGGTTGCGGAGGTGGAACCGGTGGTGAAGGCGGACATGCTCCGATCATGCGCCGGAGGCGCTCCGGCACGCCCGGGGTTTAGGCTCATCAGTGTCCGGGATACCAGACAAGGTGGTCGACCGACAGGGAGGAGCCTCGATGAGCAAGGTCCCCGCGGCGGAGAACACCCTGCGCGTTCTCGCCTACCTCGCCACGCAGCGCGGTCCGGTCCCGGCCGCCGGAATCGCCGCCTCCCTCGGCCTCCCGCGGTCGACGGTGTACCACCTGCTGACCGTGCTGACCGAGCACGGCTTCGTCCTGCACTTCCCCGAGGCGCGCCGGTACGGGCTCGGCGTCGCCGCCTACGAGCTGTCGAGCGGGTTCTCTCGACAGCAGCCGCTGAGCCGGCTCGGGCGGCCCATCGTCGCCGCGCTCGTCGACGCGATCGGCGAGTCCGGTCACGTCGCGGTGCTGCACGGCCGGGACGTCGTCTACATCGTGGAGGAGCGGGCTCCCCGGAGGCCGCGGCTCGTCACCGACGTGGGTGTCCGGCTGCCCGCTCACCTGACGGCGAGCGGCCGCGCCCTGCTCGCCTCCCTCCCGGCCGGGCAGCTCCGTGCGCTGTACCCGGACGCCGACGCCTTCGAGGACCGCACCGGCGCCGGCCCGCACTCGTACGCCGAGCTGCGCCGGCTCGTCGCCGAGGCCCGCGAGCGCGGCTACGCGACCGAGGACGGCGATGTGACGCCCGGCTTCGCGTCCGTCGCCGTGTCGGTGCGCGACCACGCCGGGTGGCCCGCTGCCGGGATCGCCGTGACCTTTCCGCGCGAGAACGTGCCGCCCGCCGAGTGGGACGCGCTCGCCGCCCGGATTCGCGACGCCGCGGCCGAGCTCTCCCGCCGCATCCGCGGCAGCTGACCCCGCGGACCCGTCGGCATCAGCGGAGGGTGACCGTCGTCGTGTGCGCGGCGCCGTCGCGGGTGTAGTCGACCTTCACTTCGTCGCCGGCCTTGCTCGTGACCTGGATCGCCGTGAGCACGTCGATGTCGGTCGCGGGGTTGCCGTTCACCGCGGTGATCACGTCCCCGACCCGGAGGCCGGCCTGCTGAGCGGGGCCGCCCGACACGATCGACTGCACGAACAGCCCGCCCTCCACACCGAACGCCGCGGCCGCGCCCGGCGGGATCGGCACCACGGTCAGGCCGGCGTCCGGATGCGTGACCTCGCCGTGCGCGATCAGCTCCTTCGCTATCGGCAGCGCCAGCGACTCCGGGACCGCGAACCCGATCCCCACGCTGCCGGTGCTCGCCTGCCCGCTGGAGCCGGGCACCGTGGCGATCGCCGTGTTGACGCCGACGAACCGGCCCGCGCAGTCGACCAGCGCACCTCCGGAGTTGCCGGGGTTGATCGACGCGTCGGTCTGGATGGCTCCGGCCAGGATGGCGTTCCTGTCGTCGTCGCTCGGCACCGGCACCGTCCGCCCGAGCGCGCTGACGATCCCGGCCGTCACGGTCGAGGAGAGGCCGAGCGGGGCACCGAGCGCGACGACCGGCTGACCCACCACGAGCGCCCCGGAGTCGCCGGTCGCGATGACCGGCAGCGGCTCGTCGGCCTTCACCTTGATGACGGCGAGGTCGGTCTTCGGGTCCCGGCCGGTGAGCTCGGCGGGGAGCTCGTGGCCGTCGCTGAAGCGCACCGCGAGCTTCGCGCCCGTCGCGGCGTCGGCGATCACGTGGTTGTTCGTGAGGATGTAGCCGTCCTCGGTGATGATCTCGCCGCTGCCGTTGCTCGACCCGCGGGCGCCCGTGACGCTGACCGTGACCACGCTCGGCAGCACCTCGTCGGCGACCCGCGCGGCGTCGCACGAGCCGCCGCGCCCGGCGGTGAGCGCGGCGAACGCGAAGCCGCCCGCGATCATCCCGCCGCCGATGAGGACGAGGGCGCAGCCCAGGACGAGCAGTGCGATCGTCCAGTTCCCCAGGGTCGACCCGCCCGGGCGGTTCGTGCGCGGGCGGTTCGTGCGCGCGCGGGTCGCGCGCGGGGTCGTCTTCTGCTCGGTCACGGTGCCCCCTCCTGGACGGTGGCGCCAGGCTAGCGGGACGGACAGCGCGGCAGAAGGGGTGTTCTCGCCCGCTCGGGAGGCCGCTAGCCTTCGGGCATGGTGCGATTCCTGATCCGAGCGGCGATCTTCGTGGTCACCGCGGCGCTCGGCCTGCTGGTGGCCTCCTGGGTTCTTCCGGGGTTCCACCTCGACTGGGAGGGTCTCCTGGTCGCGGTGCTGGTCTTCGCGGTGGCGCAGAGCATCCTGGCGCCTTTCATCTTCAATCTCGCCCGGAAGTACGCGTCCGCGCTGCTCGGCGGGATCGGGCTCGTGTCGACGCTCGTTGCGCTGCTGGTCGCGTCGCTGCTGCCCGGCGGCATCCGGGTGGACGATCTCCTGACCTGGATCCTCGCCGCCCTCGTGGTCTGGGTGGTGACGGCGCTCGGCGGCTGGCTGCTGCCGCTGATCTTCCTGAAGAAGAAGGTGGCGGCGCGGACCTAGAGCGCTTTCGCGTAGCAGACCGAGTGCGGGTCGCCCACGTAGTCGCCGAAGTTCGGGATGCGCGTGTAGCCGCGGCTCTCGTACAGCGCGATCGCCGCGTGCTGCAGCGGGCCGGTCTCGAGCTGCAGGGTGGCGACACCGGCTTGGGCGGCCTCGGCCTCCACCGCCTCGAGGAGGCCGCCGGCGAGGCCGCGTCCGCGCGCGTCCGGGTGGACGAACATCCGCTTGAGCTCGGCGCCGCCGTCGGGCTTGCGGACGAGCGCGGCCATCCCGAGCGCGGCGCCCTCCTCGTCGCGTCCGACGAACACGGTCACGCCGGGACGCTCCAGCTCGGAGACGTCGAGCAGGTAGCAGCTCTCGGCCGGGTAGAGCGAGAAGGTGAACTCGTCGCTCAGGCGCAGCAGCTCGGCGACGCCGGGGGAGCGGGCGGGCTCGGCGGACACGCGCGTGGTCGTCATGCGCCGATGGTAGCGACGCCAGATGTCGGAGAGGTTTCCGCGGTGGAGCTCAGGGGCAGCGCGGAGCGATGCCGCGACCCCAGCGCCGAGGGAGCCTGCGACCGAGGACCTAGTTCCGCGACTTCTGCCGGGCGATCCCGCGCGCCACCCACTCCAGCCGCCGCAGCGCTTCGCGGTTGCGGATCCACAGGATGGGGTCGGCGATCACGAGCGGGATCCGTGCGGCGACACCGGTGATCGCACGCTCCTCCATCCGCACTACGCAGCCGCTGCCGCGCGGCTGGACCTCGATGACGACCCGCTCAGTCCCGACCGGCCGGGTCTTCGCCTCGATCACGAACTTCCTCGGCGGGTCCCACTCCTCGACGGTCGTCTCGTCGTTGAGGACGAGCGGCCAGACGCCGACGGAGTGGTGGAGCCGGGAACCCGGTTCCGGGAAGTGCCCGTCCGCGCCGCGCAACCGCGACGCGCCGACCACCCAGGTCGGGAAGACCCACGGGTCGGCGAGGGCGCGGAAGACCTCTTCGGGTGTGCAGGCGAAACGGCGGGTGTTGACGGACATCAGGCGATCTCCTCATCGATGAAGCCGGTGGTCTGGTTGAAGCCGCTGGCCGGGGCGCCCGGCGCGGCGGCCGATCGCTCCGGTGCCAGCGACGGCATCCGGGTCACCCCGAACTCGTGCCGGAGGGCGCTGCGCGCCGCGTAGTAGCCGGCCAGCCCGTGCACGCCCGGCCCCGGCACGGCGGACGACGAGGCCAGGTAGAGCCCGCGGCCCGGCATCCGCCAGGGGTCGGGCGACAGCACCGGCCGCATGACGAGCTGGGACAGGTCGGGCATCCCGGAGGAGATGTCGCCGCCGATGTAGCTGGGGTTGTAGCCCTCCAGCTCGTGCGCGGTCCTCGTGGTCTGCGCGAGGATCAGGTCGCGGAAGCCGGGCGCGAAGCGCTCGAGCTGCGCGATCACGGCCTCGCTGCGGTCCGACGTGGAGCCGCGCGGGACGTGCGTGTACGCCCACAGCACGTGCTTCCCGGCCGGCGCACGCGTCGGATCGAACAGCGTCGGCTGGGAGACGAGCACGTAGGGGTCGTCGCTCTCGCGCCCCGCGGCCACCACGCGCTCGGAGCGGGCGATCGCACCGCGCTCGCCGCCGAGGTGGACGGTCGCGGTCTCCAGCAGCTCGGGGTTGGTCCACGGCACGGGTCCGGACAGCGCGAAGTCGATCTTGAAGACGCCGTTGCCGTCACGGAAGCGGGCGACCCGGCGCAGGTAGTCGGCGGGCAGCAGGTCCTCGCCGAGGCGCGCTGCGATTGCGACGTGGGTGTCGAAGAGGACGGCGCGCGCGTCGGGCAGTTCGCCGAGGGACTCGATCTCGGCACCGGTGACGACCTCCCCGCCGTGCGCGCGGATGTCCTCGACCATCGCGTCCGCGATCGCTTGCGAGCCGCCGACCGGGATGGGCCAGCCGCGCGCGTGCGCGTAGGTCGCGAGGGCCAGCCCGGCGGCCGACGCGGCCAGGCTCGGCAGCGGGAGCGTGGCGTGCGCGATCACGCCGGTGAGCAGGGCGCCCGGCTTCCGCGTGCGGAACGGCAGGTCCCACCACGGGCCGCCCTGCGACAGCGCGGCGAGGCCGAACCGCGCGGCGACGAGCGGGTCGCGCGGCACCTGGAGGAGCGACGACCCGGTGAACTGCGCCACCGCGTCCGCGTTCCGGGCGAGCGGGCCGAGGAGGGCGCGCCAGGCGGGGCCGTCGGGGCCGAGCGCGTCGGCGGTGCGCTCCAGGTCGCGGTAGGCGACCGCGACCTCTCCGCCGGGCAGCGGATGCCCGTAGGAGGCCGACGGGGTGATGAACGGCACCCGGTCCGCCAGCCCGAACTTGCGGAAGAATCCCGAGGCGAGCGCGAGCGGGTGCACCGCGGAGCAGATGTCGTGCCGGAAGCCCGGCAGCGTGATCTCCTCCGTCCGCACACCGCCGCCCGGCGTCGCGTTGCGTTCGTAGACGCGGACGCTCAGCCCCGCGCGGGCGAGGGTGACGGCGGCCGCGAGCCCGTTGGGGCCGGAACCGATGACGATCGCGTCGACGGAGGACATGCCCCATGTATACCCCGGCCGTCGTGGCCCGGGAGGGGGTTGCGGATCGGCAGCGTCCTCTCAGGCGGGATCCTGTATCGTTGGGAGGTCGGCTCTTGACACCGCGCCTTTTTGTCGCGCGGATGGGTTTGTCAGTCAAGTGGGCCGGTTCCGCAGCCAGTCGGTGAGCGGATTCATCACGATGTGAACGGCCCCGGGCGATGTCTGCTGGGGATAACTCCGGTGCGCTTCAGCGCGCCGCCGCGCATTTCTCGAGAACAACCCAGGAAGAACAACCATGCCCCCGTACAAGAAGAACGACCGACGACCCGCGCAGCAGCACGCGCCGAAGGGCGCGGGCAGCCGCAGCCCGAAGCACCGCGGCTACCGCGACGAGTCCGCAGAGACCGGCAAGAAGAACCGCTGGAGCGCCGAGGACCGCGCCGCCCGCGGCCGCGACACCTACGGCACCCGCGGCGACGCCCGGGGCGCCGAGCGCACCGGCCGTGGCGAGCGCCCGAACTGGGAGCCGCGCGGGAAGGACGCCCGCCGCACCGAGCGCGAGTGGGACGACCGCGCCCGCGCCGGCCGCCGCGAGGACGAGCGCCCGCGCCGGTTCGAGCGGGACGACCGCGCTCCGCGTCGCGAGTACGACGACCGCCCGCGCCGTCAGTTCGACCGCGACGACCGCGCGCCGCGTCGCGACTCCGCCGACCGTCCGCGCCGCTTCGACCGGGACGAGCGTCCCCGTCGCGACTTCGACCGGGACGACCGCGCGCCGCGCCGCGACAACGACGACCGTCCGCGCCGCTTCGACCGGGACGAGCGCCCGCGCCGCGACTTCGACCGCGACGACCGGGCCCCCCGCCGTGACCGGGACGACCGCCCGCGCCGCGACTTCGACCGCGCCGACCGCGCCCCGCGCCGCGAATTCGACGACCGTCCGCGCCGTCAGTTCGACCGGGACGACCGTCCCCGTCGCGACGACGCCGACCGCCCGCGCCGCAGCTTCGACCGCGACGACCGCTCCCCCCGCCGCGACTCCTCCTTCTATCCGTCGCGCGAGGAGAAGCAGTCGTTCGCCCCGCAGGAGGACGTCGTCCTCGAGCGTCTGGAGGCCGAGGCCATCCAGGCCGCGGACGTGGACGGCGTGACCTTCGCCGACCTGGGCCTCGGCGGCAACATCGTCCGCGCGCTGGCCGAGCTCGGCGCCGAGACGCCGTTCCCCATCCAGGCCGCCACCACCCCCGACGTGCTCGCGGGCAAGGACGTCCTCGGCCGCGGCCGCACCGGCTCCGGCAAGACGATCGCCTTCGCCGCCCCGATGGTCGAGCGTCTCATGCAGCTCTGGGCCGAGTCCGGCAAGTCCGGCGGCAAGCGCCAGCTCGGCCGCGCCCCGCGCGCGCTGATCCTCGCACCGACCCGCGAGCTCGCCCTCCAGATCGACCGCACCGTGCAGCCCATCGCCCGCAGCGTCGGCCTGTTCACCACGCAGATCTACGGCGGCGTCCCCCAGGGCCGCCAGGTCGGCGCGCTGCAGCGCGGCGTCGACATCGTGATCGGCACCCCCGGCCGCATCGAGGACCTCGTGGAGCAGGGCCGCCTCGACCTCAGCGAGGTCGTCATCAGCGTCCTGGACGAGGCCGACCACATGTGCGACCTGGGCTTCCTGGAGCCCGTGCAGCGCATCCTGCGGCGCACGTCTGACGGCGGTCAGAAGCTGCTCTTCTCCGCGACCCTCGACACCGGGGTGGCGCAGCTCGTGGACGAGTTCCTCGTGGAGCCGACCGTGCACGAGGTCGCCGGCGAGGACCAGGCGTCCTCGACCATCGACCACCGCGTGCTGGTCATCGAGCACCGCGACAAGCCGGCCATCATCGAGCAGCTCGCGGACCGCGACGGCAAGACGCTGATCTTCGCCCGCACCCGCGCGTTCGCCGAGATGCTGGCCGACCAGCTGGACGACGCCGGCATCCCCGCCGTCAGCCTGCACGGCGACCTCAACCAGTCGCGCCGCACGCGCAACCTGGCCCAGCTCACCAGCGGCCGGGTCAGCGTGCTGGTCGCGACCGACGTCGCCGCCCGCGGTATCCACGTGGACGACATCGACCTGGTCATCCAGGCCGACGCCCCGGACGAGTACAAGACCTACCTGCACCGCTCCGGCCGCACCGGCCGCGCCGGCAAGCAGGGCACGGTCGTGACGCTCATCCCGCGCCACCGCCAGCGCCGCATGAACGAGCTCCTGGAGCGCGCCGAGATCGAGGCCGACTTCGTGCCCGCCGCTCCCGGCGACGACGTCGTGCTGACCCTCTCGCAGGCGTAACCACCCGCCGAGTACGCCCGAAATCAGGCGAAAACCGCCGAGTACGCAGATTATCCGCGTACTCGGCGGTTTGCGTCAGGGGTTTCGGCGGCGAGTTGGTCGAGGGCGTGGCGGGCCAGGGAGGCCATGCGGGGGTTGTCGTCGGATGACGTCGCGAGCGCGCTCGCCATCGTGACCGCCCAGCCGCGTGCGCGGAGCCAGGTCGCGCGGTCTGGAGCGACGGGCAGCGCCGCCCGGAATTGCTCGCGCGCGTCGCCGTCGAAGGTCAACCAGGCGGTCGCCAGGTCGGTCGCCGGGTCGCCCGACGTGACGTCGCCGAAGTCGATGACCGCCGCGAGGCCGCCTTCCGGGGTGAGCAGCAGGTTCCCCGGGTGGAGGTCGCCGTGCAGCAGCAGCGGAGGCCCCTCCCAGGCCGGCGCTGCGAGCGCCTCCCTCCACGCCTGCTCCAGCGCCGCGACCTCCATGCGGCCGGACAGCGAGCGCAGCCGTGTCGCCACGACGTCGCGCCGGGACTGCAGCGGGACCCCGCGCACCGGGTTGGGCGGAGCCTCCGGCGCGGGCACCGCCAGCTCGCCGACGAACTCCGCCAGCGGCTCGGCGATCCCGGCCCGCCGGTCGGCGCCGATCGAAGCCCCGTCGACTCCGTCGATCCACTCGACGATGCTCCAGGGCCACGGGAAGAGCTCCGACGGCCGTCCGACGCGGACGGGCGCGGGGACCGTCGCGTGCACACGCGCCGCGATGCCGGGCAGCATCTGCTGCTCGTGCTCGATCAGGTGCGCGGCGACCTCCCGCCGCGGGATGCGGACCGCGTACGCCTCGCCCAGCCGGTAGAGCTGGTTGTCCCAGCCGTCCGACACCAGCCGCAGCGGCCCGGACAGGTCGGGATGCTGTGCGGCGACCAGGGCGGCGACGAGCTCGGCGTCGGTGGGGATGTCGGCAGGCGGGGTCAGCGGCACCGGAGCAGCCTAGCCGCCCGGGCGGACGCCACGCACCGCCCACGTCGGGCGACATCGCCGCTTCACCGCGCAAAGCCACCGCGTACCAGTATCCAAATGCGCAGCAAACCTGCGTACCGCCGCGAAATCGTGCTGAAGTCGTGTGCCAGCATTGGTGCGGAGGCCCCATGACTACCGACCCCGCCCGCATGCACAGCGTCACCGACGCCACCACCGAGCTCGTCGACCTCGTGCTCGACTACTCGCGCCGTCGCATCCTTGCGACGGACACGCCGCTCGACAAGCCGCTGCCCGAGTCCGAGCTGCGCCGGCTGGCCGGGCGCACCGTCTCCGAGAACGGCATGGGCGCCGAGCGCGCGCTCGCCGTCTTCGAGCACGTGCTGGCGCCCGCGTGCATCACGACGGACCACCCGCGTTACCTCTCCTTCATTCCGACCGCGCCCACGAAGGCGGCGACCGCGTTCGACCTCGTCGTGTCCGCGAGTGCCGTCTACGGCGGGTCCTGGCTGGAGGGCTCCGGCGCCGTGTACGCCGAGAACCAGGTGCTGTCGTGGCTGGCCGCCGAGTTCGGCCTCCCGTCGACCGCGGGCGGCGTCTTCGTGCAGGGCGGCACCCTCGGCAACCTCTCGGCGCTGGTGGCCGCCCGCGACCAGGCGCGGACCGAGCGCGGCAACCCGGCCGGGCGCTGGATCATCGTCTGCAGCGCCGAGGCGCACTCCTCCGTCGCCTCGGCCGCGCGCGTGATGGACGTGGAGGTCGTGACCGTCTCGCCCGGCGAGTCGGGCGTCCTCACCGGCGACGCGGTCCGCCCGGCCCTCGCCGAGCACGGCGCCGCCGTCTTCGCCGTGGTCGCGACCGCAGGATCCACCAACTTCGGCATCGTAGACGACATCGCGTCCATCGCCGCTCTGAAGGACGAGTTCGACTTCTGGCTGCACGTGGACGGCGCCTACGGCCTGGCGGGGATGCTCTCGCCGCTCGCCCGTCCCCGGTTCGCTGGCGTCGAGCGGGCCGACTCGCTCATCGTGGACCCGCACAAGTGGCTGTTCGCACCGTTCGACGCCTGCGCGCTGCTCTACCGCGACCCCGAGCAGGGCCGTCGCGCACACACCCAGCACGCCGAGTACCTCGACACGCTCACCGAGGCCACCGAATGGAGCCCGTCCGACTACGCCGCGCACCTGACCCGTCGCGCGCGCGGCCTGCCGTTCTGGTTCTCGCTGGCCTCCCACGGCGCCGCCGCCTACCGGGACGCCGTGACGGCCTCCCTGGAGCTCGCCCGCCGCATCGCGGACGAGATCGACCGCCGCGAGGGCTTCCACCTGGTGCGCCGGCCGCAGCTGTCTGTCGTGGTCTTCGAGCGCGAGGGCTGGACCAAGGAGGACTACGCCCTCTGGTCGGCACGACTCCTGGACGAGCAGCGCGCCTTCGTGACGCCGAGCTCGCACGCGGGCCGCACCAACACGCGGTTCGCGATCCTCAACCCGCTGACCACGTTCGAGGACCTCGTGGAGATCCTGGATTCGATGGAAGGCTGAGCCTCCGGACATGACGAAGCCCCCGCCGTTCGGCGGGGGCTTCGTCTTTCCGGGGGGTCCGATCAGACGATGTCGTCGTCGACGCCGCGTCGGGTGACGCGGTCGCCGGTCACGGGGTCCACGGTGGAGCGTGTCGTCGCGATGGTGCGGCGGCGACGGGTCAGCAGGATGATCCCGATGATGATGCCGACCACGCCGGCGACCATCAGGATGTAACCGACCAAGTGGAGATTGATCCAGTCGACCTGGATGTTGAGGGCGAACGCGAGGATCGCTCCGATCACGAACAGGACGATTCCGGTGCCCAGACTCATGGAGACCTCCCTATACGCGTCGGCTGCCGGTCAGCAGCCGCACAAGCCAGACGATCACCGCGAGAACCAGGAGGATGATGCCGACCCAGAGCAGGAAGTTCAAGGACGACACGAAGCCGCCGGTGAGCAGCAGGATGATCGCGATGATGGCGATGATGATGAGCAGGATGTTCATGGAGGGGTTGTCCTTTCCTTGACGCGCTCCACACAACAACTGTTTCGGTTGTCGAACAATCCCCTTGACGTCAGGACCTTTCCGGCCTATTCGCGTGTCGTTCCGCCCCGATCCCGTCCACCGTCCGCCGCATCTTCGTCAGGAAGCGGGTCACGGTGCGCGCCTCCTCCTCGCTCAGCTCGGCCGCCTGAGCGGCGATCTGCTCCTGCGCGACCTTGAGCGGACCGGTGTCGCCGAACGCCGCGCGCGTCGGGACGAGGTCCACCGACCGGCGGTCGGCGTCGTTCGTCCTGCGCTCGATGTATCCGCCGCGGACGAGCCGGTCGACCAGCGCGGTGGTCGAGGCGCTCGAGACGCCGACGTAGGCGCTGACGTCCTTGGCGGACGTCCGGCGCCCCTCCGCCGCGTTGTCGAGGATGAGGCGCAGCGCGAGGAAGTCGTTCTCGCCGATGCCCATGGCCGCGCCCGTGCGCCGCCGCATCGCGGTCTCGGCCGCGCGATAGACCTGGAGCGCCTCGAGCACGCCGGTGTCGGGCGGTGGCTCCTCGGAACGTTCGGTCACTCTTGTCACTCACCTCCTCCCTGTGCGTTCGCGCAACGGGAGGATGCGGGATTTTCGGCGGATTCACGGCATGCCCGGGAGCGCGTATGCTCGGGCGGTGCACCCCGATACCCGGCTTCTCCTCGATCGCTACGAACTGCGCGATCGACTCGGGCGCGGCGGGATGGGCACCGTCTACCGGGCCCTCGACCGCCAGCTGGAGCGTTTCGTCGCGGTCAAGGTTTTCGCGGCGGGGGAGGCGAGCGACGACGCCCGCCGGCGAGCGGAGGCCACCGCACTCGCCCGGGTCTCGCACCCGAACCTCGTCACACTGCTCGACGCGCACTTGTCGCCGGAGGGCGACCCGACCCCCAGCTTCCTGGTCCTGGAGATCGTCGACGGCGAGGACCTCCGGACACGGCTCGACCGGGGACCGGTGGCTCCGGTGGAGGCCGCTGCGATCGCCGTCGGCATCGCCGAGGCCCTGGTCGTGGTCCACGGCGCGGGGATGGTCCATCGCGACCTCAAGCCCGCGAACATCCTGCTCGGCGACTCCGGCGTGCCGGGCGGGATGCCGCACGTGAAGCTCGCCGACTTCGGGATCGCACACCTTCTCGGCACCGAACGGCTGACCACCGCGGGAACGATCATCGGCACGGCCGGCTATCTCAGCCCGGAGCAGGCGAGTGTCGCCGAGCCCGGGCCCGCGGCGGACATCTACGCGCTCGGCCTCGTGGTGCTGGAGGCCCTCACCGGCGTGACCGAGTACCCCGGGACCCCGCTGGAAGCCGTGACCGCGCGTCTCGCCCGCGACCCGCGCATCCCCGTGTCGCTGCCGGAGGACTGGCGCGGTCTGCTCGGCGCGATGACCGCACGGGACCCGAGCCTCCGCCCGACCGCGCTCGAGGTGGCGGTCATGGCCAGGGAGCTCGCTCCGCAGCTCGCCGGCTGGACGCTACCGGCACAGGATGCCCCGGGCGAGCTGGCGCCGACGGTGGCGATGCCCGCGACCGAGCTGGGCGGAGGCGCCCTCGCGGGCGCCACGCAGCCGTCACGCAGGTGGGCGTACCGAGGCATGGATCATGGTTCGCGGCGACGCCGGATCGTCGCGGGCGTCATTGCCGCTGGAAGCGTCTTCCTCGTCGCTCTGACGCTCACGCTCGGCAGCGCGCTCGCCCCCGCCTTCACGGAGCCGACCCCCGCTCGGACCGGCGGGACGACGCCCCGGCCGAGTCCGACGGTCACCGGCCCCGCGCAGACCGTCGCGCCCGTGTCGTCGCAGGCTCCTGCCCCCGCGCAGACCGCGGCCCCGGCGGCGCCCGCCGCACCGGCTCCGCCTGCTGCTCCTGCGCCCGCGAAGCCGAAACCGGCTCCCAACAAAGGCCCTGGAAACGACGGCGGCCCGGGCCACGGCGCTGGAAAGGGCGGCGGCTGATCGCACCGCCGGTGCGGTGCTCGCCTTCAGTGCCTAGCGTCGACCCAGCCCGCGGTACTCCCAGCCCGCGCCCACCCACGCTTGGGGATCGAGGACGTTCCTCGCGTCGATGATGCGACGGCCGGACACGCGGGTCGCCGTCGCCTCCGGGTCGAGTTCCGCGTACTCCCGCCATTCGGTGAGCAGGATCACGAGGTCCGCGCCCGTCAGCGCTTCGTCCGCGGACTCGACCGTCACCAGCTCTGGATCGCGGAGGCGGGCGTTGGGCGCCGCGTGCGGGTCCGCGGCCACCACGTCGGCTCCGGCGGCGCGCAGGGCGCTCGCGATCTCGAGTGCGGGGGAGTCCCGGACATCGTCCGAGTCGGGTTTGAACGCAAGACCCAGCACCGCGACCCGTCGGCCGGCCGGCGCGGAGCCGAGCAGCTCTTCGGCCAGTGCGACGACGCGGGCGCGGCGGCGCAGGTTGATCTTGTCGACCTCGTCGAGGAAGGCCACGGTCTCGCCCAGCCCGAGTTCGCCGGCGCGGGCCTGGAACGCGCGGATGTCCTTGGGCAGGCAGCCGCCGCCGAAGCCGACGCCGGCGTTGAGGAAGCGCCGCCCGATGCGGGCGTCGTGACCGATCGCGTCCGCGAGCTGGGTCACGTCCGCGCCGGTGGCCTCCGCGATCTCCGCCATCGCGTTGATGAAGGAGATCTTCGTGGCGAGGAACGCGTTCGCCGCGACCTTCACCAGCTCCGCGGTGGCCCAGTCGGTCAGCACCAGGGGAGTGCCGTCGCGGAGCGGCTTCTCGTACACCCGTGCGAGCGCCGTGGCGGCCGCGTCGTCGCGCGATCCGCCGGCGACCCCGAACACCAGCCGGTCGGGGGTCAGCGAGTCGGCCACCGCGTGGCCCTCCCGCAGGAACTCCGGGTTCCAGGCGAGCGTCACCCGCGGGTCGGCGCTCCGGACGCTCGCCGAAAGCCGCTCGACGGTGCCGACCGGAACCGTCGACTTGCCGACGACGATGTCGCCGTCCTTGGCGTGCGCGAGCACCTGGGCGAACGCGGCGTCCACGTAGGAGAGATCAGCGCCGGCGCCGCCCGAGACCTGCGGCGTCCCCACCGCGATGAAGTGGAGGTCCGCCGTGCTCAGAGCGGCGCGGTCGGTGCTGAACCGGAGCCGTCCACTGCTCAGCCCCGCCAGGAGGAGTTCCTGCAGGCCGGGCTCGAAGAACGGGGCCTCCCCCTGCGAGAGCTGCGCCACCTTTCGCGCGTCGACGTCGACGCCCACGACATCGTGACCCAGGTCGGCCATCGCGGCCGCGTGAACGGCCCCCAAGTAGCCGCAGCCGACAACGGAAAGTCTCACCTGGTCGTGCTCCTTGGAAGGCTGAGTGCGGTTCGGGGGCTGTGTGCGGATGGCCGGTGCAGGCGCCGCTCGATGTCAGGGGGCGGCGCCCGCACCTCGGTCGCCGCCGGAGGGGAATGGCAGCGGGCCTACGCGCCGACTCCCGAATCGGTCGCCGCGTTGAGTGAAATCCTGTGCTTCACGGTTGGCGATTGGCAAGCATTTTCCGCAGATTTCACCTGACCGACGCCTATATATCACCCGGGTTCCGGGCTTCCCGGACGGCGAGTCACCTGTCGCTTCAGCTGGGTGAAAATGACAGACACGGCGTGTGGCCTCTATAATGTTACTTTTAGATGCCAGGTGAATCACGAGATGAAGGAGCTGATGACTCCCGTGCGATCCTCCGCGAACCGGCCTTCCGCTCAGCGGTATTCGGTGCGAACCGCCTGCCAGCATCGCCTATGGCGCTCCGCGGGAGCGCCCACAGGGGACGAGGGGGCTTCATGACGATCCTGGGGGGAACCGATGGACAACACGAACATGAATTGGAACAGACCGCGCATCACGATCCGACGGGCAACCGGCTCGCTCTCAATCACACCGAGCCGAAGGAGTCAGGTATGACGATCACCACCACGACCGACGCGTCGTCCGGAGAAGGCCGCCTCGACGGCGCGACCACGCGGCTGCCGCGGCTCTCCCGCTACACGATCGACCGACCCGCGCTGGCCGCGCGCCTCGACAGCGCGCTGCGAGAGCAGGCCACCGTGGTGCGCGCACCGGCCGGCTACGGGAAGACCTCGCTCGTGCGCAAATGGCTCGAGAGCCAGGGCGGCGCCGCATCGGCGGCGGCCTGGATCGACCTCGACCTCGTGACCGGGGAGGTCAGGGGCTTCTGGGACGCCGTCCGCACCGAGTTCGACCCGCGCGAGACCGACGACCGCTGGGATACCGACCCGGTCGCCGCGGCCCAGGACATCATCGCCGGCCATCCCGGCACCGTCGTGCTCGTCCTCGACGGGTACGACCGCCGGTGGGACGGCCTCCTCTCCGCCGAGCTGGTCCAGGTGCTCCGCCGCACTCCGAACCTGCATCTCATGGTGCTCACGCGGGCGCTGACCTCCTTCGAGGCTCCCGGCCTGGCGGCCGTCCTCGACCTCGTGGTCGTGCAGAACGACGACCTGGCGTTCGACCGCGAGGAGCTCGACGACGTGGTGCGCGTGCTCGGCCTCGAGGTCGAGCGGCGCATCCTCGACCATGTCCACCGGCAGAGTCGCGGCTGGCCGTTGGCCGCCCGCGCGATGGTGCGGATCTTCGACGACCCGCGCTCCGCCCTCGCCGAGCCCGTCGCAGTGCGCGCCCTCGAAGACATCACCGCGACGGTGGTGGGCGAGCTGCTGGGCGCGGCCCCGGTCGGCGAATCCAGGCGCCTGGCTCTTCAGCGCGCGGCGGTCGCCCCCTACCTGTCGCCGCACATCGTGGAGCGCATCTCCGCCGACCACGCGGAGAGCGACGCCCTCGGTGCGGCCGAGGCCGCAGGCCTCGGCGTCTGGACGTACGCGCGCGGTCAGGGCCGGCTGGTCTTCGAGCTGCTCGACCCGGTGCGGGTCGCGCTGCGCTCGGAGCTGGACGCGGCCTCGCCGGGGGAGGGCGAGCGCCTCGCCGGCGAGCTCCTCGACGTGCTGGAGGCCAACGGCGACCCGGTCGCCGCGCTGCGGCAGGCGCTGCGGGCGAACGACCTGGCCGCGGCCGAGACGATCATCGCGCGCAACTGGACGTCCTCGTTCACGGAGGACGCCGCGGACTACCTCGAGGTGCTCGGCGGCGTCGAGCTCGGCGCGATCCGCTCGTCGGCCATCCTGCTCACGGTCACCGGTCTGCTCCGCGAGATCGCGGGACGCGACGCCGCGGGGGCGCTCGAGTACTACCACGCCGCCGCCGAGCCGCAGGCGCTGCGCGGGAGGCGGCTGGAGCCCGTGCGACAGTACTGGACCGACCTCGCCAGCATGATCGCCCTCCGAAAAGTGGGCAGGCTCGCGAACGCCGACGACTTCCTCGGCCCGCTGTCGTCGCCGGACCCCGCGGTCTCCGTGCCGCCGCTCGCCTGGCTCGAGATGGGCCTCACCCAGCTCCGGCTCGGCCGTGAGCTGGAGGCCGTGACGTCGTTCGAACGGGCTGCGATCAGCGTCTCCGACGACCCGGACCTGTACATCTTCGCGTCGGGGGCGGCGGCGCTCGCGCACGCCCTGCACGGCGAGCTCGACCGGGCGAAAGCCGTGGCCGAACGCCTCGGCGACCACAGGCACGGCGACCGGCCGCTCGCGCCACGGGCGTTCGCCCCGCTGACGATCGCCCAGCAGCTCATCGCGACCGAGCTGCACGCGTTCGCCGACGCCGGCGCCGACCCGGCCGGGGAGCACTCGTCGTGGTTGCCCAGCGCCGCCGTCGACGTCGGCGAGCTGCACAGCTACGCCGCCTTCGCGGCCGCGCTGCACGCGCTTGCGGCCGGGGAGCTGGAGGAGGCCCAGCATGTCATCGACGGCGAGCTGCTCAGCAAGGGCACGCACACGCCCAGCAACACCGAGAGCGCCCGCTTCGTCGCTCTGAGCGCCGACCTGCTCATGTCGCAGGGCAACCTGGTGGCCGCGCAGAAGCTCATCAAGGCCTTCCCGGACGGCACGAACGCGCTCCGGCCGGTCTCGGCGCGGCTGCTGCTGATGTTCCGCGAGTACCGGAGCGCCCAGCTGCTGGCCGAGACCGTCCTCGCGGAGAGCCCGGGGCCGCGGACCCGCGTGGAGATGCTGCTCGTCCAGGCGGAGGCGCTGTACCGGCTGAAGAGCGCGCGGGCGACGACGATCCGGCTGAACGCCCGCCAGCTCGCGGAGGCCAACGGCCTCCTCACGCCGTTCGTGCTGACGATCGAGGGTCAGGTGGCCCCGCTTCCGCCGGCCCCCACGGCGGGCTCGAGCGACATCGACGCGGCACTGTCGCGGATCACGCCGCTCTTCTCGGAGGCGGCGATGGCCGCGCAGCTCACCCAGCGGGAGCGGATCGTGCTCGACCGGCTCCAGTCGACTGCGAGTCTCGAGTACATCGCCCGCTCGCTGGTCGTCTCGATCAACACGGTGAAGACGCAGACCCGGAGCATCTACCGCAAGCTCGGCGCCAACTCGCGCGAGGAGGCGGTGCGTGTCGCGTACGACCTCGGGCTGCTGCGCCCGCGGCTGCCGATCGGGCGGAACCGCTACGAAGGCGACGACCGGATCGCCTGACCGGCCGACCCCGCGTCAGCGGGAGGGACGTGCGGGAGCCGCGCTGACGATCTGGATCAGCGCGGCCCTCAGCGCCTCCGGGTCGTCCACTTCGGGGAACACCTCGTCCTCCAGACCGCGTACGGCTTCGAAGGCGGCGTGACCGCGGTCGGTGATGGACACGATGTGCCTGCGGCGGTCGGCGGGATCGGGGAGCCGGACGACGAGACCCTCGCGCTCCAGCCGGTCCACCGTGCGCGACATGGTCTGCGCCTCCACCTGCGCGAACCGGGCCAGGTCGGTCTGCGAGTCGAAGCCCAGCTCGAGGAAGTGCAGCACGATGAGGCCGGCGTGCGTCAGGCCGCGCGCCTCCAGCGCCTCGTACCAGGCGCGCTCGACAGCCCGGGAGGCCGCGCCGAGCAGGCGGCCGAGCGGCCACTGGTCCGGCTCGTGCTCGCCCTGCTCCTGGTTGCGCGCCTGGTCGACCCCCGCAGGGTCGCTCGGCGTCGCCTCCCCGGCCATCGTGGTCTCAGTCGGTCCCGGCGTCGAACGCGGCGCCCTCGGAGGACGCGTCGATCTCCCGCGACAGCGCGTCGTCGGAGCCGCTCACGTCGAGCTCCAGGATCGAGCGGGCGCTGCCCTCCTCCAGCTCGCCGACGAGCTCGCCGGTCGGGCCGCCGATGAGGCCGGAGGCCGCGTACTGCTCGAGGCGGGAGCGCGAGTCCGCGATGTCGAGGTTGCGCATGGTGAGCTGGCCGATCCGGTCGGAGGGACCGAAGGCGGCGTTGCCGACGCGCTCCATCGAGAGCTTGTCGGGGTGGTAGCTGAGCGACGGACCCGTCGTGTCCAGGATCGTGTAGTCGTCGCCGCGGCGCAGGCGCAGGGTCACCTCGCCGGTGATCGCCGAGCCCACCCAGCGCTGCAGGGACTCCCGCAGCATGAGCGACTGCGGGTCGAGCCAGCGGCCCTCGTACATGAGTCGGCCGAGGCGGCGGCCCTCGTTGTGGTAGTTGGCGACGGTGTCCTCGTTGTGGATCGCGTTGAGCAGGCGCTCGTAGGCGATGTAGAGGAGCGCCATGCCCGGCGCCTCGTAGATGCCGCGGCTCTTGGCCTCGATGATGCGGTTCTCGATCTGGTCGGACGCGCCCAGGCCGTGGCGGCCGCCGATCGCGTTGGCCTCCAGCACGAGCGCGACCGGGTCGGTGAACTCCGCGCCGTTGAGGGCGACCGGGCGGCCGGCCTCGAAGCGGACGGTGACGGTCTCCGGAGCGACCTCGACGTCCTCACGCCAGGCGGCGACGCCCATGATCGGGTCCACGATGTCCAGCCCGGCGTCCAGCTCTTCGAGCCGCTTCGCCTCGTGGGTGGCGCCCCAGATGTTGGCGTCGGTGGAGTAGGCCTTCTCGGTGGCGTCGCGGTAGGGGAAACCGCGCGCCACGAGCCACTCGCTCATCTCCTTGCGGCCGCCGAGCTCCTCCACGAACGCGGCGTCCAGCCACGGCTTGTAGATGCGCAGGCGCGGGTTGGCGATGAGGCCGTAGCGGTAGAACCGCTCGATGTCGTTGCCCTTGTAGGTGGACCCGTCGCCCCAGATCTCGACATCGTCGTCCATCATGGCGCGCACGAGCATGACGCCGGTGACCGCGCGGCCGAGGGGCGTGGTGTTGAAGTAGGTCTTGCCGCCGGAGCGGATGTGGAAGGCGCCGCACTGCAACGCGATCAGGCCCTCCTCGACCAGCGCGCGCTTGGCGTCGACCAGCCGCGCGACCTCCGCGCCGTACTCCTTGGCGCGGCCGGGCACCTCGTCGATGTTCGGCTCGTCGTACTGGCCGATGTCCGCGGTGTAGGTGCAGGGGATCGCACCCTTCTCGCGCATCCACGCGACCGCACAGGAGGTGTCGAGACCCCCCGAGAACGCGATGCCGACTCGCTCACCGACCGGAAGACTGCTCAAGACTTTGGACACGCGTTCCAGCTTAGTGCGGGCTGGCGGATGCGACCGGCGGGCGTCTGGAGGCCGGCCGGGGTGTGCGGGATGCTTGCCGGATGAGGCTCACCATCTTCGGCGCCAGCGGGCGCACCGGCGCAGAGCTCATCCGGCAGGCGCTGGCCCGTGGCGACGAGGTGACGGTCGTCGTGCGGCGGCCGGCCGCATTCGACCCGCATGTGACGGTCCGCGTCGTCAGCGCCGCGCCCGTCGCGCCGCCGCCGCCCGACGACAGCTTTGTCAGCCGGCGCATTGCGATGCCGATCGTGGAGCGGGCGCTGCGGCCTGTGTGCGAGGACCTCCGCGCGATGGAGGCGGCGCTCGCCGCGTCGGACAGCGTCTGGACGGCGTTCCGGCCGCCGCGGCTGACGAACGGGAAGGCCAAGGGCCGCTACCGGGCCCGGATCGGCGCTAGCGTGCCGCGCGGGTTCCTGCTGACCCGGGCCGATCTCGCCACCGCGATGCTCAACGCCCTCGGCCGTCCCGAGACCGAGCGCGTCGCCGTCGGCGTCGCCGGCTGAGCGTCCGCCATTCGGCACGAATGTCGCCTCTGCGCGCGTCAGAAGCGACATTCGTGCCGAATGCGTGCGGCTCAGCCGAGGCGGGGCGTGCGCGGGGGCTCGGTTCGCCGCCGGCCGGTCGCCTCGAAGGCCGCCGCGAGCGACAGCAGCGCGGCATCGTCGTAGGCGCGGCCCGCGAAGGTCAGGCCGACCGGCATCCCGGTGTCGGCCATCGTGCCCATGGGGACCGTGACGGTCGGGATCCCGAGGTGCCTCGGCACGAGGTTGCCGTTGGCGACCCAGACGCCGTTGCGCCAGCCGAGGTCGGCGGAGGCCGGGTTCACGTCCATGTCGGCCGGTCCCACGTCCGCGACCGCAGGGAACACGACGGCGTCGACACCGAGGCCGGCCATCCACTCCTCCAGGTCGACGCGGCGGGTCTCTTCCAGCCCGCGCAGGCCGTCCGCCAGCTCCGGGATGCTCTCCAGCGTCGTGCCGGGATGCTCACGCACCCAGGCCGGGTACTCGGCGATGTCATCGTCGAAGCCCGTGTAGCGGTCCGGGAGGGCGCCCTCCGGCTGCGGGAAGATCCGGGCGCCGTCGGCATCGGCGAGCGTGTTCAGGGCCGGGTCGCCGTTGGCGGCGAGGAAGTCGTCCCAGCTCCACGCCGAGAGGTCGATGATCTCCCGGCGCAGGTAGGCGGGCGAGACCAGGCCGCGGGTGGCGATTGTCGGTGCGCCCGGCCGGTCGCCCTCGTAGTTGGAGACGACGGGGAAGTCGGTCTCGACCACCTCCGCGCCTGCCGCCTCCAGGTCGCGGCGGGCGGCCTCCCAGAGGGCGATGACCGAGTCGCGGGTGCGGATGCGCTGTCCGGTCGGGCCGCCGATGCCGACGTGCTCGCCGGTGCCGGCCTCCTCGTCACGGTTGATGTACATGCGGGGGACCGCGATGCGGCGGCCGGCCAGGTTCGCGCCCTCGGCCAGCGCGGGATACGACGCCGGCCGCAGCTCGGACGCCCGCGGGATCGGCACCCACGGCTGCGCGCGCCAGAAGTCGCCGCGCGTCTCGGCGTCGTCGGCGACGATGACGTCCAGGACCTCCAGGAGGTCGGCCATGGTGCGCGTGTGGGGCACGACGACGTCCATCGTCGGCACGAGCGGCCAGTTGCCGCGCACCGAGATGACCCCGCGCGACGGGGTGTAGGCGCAGAGCGCGTTGTTGGAGGCCGGGGCCCGGCCGGACGACCAGGTCTCCTCCCCGAGCCCGAACGCGGCGAAGCTCGCGGCGGTCGCGGTGCCGGACCCGTTGGAGGAGCCGGAGCCGAACGCGGCCGTGAGGTAGTCGCCGTTGTAGGGGCTCTCGGCGCGGCCGTAGACGCCGCGCTGCATCCCCCCGTTCGCCATCGGCGGCATGTTGGTCAGGCCGAGCAGGATGGCTCCGCCGGCGCGCAGCCGCTCGATGGTGAAGGCGTCGCGCTGGGCGACCAGGTGCTCGAACGCCGGGGAGCCGGCGGCGGCGGTGAGGCCGCGGGCGAGGTAACTGTCCTTGGCGGTGTACGGGATGCCGTCCAGCGGGCCGAGCGTCTCGCCGCGGGCACGACGCTCGTCGGCCGCGCGGGCCTCGGCGCGGGCGTCGGGGTTGCGGACGATCACGGCGTTCAGCCGGGGGCCGGCGGTGTCGTACGCGTCGATGCGGGCGAGGTAGGCGTCGACCAGCTCGGCGCTGGTGGTCTCGCCGGACTCCAGGGCGCGGCGGAGGTCGGCGATGCCGGCCTCCACGACGTCGAAGGCGGTCATGCTGCGTCCGCCTTCGTGGGCACCGCCGGCTGCTGCTGCGTGATGCAGTGGATGCCACCGCCGCGGGCGAAGATCGGGCGCGAGTCCACCATGCTGACCCGGCGGCCCGGGTACGCGGCCTCCAGGATCTCGGTCGCCGCCGCGTCCGCCGCCTCCTCGCCGAAGCCGCAGGCGATCACGCCGTCGTTGACGACGAGGTGGTTCACGTAGCTCCAGTCGACGAAGCCCTCCTCGTCGCGGAGGGTCGCCGGCGCCGGGAGGTCGATGATGTCCCAGGCGCGGCCGGCGGCGTCGGTCGTCCCGGCGAGGAACGCGCGCAGCTCGCGCGACACCTCGAAGTCGGGGTGCTCCGGGTTGCGCTGGGCGTGCAGGAGCAGGCGTCCGGGCGACGGGATGGTGGCGACGATGTCGACGTGCCCGTTCGTGCCGAAGTCGTCGTAGTCGCGGGTGAGGCCGCGGGGGAGCCAGACCGCGTGGGTGGCGCCGATCGTGCGGGCGAGCTCGGCCTCCACGCGGGCCTTGTCGGCGTACTTGTTGCGGCGCGGGTCGAGCTGCACGGTCTCGGTGAGCAGCACGGTGCCGTCGCCGTCGACGTGGATGCCGCCGCCCTCGTTCACGAGCACGGAGCTGACCAGCTCGGCGCCGGTGCGCTCGGCGACGAAGCGGGCGATCTCGGCCGACTTGCGCCACTCGGACCAGGCCGGGTCGCCCCAGCCGTTGAAGGTCCAGTCCACCGCGCCGAGCGCGCCGGGACGCTCGTCGTCCACGACGAAGGTCGGGCCGAAGTCGCGCATCCAGAACTCGTCGAGCGGCGCCTCCACCTGCTCGACGTGCGAGCCGAGCATGCGGGCGGCGCGCTCGCGCTCGGAGGGGTCGACCACCATCGTCACCGGCTCGAACTCGGCGACCGCGTGGGCGACTGCGGTCCAGGCGGCGTAGGCCTCCTCGGCGGAGGCGGCGTCGTCGCCGAGGGTGATGCCGGCGCGCGGGAAGGCCATCCAGGTGCGCTCGTGCGGTGCGGTCTCGGCGGGCATGCGCCAGGTCATCGTGAACCTCCGGGCTCTATTGATCGGATGATCAATAGATACCTATACTGGACCCACGATGTCAAGAGCAGCCCGCAAACCGCCCGCCGAGCGCCGCGCCGAACTGGCCGCCTCCGCCCGCGCACTCGCCCTGGACGAGGGCCTCGCGGCAGTGACGCTGCGCGCCGTCGCCGCCCGCGCGGGAGTGACGCCCGCCCTGGTCGCGCACTACCACGAGTCGATGGACGAGCTCGTGGCGGAGACCTTCACGAGCATCGTCGGCGCGGAGATCGCGGAGCTGCGCGCGCTGCTCGCCGCGTCCCCGACGCCGGCCGCCGGACTCGCGACGCTGCTGCGCACCCTCCTCGACGGCACGCGCGACGATGTCACCGTTGTGTGGGTGGAGGCCTGGGCGCTCGGCCGTCGCAACACCGTGCTGGGTGCTGCGGTGCGCGATCAGATGGACGCGTGGAGCGACGTCGTCGAGGGCGTGATCGCGGACGGCGTCGCGGCGGGGTCCTTCCGGGTGGACGACCCGCGCGCGGTCGCGTGGCAGCTGCTCGGAATGCTCGACGGGCTGAACGCGCAGGCGCTGGTCCGCTGGGGAGGCGCGGCCGACCGGGGGTCGCTGCTGGCGCAGGCGGTGGAAGGGATGCTGGGGGCGGAGCGCGGGGTGCTGGTGGGATAGCGCTTTTGCATGTACGGTGATTTGCCGTACACTGGTCTCCATGCCCACCAAAGACCGTCGAATCGAAGTGCGCGTCACGAGCGCTCAGCGGGAGCTGATCGAACGGGCGGCGCTCCTCCAAGGGCGCACCGTCTCCGACTTCACCGCCGACACGCTCACCGAGCGGGCGGAGGAGGTCGTACGCCGCGACCGCGAACTGCGCGTCGACGAGGAGGCCTTCGCGGCGTTCGCGGAGGCGCTCGACGCACCGGCCCAGAGCGTCGAGGGTCTCGCCGAACTGTTCCGCCGCCGTTCCGTCTTCATCGACTGATCGCTCCATGCCTCGGTACCACCGGCCGCGTGCCATTCAGGCGGGCGACATCGCTTCCGACTTCGACTGCGGCATCGACGCCCTCGACCGCTGGCTGAAGGCGTGGGCGCGCCACAACGAAGCCGCCGGAGGCTCGCGCAGCTACGTGTCCGTCACGGACGACACGCGTCACGTCGCCGGCTACTACTGCCTGTCGGCGAGTTCGATCGCGCGCGCGGACGCGCCAGGCGCCCTCGCCCGCAACATGCCCGATCCGATCCCGGTCGCGCTTCTCGGTCGGCTCGCTGTGGATCGTCGGCATGCGGGCGTCGGCCTCGGCGCCTCCCTGCTCCAGGACGCCGTGCTGCGCGCCATCCAGGCGTCCGAGGCACTCGGCATCCGCGCTCTCGTCGTGAACGCGATCGACGACTCCGTTGTCCCGTTCTACGAGCGGTTCGGTTTCCGGCGGTTCCCCGACGGGTCCGAGCGCATCCTCTACCTGAAGATCGCGGACGCGTTGAAGACGGCGGCAGACCTCAGCTGACCCGGCCTCAGCTGACCCACGCCATCAGCTCCGCCAGGAACTCCTCCGGTTTCTCAATGTGCGGCGAGTGCCCGCACTCCTCGAACACCACCTCCCGACTCACCCCGCCCTGCGCCCGGTAGCTCTCCAGCACCGCGCGGATCTGCTTCAGCATCGGCTGCGGCGGCGCGACCTCTTCGCCGGGCCAGCCGGGAATGACGCCCGCGGCGCCGAGCTGGTTGAGGTCGAAGAAGGAGGCGTCGTTCACGATCGCGTCGAGGGCGCCGTGGATCCACAGGATCGGCGGCTTGACCGGGAGGTCGACGATGTCGGTCGTGTCGAAGTAGATCGGCGCCATCGTGTTGAGGACGCCGCGCGGGCCGGGCCCGAAGCCCGGCCAGTCGTCCGTC
Organism: Leifsonia sp. GW821-FHT13C09; assembly: GCF_058806435.1. Classification (NCBI taxonomy): domain Bacteria; kingdom Bacillati; phylum Actinomycetota; class Actinomycetes; order Micrococcales; family Microbacteriaceae; genus Leifsonia; species Leifsonia sp. GW821-FHT13C09. The sequence goes on along the minus strand of NZ_JBXAPS010000002.1, from coordinate 152,116 downwards.
GCCGTCGCGTCGCCCGGGTAGTTGTCGACGCCGGTGGCGGTCGTCAGCATCGAGTGCACCCACAGGTCCTCGTACTCGGTCGTGAAGCCCGGCGCCACGTACGCAGAGCGGTAGACGGCGCGCGGGGAGGTGGGCGACTCCTCCCCGGTGTCGCCGGCGGCGAGTCGTTCCACGAAATCGGGGTTCGCCCCGCCGCCTCCCGTCCCGGACGCGGACGCGTTGAGGAGGCCGCCGTCCTCCGCGGTTCCGCCGAAGCCGTACGGCGAGACCGTGGACACCAGGGTGAGGCTGCGGACGAGGTCGGGGCGGTCGAGCAGCAGCTGCATCACCACGCCGCCGCCCATGCTCCAGCCGACCAGGTGCACCGGGCCGCTGTCGAGCTCGTCGAGCACGGCCGCGACATCCTCCGAGAAGTCGCCGACCCCGCGGGTGGCGTCGACGGGCAGCGTCTCGCTGTCGCCGAAGCCGCGGAGGTCGATCGCGAGGGCGCGCGTTCCCACCGGGAGCGACAGCATCGACGGCTGCCAGAACAGGGAGGACGAGACGTTGCCGTGCACGAACACGATGGTCCGGGTGGCGTCGGCGGCCACGGTCGGGTCGGTGGTGCGCGCCAGGACGTTGGCGGTGTAGCGGGAGGTCGGGATGCTGCGGGCGACGATGCCAGGGAGCAGGGTTCCGATCACTTACTTCTCCTTCGGGTGAGGGTGCGGAACAGGGGCCGAATGGTAGTGCGGGTGAGCCGGGTACGCGCCGGGCAGGTGCGGGCTGAGCTGGCGCACGCCTGCCTCCGTCATCACGATTGTGTAGTGGTTCGCGTCGTCGGCCTCGAACGCCTCGAACCACGGCAGCCGGGCGCGCCACTCGGCGGCTTGCTCCGGTGAGTAGAGCGGGTCGGTGTTCAGCAGCCCGCGGGGGACGCGCACGAATGCGATGGGAAGGGTCAGGCCGGCGAGCGCCTCCTCGTAGCTTCCGCTGCCGTCGACCTCGACCGCGTTGGCCGACATGGCCTCCTCGGACACGCTCGACCGCAGCTCGGGCTGTGTGCCGACCAGGTCGTACAGCGCGTACGCCTCGATGGCGTCGTTCCACCACGGGCCGAGCGCGGGATGCCGGTGCCAGAACGCGAGGTACTCGTCCGTGCTCGAGAAGGTCATCCGCAGCCGGTCGCGTGCGGGCCCGAGATCGGCCGTGCCACGGACAGGGAGACCGCCGTCGATCAGCACCAGCCGCTCCACCCGGTCGGGGTGCCGCTCGGCGAGCCGCACGGCGACGAAGCCGCCCATCGAATGCCCGGCGACGACAGCGCGCTCGACGCCGAGGCCGTCGAGCATCCGGGCGACGTCGTCGGCGTGGTCGGTCATGCCGTACGGCCCCGGGAGGCCTTTGCTGCGCCCACGCCCGCGCAGGTCGGGCGCGATCAGCCGCACGCCCGGCAGCGCCGCGGCGACCAGGCCCCACGACACGTGGTTGGCCGTGATCCCGTGGAGGCCGACCAGCGGCATCCCGCCTGCGTCGGCGTGCCACTGCCCGCCGGCGAGTTCGCCGCCGTCGACCGGGACGCGGAACGGCTCCGCCGGCGTGAAGCCCGTCACTTCGCGCTCCAGCCGCCGTCGATCGTGTAGCTGGCGCCGGTGACCATGCGCGACCCCTCTCCGGCCAGCCAGAGCGCGAGCCCGGCGACCTCCTCCGGCTCGACCAGGCTCTTGATCGCCGGCTCGATGAGCATGATCTTCTCCACCACCTCGTCCTCCGGGATGCCGTGCACCCGCGCTTGATCGGCGATCTGCTTCTCGACCAGCGCCGTGCGGACATAGCTCGGCTCGATGCAGTTGCTCGTCACACCGTGCGAAGCGCCCTCCAGGGCGGTCACCTTCGACAGGCCCTCCAGGCCGTGCTTCGCGGCGACGTAGGCGGCCTTGAACTCGGACGCGCGGAGGCCGTGGACGCTGGAGATGTTGATCACGCGCCCGAAGCCGCGCTCGTACATGCCGGGCAGCGCGGCCCGGATGAGGAGGAACGGCGCCTCCAGCATGATCCGCAGGATGAGCGCGAAGCTCTCCGGCTCGAACTCGGGGATCGGACGGACGTGCTGGATGCCCGCGTTGTTGACGAGGATGTCGGTGTCCAGGCGCAGGTCGCCGAGCGCCGCGGTGTCCGACAGGTCGACCTCCCACGCCTCGCCGCCGAGCCGGTGCGCCGTCGCGCGAGCGGCGTCCCCGTTCAGATCGGCGACGGTGACGTGCGCGCCCGCGGCGGCGAACGCCTCAGCGCACGCCAGGCCGATGCCGCTCGCCCCTCCGGTGATGAGCGCCTTGCGCCCCGAGAGGTCCGCCATGCCTGCCTCCTTCACCTGAGCCGACACCCGCACCCTACCCGCGGCCCGCAGCCGGGTGGAAGGCTCAGCCCCGGAGATCGGCGCGCCCCGGGTGGGCCGCGTCGGGAACGGAGGAGATGTGCGGTTCGGGAGGCCCAAGACGCAGCGAACGGAGGAGAGCGCGGCCGGGGGAGGGCGGATCTCCTCCGTTCGCGGAGGGTGGAAGGGGGAAGGGTGGGTCAGGCGGTGGGGGCGGGGGCGGAGGCGGCGACCGCGGTGCGGACGAGCCGGCCGTCGGCCGGGGTGACCGGGTGCTTCGGGCCGGTCAGCGCGACGCGCGTCTCGGTCTCGCGCTCGGCGCACGACGGGCCGACCCAGAGCTCGACGTCGCCGGGCTCCACGATCCGGATGCCGTCGAGGCCGGTGAACGCCAGGCGCGCGGTGGGCACCTGGAAGGTCACCTCGGCCTCCTCGCCCGGCTCCAGTGCGACCCGCGCGTAGCCGAGCAGCTGCGCGACCGGGCGCGTGACGCTCGCGAACACGTCGCGCGCGTACAGCTGCACCAGGTCGGAGCCGGCGCGCTCGCCACTGTTGCGGACGGTCACGCGCACCTCGAACTCGCCGCCGGCGGCCACGGCCGCGTCGGCCTCCAGCCCGGTGCGCTCGAACGTCGTGTAGCTCAGGCCGTGCCCGAACGGGAGGACCGGTGTGCTGTCGGCGCTGGTCACGTCCGACGGCCCGCCCAGCAGCGGGTGCAGGTACGAGAACGGCTGAGCGCCGGCCGACCGCGGCAGCGACACCGGGAGGTGGCCGCTGGGGGCGACACGTCCGGAGAGCACGGCGGCGATGGCGCGGCCGCCCTCCTCACCCGGGAAGAAGGCCTGCAGCACAGCGGCAGGGGCGTCCGGTCCGGTGATGGCCCAGTCGATCGCGTACGGGCGACCGGAGAGCACGATGACGACGGTCGGCGTCCCGGTGCGGACGACGGCCTCCACCAGCTCGCGCTGCACTCCGGGCAGCTCCAGGCTCTCCACGTCGTTGCCTTCGCCGACCGTGCCGCGGCCGAACAGGCCCGCACGGTCGCCGACGACGACCACGGCCACGTCGGCGTCGGCCGCGGCGCTGACCGCGGTGACGATGCCGGAGCGGTCGTCGCCCTCCACGTCGCAGCCGCGCGCGTGCACGAGCTCGGCGGACGGGAACTCCTCGCGCAGGGCCTCCAGCACCGAGGGGAGCTCGAAGCCGAGCGGGACCTCCGGGTGGTGGGCGAGCACGTGGTTGGCGAACGAGTAGCAGCCCATCAACGCCTCGGCGGCGTCGGAGTTGGGGCCGACGACGGCGATGCGCGCGGCGGCCCGGTCGCCCTCGAGCGGGAGCGAGCCGTCGTTGGTGAGCAGCACCAGCGACTCCTCGGCCAGCCGCAGCGCGAGGGCGCGGTGCTCGGGGGAGTCCAGGTCGACCGAGGCCGGCGGCTCCTCGAAGGTCTCGTCGAGCAGGCCGAGCTCCTCCTTCTGCGCGAGCAGGCGCAGCACGGCGCGGTCGACCAGCGCCTCGTCGGCGAGCCCGGCGCGGATGCGCTCGGCCAGCGGCGCGAGGAACGCGTCGCCGGTCGGCAGCTCGATGTCGATCCCGGCCTTCAGGGCAAGCTCGGCCGCCTCGCCGCGGTCGGCTGCGACGCGGTGCATGGTGTGCAGGAACGCCACGGCGAAGTAGTCGGCGACGACCGTCCCGTCGAAGCCCCACTCGTCCCGGAGCACGCCGGTGAGATAGGCGGGGTTCGCGGCGACGGGCACGCCGTCGATCTCCGCGTAGGAGTTCATCACCGAGCGCACGCCGCCGTCGCGGATCGCCATCTCGAACGGGGGAAGCAGTGTGTCCCGCACCTCGCGGTTCCCGGCGTGCACCGGCGCGTGGTTGCGGCCGGCCTGCGACGCCGAGTAGCCGACGAAGTGCTTGAGCGTCGCGTGCACGCCCGACGACTGGAGGCCGCGCACGTACGCGGTGCCGATCGTCCCGACCACGTACGGGTCCTCCGCGATGCACTCGTCCACCCGGCCCCAGCGGGGGTCGCGGATGACGTCGAGCACCGGTGCGAGGCCCTGGTGGATGCCGAGCTCGCGCATCGAGGCGCCGATCGCGGCACCCATCTCCTCCACCAGCTCCGGGTCGAAGGCGGCGCCCCAGGCGAGCGGCGTCGGGAACGTCGCGGCCTTCCACGCCGCCAGCCCGGTCAGGCACTCCTCGTGCACGAGCGCGGGGATGCCGAGCCGGGTCTGCTCGCGCAGCCGGCGCTGCTCCGACCACAGCCAGGAGGCGCGCTCCACGGGGTCGACGGGCCGTGTGCCGTAGACACGGGTGAGGTGGCCGATGCCCTGGGCGGTGGCGTCCTCATAGCTCTGGCCGGTCGTCATCTCCCCGTCGAGCGGGGCGACGTTGTCGTCGCCCTTGTCGACCCAGTAGCCGACGATCTGCGCGAGCTTCTCGTCGAGGGTCATCCGGGCGTGCAGATCGCGCACGCGCTCGGAGACGGTGGGGAGGTTGTCAGTGGTAGTCATGCTTCTTTCCTGCATACGAGTGGTACGGGAACGTGTCGGGAACGCGAGCGGAGGCGGGCTCAGCCCTTGACCGCACCGGTGAGGCCGCCGACGATGCGACGCTCGAACAGGCTGAAGAAGATCAGCGCGGGAATCATCGACAGCGACGTGAACGCCAGCACCTTCGACGTGTCCGTGGCGTACTGCGAGGAGAACGCCTGGACGCCGAGCGGGAGGGTGAAAGTCGCCTGGTCGTTCAGGATGAACAGCGGGAGCAGGTAGCTGTTCCAGCTGCCGATGAAGGCCAGGATGCCGACGGTGATGACGCCGGGGAGCGACAGCCGCAGCACCATCCGGAAGAAGAAGCCCAGGCGGCTGCAGCCGTCGATGAAGGCGGCCTCCTGGATCTCGTCGGGGATCGCGCGCAGGAACGGCACGAGGATGATGATGGTCGTCGGCAGCGCGAAGGCGATCTGCGGGATGATGACGCCGGCGAGGGAGTTCATCAGGCCGAGGTTGCGCACCACGATGTAGAGCGGCGTGATGGCGACCGTGATCGGGAACATCAGGCCCGCGGCGAACAGTGCGTACAGGAAGCCGTTGCCGCGGAACGGGTAACGGGCGAGCACGTAGCTGGCCATCAGGCCGAGCGCGACGGCGCCGATGGTGGTGACCAGGGCGGCGATCGTCGAGTTCAGCACCTGGCCCCAGAACACGCCGCCTGTGAGCACGTCGAGGTAGTTGGCCGGGTTCCACGGGTTGGGGAAGCCGGCCGGATCGACCGTGATCTGCGAGTTGGTGCGGAAGCCGCCGATGATGATGTATGCGATCGGCACGATCATCAGTGCGATGATCACGAACGCGATGAAGTAGACCGTGGGCGAACCCCACGGCAGGCTCTTGCGCTCCGCGCGGCGCTGGGCGCGCGTGGAACGGGTGGGGGCAGCGGTGAGGGTGGTCATCACGCCGTCCTTTCTTTCGAGGACCCGGCCCGGCTCTTCGTGCGCTCGGCCTTCTTGGCGGTCGTCACGGCGCCTGCGGTGTCGCGGCGGAGGACGAAACGCTGGTAGATGAGCGCGACGAAGAGCGAGATGAAGAAGATCACGACGGCGACGGCATTGCCGTAGCCGAAGTTGCCGGCGTTGCGGCCGTTGGCGACCATGTAGGTCGCCATGGTCGAGGTGCCGGCGGTGGAGGCGACGTACTGACCCCAGATGATGTAGACGAGGTCGAACAGCTGGAGAGCGCCGATCACCGAGAGGAAGGCCCAGATGCGCAGCGTCGGGGCGAGCAGCGGCAGCGTGATCCTGCGCTGGATCTGCCAGTACGACGCGCCGTCGAGGGCGGCGGCCTCGTAGAGCTCCTCCGGGATGCCCTGCAGCCCGGCGAGGAAGAGGATGACGGCGAAGCCGACGTACTTCCAGGTCAGGATGCCCATCAGCGTCCAGATGGCGATGTTCGGGTCGGAGAGCCAGTCGTGCGCCATCCAGCCGAGGCCGACGTTGTGCAGGAAGCCGTTGAAGGCCCCGTTGGTGGCGAGCAGCAGGCTCCAGCCGGTGCCGACCACGACCTCCGAGATGACGTACGGGACGAAGATCAGCACCCGGATGATCGACTGGCCCTTCATCCTCCGGTTGAGGAGGAGCGCCAGGAGGATGGCGACCGGCCCCTGGATGACGATGGACATCACCACGATGAACGCGTTGTGTCCGAGCGCCGCCTGGAACGCCGGGTCGGTGAGGATGACGAGGTAGTTCTGGAGGCCGACGAAGTCGGTCGGGGGGCCGTAACCCGCCCAGCGGAAGAAGCCGTAGTACGCGGCCATCACGACGGGGAGGATGACGAAAGCCAGGAAGACGATGACGGCGGGGCCGGCCAGGAGGAGGATCTCGGCGCGGAGGCCCCAGCCCGCGCCGCGGCGGCGGCGCGGCTGCGACGGGAGCGACGCGGTGGCGCCGCTCCCGTCGTGCTGCGCGAGATCCGCCGTCGACACGCGCTCGGTCGAGGTTGACTCGCGGGTGTTGCTCACTGTCGGGCCTCTCAGCCCTTCTTGGCGGCGTCGTTGGCGGCCTGGATCATGCCCTTGGCGTCGGTCTTGCCCGCCAGCATGTCGACCACGGCCACGTTCAGCGCGTTGCCGATGTTCTGGCCGAGGACCGTGTCGAGCCACTGCGAGACGAACGGCGCCTTGTTGTAGGCGGCGAGCACCTCCTTGAGGTACGGCTCGGTGACCTGCTTCTGCGCCTCGGTGTTGACCGGCGGCGAGTTGAACGCCTTGTAGTAGGCGACCTGCTGCGGGGTCGTGGCGATGAAGTTCAGGAAGTCGGCGCACTGCTTCGGAGCCTTGGCCGAGCAGGAGTAGCCGTCGACGCCGCCCATGATCGAGCCTGGCTCACCCTTGCCGGCCTTGGAGAGCTCCGGGAACGGGTAGAAGCCGAGGTCGGGCAGGGGCTTCTGGTCGGGGGTGAGCGAGGCGATCACGCCCGGGTCCCACGCGCCCATGAGCTCCATCGCGGCCTTGTGGTTGGCCACCAGACCGGCGGAGGAGCCGGCGCCCTGCTGGGCGGAGGTGGTCAGGAAGCCGTCGTTGAACGGCTTCTGGCCGGCGAAGGTCTGCAGGTCCTGAGCGGCCTTGAGCCAGCAGCCGTCGGAGAAGCTCTTCGAGTCCGCCGTCTTCTGCATCGTGTCGCCGGAGCACTCGCGGAGCGCGAACCAGTAGAACCAGTGCGCGGCGGGCCAGGCGTCCTTGGCGCCGAGGGCGATCGGGGCGACGCCCGTGGCCTTCAGCTTCTGGACATCGGCGCTGAGGTCGTCGATGGTCTTGGGAGCCTCGGTGATCCCTGCCGCCTTGAAGAGGTCCTGGCTGTAGAACAGGCCGCCAGGGAGGACCGAGAGCGGCATCGCGTAGACCTTGCCCTGGTAGGTCTCGGCCTTGAACGAGCCGGAGGAGATGACCTTCTTGGTGTCGGAGGAGACCTTGTCGGTCAGGTCCATGACCTGGCCGGCCTGCACCATCGCGGCCATCTTGCCGCCGCCGCGCTGCAGGAAGATGTCCGGTGCGTCACCCGAGTTGAGCGCCGTCTGCAGCTTGCCGTCGAGGTCCTCGTTCTGGATCGACTGCATCTTGATCGTGACGTTCGGGTTGGCCTTCTCGAAGGCCGCGATCGCGTCCTTCCAGTACTGCTGGCCGGGGCCGGTGGTCGAGTTCTGCCACAGCGACATGGTCACTTTGCTGTTGCTGGAGCTGTCGGAGGAGGTGCCGCTGCACGCGGTGAGCGCGAGCGAGCCGGCGGCCAGGACAGCTGCTCCGATGAGGAGCTTCTTGGCTTTCATGTGATTCCAACCTGTTCTCTTCGTTGAGCGGCATCCGCGGATTCGCGATGCCTGTGACGATGTCCGTGCCGGGGGCTGCCGGCCTGGCGAAGCCTCTCGCCTGGGCCGATCAAGGACTCGTCGGGTCCGGGAGGCTGACCGGACCACGTCAGTGTCGCAAGCCCACCTGGGAGTGTCAAACGTTTTCGAAATCCTTTTCGAAATCCTTTTCCATGTTGCTATGCTGCTCGATCATGGGACGGCGTCCAACCATCAACGACGTGGCCGAGGCGGCCGGAGTGTCCGCTGCGACCGTGTCCAAAGCGGTCAACGGCCGCTACGGCGTCGCCTCGCACACGGCCGAGCGGGTCCTCCAGGTCGTGGAGGAGCTCGGCTACGAGTCGAGCCTCGTGGCGTCCAGCATGCGCTCGCGGCAGACCGGTGTGATCGGGGTGCTCGTGGCCGACTTCGAGCCGTTCAGCGCCGAGGTGCTGAAGGGCGTCGGCGCAGCGCTCGCGGACTCCCGCTACGACCTCCTGGCCTACAGCGGTTCGCGGCAGCTCGCGCAGGAAGGCTGGGAGCGCCGGTCGCTGAGCCGGCTGAGCGGCACGCTCATCGACGGCGTCATCATGGTGACGCCGACCGTGGTCAACGTGAACGCGGACGTCCCGATCGTCGCCGTCGACCCGCACACCGGCCGCGCCGACCTCCCGACGGTGGAGTCAGACAGCTTCGGCGGGGCGCGCAGCGCGGTGGACTTCCTGATCGGTCTCGGTCACCGACGGATCGGCTTCGTCGCCGGCCGGCCTGACCTGCGCTCGTCGGCCGCCCGCGACGCCGGCTACCGGCGCGCGCTGGCCGAGGCCGGCATCCCCTTCGACCCGGCGATCGTCGGCGTCGGCAACTACGAGCAGGACAGCGCGCGGGAGGCCGCCCGCCACCTGCTGGCCGCGCCCGAACGGCCCAGCGCGATCTTCGCCGCCAACGACCTGTCCGCGATCGTGGTCATCGAGGTGGCCCACGAGCTCGGGCTGGAGGTGCCGCGGGACCTGTCGGTGGTGGGCTTCGACGACATCCCGGAGGCGTCGCGGTTCTCCACGCCACTGACGACGATCCGGCAGCCGATGGGACGGCTCGGGGCCGCGGCGGCGGAGCTGGTGGTGGCGCTGATGGCCGGCGATGAGCCGGACCCGACGCACATCCGGCTGCCGACGCGGCTCATCCGCCGCGCGAGCACGGCGCCGCCGGCGTAGCGCCCGGTCCAAGCGGTCGCCGCTTGCGAAGGAGAACCGGCTGCGACACGCTGCCCGTCTCCGTTCGGACAGCCTTCGGAAGGAGATCCACGACCGTGTCTCCTTCCGGGGCGTGCGCCCCGGAACCGGCTCAGAGGGTGGTCGGGGCGCCCAGGCCGGAGGCGGCGGCCCGCATCGCGGCCTCCGCACTCTCGACCGTGATGAGGCTGTTTCCCGCGACGATGTGGAGGCCGTAGGCGTCCTCCAGCGCGACCAGGTTCATCGCCAGGGTCTCGATCGGGAGCGCCGGCGCGAACGCGCCCGACGCGACGCCGCGCTCGAGGATGCCCGTGTAGGTGGCGAGCTGGCGCAGGTACATCCGCTCGACCAGCTCGTCATGCAGCGTGGACGTGCCGGCGAGCACGTCGAACTCGTAGAGCAGGCGCATGAGGGCGTCGTCCGGGCCGCTCGGCAGGCCCTCCCGGATGGCGGCGGCGAGCTGCAGCTGGGGCTCGGGGATGCCGGCGACCACCGCGTCCCGGCGGTCGCAGAACCGTTCCAGGCCGGCGCGGTGGGCTTCGACGAGGAGCTGGTCGAGGTCGTCGTAGTAGTAGAGGATCGCCCCGCGGGTGAGTCCTGCCGTGGCCGCGACGTCGGCCAGCGAGAGCGAGCGGAGGCCGTGCTCGCCGACGGCGCTCAGCGCCGCCTCGATGAGGTCGGCGCGGCGCTCATCCTGCTTCTTCGGCCGGGCCACGATTCGACCCTACCGGCGCGCGCCTGCCGGACTCGCTTGACACCGTTCGCGGCGGCGTGGCACACTCGTCGAATTCTTTGACGCAAGTGTCAAAAAATTCTCCTCACCGTCGATGGGACCACCGTGACCGCACCCCGGACCGCCAGAATCACGCAGACCGCCGAAACCACGCAGACCGCCGACCTCCTGCTCACCGGAGCCCGGGTCCGGACCTTCGACGACGCTCAGCCGTGGGCCGAGGCCGTGGGCGTGACCGGCGGCCGGATCAGCTACGTCGGCCCGGCGGCCGAGGCGCCGGCGGCGCGCGAGACCCGCGAGCTCGGCGGCGCGCTGGTCACACCGGGGATCATCGACAGCCACAACCACCTCCTGCTGGGCTTCGACCCCGACGCGGTGAGCCTGGAGGGCGCCGAGACCTTGGAGGAGGTGCGCCGCCGCATCCGCGACCTCGCCGAGCGGCGCGCCGACCTCGACTGGATCTGCGCGGAGAACGCCGTCTACTCGATCGTGACCGGCCGGCGCCCGAACGCCGGGGATCTGGCCGGGCTCACCGACCGGCCGGTGTTCGTCACGACCTACGACCAGCACTCGGTCTGGCTGAACGACGCCGCCCTGCGGGTGCTCGGGATCGCGGACGGCCACGACATCCCGTGGGGCCGCCCGGAGCGCGACGACGACGGCCGCGCGACCGGCTGGGTCACCGACTTCTACACCAGCGCGATGACCACCGCGGGGCTCGCGGGTCTGCAGCGCGACATCCCGCTGTACTCGCCCGAGCGCCGCTACCGCCGCCTGCTCGGCAGCCTCGCGCTCGCCACGGCGTCCGGGATCACGACCGTGGTCGAGCCGCAGGTCCCGCTCGCGGAGATCGGCCTGCTCGACCGGGCGCGCGAGCGCGGGCTGCTCAGCTCGCGGGTGATCGCGGCGCTGTTCCATCCCATCGACGCGGACGGCGCCTTCCGCCGCGAGCTGCGGGACGCCGTGGACGGCGCACCGGTGGACGAGCTCCTGCGCTTCGGCCCGGTGAAGCTCTATGCGGACGACGTGATCGAGCCGCACACCGCCTGGATGCTGGACGACTACGCGAACCGCCCCGGCCACCGCGGCCACCCCTCCGCCCCGATCGGCGAGCTGACCCGCATCGTCACCGAGCTCGACCGGCTCGGCTTCCAGACGCACACGCACGCGACCGGCGACGGCGGCATCCGTCTCGCCCTCGACGCGATCGAGGGCGCAGCGCGGACCAACGGCACGCGCGACCGCCGGCACGGGATCGTGCACGTCGAGTGCCTGCACCCCGACGACCTCCCGCGCTTCGCGGCGCTCGGCGTGACGGCCGCGATGCAGCCGCGGCACTGCTCGCCCGACCTGGTCGCGGGCACCTGGATGGAGAACGTCGGAGAGCAGCGCTGGGACCGCGCCTGGCGCCTGCGCTCGCTGATGGCATCGGGCGCGCACGTGGCGCTGTCCAGCGACTGGCAGGTCGGGGAGATGGATCCGCTCGTCGGCTTCTACTCGGCGCTCACCCGCGCGGGCCTTGACGGACGCGACGCCTGGACACCCGCCGAGCGCATCGGCCTGGACGACGCGATCCGCGGCTACACCCGCGAGGGTGCGTGGGCGTGGCACGCGGAGGACGACCTGGGGGTGCTGCGCGTGGGGGCGAAAGCGGATGTCGTCGCGTGGTCGGGGGACCTCTACGCGCACGAGGGCGACCCGGCCGCGCTGCTGGAGCAGCGGGCGGCCCTGACGGTGGTCGGGGGCGAGGTCGTGCATGACGCGGACCGGGATGCGCCGGCGCCGGAGCAGTTCGGGGCGCTCGCGCACTGCTCGGCGGCGGGGCACTAGCGGGCCGCGCCGCCGCGCTCGTCGCAGCGCCGCACTCGCGCCGCCCCTCTCGTCGCAGGGCCGTCCGGGTCGCATCCCTCACCACCGTCTTCCACATCACGTTCCTCCCCGACTGTTCCCGTCCCTCTCCCACCGTCGCCGTTCCTCTCCACCGTCGCGAAAGGATCCACCCGATGTCCCAGCTCGACCCCGCCATCTCGCCCGCCCGTTCCGCCGAGACCGCCGAGGAGCTGGAGGCCGCCGGCCTCCGCCGCAGCCTCACCCTGCGCCACATCGTGTTCCTCGGCCTCGCCTACATGGCCCCGCTGGCGGTGTTCGACACCTTCGGGATCGTCGCCGACATCACCCACGGTCACGTTCCGCTGTCGTACCTGCTGGTGCTGATCGCGGTCCTCATCTGGGCGCTCAGCTACGCCAAGATGGTCCGCTTCTACCCGCGCGCGGGCTCCGCGTACACCTACACTCGCGAGGCGATCAACCCGCACCTCGGGTTCCTGGTCGGCTGGGCGGCGACGCTCGACTACCTCCTGCTGCCCATGATCAACGCACTGCTCTCGGCGATCTACATGACGGCGGCGTTCCCGGAGGTGCCGTCATGGGTGTGGATCCTGTCGACCATCGTGCTGTGCACCGCGCTCAACCTCATCGGCGTGCGGATCGCGGCCAAGGTCAACGTGATCCTGGTCGTCATCCAGGTCGTGGTCGCCGTGGCGTTCGTCGGGCTCACGATCAAGAACATCGTCGAAGGCGCGAACGGCGCGCACTTCTCGGTCGCGCCGTTCTTCTCTCCCGGGATCGACGCCGGAGCCATCGCGTCCGGCGCCGCGATCCTCGCCCTGTCGTTCCTCGGCTTCGACGCGGTCAGCACGCTCGCGGAGGAGGCGGAGCACCCGCGGCGCGACATCCCGCGTGCCATCCTCATCATCGTGGGGGTCGCGGGCCTCTTCTTCGTGAGCGTCACCTACGTGATGCAGGTGCTGTTCCCGGACGTGTCGAAGGTCGGCAACATCGTCGGGGCGTCGCCCGAGATCGCGAAGTACATCGGGGGTGCGGCGTTCCAGGCGCTCTTCATCGGCGGCTTCATGGTGGCGGTGCTGGGCTGTGGGATCACGCAGCAGATGAGCGCGGCGCGCCTGCTGTTCGCGATGGGCCGCGACGGCGCACTCCCGCGCCGCTTCTTCGGCAGGCTCAACAAGGCGGGCGTCCCGGCCGGGAACGTGCTGCTCATCGCGGCCTTGGCCTGTTCGGCCGTCTTCCTCGACCTCAGCCGCGCGGCCTCGCTGATCAACTTCGGCGCGTTCGCGGCGTTCATCTTCGTCAACCTGTCAGTGATCTTCACCTACGTCCGGTTCGTGAAGGAGCGCGGCTGGCGCCGCGCCTTCGGGTTCGTCGTGCTCCCGGCCCTCGGGGTGGCGGTCAATGTCGCCCTCTGGTTCAGCCTCGAGCCGAGCGCCATGGTCGTCGGAGGGGTCTGGGTCGCGCTCGGCCTCGGCTACCTGCTCTGGCGGACGCGGCTCTTCCGCATCGCACCCCCCGCCCTAACCGCCCCCCTCGAGCACCCCTGATACAAGCCGCCGAGTACGACGGTAATCAGGCATTTGCACGATCAAAGCCTGATTTTCGTCGTACTCGACTGTTACGGCTTCGCGGGGCGGCGGCGGGGGAGTGCCGCGATGAGGAGGCCGGCGAGCGCCAGCCCCGCGCTCAGGTAGAGTCCGGGACGGTAGTGCGCCAGCTGTGCGGCGAGGCCGGCCGGGTCGTGGGTCGCGGCCGCCGCCGGGCCGCCCGCGATCAGCGCGGTCGTGACCGCCAGTGCGAGGGCGCCCCCGACCTGGGCGCTGGTCTGCACGAGCCCGGCCGCGAGTCCCTGCTCGTCGTCGTGGACACCGGTCGTCGCCTGCACCTGGATCGACGGGAAGCCGATCCCGAAGCCGACACCCAGCAGCACCACCGGCGGGAGCACGTCCAGCCAGTAGACCGGAGCGGTGCCGAGCCGCAGGAACAGCAGGTAGCCGGCGGAGAGCGAGCCCAGGCCGACGATGATCAGCACGGTCGGCCCGAAGCGGTCGATCAGGCGGTCGGTGAACGGCGCGCTCGAGACGACCACCAGCCCGGTCGGCAGCAGCGCGAGCGCCATGCCGAGCGGCGACCAGCCGAGGACGTCCTGCAGGTAGAGCGTCAGCACGAACTGGAAGGAGACGTACGAGCCGAACAGGGTGATCGCGGTGAGGTTCGCGCGCAGCACCGAAGCGATCCGGAAGATCCCGAACCGGATCAGCGGATGCCGCACCCGCAGCTCCAGGATCACGAACGCGGCCAGCAGCACGCCGGCGACGACGAAGCCGAGCACGGTGGGCAGCGAGCCCCAGCCCGCACCCGGCGCCGACACCACCGTGTAGACGAGCAGCAGCATCCCGGCCGCCAGCAGGATCGCGCCGAGGACGTCGTGACCGGCGCCGCGCTCGCGGGCGTCCTTCGGCACGAACAGGAACCCGAGCGCCAGGGCGAGCACGGCGAGCGGGACCGAGAAGAGGAAGGTCCACCGCCAGCTCAGCGACGTCATCAGCCCGCTCATGATGAGCCCGAGCGAGAAGCCGCTCGCGGCGAAGGTCGTGAAGATCGAGATGGCCTTGTTGCGCTCGGGCCCTTCCTCGAAGTTGGTCGTGATCAGCGAGAACGCCGCGGGCGCGGTGAACGCGGCTGCCACGCCCTTGACGAAGCGGCTGGCGATCAGGAGGCCCGCATCCATCGAAAGCCCTCCGGCGAGGGAGGCCACGGTGAAGACGCTCAGCGCGACCAGGAGCACCGTGCGGCGGCCCAGCAGGTCGGCCAGGCGCCCGCCGAGCAGCAGGAGGCTGCCGTAGCCGAGCACGTAGCCCGACACGATCCACTGCAGTGCCCCCGGCTGGAGGCCGAGCTCCTTGCCGATCGACGGGAGGGCGACCCCGACCATCGAGACGTCGAGGCCGTCGAGCGCGATCACGATGCAGGTAGCGAAGAGCAGCAGCCAGCGGGCGCGGCTCCACCGGACGGCCGGGGCGGATCCGGCGGTGGTGGGCGGCCCGGACGGCCGGACGGCGGGGCGGGAGGCGGTGTCGGAGTTCAGCACGAACGAGAGTCTATGACACGGAATAGATTGTGTCAGCAAAGTATGCACATTCATGTAGTTCGCAAGGAAGCGAGCGTATCATTGCACCCGTGAACGAACCGGTCGACGTCTCGGCCCGCTGGCGAGAATTGCAGGGCCTCTACCTCAACACCGCCGCGGAGCTGGAGCGCACTCTCCAGCAGAGCCACCAGCTCGGCCTCAGCGAGTACGAGGTCCTCGACCTCGTCGCGGGCTACGCGAACGAGTCGTGCACCATGCGCAACCTCGTCGACCTCACGCCGATGACCCAGAGTGCCCTCTCCCGGATCGTCGACCGCCTCGTGAAGGCGGGCCTGGTGGAGCGGAACACCTGCGACTACGACCGGCGGGCGCTGTTCGTCGGCATCACGGCCGACGGCGCGCGCGTGCACGACGACGCGAAGCGCGAGTACGACGGGCTGCTCGAGAAGGCCTTCGCGGGGGCGGGGTCCGCGTAGAGCACACCTCTGCCGCCGAGCCCGCCACGGCGGGATGGCCGACCGGGTGAAACTTCGGTCCCTGAAATGCGGTACCCGCACGAACGGCGCAGAAGCTACGCCGGGCTGCCACTAGCGTGGCGGCGAGCGCGCTGGCGGGCTGGTCCGTCTGGCGCCGAGCACACGATCTCGGGGGAGACATGAAGAGGATTCTGGTTGTCGGCGGTGGAACAGCGGGATGGATGACCGCGGCGTACTTATCGAAGGCGGTGCCGTCGCTCGAGGTCACAGTCATCGAGTCGGCACGCGTGAACCGGATCGGCGTGGGTGAGGCCACCTTCAGCACGATCCGGCACTTCTTCGATTTCCTCGGCCTTGACGAGTCCGAGTGGTTGCCGCGCTGCGGCGGAGGATACAAGCTCGGGATCAAGTTCGAGAACTGGTCCGGCGACGGATCGCACTTCTTTCATCCGTTCGAGCGCTGGGACAAATGTGCGTGGATTCTCCCTCGCTGAATGGTGGCTCGCCGCGGACCCGGAAGAGCGAGGCCGGTTCGACACCGCGACGTTCGTCAGCCCGAATCTCTGCGAGGCCCTCCGATCGCCTCGACGTTCGGACGGAACGGTATACGTGCTCGCGCCGGAATCACTCGGCGAGACCACTCTCATGGAGCAGCGGGATCAATTCCCGTATGCCTACCACTTCGACGCTGACAAGGTCGCTGAGTTCCTCGCTGAGTACGCAGTTGCGCGAGGTGTCACACACATCACCGACGACGTCGTGGAGGTCCGAACCCGCTCGGAACGTATCGACGGTGTTCTGACCGGGGAACGCGGCCTCATCGAAGCGGATTATTTCGTCGACTGCACGGGGTTCAGGAGCCTGCTGCTCGGAGGCGCGCTCGGCGTGGAGTTCGAGTCTTTCGCCGACGTGCTCCCGAACAACCGGGCAGTGGCGTTGCGTGTTCCGCGCGCCGAGGTTGAGGACATGGAGCCGTTCACCACTGCGAAGACGATGACCGCCGGTTGGCGGTGGACCATCCCGCTCTACCAGCGCAACGGCTACGGGTACGTCTATTGCGACGAATTCATCACCCCGGACGAAGCCGAACGGGAGCTCCGCGATTCCATCCCGGTCGACACCGACGGCTATGAGGCGAATCACATCCGGATGCGCATCGGTCGCGCCACTACGCCGTGGCTCGGCAACTGTGTGGGCATCGGCCTCTCTGCTGCCTTCGTGGAGCCCCTGGAATCGACCGGCATCTTCTTCATCCAGCAAGCGATCGAGCTGTTCGTCCGATTCATGCCATCCGGAGATGACGCCGACGACGCGCCGCTCCGAGAGGAGTACAACCGACGCGTCCGTGGGATGACCGAAGGCGTCAAGCACTTCCTCGCCCTCCACTTCTCCGCGGCGCGCCGGAACGACTCCGCTTACTGGCGCGATCTCAAGACCCGTGTGAGGACTCCCGAGGTAGAACGCGTGCTCAGAGTGGGTGATGCGATGCTGCTCGACGATCAGAGCATCTACCCCGATTATCACGGCTTCGAGTCCTATTCCTGGAACACGATGCTCCTTGGCCTCACCGGCGGCCCGCGCCAGCCACGTCCAGCGATTCGCGCGCAAGGCAAGGACGCGGCGACCGACAACTTCTCAGCTGTGCGAGTGCGCGCCGACCAGGCGATCGCAACCCTCCCAACGTGCTATGAGTACATCGACGGGCTGTCGCGGAACGCGTCCAGCTGAATATGATCGCGGCTATCGTCGGCCTCGCTGTCGCGGTCGGAGTGCTGATAGCGGTCCCCGGTCCGAGCGTCATCTACCTGGTCGGCGTCGCTCTCGCCCACGGCCGTGGTACGGCGCTTCGGGCCGTGTTCGGCAACGCTATCGGCACCTTCACTGTCGGTGTGATAGTCGCGGTCGGCCTCGGCGTCCTGCTGACGCAGTACGAATTCCTGCTTGCGGTGGTGCGGATCCTCGGGGCAGTCATGCTCGCGTTCATCGGTCTGAGCTTCCTCCGCCGCTCAAGGACAGCATCGGGAAGCCTCGACACCGACGGGGGAGCGGATCGGGGACGCCGCGGTCCTTTCACGCTGGGGGTCGTCGTCGGGTTCACCAACCCGAAGGCGCTGATCATCTTCGCCGCGATCGTGCCCTCGTTCCTCCCGCACAACGACGACGCGATTCCACTTCAGGTCCAATTGCTCATCATGTCCGCCGTGCCTGTCCTGCTCGGAGTAGTCATCGACTTGGCGTGGGTCGAAGGAGCTCACCGTGCCCGGGCCCGGTTGGGCCGCTCGCCACGCGCCATCGCGTACTTCAACGCCGCGGCCGGCGTACTCATGCTCGTGTTGGCGCTGATTCTCGCTGGAGAAGCAGCGATTGTCCCAGCTCAGGGAGGGTAATGGCGGCGCGAAGGGGGAACCGATGAATAATTTGGACGAGGTGTATCGCGACGTTCTGAGACAGCGTCCTACAGCTGCCTGGGCGGCCACGCTTGGAGCAGCAGAAGGACAGATCTCGATGCTGCTGACCTCGTTCGTGTCTCTGTCCACCGAACCCGTGATGTTCGGATTCGTCGCCAACCCGCGGGGTCACTTCGGCAAGAGCGTATCCGTCGCCCTCCCCGTGGCTCTGACCCTGCTCACGGACGCACAGCGTGCTTTGGCGTTGCGGCTCTGCGGTGAAGCGGAGCCGCGCTGGGACTGGGGTGACGAGAAGCTGCACGTCAACGATGACGGTCTCCACCTGCCAGGTGAGTTCGTCGGCCAGTTCAGCGGACGAATCGAGTCCGTCACCGCCATCGGCTCAGGTCTGTTTGTGGTGGTCGGGGGCGTCCGCGCAGTGCGCGGCAATGACGAGCGGGCTTTGTACAGACATCAGGGCGTGTTCGTCCCGCGGGTTCCTGCTGATTGAGGGCACTCCGGGCCGGACCGAAACGCGTCGCGGCGGCCGCCGGCCGAACGCGGCGGAGCAAAGCCATCAGGACCGTGCCCCGCCGCGCTTCGCCCGCTCTCAGTCCCCCCGCGAACTGCGCCTTCTAGTCGGCGATCGCCTGGTTCCCGGCTGTCGTCGCGTCGCTGAGCGCCTGCTTCATCGTCTTGGAGCCCGAGAACGCTGCCTGCATTTGCGGGATCATCGCCGCTCGGATCGCGCTGAACGCACCCATAAGCAGCCGGGGCTGGCCGGGACGTCCGCGACGTCCGTCACCTGGTCGATCGCCGCCTGGGCGACCGGGTAGGTGCCCGAACGACCGCACGCAGGTCGCGGTGATGGAGTTCTGCCGGGCCGCGGGCGTGAACGTGCCGGGGGAGCTCTCGGTGACCGGCTTCGACGGGATCGGCCCGCTCACGACCTCCCTGCTGGCACTGACCACCTTCCGTCAGCCCATCGAGAAGATCGGGCGTGCGTCCGTGGACCTGATGATCGACGCGATCGAGCAGGGAGCGGGGGAGCCGGGTCAGATCCTGATGCGGGGAGAGCTCGTCCCGGGCGGGACGGTCGCCGCCGTGCATTGAGCGCCGTGCGCCCGGCCGCCTAGCATGGACCGCATGCGCGCGATCGTCCAGGACGAGTTCGGCGACCCGGCACGGGTCCTGAAGGTGGAGGAGCGTCCGCTCCCCGAACCGAAGGCGGGTCAGGTGCGGGTGCGCACCGTGCTCTCGCCCATCCACAACCACGACCTGTGGACCATCCGAGGCACGTACGGCTTCAAGCCGACGCTGCCCGCCGGGGCGGGGACGGAGGCCGTAGGCGTCGTGGACGCGGTCGGCGACGGCGTCACGGCGCTCGCTGTCGGGCAGCGTGTGGTCACCGGCGGCACGTTCGGCGTCTGGGCGGAGGCGTTCGTCGCACCGGCGGGCGCGCTCATCCCGGTGCCGGACGGGCTGCGCGACGAGGTCGCCGCGCAGCTCGT
This sequence comes from Leifsonia sp. GW821-FHT13C09, assembly GCF_058806435.1. NCBI lineage: Bacteria > Bacillati > Actinomycetota > Actinomycetes > Micrococcales > Microbacteriaceae > Leifsonia > Leifsonia sp. GW821-FHT13C09. The sequence continues at coordinate 132,639 of NZ_JBXAPS010000002.1, read as the reverse complement.
CGCCATGCCGTTCAGCGCGCTCAGCCTACTCGACTACCTCGACGTGAAGCCGGGGGAGGTCATCCTGCAGAACGCGGCGAACGGCGCGGTCGGCCGGCTGCTCGCGCAGTTCGCGGCGACCCGCGACGAGAAGGTCATCGGGCTGGTGCGCCGGCAGCACGACGCCGACGCGCTGGGGGCGCAGGGCATCCCGAACCTGGTCGCGACCGGCGCCGACGACTGGCGGCAGCGTGTGCGCGCCCTCGCGAACGGCGCCCGGATCGCGGTGGCGGTCGACTCGATCGGCGGCGAGGCGAGCGGCGAGCTGCTGGCGCTCCTCTCGGAGGGCGGCACGCTGGTGTCGTTCGGCTCCACCGCGGGCGAGCCGATGCGGCTGTCGTCCGGTGACCTCATCTTCAAGCAGACCGTGGTCAAGGGCTTCTGGGGCAGCAAGGTCAGCTCTTCCATGGAGCCGGGCAAGCGTGCGGAGCTCTTCGGCGAGCTGATCCGCGCGGCCGCGACCGGCGCGATCACACTGCCGGTGGAGGCCGTCTTCGGGTTCGACCGGATCCGGGAGGCGGTGGAGGTCGCGACCCGCTCCGGCCGCACAGGCAAGGTGCTGCTGCGCCCCTGAGGCACGCCGGTGGCTCCGCGACACGCCGGGTCCGTGTCGCCCGGATTGGGGGACAAATCAATGTCCTCCAAACGACCCACAGAACGGTCTTTCTGGCTATGCTCGCCGTGACGCATCGCAGCGTCGATGTTCCAAGCCTTTTGCCCCGACCCGAACCAAGCGGAAGGACCCTATTGTGAACCCCTCGAACGGAACCACCGTCGACCCCGAGAAGGCCGCGGAGCGCGCGCACGTGCTTCTCGAGTCCGAGATCACCGCCCGTCTCGACGCGGTGCGCGAACTCGCCAAGCGCCTCAACGACCTCGACAGCGCCATCGCCGACTACGTCTCCGCCTGGCAGGTCGCACAGCGCGCCGGCTGGACGGACAGCACGCTCTCCGACATCGGACTGCGCGCCCCCGAGTCCCTGCCGACCCCGGGCGGCCGCCGCTCAGCGGACCCGGCCGCGCCTGCCGCCCCGGCGACGCCCTCCTCGCCCGCGCTCGCCCCGGTCGTCGCCCTGACCCCGCCGCCCGCGCCGGCTCCGATGCCCGTCGTCTCCGCCCCCGCGTTCGGCCCGGCTCCGACGCTCGGCTCGGTGTCGTCGCTCCCGGCCGGCTCCCCGGCGGTCGTCAGCACGCCGTCGCACTGACCACGCGCGGCAGCTCGCGCCGCGCCGCATCGCAGCACATCGCACCACAGCACCGGCTCCACCTCACCTAGGACAGCCACGTCTACCCGAAGGACACGTCTGTGAACCACCACACCTCCTACGATCGCGCCCACGACGACGCGCAGCGGCTCGCCCGCCGCCACGAACGCGACCTGCACTGGGCCAAGGAACGCCGCCGCCAGCAGGAGCGGGAGATCGCCGCGGCCTCCGCGCTGCTCGCCATGAGCCGGTGGGCGCTCGCCCGCCGCGCCGTCCTGATCTCGGGCTCCCTGCTGGCGGCGGTCGCCGTGGCCGTGGGCTTCGCGACGGCGGCCCATCTCCCGGCCGGCTGGCTGCTCCTCGCCGACGCGGTGGCCATCGCGGCCGCGGTGACCGTGCTGATCTGCGCGGCGGTGGCGCTGGCAGGCGTGCGCTCCCGCCGTGCGGCCGCGCGCGACCTGGTGCGCTCGCACGACGCGCGCTTGTCGCACACGCAGTACCACATCAGCGAGAGCGCCCACACGTTCGTCGGCGCTCGCGTGGAGGTCGTCAACACGCGCCCGGCGAACGTCCGCCGCGGCGCGGCCGCCTGAGAGACGCGCAACGTTTCTCCGTGCTCTCTTAGAGCTTGCTGAGCCGAACAGTGCTTGACTGAGACGTCCGCCCGAAAGGAGACCCGTCTCGTGAAGCCCGCCCAGCTCCGTATCCCCAGACACTGGATCGTCTGGACCGTCGTCCTGTTCGTCCTGACCTTCGCGCTCGGTTTCGCCGCCAAATGGGTGGTCGCTCTGCGCTTCAACGGGCTCGACGCGGCCGTGAACGCCCTGAACTCGCCGCTGCTCGACAAGACTGCCCTGCTGCTGGACCAGCTCGACCGGCCCACGGTCGTCGCAGTCATCCTCGTGATCACCTTCGTGATCCTGCTGTTCGTGAAGGGCTGGAGGCTCGCCCTCGGCGCCGTCATCGTCACCGGCCTCGGCTGGCTCACGACGCTGGTCGTCAAGACCGTCGTCGCCCAGCCGCGCCCGACGACCGCCGGCCTGACCCACCTGCTGCACGTCAACCCGGCGACCCTCAGCTACCCGAGCGGCCACGTCGTGTTCGCCGCGGCGCTCGTGACCGCCCTGGCGATGGTCTGCCGCGGCACGCTCGCCCGCACGATCGTCATCGTGGTGGGCGCGGTCTTCGTGGCCCTCGTGATGTGGTCGCGCCTCTACGTCGGTGTCCACTACGGGACCGACGTGGTCGGCGGTGTGCTCAACGGCGTCGCCGGCGTGCTGCTGTTCGCCGGACTCTGGAACCTCGTCGCCCGGCGCGTCTTCCCTGCCGACGCCCGTCGCGTCGCCGCGTAACGCCACGCGCGCACATTCGTGACGAATGTCGCGAATGCGCGCACGTAACGCGACATTCGGCACGAATCGCCTCGGACGTTACGGTGGGTTTCGGCGGCGCGACGGGGGCGGTGCGCGGGGGGATAGCGTTCTGGGCGAGAGAATCCGTCCCGAACCCTCCCGAGGTGGCACCATGCCCAGCGACACCGTCGTCAGCCCTGCCCGCAGCACCGCGCCCGCCCGCGTGATCTCCCCCGCCCGCGTGATCTCCTCCGACGCGGAGGCCCGCGCGGCCGCGCGCGCCTTCGCCGAGACCGTGCTCCCGCACGCGGCGCAGATCGACGCCGCCCGGCGCATCCCGATCGAGATCGTCGACGCGTTCAGCGCGACCGGCTTGTGGGCGATCACCATTCCCCGCGAGTACGGCGGAGCGGAGGTGTCGCACGCGACGCTCGCCGACGTGATCGCGACGGTCTCGGCCGTCGAGCCGTCACTCGGCCAGATCCCGCAGAACCACTTCTGCCTCGTCGAGGACATCCGTCTGTCCGGCACCCCGGAGCAGAAGGCGTTCTTCTTCGAGCTCGTGCTGTCGGGCGCCCGCTTCGCCAACGCGTTCTCGGAGGCCGGCGGCAAGAACGTCGCCGAGATCCAGACCCGCCTCGTGCGCGACGGCGACGAGGTCGTCGTGACCGGCCGCAAGTTCTACTCGACCGGCTCGGCGTACGCGCACTGGATCCCGGTGCTCGCGGTGGACGAGGACGGGCTCGAACAGCTCGTGTTCACCGAGCGTGACTCCGCGGGCCTGACCGTGGTGGACGACTGGTCCGCATTCGGCCAGCGGGCGACCTCCAGCGGCTCGGTCGTGCTGGAGGACCTGCGCGTCCCCGCCGACCGGGTGTTCCCGATGCACACCGAGTACGAGAACCCGACGATCGCCGGACCCTTCGCCCAGCTCACGACCGCGGCGATCGACCTCGGCATCGCGCGCGGCGCCATCCGCGAGACCCACGACGCCGTCCGCGCGGCGCGACCCTGGATCGACAGCGGCGTCGACTCCGCCGCCAAGGACCCGCTGACGCTGGAGCGGCTCGGCCGGCTCGACATCGACCTCGCCGCGGCGGAGGCCCTCACCGAGAAGGCGGGGGAGGCCATCGACGCCGCCAAGCCGGCCGCGGACGAGGCCAACGTGGCCGCGGCCTCCATCGCCGTCGCCCGCGCCAAGGTGCTGACCACCGAGCTGTCGCTGGAGGCCTCCAGCCGGCTGCTCGAGCTCGGCGGCACCCGCGCCACACTCGGCGCCAAGGCGCTCGACCGGTACTGGCGGAACGCGCGCGTCCACACGCTGCACGACCCGGTGCGCTGGAAGCCGGTCATCATCGGCGACTATGCGCTCAACGGCACGCTGCCCGCGCGGCACTCCTGGATCTGACCGGCGATGGCGCAGCAGATCCGGCTCAACGCGTTCACGATGAACACGGTCGGGCACCTCTCGCCCGGCCTTTGGCGGCACCCCAGGGACGAGTCCCGCCGCTACCTCGACCTCGACTACTGGATCGAGCTGGCGCAGACGCTCGAGCGCGGGCTGATCGACGCGGTGTTCCTCGCCGACGTCCTCGGCGTGTACGACGTCTACGGCGGCAGCAGGGACGCGGCGCTGCGCGGCGGCGTGCAGGTGCCGGTCAACGACCCGCTGCAGCTGATCCCGGCGATGGCGGCCGCGACCGAGCACCTCGGCTTCGGCGTCACCGCGAGCGTCTCGTTCGAGCACCCTTATCCTTTCGCCCGCCGGATGTCGACACTCGACCACCTGACGAACGGCCGCATCGGCTGGAACATCGTCACCTCCTACCTGAACAGCGGAGCGCTGAACCTCGGGGTCAGCGGCCAGGAGGCGCACGACCGCCGGTACGAGATCGCCGAGGAGTATCTGGAGGTCGTCTACAAGCTCTGGCAGGCCAGCTGGGACGACGACGCGGTCGTCGCGGACGTCGAGACCGGCGTTTACGCAGATCCAGAGCGGGTCCGGCCGATCCGGCACGAAGGCGAGTTCTTCCGAGTGCCCGGCATCCACCTCAGCGAGCCCAGCCCGCAGCGCACGCCGTTCCTGTTCCAGGCCGGCGCCTCGGCACGCGGGCTGGCGTTCGCGGCGAAGCATGCGGAGAACGTGTTCGTCGCCGCTCCGAGCAAGGCGGTGCTGGCACGACAGGTCGCCGGGCTCCGCGAGGCCGTGTCCGCGGCCGGCCGCGACGCCGCGTCGGTCGCTGTCATCAACCAGCAGACCGTGATCGTCGCCGAGACCGACGCCGAGGCGCGCCGCAGGCTGGACGAGTACCTGGAGGTCGCCTCCCGCGTCGGCGCATTGACGCTGATGTCCGGGTGGACCGGCATCGACTTCAGCGCGCTGGACGACGACGCCGTGCTGCGCGACCAGGACTCCAACGCCATCCAGTCGGTGGTCAAGGCGTTCAGCGCGGCCGACCCGGACCGCGAGTGGACCGTGCGCGAGATCGCGGAGTACGCGCGGATCGGCGGCGACGGCCCGGTGATCGCCGGCTCAGCGGAGACTGTCGCCGACGCGCTCGAGGAGTGGGTCGACGAAACCGGCGTGGACGGTTTCAACCTGGCCGCGGCCGCGGTGCCGGAGACCTTCGAGGGCGTCGTGGACCTGCTGGTGCCCGAGCTGCAGCGGCGCGGGCGCTACCAGACCGCGTACCGGCCGGGCACGCTGCGCGAGAAGCTGGGCGGCGCGTCGGCACGCCCGAGCGCGCCGCACCCCGCCGCGCTGGTCACGCTCGACGAGCCCGTCCCGGCGGTCTGACGCCGCTCTCCGCCGCCCGCCGGCAACATTCGGTAATCCGCCGCGACACCGCCTCCGGGGTGTCGCTACTGTCTGCTCACACCCGTCCCGCTCCGCTCCTTCTTCCACCCGAAAGAACCCTCATGGCCATCGAAGACCAGACCAGCGCCGCGCCCATCCCGACCTCCACCGCCGCCCCGGCACGCTCGCGCCTGCGCGGCAACCTCGGCGTCGCCTCGATCGTGTTCATGGTCGTCGCCGCGGCCTCCCCGCTCGGCGTGATCGGCGGACCGGTCCCGCTCGGCATCGCGATCGGCAACGGCACCGGCTTCCCGTTCACGTTCGTGATCGCGACCGTCGTCCTGCTGCTCTTCGCGGTGGGCTTCACCACCATGACGCCGTACGTGAGGTCGGCCGGCGCCTTCTACTCGTACGTCGACCGCAGCCTGGGCCGAGCGGCCGGACTCGGCACCGGCTTCGCCGCCCTGCTGTCGTACATCACGCTGGAGGCCGCGGTCTTCGGCCTGATCGGCCCCGGCATCCAGTCGCTGCTCGGCTCATACGGGGTGCCGAGCATCCCGTGGTGGATCTACGCGGCCGTCGCGTTCGGCGTGGTCGTCTTCCTCGGCTACCGCAACATCGAGCTGTCCGGGCGCGTGCTCGCGGTGCTCCTCGTCGCCGAGGTGCTGATCGTGCTGGTCCTGGACGCGGTGATCGTGTTCGGCGGCCACACCCCGGAGGGCCTCTCGACCGGGATCGTGTCGCCGTCCGCCATCCTCTCCGGCGCGCCCGGCATCGGCATCCTCTTCGCCATCCTCAGCTTCATCGGCTTCGAGGCGACAGCCGTGTTCCGTGACGAGGCCCGCGACCCCGACCGCACCATCCCGCGCGCCACCTACCTGTCGCTGATCCTTATCGGCGTCTTCTACGCGGTCTCCAGCTGGGCGCTGATCAGCGCGGTGGGGGACTCGAAGGCGGTCAAGACCGCGACCGACCACGGCGGCACGCTGCTCGCGGACGTCACCCAGCAGTACCTCGGGACGGTCGGCGAGCACATCATCCAGGTGCTGTTCGTGACCAGTCTGTTCGCCTGCATCCTGTCGTTCCACAACATCGTCTCGCGCTACGTGTTCACCCTCTCGGGCCGCGCCGCCCTCCCGCAGCGCCTCGGCCACGCGCACGCCCGCCTCGGATCGCCGCACCGCGCCTCGGTCGCCACCGGCGTGGTGGTGGGTGTGCTGCTCCTGATCGGCGTCGTCACCGGCCTCGACCCGATCAACCAGTTCTACACGTGGCTCGCGGGCTTCTCCTCCGTCGGCATCGTGCTGCTGCTCGGGATCACCAGCGTCGCGGTGCTGGTCTTCTTCGGGCGCAACCGCGGCACCGGCGTCTCGCTCTGGCGCCGCGCCGTGGCCCCGGCGCTGGGCCTCGCCGGGCTCCTGCTCTTCCTGGTGCTCATCCTGCAGAACCTGCCGACGCTCGTCGGCGGCAGCGTGCCGCTCGCGGTCGGGATCGTGGTGCTGCTGGTCGCGGCCTTCGCGCTCGGGCCGGTGGTGGCGCGGGTTCGGGCGCACGCGGGTGTGGCGCCGGGGGATGTGGAGGAGGACGCGGAGGACTGCGGCGCGCCTCGGGCCGAGCGGTTCCGGCGTCCCTGAACGTTATCCCTACCTGCGCTCCAGCCAGCCCCGCGGCGATCCCGATCGCCGCGGGGCTTCGTCGTCGGCACGGTGGGCATGATGATTGTTCCGCGACTCGCACAGAAGGTGTCCATTCGAACAACGAATATGTGCGAATGAACACGAGACGTGTTAGAGTGTGGTCACCCGGTTCGAAGGAGAACGCACATGTCAGCAACCCAGTACGAAGCCTCGACGGTGGAGGAGCCCGAACTCCCCTCTGGTCTCAACCGAGGCTCCATCGGGCTCGGCGGCACTCTGATGCAGTCGATCGCCCAGATCTCGCCGACCCTCGGCATCTTCTACACGATCGCCTTCACCACCGGCCAGGCCGGCGTCACCGCTCCGCTGACCTACCTCGCGGCCTTCCTCGTCTGCCTCGTCATCGCGGTGCCGATGCGCGGGGTCGCCCGCCACCTCCCCTCCGCCGGCGGCTTCTACACCTACGTCTCGGCCGGGATCGGCCCGAAGGCCGGGTTCATGACCGGCTGGCTCTACGCGATCATGGTCACCGTCGTCCCCGCCGCGCTCGCCGCGTTCACCGGGGCCGTGCTCCAGGACGAACTGTCCGGCAAGTACGGGTTCGACGTGCCGTGGTGGGTCTATGCGGTCGTCATCCTCGCGATCTGCTTCGCCTGCGCCTACCGCGGGATCGTCATCTCGATCAAGTTCCTCGTCGTGATGACCTGCTTCGAGATGGTGGTCGGACTCGGGCTCGCGCTCTCCGGCCTCATCCACCCCGGCCCGGGCGGGGTGAACCTCAACGGTTTCAACCCGGCCAACATCACCGACGGCTCCGGCTTCTTCCTCGCGATCGTCCTCTCGATCTTCGCCTTCACCGGCTTCGAGAGCGCTGCCGCCGTCGGCGAGGAGTCGCGCGACCCGAAGCGGATCGTGCCTAAGGCGATCATCGGCTCCCTCACTCTCATCGGCATCTTCTACGTCGTCACCGCCTGGGGCCTGCAGATCGGCTGGGGAACGAACGACCTCGGCAAGCTCGCTTCGTCGCCCACCGCTCCGGCGTTCGTGCTCGCCGACCGGCTGTTCGACGGCGCCTCGCTCATCATCCTGATCGCACTCGTCAACTCCGGCCTCGGCGTCTGCATCGCCTGCACCACCAGCGCGACCCGGACCATCTTCGGAATCGCCCGCACCGGCGCCCTCCCGTCCGTCCTCGCCACCGTCCAGCGCAAGCACCGCACGCCGGTCGTCGCGGTCTATGTGCAGTCGATCGTCGCGGTGTTGGTCTGCCTCGCCGTCGGCCTCCCGCTCGGCCCGTACAACCTCTTCAACCTGCTCGGGACCGCTGGGACCTTCGTCTACATTCCGATCTTCATCCTGATGAACATCGCCGCGTTCCTCTTCTTCCGCCGGCACCACCCCGACGAGTTCAGCGTCTGGGCGCACGTGGTCGCGCCGATCGTCTCCACGCTCGCGCTGCTGCTGATCGCGTACTACAGCATCGTCCCGCTCCCGGCCTTCCCGGTGCTCCTGGCGCCGTTCATCGCGGTGCTCTACGTGGTCATCGGCGTCGCCGTCCTGATCGGCCGCAACCTGCGTCCGGGGAATCGGGCCTGGATGGCACGCGCTGGGGAGCTGCCTGAGGTTGACTGATCCAGGACCGCGCCACCAGAGCCTCAGGAGACCACGATGAACGCCGAAACCCGACAGCAGCAGATCCTCGAGCAGCTCGGCCGCCGCGGCGAGGCGACGATCGCGGAGCTCAGCGCCCGGTTCGACGTGTCGGAGATGACCATCCGCCGCGACCTCAACCAGCTCGCCGCCGCCGGCGTCGTCGTCCGCACCCACGGCGGGGCGGCGCCTGCGGCGAGCGGGAGCTTCGAGCCGCCGTTCGGTCTGCGCTCCCGCACCAACAGCGAGTCGAAGCGGCAGATCGCCATCGCCGTCGCCAAGCAGGTGCTCGACGGCCAGACCGTCATCCTCGACGGCGGGACGACCGGCCTGGCCATCGCGGAGGAGCTCGTGGGCCGGAACATCACCGTGTGCGCCCTGAACCTCCGCGTCGCCGACATCCTCTCCGCGGAGTCCGCCACACGCGTCATGATCCCGGGCGGCCTCATCCGGACGGGCGAGTCGAGCATCGTCGGATCCGAGGCGGAGCGGGCGCTGCAGAACTTCCGCTACGACCTCTACGTGATGACGGCCTCCGCCGTCGACGCCGCCGCCGGGTTCACCGAGTGGAATCTCGAGGACGCCGCGATCAAGCGCGCCAGCCTCGCCGCGTCGCGACGGACCATCGCCGCCGTCGACTCCTCCAAGTTCGGCCGCGAGGCGTTCGCCCGCATCTGCGGCCTCGACCAGGTCGCCGCCGTCGTCACCGACGCGGCGATCAGCTCAGAACAGAAGCGCGACTTCTCGGTGTCCGGCACCGAGCTCCTGATCGCCTGACCCAAGGAACACCATGACCACCACACCACCCCTCCCTACCCGCGTCGACACCCTCGTCATCGGCGGCGGCACCGGCGGCGCCGCGTTCGCGGGGACCCTCGCCGCGCACAGCGACGAGACCGTCCTCCTGGTGGAGGCCGGCCCCGACTACGGGGCGTTCGACCGGAGCGCGTGGCCGGCCGACATGCTCGACGCGCGTTCGATCCCGCTGTCGCACGACTACGACCTCCGCACCGCCCGGTCGTCCGGCGAGGGTGCGCTCGATCTGCCGCGCGCCCGGATCATCGGCGGCTGCTCGGCGCACAACGGCTGCACCGCCTCGGTCGGGGCGCGGTACGAGTACGACGAGTGGGCCGGGCTCGGCAACCCGGGCTGGTCGGCCGATGAGGTCGCCCCACTGCTCGACGGGGTCCGGGAGCGCTTCCGGGTCCGCCGCTACACTATGCCGGAGCTCACGCCGCCGCAGCGCGCATTCGTGGAGGCGGGGGTGGCCGCCGGCCTCCCGTTCGCCGACGACCTGGACGACCTGGAGGCCGCGGAGGGGATCGGCCCGATGGCGGTCAACATCTCGGACGGCGTGCGCTGGAACAGCGCCTTCGCCTTCCTGGACCCGGTGCGCGACCGCCCCAACCTGACCATCGCGGGAGGCGTCGCCGTCACCGGCCTCAGCTTCGACGGCACCCGGGTCACCGGAGCGTTCGTCGCACACGCGTCCGGCATCGCCCACATCGACGCGGGACGGGTGGTGCTAGCCGCCGGCGCGTACCACTCGCCCGCCCTTCTGCTTCGCTCGGGCGTCGGTCCGGCGGCCGAGCTGACGGCGCTCGGCATTCCGGTCGTCGCCGACGTGCCCGGCGTCGGCAAGCACCTGCTCGATCACGAGTGCGTGCAGCTCGACTTCGCGGGGCGCCCCGGGCTCGTGGACGAGCTGGCGGCGCTGGAGTGGAACCCGGACGAGCAGACGGTCGGGCGCGCGCGCTCCAGTGTCTGCGACGACGGCCCCTACGACATCCACGTGTTCATGGTCGCGGGCGCCAACAGCGGACACCCCGGGCTGCCGCCCATCACCCTCTACGGCGGAGCGATGCGCGCCCGCTCCGAGGGCAGCGTCACGCTCGGTCCCGACCTCGACGTCATGGAGCCGGTGATCGATCACCGCTACGGGACGGACCCCGACGGCCACGACCGCACCGTCCTGCGCGAGGCCCTGGATCTGCTCGAGTCGATGGTGTCGCAGCCGGGGCTGGCCGAGGTGCTCGGCGAGCGCGTCGGGGAGACCGACCCGCTGGACGACATCGTCAACTACTGCCACCCGGCGGGCACCTGCAAGATGGGTCCGGCCACCGACCCACTCGCCGTGGTCGACAACGACGGCGCAGTGCGCGGGGTGACCGGGCTCTACGTCGCGGACGCGTCGATCATGCCGACGATCACCCGGGGCAACATCAACCTTCCCACCGCGATGATCGGGGTGAACGTCGCGAACCGTCTGCTCGGCGCGCGCGTCCTCGACGCCGCGGGAACGATCGCGGACGCGCGCTGAGGAGACCGACCATGACGACGCTGACCCCCTTCGAAGGGGACATCCTGGAGCAGCCCGCCGCCCTGCGCCGGCTCGTGACGGCCGGCCCCGCACCGGAGCTCGCCGCCCTCGGCGGCCGCCGCTGGGACCGGATCGTGTTCACCGGCATGGGCAGCTCGCACTTCGCGAGCATCCCGACCTGGCGCAGCGCGGTCCGCGCCGGCCACGACGCCTGGCGCGTCGACGCCGGGGAGCTGCTCGACGCGCCGGGGCTCCTGACGCCCGGCACGCTGCTCGTCGCGACCTCGCAGTCGGGTGCCAGCGGCGAGGTGGTCGAGCTGCTCGACCGGCTGGAGTCCGGTCGGCTGCGCACCGGCGCCTTGGTCGGGATCGCCGCTGACGCCGCCAGCCCGCTCGCGCTGCAGTCCGACGTCTACCTCCCGCTCCTCAGCGGGGACGAGGCGACGGTGAGCACGAAGAGCTACCTGAACACCCTGGCCGTGCACCGCCGCCTCGCCGCCGTGCTCGTCGGCGAGGAGGCGGCAACCGTGGAGGCCGAGATCGCCGCGGCGGCCGACGCCGTCGAGGCCCAGCTCGGGCGCGAAATCGACGCCGGTCTCGCGGAGCGCGTGCTGGAGCCCGCGCGCCCACGGCTGGCGGCCGTCGCCAAGCGCGACGACGCCGCGACAGCCCTGCTCGCGGGGCTGATCACGAAGGAGTCGTCGAAGGTCGCCATCGAGGGCTACGTCGGCGGCCAGTTCCGGCACGGGCCGTTCGAGCTCGCCGGACCCGGGATGACGGCGTTCCTGTACGGCGCCTACGAGGCCGACGCAGACGAGAGCACCGCCCGGCTGGCCGCGGACCTCGTGGACAGCGGCGCGCACGTGGTCGTCGTCGGCGACCTCCGCGTCGACGGTGCGACGATCGTCCGCGCGCCCGACGGGCCGTCGCTGACGCGCCTCGCGACGGGTGCAGTCGTGGCCGAGCTCGTCGCCGTCGACCTGGCGCGCACGAACGGTGTCGTGCCAGGCGCGTTCGCGTTCGGCAGCAAGGTGACGACGACGCTGTGAGCGAGGACGTGAGCGCGGAAGCCGCGAGCGTGGACCCGTCCGGGCGCGGCTCCGACATCGCGATCGGGGTGGACCTCGGAGGCACTGGGACCCGGCTGGTCGCTCTCGACGGCTACGGCGACACCGTCGCGCAGCTGGTCGTCCCGACGCCCGGCCCGGTGCCCCCTGAGGCCGCTGTCGACTTCCTGGTCGAGCGCGCCGCCTCGCTGGCGGACGCCGCGAACGTCCGCTCCATCGGGATCGGGGCGAGCGGGCCGATCGATGCGGACGGCGTCATCCGGAACGCCGACACCCTCCCCGCCTTCACCGGTGTCGATCTCGCGGGCGCGCTCGCGGCGGCGTTCCAGGCGCCGGTCGCCGTCGACAACGACGCGGTGACCGCCGCCATCGGGGAGGCGGTCGCGGGCGCCGGGAGGCCGTTCCGGAGCGTGCTCATGCTGACCCTCGGCACAGGCGTCGGCGTCGCGGCGCTGGTGGACGGCGAACCGGTCCGCGGCGCCGACGGCGTCCACCCGGAGGCCGGGCACCTCAGCCTGTCCGGCCGGGAGGCGCCCTGTTACTGCGGCAGGAGCGCGTGCTTCGAGCAGGTCGGGTCGCGCACGGCGCTGCAGCGGTCGGCGAGCGCGCTGCTCGCCAGGCCGAGCGGAGGCCCGCAGGACATCCGGGCGGCGTTCGACCGCGCCCTCGACGGAGACGCGGCCGCTGCGGCGCTGTTCGCCGACTACGGCCGCGGGATCGCCGACGGCCTCCTGGACCTGCTCACCGTGCACCGCTCCGAGGGCGTCGTACTCGGTGGCAGTGCCGCGTCCTGCTTCGCCGCGTTCGGCCCCGCGCTCCTGGACCGGCTGGGCGAGGTCGCGACCTACTCCGCCACGCCACCGGTCCGCGTGTCGGAGCTCGGCGATCTCGGCGGCGCGCTGGGAGCGGCGATCCTCGGATCCCGTCGCCCGGACCGCAGCTCGTGGCTCATGCTCGGGCGCGGGCGGTAGGTCCGCTCCCGCTCCTCTCTTATTCCGCGTCGTCCTCCACGATCACCGCCCGAAGCGGCGCCCCGTCGCCTCCCGCGATCGGCAGCGGAAGCCCCACGAACCGCGGCGCGCTCGCCGTGACCCGGTCGAGCCCGGTCAGGTTCTCGATGATGAGTCCGCCCGCGCCGAGGAACACGTCGTGGAACGGCAAGGCAGGCGCGGGGTCGTCGGCCGCGGTCTCGTCGGCCACTGTCTCGTCTGGGTTGAGCGCGTCGACGCCGACCACGGTCACGCCGGCGTCGAGCAGCGCGGAGGCGATCCCGGCGTCCAGGAACGGGTGGTCGAGGTAGCCGGGCTCGTCGAACTGCGCGGACCAGCCCGTGCGGAAGAGCACGATCGTCCCCGGCTCGACCTCCCACAGCGGGCCGCGCACGTCCTCCGCGCGGATGCGGGTCCGCGGCGGCAGGCCGCTCACGTCGATCACCCGCGCCGGCCCGACCAGCCGGCCCAGGTCGACGGCGTCGATCGTCGTGCCGCCTTCGACGGTGTGGGAGGGCGCGTCGATGTGCGTGCCGGTGTGGCTGCCGAGCTCCAGGCTCAGCACGCTCACCCCCGCCTCCGCGATCGTCACGGCGGGCGCCACGCGCACGGCCGGGTCGCCGGGGAAGACCGTCATCCCGCTGCGGATGGGATGGCTCAGATCGATCACTCGCATCTACGCCTCCTCACGCGGCGACAGGTGCTCGTGAACGCATGTCCACGCACCGTCGCGGCGTTCCATGACGATGGTCTCGCGCTCCCGCACCGTCGTGCGACCGTCGCCGTCGGCGAGTTCGGTCTCCACGTCGTGCGTGAAGATCGCGACGTCGTCGCCGGCGAACTGGACGCGCCGCCCGGTCGACCGGCAGCCGAGCACCTGGAAGCCGTCGCGCTCCCAGGCGTCCCACGCCGCCTCGTACTCGGCGCGCGACTCCAGCCGGACCGGGTGCGTGTGCAGCACGAAGGTGGCGTCGTCGGCGAAACCCGTGAAGTAGGCGTCGCGGCGGTGGTGGCCGAAGTCGTCGATGATCCGGTCGACGGCGGCCAGGACCTCCTGCTCGCTCATGCGCCGGCCTCCGGCGCCTCGATCGTGCGGGGCTCCCGCAGCTGGGCCTTCGCCCGGCGCGCGTGCGCACGGGCCGCCGCCGACCGCTCGTCCAGGTGGATGGGCGGCACGACCGCGTCGGTCGAGCGCACGCCGCGGGGGCCGTCCGGTCCGAACACGTACCGCGGCTCCGGGAAGATCGCCAGCAGCGAGCCGTAGAGCACGCCGGCGACCACGACGCTGGACAGCAGGCTCAGGTCGATGCCGCCGGCGAGGTCGCTGAACGGCCCGACGATGATCGGCGGGTAGTTCGCGAACAGCAGGCCGACGACGGCGGCGACGATCCACGCCGTCATCCCGCGCCAGTTGACGCCGGCCGCGAACCAGTACCGGCCTCCCGTCTCGCCGCGGTTGAACACCTGGAGGTCGGACGGGTCGTAGAACCCGCGCCGCACGACGTAGCCGATGGTCATGATGACCATCCACGGGGTCGTGGTGACGACGATCGCGCCGACGAACGCGTTCACGGTTCCGAGCAGGTCGAACACGAGACGGCCGACCAGAATGAAGAGGAACGCGATGGTGCCGATGAAGATCGTCGCCTGCACCCGGCTGAAGCGCGGCACGACCGACGAGAAGTCCAGGCCGGTGCCGTAGAGGGAGGTCGTGCCGGTCGACAGGCCGCCGATGAACGCCACCACGAGCAGCAGCAGTGCGTACCAGAGCGGCGACACGTGGATGAGCGCGACGACGTAGTCGGACTTGCCGAACACGAGCGTCGCGGTGGCGACGCCGAACAGCAGCGGGATGAGTCCGAGACCCTGGCCGAGGACGGTCGCGCCGATCAGCTTCGTCGGCTTGGTGGAGCGCGGGATGTAGCGCGACCAGTCGCCGAGGAACGCGCCGAACGAGATCGGGTTGGCCATCACGATCAGCGCGGCGGCGATGAAGGTCGGCCAGAACGCGCCGCCGATCGCGAGCGCCTTGGGGCCCGGATCGTAGCCGGCGTCGAAGACGCCCGAGTAGGCCACGATGGCGAGCAGGATCAGCGCGGTGTTCGCGAAGACGGCGACCTTGTTGACCAGCAGCATGAACTGGTAGCCGTAGATCACCACCACGATCACGATCAGGCCGATGATGGCGTAGATCCCGAGCCGCAGCCCGACCGAGTCGGGCACACCGGCGAGCCGGGTCAGCGCGCCGACGATCGCGTCGCCGGACACCCACACCGAGATCGAGTAGAACGCGATCGCGGTCAGCAGCGACAGGAACGATCCGACGATCCGGCCGCGGACGCCGAACAGTGCGCCGGAGGACACCGCGTTGTTCGTGCCGGTCTTCGGCCCGAACAGCGCCATCGGAGCCAGGAACGCGATACCCACCGCGACGCCGAGCACGGTCGCGGCCACGGCCTGCCAGAACGACAGCCCGAGCGCGATGGGAAAGGTGCCGAGCAGGATCGTGGCGAACGTGTTCACGCCGCCGAACTGGATGCGGGCGAGGTCGAGCCAGTTGGAGGTGCGGTCGGCGTCCGGGATCGTGTCGATCCCGTGGGCCTCCACTTCGGTGATCTTGGGGCGGGGGTTCAGTGCAGCGGTGACGTCGTCGTCGGACATGCGGGTTCCCTTCGGGGTCGGGTGGGGGGATGGGGGTGTTCTCAGTGGGGGAGTGCGGAGGGGTCGGCCGGCTGCCGGGCGGATTCCTCGCGGTGCCGCAGCGCGAGCAGCGACACCAGATCGTACGCAAGGTGGGAGGCCGCCACCCCGGTGATCTCGGCGTGGTCGTAGGCGGGGGCGACCTCCACGACGTCCGCGCCGATCAGGTTGAGGCCGACGAAGCCGCGGATGATCTCCAGCAGCTCGCGGCTCGTCACGCCGCCGGCCTCCGGGGTGCCGGTGCCGGGCGCGTGCGCCGGGTCCATCACGTCCACGTCGATGGAGATGTAGAGCGGGCGGTCGCCGATGCGGTCGCGGAGCTTCGCAACGACCTCGTCCACGCCCTGCCGGTAGACGTCGGCGCTCGTGACGATGCCGAAGCCGAAGCGGTGGTCGTCGTCGAGGTCCTTCTCGCCGTAGAGCGGGCCGCGAGTGCCGACGTGGCTGAGCGCCTCGGTGTCGAGGATGCCCTCCTCGAACGCGCGGCGGAACGGCGTGCCGTGCGTGAACTCGGCGCCGAAGTAGGTGTCCCAGGTGTCCAGGTGCGCGTCGAAGTGCAGCAGGGCGACCGGGCCGTGGCGCTCGGCGGCGGCGCGGAGCAGCGGGAGCGAGATGGTGTGGTCGCCGCCGAGGGTGACCAGGCGCGTCCCGTCCGCGGTGAGGTCGTAGGCCGCCGACTGGACGGTCTCGATCGCCTCCGCGATGTCGAACGGGTTCACCGCGATGTCACCCGCGTCGGCCACCTGCGTCAGCTCGAACGGCGACACGTCGAGCGCCGGGTTGTACGGGCGCAGCAGGCGGGAGGCCTCCCGGATGTGGTTCGGGCCGAAGCGCGCCCCGGGACGGTAGGAGACGCCGGTGTCGAACGGGACGCCCGCCACGACGATGTCGGCGCGGCCCACCTGGTCGAGCCGCGGCAGCCGGGCGAAGCCGTCGCGGCCGGCGTAACGGGGGGTGCGCGATGAGTCGATGGGGCCGACGTTCTGCGGCATGCAGCCTCCTTGGTGCAGTGTGGTGCGCTCTTGCTGGTTTTCTATGACGGAACCTTTGTTGCATGAGAGGCTACAACGCGATTCGCGTGGACGTCAACGCGCTCCGCCGATTCGGGCCCGGCGGCCGCCGACCCGTTACCGTTGTCCCATGCGCCCGATGCCCCTCGAACCCGCCGACCGCCGCGTCGCCATCGGCCCGCGGTTGCGGGCGGCACGGCGTGCGCAGCAGCTCACGATCGACGAGGTCGCGCAGATCACCGGGCTGACAAAGGGCTTCCTCTCGCGGGTCGAGCGCGACATGACCTCCCCGAGCGTCTCCTCGCTGATCAGCCTGTGCGACGTCCTCTCCATCCCGGTCGGCTCGCTCTTCGAAGAGCCGGACGTGCAGCTCGTCCCCGCGGGCACCGGCGCCAAGGTCAACCTCGGCGGCGCGGACACCGAGGAGCGCCTGCTCTCGCCGCGCTCGGAGTCGCGCGTCCAGGTCATCCGCTCCGTCATCCAGACCGGAGGCCACGGCGGCGAGGAGCTCTACGCGGTGGCGGCGGATGTCGACGTGCTGCATGTCCTCCGCGGCCGGATCGAGGTGCGCTTCTCCGACCGGGAGTGGCAGCTCGGGCCGGGCGACAGCCTCACCTTCAGCGGCCACGAGCCGCACAGCTGGCGGGTGCTGACCGACGACGGCGCCGAGGTGCTGTGGGTGCTGGTGCCGGCGCTCTGGAGCGCCTGACGGCCGTGCGCTACGCCTCCGCCGCGCCGGTCTGATTGAACAGGTAGTACACGCTCAGCGCGGCGAAACCGACCAGCATCGCCGGGGCGTAGGCGATGCCGATGATCGTCAGCAGCGGGTAGAACACCGTACCGGCCCCGAAGCGACGAAGGTCGGCTCTGCGTTCCCGCGGATCGAGCCGCCCCTCGCGCACCTCGAGGAGCGTGACCCTCCCGAAGAGCAGCGTGAAGGCTACGGCGAACCCGGTCGACGCTCCCCCGTACAGCACCGCCGCCACGCGCGCGTCCGCGGCGCTGCCGTCCGCGAGCGCCCCGGCCAGGGTGGCCGTGGTGAAGGGGATCGCGGTGACGAACATCAGCAGGATCAGGTTCCAGAAGAGCAGGAGCCGGTCGACGGTGACCACGAGCCGCAGGACGGAGTGGTGATTGACCCAGATCACGCCGATGACGAGGAAGCTGACGACGTACGCGGCGAACGACGGCCAGGCGGCCGCCACCTGGGCCAGCAGGCTTGTCCCGTTGCCCGGCGCGAGGTGGAGGTCGAGGACCAGGAGCGTGATCGCGACGGCGAGGACGCCATCGCTGAACGCCTCCAACCTCGTCTTCGACACGGTTCCTCCCCGTTCCTGCCCGCTCGTCCCTTGGGCTCGCTCAGGGGCTCATCTAAGCCAGGCGGGGTGCCGGCTGTCAACCGATCGGGGCGAGGGAGGTCGGCGCGGAACTCGTAGCGACTTCCGGGAACACCCCAACCGGATATATAGTTAACGCATATAAATCATCAGCGCGCCGACGCGCTTCCCGCTCGGGCGCGCACCTCCGCCTGGGCCGGCGCCCCACGACACTCCATACGAAACGCACGAAGGACTCTTTTGGCCCGCACCGGCATCTTCACCAAAGATCACCCCCACTATCGCTGGGTGGCGCTCTCCAACACCACGCTCGGCATGCTCATGGCGACGATCAACTCCTCGATCGTCATCATCTCGCTGCCCGCCATCTTCACCGGCGTCAAGCTGAACCCGCTGCAGCCCGGCAACGTCTCCTACCTGCTCTGGATGCTGATGGGCTACATGCTCGTCACCGCCGTCCTCGTCGTCATGTTCGGCCGGATGGGCGACCAGTACGGGCGCGTGCGCATCTACAACCTCGGCTTCGTGATCTTCACGCTGGCCGCGATCGCGCTCTGCCTCGACCCGTTCAGCGGCGGGCCCGGCGCCATGTGGCTGATCGCCTGGCGATTCGTCCAGGGCATCGGCGGCGCCATGCTGTTCGCCAACTCGACCGCGATCCTCACCGACGCGTTCCCGGCCAACAAGCGCGGGTTCGCGCTCGGCCTCAACCAGGTCGCCGCCATCGCGGGCTCCTTCATCGGCCTCATCCTCGGCGGTGTGCTCGCCGAGATCGACTGGCGCGCCGTCTTCTTCGTCTCCGTGCCGTTCGGCGTCATCGGCACCATCTGGTCCATCAAGTCGCTGCACGAGGTCGGCCAGAAGAACCCCGGCAAGATCGACTGGCTCGGCAACGTCACCTTCGCGATCGGCCTGATCGCGCTCCTCACCGGCATCACCTACGGCATCCAGCCCTACGGCGGGTCGTCGCAGGGCTGGGGCAACCCGTGGGTCCTCGGCTCGATCATCGGCGGGATCCTGCTGCTGATCGCGTTCGTAATGATCGAGCTGAGGGTGCCCTCGCCGATGTTCGACATGCGGCTGTTCAAGATCCGCGCGTTCTCGTCGGGCATCTTCTCGGGCTTCCTCGCGGCGATCGGCCGAGGCGGCCTCCAGTTCATGCTGATCATCTGGCTGCAGGGGATCTGGCTGCCGCTGCACGGCTACAGCTATGAGTCCACGCCGCTCTGGGCCGGCATCTACATGCTGCCGATCACGATCGGCTTCCTCATCGCGGGCCCGATCTCCGGTGCGCTGTCCGACCGGTTCGGATCGCGGGCGTTCGCAACCGTCGGACTCGTGCTGGTGGCCGTCACCTTCGTCGGCCTCCTGCTCATCCCGGTGAACTTCGAGTACTGGCAGTTCGCGCTGCTGACCGGCCTGAACGGCATCGGCTCCGGCCTGTTCTCATCACCGAACCGCACGGCGATCATGAACAGCGTGCCGCCGAACGAGCGCGGCGCGGCATCCGGCATGGCGGGCGTCGCCCTCAACGCCGGAAGCTCGCTCTCCATCGGCATCTTCTTCTCCCTGATGATCGCGGGCCTGTCGGTCGCGCTGCCGACGGCGCTCACCACCGGGCTCACCTCGCACGGCGTGCCGCAGAACGTCGCGGCGCAGATCGGCGCGACCCCGCCGGTAGGGAGCCTGTTCGCGGCGTTCCTCGGCTACAACCCGATCGCGAGCCTGCTCGGGCCGACCGGTCTCCTGCAGTCCCCGCACGTGGACGCGGCGACGCTGACGGGCAAGGAATTCTTCCCGCAGCTCATCTCCGGACCGTTCCACGACGGCCTCGTGGTGGTGTTCATCGCCGCCGCGGTCATGTCGATCATCGGCGCGATCGCCTCGTTCCTCGGCGGATCGAAGTATGTTCATGAGGAGGCCGTCGCAGCCGCGCGGCCGGCCCTTGTGGAAGGCGAGGAAGTCGGTGCAGGGCGAGCGTGAGCATGCGGAGCGGCCGACGGCCGGTGACGACGATGTCCCCGGCCGCCTGGCCCTCGCCGTCGGACGGCTGAACCGCCGCATCCGCTCGGCAACCGGAGGCCTCAGTCACGGCCAGCTCTCGGCGCTCTCCACGATCGTGCGCCGCGGGCCGCTGCGGCCGAGCGAGATCGCCGCGATCGAGCTCGTGGCGGCGCCGACCATCACTCGCGTGGTCTCCGACCTGGAGGCGCGCGGGCTGGTCGAGCGCGCACCCGACCCGGCCGACGGCCGCTCGTTCTTCGTCTCGGGCACGCCGGCCGGCAACGACCTGCTGCTCGCCGCGCGCTCCGACCGCGCCCGCGCCGTGGCCGCGATCCTCGTCGACCTATCCCCCGAGGACGTGGCGGCCATCCGAACCGCCCTCCCCGCCCTCGAACAAGCCGCCCAAACCCGCCCCGCCCCCTAGCCGCCGAGACGTGAGTAGTCGCGGAAATCCCGGCCCGGATTTCCGCGATTACTCACGTCTCGTTGCGCGGTTGGCGGGGGCGGCGGGCGGCGACTACCGGGTGGGCGCCGGTGTAGCCTTCGCGGGACTGGGCGATGGCTAGGATGCGGGAGCGCTGGGCGTACCAGCCGAGGATGAGTAGGGGGATGATGATGACCAGCGACGCGACCGTGTAGGTCCCGGTCGGGTAGTCGAATGCCATCAGCACGATGACCGACGCCAGGAACGCCAGCGTCAGATACGCCGTGAAGGGCGCCCCGAACAGCCGGAACGACGGACGCGCGAGCTTGCCCTGCAGCGACCACTTCCGCAACTGCATCTGGCAGAGGATGATCATCGCCCAGCTCGTGACGATGCCGAGCGACGCCACATTCAGCACGATGTTGAACGCCTCCGCCGGCACGATCAGGTTGAGGAAGACGCCGAGGATGCCGATCGCCGCGGTTAGCAGGATGCCGCCGTACGGCACGCCGCGTGTGTTCATCCGCGCCGTGAACGCCGGAGCCGCGCCGGTCTGCGCCATCGAGTGCAGGATGCGGCCGGTCGAGTACATCCCGGCGTTCAAGCTCGAGAGCGCCGCCGTGAGCACGACGAAGTTCATCACCGAGCCGACGACGGCGCTGAGCTGCGGGCCGCCGAGGTGGCTGAAGAAGGTGACGAACGGGCTCTCGCTGCCGCTGTAGGTGCTCGCCGGCAGCAGCAGCGCGAGCAGCAGTACCGACCCGCAGTAGAAGACCGCGATGCGGAAGACCACGCTGTTGATCGCGCGCGGCATGATCTTCTCCGGGTTCTCCGTCTCGCCGGCCGCGATGCCGACCAGCTCCACACCCGCGTAGGCGAAGACGACGCCCTGCACGAGCACGATGGCCATCCCGATCGTGGCGACGCCGTGCGGAAGCAGCCAGCCGTTCTGGGCGAGCATCGGCAGGCCGGTCGGGCCCTGGTCGGTGGGCCAGCCGGCGGCGAGCACGATGATGCCGACCACCAGGAACGCCACCAGCGCGCCGACCTTGATGATCGCGAACCAGAACTCCATCTCGCCGAACACCTTCACCGAGATGAGGTTGAGGCTGACGACCACCACGAGCGCGATCAGCGCGAGCAGCCACTGCGGCACGGATGTGAACAGCTGCCAGTACTTGACGTAGAGCGCGACGGCGGTGGAGTCCACGATCGCCGTCATCGCCCAGTTGAGGAAGTACATCCAGCCGGCGACGTACGCCATCTTCTCGCCGTAGAACTCGCGCGCGTACGAGACGAAGGAGCCCGACGACGGCCGGTGCAGCACCAGCTCGCCGAGCGCACGCAGCACCAGGAACGCGAAGAACCCGCAGACCGCGTAGACGAGGACCAGCAGCGGTCCGCCCTGCTCGAGCCGGCCGCCCGCGCCGAGGAACAGGCCGGTGCCGATGGCGCCGCCGATGGCGATCATCTGGAGCTGCCGCGACGACAGCGCCTTGTGGTAGCCCTCCTGCTCGCTGGAGAAGTCCTGCACCGCCTGCGAGAGGTCGCCCAGGTGCTCGCGGCGGTTCTCCAGATCGTCGGCGGGGTCGTGCTGTGGTGTGCTCATCGGCGCCTCCCGTGGTCCGGCGTCCCACAGTACCCGGTGGTTTCGCCGCGACCGCAATCGCCGAGGGGCACGTCGACGCCCTCAGCCGACGGCTTCAGGGGCGTTCATGTGCCGCTCGGCGGTGGGTTCACGCGCCGCTCGGCGGTGGAAGGTCAGGCGACGGCGAGGAGGGCGGCGGCAGTGACGGCGAGCACCAGCCCCACCCACTGCACGGGAGCGATGCGCTCGCGGAGGACGACCGCGGCGAGGACGATCGTGCCAGCGGGATAGAGGGCGACGAGCACCGACATCGTGGTCAGGTCGCCGGCACGCAGGCCGAGCAGGATGAGCACGTTGGCGGAGGCGTCCAGCAGCCCGGAGCCGACGGCGAGCAGCAGGCCGCGCCGGGTGAGCCCCCGGGTGACGCCGCGCGCGGCCAGGACGCCGATGATGGTCCACATGATCGCCGCGTTGACGGTGCGGTTGGCGACCAGCGGGACGAGCCCGGAGTCGGCGGGGGTCTGGTCGAGCAGGATGAGGAAGACGCCGATGAGCGCGCCCGCCGCGACCGCCATCCCGAGGGCACGGCCGCTGGGGCGCACGGCGCCGCGCTCCGGGACGAAGCCGACCAGCACCACCGCGACCAGCGCCAGCCCGAGGGCGACGTAGCCGATCGGGGCGAACCGGTCGCCTCCCGCGAGCCCCCAGACCATCGGCACGACCGCGGAGACGAGTGCGGTCAGCGGCGAGAGGATGCTCATCGGCCCGATCGCGAGGCACGCGTACAGCAGCGCGACCGCGAGCGCGCCGACCGCTCCGGAGGCCGCGCCCCAGCCCAGCGCGGCGCCCGACCAGACGCCGCCGACGAACGGGAGGGCGACGAGGAGGAGCGCGAGGCCGCCGACCGCACCGAGCGCAGTGGTGCGCAGCGGGCCGATCGCGCGCGCGGCGACGCCGCCGACGAAGTCGGCCGACCCGTAGACGAGGGCGCTGAGCAGGCCGAGGATCGCGGCCGGCATCACGCTGCCGGCGCCGGGCGGGCCAGGGACGCGGTGCTGGGGTGAGGCTGCGTCCGCATGGGCCGATCGTAGCGGAGGGCGCGGACGCGGTCCGGTTCGTCCTCCACCGCCGCTCTTTCGGTGTGACTTCTCCACAGATTCGCGGTCCGGGCGGCGCGGTCGGCGGCGGTCGTTACGATCGAGGAATGAGCTGGAACACGTGGGAGCCCGACGACCGGGAGGCGCCGCCCTTCGACGAGCCGCCGTTCGACGTCGAGCCCCCGCTGCCCGACTTCGGCGACGACCCGTACGCGGACGTGCCATTCCAGGACGCGGCGCCGGCCGCGTCCCCGGGTGGCTCGTTGTCCGCCTCCGCTCCGAAGACTCCGCGGGCGACGCCGGCGCGCTTCGCCACTCCCGCCGAGGCGCTGAGCACAGTGTTCGGCTACGACTCCTTCCGCGGGCAGCAGGCCGCCATCATCGACCGGGTGGTGGCCGGCGGCGACGCGGTCGTGCTCATGCCCACCGGCGGTGGCAAGTCGCTCTGCTACCAGATCCCGTCGCTGGTCCGCGAGGGCACCGGCGTGGTGGTTTCGCCGCTCATCGCGCTCATGCAGGACCAGGTCGACGCGCTGACCGCCGTCGGCGTGCGCGCGGCGTTCCTCAACTCGACGCAGGACGCCGGCCAGCGTTCCGCGGTCGAGCGCGCCTACCTCGCGGGCGAGCTCGACATCCTCTACGTCGCGCCCGAGCGGCTGTCGAGCGAGGCGACCAAGCGCTTCCTGGAGCGCGGCCGCGTCGCGCTGTTCGCCATCGACGAAGCGCACTGCGTGTCCCAGTGGGGCCACGATTTCCGGCCGGACTACCTGGCGCTCTCCGAGCTGGCCGACCGCTGGCCCGACGTCCCGCGCATCGCCCTCACCGCGACGGCGACCGAGGCGACCCACCGCGAGCTCACCGAGCGCCTGCGGCTGCAGGACGCCGAGCATTTCGTCTCCGACTTCGACCGCCCGAACATCCAGTACCGCATCGTGCCGAAGGTGGAGGTGCGCAAGCAGCTCCTCGATTTCATCACCGGCGAGCACCCGGGCGAGGCGGGCATCGTCTACGCGCTGTCCCGCAACTCGGTCGAGCGTACGGCCGAGTTCCTGGCCGGCCGCGGGCTCACGGCGCTGCCGTACCACGCGGGCCTCGACGCCCAGACCAGGGCACGCACGCAGGCCCGGTTCCTCCGCGAGGACGGCGTGATCGTCGTGGCGACCATCGCCTTCGGCATGGGCATCGATAAGCCGGACGTGCGGTTCGTCGCCCACATCGACCTCCCCAAGTCGGTCGAGGGCTACTACCAGGAGACCGGCCGCGCCGGCCGCGACGGCCTCCCGTCGACCACCTGGCTCGCGTACGGGCTGCAGGACGTCGTGCAGCAGCGCCGGATGATCGACGAGTCCCCCGGCGACCTCGCGCACCGTCGCCGGCTCACCCAGCACCTGGACGCCATGCTCGCCCTGTGCGAGACCGTGCAGTGCCGCCGGGTGAACCTGCTCAACTACTTCGGCCAGCGCGCGACTCCCTGCGGCAACTGCGACACCTGCCTCACCCCGCCCGAGACGTGGGACGGCACGGTCCCGGCCCAGAAGCTCCTCTCGACCGTCGTGCGCCTGCAACGCGAGCGCAACCAGCGCTTCGGCGCCGGCCACCTCATCGACATTCTCCGCGCCAAGCGCACCCCGCGCGTCGACCAGTACGGCCACGACCGGCTCTCCACCTGGGGCCTCGGCGAAGACCTGGGTGAAAGCCAGTGGCGCGGCGTCGTCCGCCAGCTCATCGCGCAGGAACTGCTGAAGCCCGAAGGCGAGTACGGCGTCCTGACGCTGACCCCCGCGAGCGCTGAGGTGCTGTCGGGCGGCCGGGAGGTCATCCTCCGCCGGGAGCCCGAACGCGCGGCGCGCGCCTCCCGCGCCGGCCGCTCCTCCGCCGCCGCCGACCTGGCGCCCGCCGACGCCGGCCTCTTCGAGGCTCTGCGCGCGTGGCGCGCGGGCGAGGCGAAGACGCAGGGCGTCCCGGCCTACATCGTGTTCGGCGACGCCACGCTGCGCGCCGTCGCCGCCGCGCGCCCGTCCTCGCTCGCCGACCTCGACGGCATCAGCGGGATCGGCGCGAAGAAGAAGGAGACCTACGGGGAGGCGCTGCTGGAGGTCGTGGCGGCCGACGGGTAGTCACCCCCCCCGCGCCATCACCCCGATGGGAAATAGGCTGAACTCATGGGGCATCGGGGCAGCTGGGTCGTGGACCCCATCACCCAGGTCGAGCTGTGGGTCCCGGACGGTCGTGACCCTGACAGTGCGATCCGGCGAGCTCAGCTCGAGCGGGACGGAATGCTGATGTCCGTTCGATTGCTCCCCGAGCACGGAGTCTCATGGCCGATCTGGCAGCGCGAAGTCGGACTCCTCGAGGAGAACTCGCTGCCGTTGAGTCCGGCCCTGAATGCCGGTCTGCGCGAGTGGTCTCAGTTCTGGGCGACCCACCTGGGGATGAACGGGGAGTGGTCGTCTGCCGACGCCCGTGACGGGTGGTTTCGGCGAGCGTGCGAGCTGGAAGACGCGCTCGAGCTCGAACTCTGGGACGTGGCGGTGATCGAACGAGGATTCCCGGCACTCACGGCAAAAACCAATCACTAGTCGGTTTATGATCGGAACCGTCAACCCGTGACGCCCGAAGGAGTGCGAATGACCGACACCACGACCACCGAGACCACAGCCGACGACCTCCCCGTCGACCCTCGTTTCCGCGACTCGAGCCTCCCGCTCGACGAGCGCGTCGAGAACCTTCTCGGTCAGATGACCCTGGAGGAGAAGGCCGGCCTCTTCTTCCAGACCATGATCACCATCGGCGAGGGCGGCGCGCTCGCCGGGCCGAACCCGCTGTTCGGGATCGCGGACAGCGTCGAGATGATCCGCGACCGGCACATGACGCACTTCAACGTGTTCGGCGCGGCCAGCTCGGCCGCCGAGATGGCCGAGTGGCACAACCGAGTCCAGGAGGTCGCGGCGAGCACGCGCCTCGGCATCCCGGTCACGCTCTCCACCGACCCCCGCCACTCGTTCAGCGACAACCCCGGCGCGGCGATTATGGCCGGGCCGTTCTCGCAGTGGCCGGAGACGCTCGGGCTCGCCGCGATCGGTGACGAGGCCCTCGTGGAGCGCTTCGCCGACATCGCGCGCCAGGAGTACACCGCGGTCGGCATCCGAGTCGCGCTGCACCCGCAGATCGACCTCGCGACGGAGCCGCGCTGGGCGCGCCAGGTCGCCACGTTCGGCGAGGACGCCGATCTCACCTCGCGCCTGGGCGCCGCGTACATCCGCGGCTTCCAGGGCGCCGAGCTCGGGCCGGACTCCGTCGCGACCATGACCAAGCACTTCCCGGGCGGCGGCCCGCAGAAGGACGGCGAGGACCCGCACTTCCCGTACGGCCGCGAGCAGGTCTACCCGGGCGGCGAGTTCGAGACGCACCTCAAGCCGTTCGAAGCCGCCTTCGAGGCGGGCACCAGCCAGATCATGCCGTATTACGGGATGCCGGTCGGTACCGAGTACGAGGAGGTCGGCTTCGGGTTCAACAAGTCCGTCATCACCGGCCTGCTGCGCGAGCGCTACGGCTTCGACGGGATCGTCTGCACCGACTGGGGGCTGCTCTCGGACGCCGAGATCGCCGGCCAGCCGTTCCCGGCCCGCGCCTGGGGCGTCGAGCACCTGAGCACGCGAGAGCGGATGACGAAGGTGCTGGACGCGGGCGCCGACCAGTTCGGCGGGGAGGCCATCCCGGACCTCCTGGTCGACCTGGTCCGCAGCGGCGAGCTGCCGGAGGAGCGTCTCGACGTCTCCGCCCGGCGCCTGCTGCGCGAGAAGTTCCGGCTCGGCCTGTTCGACGCGCCAACGGTCGACCCGGCGCGCGCGGCCGCGGTCGTCGGCAACGCCGGGTTCGTGGCGGCGGGGGAGGCCGCGCAGCGCGCATCCGTGACCCTCCTGAAGAACGACGCCATCCTTCCGCTGCCCCTCGGCGCGAAGGTGTTCGTGCACGGCTTCGACCCGGAGGCGGTGGCCGGGTACGCGACCGTGGTGGCCACCGCCGAGGAGGCCGACGTGGCGCTGGTGCGCCTGCACGCGCCGTACGAGCAGCGCGCGACGATGTTCGAGAACTTCTTCCACGCCGGGTCGCTCGACTTCCCGCAGCAGACGATCGACGAGGTCCTCGCCATCGCCCGTGCGGTGCCGACCGTGCTGGAGGTGTTCCTCGACCGGCCGGCCATCCTCACGCCGTTCGCGACCGAGGTCCCCGCCATCGCGGCCGACTTCGGCGCGAACTCCGCGGCGCTGCTCGACGTGCTCTTCGGGGAGGCCGCTCCGCGGGGCCGGCTCCCGATGGACCTGCCGTCGTCGATGACGGCGGTGGTCGAGAACCGGCCGGACGTGCCGTTCGACACCGCCGACCCGCTCTACCGCTTCGGTCACGGGCTGAGCTACTAGCGCCGCGACCGCGCTCAGCATCTTCCGAGCGTTGCCCCTGGTCGCCCCCGGATCACCGGCGTACAGTGCCCTTTCCGTGGGGCGATCAGGGAATCTTTCGTCCCCGTTCACGGTTATGTCAGGTGGCATAATTTCGCGACGATCTCGAAGGAGGGGATGAAATGGCACGGAGGATCGAAGAGCTCGAAGACGAGACCGGCGCAATCATCAAGTACAGGCGGCACGCGAACGGCAAGGGACTGGTGTCCCCGTCAGCGCGCGTGGCGGACTCGGCCCGCATCGAGCCGACTGCCTACGTGGAGGCCGACGCCCGGATCGGGCTGGACGCCTATATCGGCGCCGGGAGCTGGATCGACTCGGGCGCGACGATCGGCGACCGCACCTTCGTCGGCGCCAACGTCCACATCGGCAAGGGCTGCGTCATCGGCAGCGGCGCGCGCATCGGCAGCAACGTGAAGGTGGGCGAGAACGCCATGATCGGCAACGGCGCCCGCGTCGACCGCGACGAGCAGATCGCGGCCGGAACCGTGATCGAGTTGCGCGGCGCGACTGCGGCGCGCGCGGCGCTCGCCTCCCTGCCACGTGAGACCCGGGTGACCCGCCGGGCGGCATGAGCCGCTAGCGGGGAACGGCCCGTCTTGTCCATACCCGATGACGTTCGGGACGGCGTTTTGGAGCATCCCACAAACGGCCCGCGGACCTCGCGGGCCGTTTTTGTCGCCTCCGCACCGACGGTTTCGCTCGGCTCGCCGCCCGTCGTAGCGTGACGATGACCCCGAGACATCGAAGAGGAAACTCATGGTTGATACCGCCGAGCGCGCACCCGAGAAGTCCCGCACCTCCGCCCCCGTCGTCGACGCGGCCGAGAGCGAAGCGGCCGCAGCAGCGGCCGCGACCGCCCCGGCCGGCGCCGGGCCACGCGTCGACGTGGAGGCGCTGGGGCGTCAGCTCCTGGGCACCTGGGCCGAGGTCCGACTGGCCTCGCGTGCGCTGTCCTCCCAGCCCGAGTTGCAGAAGGTGGAGGGCCTCTCCGTCGCCGACCACCGCAAGCGTGTCTTCGGGCAGCTCAAGCTGCTGGTCGACCACGGCCAGGTGCACCGCGCCTTCCCGAAGTCGGTCGGCGGCATGGAGGACCACGGCGGCAACATCGCCGCGTTCGAGGAGCTCGTCGCGGCCGACCCGTCGCTCCAGATCAAGTCCGGCGTCCAGTGGGGGCTGTTCGGCGCCGCCGTCCTGCACCTCGGAACCGAGTACCACCACACCACCTACCTGCCCGGGATCATGTCGCTCGACGTGCCCGGAGCCTTCGCGATGACCGAGACCGGGCACGGCTCGGACGTCGCAGCGATCGCGACCACCGCCACGTACGACCCGGAGAGCCGAGAGTTCGTCCTCGACACCCCGTTCCGTGGCGCGTGGAAGGACTACCTCGGCAACGCCGCGGTCGACGCCACGGCGGCCGTCGTGTTCGCGCAGCTCGTGACGAAGGGCGTCAACCACGGCGTGCACGCTTTCTACGTGCCGATCCGCGACGCGAACGGCCACTTCCTGCCCGGCATCGGCGGCGAGGACGACGGCCAGAAGGGCGGCCTCAACGGCATCGACAACGGACGCCTGCACTTCACCGGCGTCCGCATCCCGCGCGCCGACCTCCTCAACCGTTACGGCGACGTCGCGGAGGACGGCACCTACAGCTCGCCCATCGCGAGCCCGGGCCGGCGCTTCTTCACCATGCTCGGCACGCTCGTCCAGGGCCGCGTCTCGCTCGACGGCTCCGCGAACATCGCCGCGAAGCTCGGCCTGAAGATCGCGATCACCTACGGCGACCAGCGCCGCCAGTTCACCGCCGGCAGCGACACCGACGAGGAGGTCGTGCTCGACTACCAGCGCCACCAGCGCCGGCTGCTCCCGCTGCTGGCCACCACGTACGCGGCGAGCTTCGCGCACGAGATGTTCCTGCACAAGTTCGACGACGTGTTCAGCGGCAAGACCGACACCGACGCCGACCGGCAGGACCTGGAGACCATCGCGGCGGCGCTCAAGCCGCTCAGCACGTGGCATGCGCTGGAGACCCTCCAGGAGGCGCGCGAGGCGTGCGGCGGCGCCGGCTTCCTCACCGAGAACCGGATCACCTCGCTGCGCCAGGACCTCGACATCTGGGTGACGTTCGAGGGCGACAACAACGTCCTCCTGCAGCTCGTCGCCAAGCGGCTGCTGACCGACTTCAGCCGCAAGTTCGCCAAGGCCGACGCGGGCGCGCTCGCCCGGTACGTCGTCGTGCAGGCGGCCGGCAAGGCGTACCACGGCTCCGGCCTGCGCAGCGTCGGCCAGACCGTGCGCGACTTCGGCTCGACGGCGCGCTCGGTGAACTGGCTCCAGGAGTCGGCGACGCAGCGCGAGCTGCTCACCGACCGCGTCGCGACGATGATCGCCGAGATCGGCGGCCGGCTGCGCCCGGCCTCCAAGCTGGGCAAGAAGGCCGCGGCCGACCTGTTCAACTCGCAGCAGAACGAGCTCATCGAGGCCGCCCGCGCTCACGCCGAGCTGCTGCAATGGGAGGCGTTCACCGAGGCGCTGGAGCAGGCGCCGGACGCCGGCACCAAGCAGGTGCTGACCTGGCTGCGCGACCTGTTCGGCTTCGGGCTGATCGAGAAGCACCTGGCCTGGTACCTCATCCACGGCCGCCTCTCGCCGCAGCGCGCGCAGGCCGTCTCGGCGTACATCGACCGGCTGCTCACCCGCATCCGCCCGCACGCGGTCGACCTGGTCGACGCGTTCGGCTACGGCCCGGAGCTGGTGCGCGCCAAGATCGCGAGCGGCGCCGAGGCCGAGCGCCAGGCGGAGGCCCGCGCCTACTATGCCGAGCGCCGCGCCGCGGGCACGCTGCCGACGCCGGAGAAGGCGCCGGCCAAGCACCACTGACGCGCCACATTCGTGCCGAACGTCGCGCCCGCCCCGCTGCGACATTCGGCGCGAATGCGCCCTATGGCGCGCCCTAACGCCACATTCGGCACGAATGCGCAGATCGCCGCGACGCGACATTCGGCACGAATGTGGAGATTGGGGCGAGGTAACGCGACGTTCGTGACGAATGTGGGAACGGCGGGGTGGTGCGACATTCGTGCCGAATGTGGGGAACCGCGCAGGGCGGGTAACGCGACATTCGTGACGAATGTGGGGTTTCGGGCCGGGCAACGCGACATTCGTGACGAATGTGGGAACGCGCGTGGCGCAGTTAGAGCAGTCCGAGCGCGCGCACGGCGTCGCGCTCCGCGACGAGCTCGGCGACCGAGGCGTCGATGCGCTCCCGCGAGAACGCGTCGATCGCCAGGCCTCGGACGATCTCCCAGAGTCCGTCGACGCTGCGCACGGGGAACGACGAGATGAGGCCCTCCGGCACGCCGTAGGAGCCGTCCGACACGACGGCGGCGGAGGTCCACCGGTCCCCGGTGCCGTCCACCCAGTCGCGCACGTGGTCGATCGCGGCGCTCGCCGCGGAGGCGGCCGACGACGAGCCGCGCACCGCGATGATCTCCGCTCCGCGCTTCGCCACCCGCGGGATGTACTCGTCCACGAGCCAGTCCTCGTCCACGAGCTCGGTCGCCGGCCGGCCGTTCACGGTCGCGTGGCTGAGGTCGGGGTATTGGCTGGCCGAGTGGTTGCCCCACACGATCACGCCCTCGATCGCGTGGACGGGCACGCGGAGCTTCGCCGCGAGCTGCGCGACAGCGCGGTTGTGGTCGAGCCGGGTCATCGCCGTGAAGCGCTCGGCCGGGATGTCCGGCGCGTGGGCGCTCGCGATGAGCGCGTTCGTGTTGGCGGGGTTGCCGACGACGAGCACGCGCAGGTCGTCGGCCGCCACCTCGTTCAGCGCAGCGCCCTGCGGGCCGAAGATGCCGCCGTTGGCCTCCAGGAGGTCGGCACGCTCCATCCCGGCGGTGCGCGGCCGGGCCCCGACGAGCAGGGCGACGCTCGCCCCGTCGAAGGCCGCCCGCGGGTCGTCGGTCACGTCGACGCCGTGCAGCAGCGGGAAGGCGCCGTCCTCCAGCTCCAGTGCCGTGCCCTCCGCGGCGCCGAGCCCGGCCGGGATCTCCAGCAGCCGCAGCCGCACCGGCACATCGTGCCCGAGCAGCTGCCCGGAGGCGATGCGGAAGAGGAGGGCGTAGCCGATCTGTCCACCGGCGCCGGTGACGGCGACGGTCACGGGGGTGCTCATGCGGCGAGCCTAGCGCTGTCGGCAACGGAGGACATCCGGCCGCGTGAGGGGCCGGATCGCAGCGAACGGAGGAGATCGGGGCAGCCGGAGGGCGGATGTCCTCCGTTGCGCGCGTGTGCGCACGGGGATGTGGGGCCGCGCGGCGTGGGGGCGCGCGGGCAGTGGGCCGCTACAGTCGCACCATGCGCACTCTCTACCCGGAGATCGAGCCGTACGACAGCGGGATGCTGGACGTCGGCGATGGCCAGCAGGTGTACTGGGAGACCAGCGGCAACCCGGAGGGCAAGCCCGTGGTCTTCCTGCACGGCGGCCCCGGCGGCGGCAGCACGCCCTCCCACCGCCGGCTGTTCGATCCCGAGCGGTACCGGATCGTCCTGCTCGACCAGCGCAACTGCGGCCGCAGCCTCCCGCACGCGAGCGACCCGGACGCCGACCTGTCGGCGAACACCACCTGGAATCTCGTCGCCGACCTGGAGAAGCTGCGCGAGCACCTGGAGATCGAGCGATGGCAGGTGTTCGGCGGCTCGTGGGGGAGCGCGCTGGCGCTGGCGTACGCCGAGACGCACCCCGAGCGGGTGACCGAGCTGATCGTGCGCGGCATCTTCACGCTGCGACCGGCCGAGCTGGACTGGTTCTACGAAGGAGGCGCCGCCGCGCTGTTCCCCGACTTGTGGGAGGGCTTCGTGGAGCCGGTGCCGCTGCAGGAGCGCGGCCATCTGATCCGCGCCTACAGCCGGCTGCTCGCCGACGAGGACCCCGCCGTGCACGGCCCGGCCGCCGTCGCCTGGTCGCGCTGGGAGTCCTCCACGATCACGCTGCTTCCGCGGCCGGAGGTCGTGGCGGCCTTCACCGAGGAGAAGTACGCGGTGGCGTTCGCGCGCATCGAGAACCACTACTTCGTCAACGGCGGCTGGTTCGAGGAGGACCAGCTGATCCGCGACGCGTACAAGCTGGAGGGCATCCCCGGCGTCATCGTGCAGGGCCGCTACGACGTGTGCACGCCGGCGATGACGGCGTGGGACCTGCACAAGGCGTGGCCGGAGGCGGAGCTGAACATCATCCCGGACGCCGGGCACGCCTATGACGAGCCGGGGATCCTGGACGCGCTGATCGCGGCGACCGACCGGTTCGCGGCACAGGAGGACTCGGCACAGGAGGACTCGGCACAGGAGGACTCAGCGGAGGAGGACTCGGCGGAGGAGGACTCGGCGGGGACGCCCGAGGAGGGCTCCGAGGACTGACCCCGCCGGGCAGCGCGCCCGGGTCGTCTGGTGGTTCGCCCCCTATTAGGGGGTGAGC
This sequence comes from Leifsonia sp. GW821-FHT13C09, assembly GCF_058806435.1. Lineage (NCBI taxonomy): Bacteria > Bacillati > Actinomycetota > Actinomycetes > Micrococcales > Microbacteriaceae > Leifsonia > Leifsonia sp. GW821-FHT13C09. The sequence goes on along the minus strand of NZ_JBXAPS010000002.1, from coordinate 99,487 downwards.
GAGCCCGCCAAATTTGTGACAATCTCTCAGATATGAGCAAAGCTCAATCTGTGGGGATCCGCGCCGGGCACCCGACCCGCCGGCGCAACGTGATGTTCGCGACCGCGTGCGCGCTGGTGGTGGTGCTGTTCGCCTGGGTCAGTCTGGTGACCAGCCAGCCCGCGCGAGCGGACCAGGGCTGCAACGCCGCGGCGAACCCGATCGTGTGCGAGAACGCGCTTCCCGGGACGGACCCGTCCGTCTGGGACGTCAGTGGCGCGGGCGACTCCGACATCCAGGGCTTCTCCACCGACATCAGCGTCAACATCGGCGGGACGATCGGCTTCAAGATCAACACCACCGCGAAGTCGTACACGATCCAGATCTTCCGCACCGGCTACTACCAGGGCCTGGGTGCGCGCAAGATCGCGGACGTCACGCCGTCGGCCACCCTCCCGCAGACGCAGCCGGCCTGCTATTGGGACCCGACGGTCGAGCTCACCGACTGCGGCAACTGGGCCCAGTCGGCGTCCTGGACGGTACCGCCGTCGGCGGTCTCCGGCGTCTACATCGCGCTGCTTCACCGCAACGACAACAGTGACGAGAGCCAGATCACGTTCGTCGTGCGCAATGACGCCAGCCACTCCGATGTGCTGTACCAGACGTCCGACCCGACCTGGCAGGCATACAACACGTACGGCGGCTCGGACTTCTACCAGGGCGCCGCGAACGGCAGGGCGTACAAGGTCAGCTACAACCGCCCGATCGCGACACGAGGCAACAACGCCGGCCGCGACTTCTACTTCAGCGCCGAGTATCCCGAGGTGCGCTTCCTGGAGAAGAACGGCTACAACATGTCGTACTTCTCCGGGGTCGACACCGATCGCTACGGCTCGGAGCTGCTGAACCACAAGGTGTTCCTCTCGGTCGGCCACGACGAGTACTGGTCGGCGAACCAGCGCGCCAACGTGCAGACCGCGATCAACGGCGGCGTCAACGCCCAGTTCCTCTCGGGCAACGAGATGTACTGGCACACGAGGTACGAGGCGTCCGTCGCCGGAACCGCCGCGAACTACCGGACGCTGGTGACCTACAAGGAGACCTGGGCGAACGCCAAGATCGACCCCACCCCGGAGTGGACCGGGACCTGGCGCGACCCGCGCTTCGCGTCCCAGGCGAACGGCGCAGGGCTGCCGGAGAACGGGATCACGGGCACCGCGTACATGTCCAACTTCTCCGACCTCCCGATCACGGTCACGGCCGCGCAGGGCAAGACACGACTGTGGCGCAACACCAGCCTGACATCCATGGGCGCGGGGAGCACGACCGCTCTGGCGGCGCACACCATCGGCTACGAGTCCGACGAGGACCTGGACAACGGGTTCAGACCGGCCGGCCTGGTGGACCTCTCCACGACGGTCGGCGCCGTCCCCCAGTACTTGCAGGACTTCGGCAACACGGTGGTGGCGGGAACGACCACCCACCACGTGACGCTGTACCGCGCCCCGAGCGGAGCGCTCGTCTTCTCGGCGGGCTCCGTGCAGTGGTCGTGGGGCCTCGACGCCACCCACGACGGCTCCGGCGCCGCAGCCGACCCGCGGATGCAGCAGGCCCAGGTGAACCTGCTGGCCGACATGAGCGCGCAGCCCGGGTCGCTCCAGTCCGGCCTGGTCGCCGCGACGGCCAGCACCGACCACACAGCGCCGACCGTCGCGGTCTCGTCGCCCGCGGCCGGCGCCGGCGTCGCGAACGGCGCGTCCGTCACGGTGAGCGGCACGGCCACCGACGTCGGCGGCGTCGTCGCCGGCGTGGAGGTGTCCACCGATGGCGGTACGAGCTGGCACCCGGCGACCGGCACCACCTCCTGGTCGTACAGCTACCTGCAGAAGGGCCTCGGAGCGCGGTCGATCATGGTCCGCGCGACCGACGACAGCGCCAACACGTCCACGCCCCTCACCCAGCCGATCACGGTGACCGGACCGGCGACCGTGTTCAGCACGGCGACCCCGGCCGTCGCCGACGCGGGCGACGCGTCCGCCGTCGAACTCGGCCTGCAGTTCACGGCGCAGCAGAACGGCTTCATCACCGGCGTCCGCTTCTACAAGAGCGCGGCCAACACCGGGACCCACACCGGCTCGCTGTGGGACGCCTCGGGCAACCGGCTCGCGACGGTCACGTTCAGCAACGAGACGGCCTCCGGCTGGCAGGCGGCCAGCTTCGTCTCACCGGTCTCGGTCAGCACCGGGGCGAAGTACACCGTCTCGTACTCCGACCCGGCCGGCCATTACACCGCGATCCCCAACACGTTCTCGTACCGTGGCCCGACCGACAACGTCTTCGGCGTGGCCGGCGGCTTCGGCTCGCCATCCCCCGGCGTCTACAGCACGAGTGTGGGCACCTTCCCGCAGGGCAGCTACAACAGCTCCAACTACTTCGTGGACGCCGTCTTCTCGACCGTGGACAACTCGCCCCTCGTGGCGACCGGCCAGTGGCCGCTCCCCGGCTCCTCCAGCGTGCCGCTCTCGACCACCATCGGGACCGTGATGTCGAAGGCCGTCGATCCGGCGAGCATCGCCTTCACCGTCAAGGACGCCCTCGGCAACACCGTGGCCGGCAGCGTGAGCTACGCGTCGTCGACGCGGACCGCGACGTTCACGCCCTCGGCGCCGCTGAACGGTTTCGTGAACTACTCGGTCGTCGTCACCGCGAAGGACACCTACGGGAACGTGATGTCCGGCGGCGGCTCGTGGAGCTTCCTCACGGCCAAGCCCGATCCGGCGCCCGGCGTCTGCCCGTGCAGCCTGTACTCCGACTCGGCCGTGCCCTCCGTCCTGCAGGTCAGCGACTCGCCCGTCACGCTGGGTGTGAAGTTCTACAGCACGGCGGCCGGCGCGGTCACCGGAGTCCGGTTCTACAAGAGCGCGGGCAACACCGGCACCCACACCGGGACGCTCTGGAACATGAGCGGCCAGCAGCTGGCGACCGGCACCTTCACCGGAGAGTCGACCTCGGGCTGGCAGACGCTGACCTTCAGCACACCGGTGAATATCGCGGCCAACACGGACTACGTCGTGTCGTACCGCACCCCGACCGGCAACTACTCGGTTACGCCCGGCGCCTTCTCCGGCTCCGGCATCAGCAAGCCGCCGCTGGTCGCGGGCACCGCCACCGGCATGTACACCTACGGCAGCGGCTTCCCGTCCTCCACCTCGACCACGAGCTACATGGTCGACGTGGTCTTCAACAAGGCGCCGGCGCCGGTCGCGGTGGTGTCCGAGTCGCCGGCCAACGGAGCCGTCGAGGTCGATCCGTCGGCGACGATCTCCGCGACGATGTCGACCCCGCTCGCCAGCGGCTACGCGATGACGGTCACAGCGGGCGGCGCGGCGGTGGCGGGCACGACCTCGCTCTCGAGCGACGGGACGACCGTCACGTTCACGCCGGCGGCGGCCTTGCCGGCCGGGGCGGTGGTGACGGCTTCGCTGTCGGGCATCAAGTCCACCGAGGGGTCGACGCTCGGGACGCAGACCTGGTCGTTCACGGTGAAGGCGGCGACGGTCACGAACTACACGGTGCTCGGGAACGAGGCGCCCGCGACGCAGGACGCGACCAACGACTCCTCGGCCGTCGAGCTCGGGATGAAGTTCGTCCCGTCGCAGGACGGCACGGTCTCGGCGATCCGGTTCTTCAAGGGCTCAGGCAACGTCGGCACCCACGTCGGCTCGATCTGGTCCTCGACCGGGAGCAAGCTCGCCACGGTGACGTTCACCAACGAGACCTCGGTCGGCTGGCAGACCGCGCAGCTGGCGACGCCGCTGGCGGTCACGGCCGGGACGACCTACGTGGTCTCGTACTTCGCACCGCAGGGCAACTACGCCTTCACCGGCAACGATTTCGCCCAGCCGAAGACCAACGGCCCGCTGACCGCGCCCTCCGGAGCGAACGGACTCTATCTCTACGCGTCGAGCGGCGGCTTCCCGACCTACTCCTACGCTTCCACGAACTACTTCGTCGACATCGTGTACTCGCCTGCCGCGGGCAGCGGGACGACGACGACCGGCTCGGGAGGCACGGGCGGCACGGGAGGCACAGGCGGCACCAACCCCGCGGCCGGGGTCTCGATCTTCCCGAGCACGGCCACCCCCGCCAACACGGCGTGGCCGGACACGGCGGCGGTGCAACTCGGCGTGCGGTTCAGCTCCACAGCGGCAGGCACGATCACCGGCATCCGGTTCTACAAGGGAGCGGGCGACACCGGCACGCACACCGTCTACCTGTGGTCGGCGACCGGCACCCAGCTGGCCACCGCGGTCTCCACGGGCGAGACGGCGAGCGGCTGGCAGGACGTCTTCTTCACCACACCCGTGACGATCACGGCCGGAACCGAGTACCGGGCGTCGTACTACACCACCAACCTGGCCTATGCGGTCGACTCGGGAACGCTGGCCAACCCCGTCGTGAACGGACCTCTGTCGACGTACGCCACCGGCGGTGTCTACACGTACTCGACGAACTTCCCGAGCAACACGGTCTCGAACAACTACTGGGTCGACGTCAACTTCGTCGCGAGTCAGTAGCGGTTCCACACACCCCGGGATCGTCACCCGAAGGCGGCCCCGTCGACAAGAAAGGTGCTGGGGGCACTCATGGAAACACAATTGCGAATCGCGGTGATCGGCGCCGGCTACTGGGGCCCGAACCTGGCCAGGAACTTCTCGGCCGGCCCGGACTGGCGGCTCGTCGCCATCTGCGATCTGGATCGCGAACGGGCGGAAGGTCTCGCCGCCCGCGTCGGCGCTGTCGATGTGGTCACCGATGTCGACGAACTCCTGGCGCGGGACGACATCGACGCCGTCGCCATCGCCACGCCGGCTCGGACCCACCACGCGCTGGCCCTGAAGGCGCTCGCCGCGGGCAAGCACGTGATGGTGGAGAAGCCGCTCGCCGACGCCGGCGAACGCGGCAGGGCGATGGTCGACGCGGCCGCGGCGAGCGGCCTCGTGCTGATGGCGGATCACACGTACTGCTACACCCCTGCGGTGCTGAAGATCCGTGAGCTGATCGAGGAGGGCGCGCTCGGCGACATCCTGTTCATCGACTCCACTCGCATCAACCTCGGGCTCATCCAGCCCGACGTCGACGTGTTCTGGGACCTGGCGCCGCACGACCTGTCGATCATCGACTTCATCCTCCCGGGCGGGCTGCGGCCGCAGACCCTGGCGGCCCACGGCGCGGACCCGCTCGGGGCCGGCAAGTCGTGCGTCGGCTACCTGGTGCTGCCGCTGCAGAACGGGGCGATGGCGCACGTGCACGTCAACTGGCTGAGCCCGACCAAGATCCGCCAGATGGTGATCGGCGGCACCAAGCGCACGCTCGTCTGGGACGACCTGAACCCGCAGCAGCGCCTCAGCGTCTACGACCGAGGCGTCGACCTCGGCCTCCAGGCCGCCGACGGCGTCGAACGCACGGCGGCCACCGTCTCCTACCGGCTCGGCGACACCTGGTCGCCCGCGCTTCCCGAGCGCGAGGCCCTCGGCCAGCTGGCGGCCGAGTTCGCCGAGAGCATCCGGGAGAGGCGGGCGCCCCGCACCGACGGCGCCGCGGGCCTGCGGGTGCTGTCCGTCCTGGAAGCGGCCAGCCGCAGCCTCGCGAAGGACGGCGCCGTGGTCGACGTCGAGGATCCGGCGGGCGCCGAGCAGCTGGCGGGTGCGCGGTGACCGCCCTGGACGGCGCCGACGTCCTGGTGACGGGAGGCGCCGGCACCATCGGCTCGCAGATCGTCGACCAGCTCCTCGACGCGGGCGCGGCGCACGTCGACGTGCTCGACAACCTCGTCCGCGGCCGGCTGGCCAACCTGGAGGACGCGCTGGCGTCCGGCCGGGTGACGCTGGTGCACGGCGACCTGCGCGACCGCGACCTGGTGCACGACGTCACCCGCGGGAAGGACCTCGTCTACCACGAGGCCGCCATCCGCATCACGCAGTGCGCCGAGGAGCCCCGGCTGGCGCTGGAGGTGCTGGTCGACGGCACTTTCAACGTCTACGAGGCGGCGGTCGAGCACGGCGTGGACAAGCTGATCACCGCGTCCTCCGCGTCCGTCTACGGACTGGCCGACGAGTTCCCGACGCCCGAGCGGCACCACCACCACAACAACGACACCTTCTACGGCGCCGCCAAGTCGTTCAACGAGGGGATGCTGCGCAGCTTCCGCGCGATGAACGGGCTCGACTACGTCATCCTCCGCTACTTCAACGTCTACGGACCGCGGATGGACGTGCACGGCCTCTACACCGAGGTGCTGGTGCGCTGGATGGAGCGCATCGCCGACGGCAAGCCGCCGCTGATCTTCGGCGACGGCCGGCAGACGATGGACTTCGTGTTCACGCGGGACATCGCCAGGGCCAACCTGCTGGCGGCGACCGCGGACGTGCACGAGGGCTTCTACAACATCGCGAGCGGTACGGAGACCAGCCTCCTGGAGCTGGCGCAGGCGCTGCTGCAGGCGATGGACTCCGACCTGGAGGTCGAGCACGGACCCGAGCGCGCGGTCAACGGCGTCACCCGCCGGCTGGCCGACACGAGGGCGGCGGAGCGCGACCTCGGGTTCACCGCGGAGGTGCCCCTGGCCGAGGGACTGCGCGAGCTGGTCGAGTGGTGGCGCCCGCTCCGCGAGGAGATCGCCGCCGGCCGCACGGAGCTGGTGACCTCGTGAACCGGATCAACGTCATGAAGCCGTGGCTCGGTGAGGAGGAGATCGCCGCCGTCACAGAGGTCATCGCCTCCGGCTGGGTGGCGCAGGGGCCGCGCGTGGCGCGGTTCGAGGAGGAGTTCGCCGCCGCGATGGGCGCACCGCACGCGGTCGCGACCTCCAACTGCACGACGGCGCTGCACCTGGCGCTGGTCGTGGCCGGTGTGGGGCGGGGCGACGACGTGGTCGTCCCGTCCTTCTCCTTCATCGCCACGGCGAACGCGCCCACCTACGTCGGCGCGCGACCCGTGTTCGCCGACGTGGACGCCGCGACGGGCGACCTCACCCCTGGGTCGGTCGCCGCGGCGCTCACCGAGCGCACCCGCGCGGTCATCGTCGTCGACCAGGGCGGCGTGCCCGCCGACCTCGACGCGATCCGCGCGGTGTGCGACCCGCGCGGCATCGTCGTGATCGAGGACGCCGCGTGCGGCGCGGGCTCGACCTACCGCGGCCGCCCGGTCGGAGCGGGCGCGGACGTCACCGCGTGGTCCTTCCACCCGCGCAAGCTGCTGACCACCGGCGAGGGCGGGATGCTGACCACGCCGAACGGCGACTGGGCCGACCGGGCCCGCCGGCTCCGCGAGCACTCCATGAGCGTCTCGGCGGCCGACCGCCAGGCCAGTATCCTGGCGCCGCAGGAGGAGTACACCGAGATCGGCTTCAACTACCGGATGACCGACCTGCAGGCCGCGGTGGGGATCGTCCAGCTCGGCCGGCTGCCGGAGATCGTCCGGCGGCGCAGGGAGCTGGCCGCGCGCTACGCCGAGCTGCTCGCCGACCTCCCGGGTCTGCGTCCTGTCGCCGACCCGGAGTGGGGCACCGGCAACTTCCAGTCCTACTGGGTGGAGGTCGATCCGTCGTTCGCCGCGACGCGGGAGCGCACGATGGAGGTCCTGGCCGAGGCGGGTGTCTCCGCCCGGCGCGGCATCATGGCCGCCCATCGGCAGCCGGCCTACCGCGATGTCGACACCGGCTCGGCGGCGCTGCCGGTGACCGAACGGCTGACCGACCGCACGCTGATCCTGCCGCTCTTCCACGAACTGACCGAGGCCGAGCAGCTGCGCGTGGTGGACGCCCTCCGCGACGCCGCAGAACTGCGGGGTGCGGCATGAGGGACCTCGTCCTGATCGGCGCCAGCGGCCTTGCGCGCGAAGTGCTGGCGATGCGGCAGCCCGCCCTCCGGGCGATCGGCGTGCTCGACGACGACCCCGGACTGCACGGGCACAGCATCGGCGGTGTCGAAGTCCTCGGCGGGCTCGAGCTGGCCGCGCAGCTTCCCGGGGCGATCACCGTCTGCGTCGGCAGCGGGAAGGCCAGGCGCGCGGTGGTGCAACGGCTGACGGCGCTCGGCATCGGCGCGGAGCGGTACGCGACGGTGGTCGACGACGACGCCCGGCTGTCCGACAACAGCCTGATCGGGGCGGGGTCGATCATCCTGGCGGGCGCGGTCCTGACGGCCGACGTGATCCTCGGGCGGCACGTCGTGGTGATGCCGAACTGCACCCTCACCCACGACGACATCGTGGACGACTACGCGACGCTGGCGGCGGGCGTCGCCGTCGGCGGGGTGGTCCGCATCGGCGAGGCCGCGTACCTCGGCATGAACGCGTCCATCCGGCAGCGGGTCTCCGTCGGGGCGGGCGCGACGATCGGGATGGGGGCGGTCGTGCTCTCGGACGTCCCGGCCGGACAGACCTGGGCCGGAGTGCCCGCACGAGAACTGGGGGTACGGCTGTGAGAGTCCCACTTGTCGATCTGGTCGCCCAGAACACCGAGACCGCGGACGACATCCGCACCGCGGTCGACCGGGTGTTCGAGACCGCCTCCTACATCGGCGGCAGCGACGTCGGAGCCTTCGAGCAGGAGTACGCCGCGGCCACCGGAGCCGGTTACTGCGTCGGCGTCGGCAACGGCACCGACGCGCTGGAGCTCGCCCTCCGTGCGGCGGGGGTGACGGCGGGCGGCGAGGTCGTCCTTCCGGTCAACACCTTCATCGCGACGGCGGAGGCCGTCTCGCGCATCGGAGCCGTCCCGGTCTTCGCCGACGTCGACGACGAGCACCTGCTCCTGGATCCGGCCGCGGCCGCCGCTGCGGTCACGTCGCGCACGCAGGCGGTCGTCCCCGTCCACCTGTTCGGCCAGGTCGCGCCGGTCGGCGCGCTCCGGCGGGCGCTCGGCTCGAGCGGCATCCCGATCGTGGAGGACGGAGCGCAGTCCCAGGGCGCGGAGAGCCGGGACGGCCGGGCGGGCAGCCTGGGCCTGGTCTCCTCCACCTCCTTCTACCCGGGCAAGAACCTCGGGGCGGCGGGCGACGCGGGCGCGGTGACCACCGGCGATCCCGAGATCGCCCGCACGGTCCGGCTCATCGCGTCGCACGGCAGCGAGCGCAAGTATGTGCACGAGCTGGTGGGCTTCAACTCGCGGATGGACTCGCTGCAGGCGGCCGTGCTCCGGGTGAAGCTGCGGCACCTCGCCGACTGGAACCGCCGCCGCCGGGTCGCCGCGGCGCGGTACGACGCTCTGCTGGAGGGTGTGGAGGGCGTCCGGTTGCCGTCCAGCGCGCCGGGCAACCTCGATGTGTGGCACCTCTACGTCGTGCGCGTGGACGACCGCGATCGCGTGCTCGCGCGGCTCAACGAGGCCGGCGTCGGGGCGGCGATCCACTACCCGACTCCGCTGCACCTGACCTCCGCTTACGCGGCCCGGTGGGTCGGTCGCGGCTCGTTCCCGATCGCGGAGGCCGCGGCCCAGCGCATCCTCTCGCTCCCGATCTACCCGCACATCACGGCGGACCAGCAGGAGTTCGTGGCGGAGGAGCTCGCTGCGGCGGTGCGCTGACCCCAAAGCGGGGGTGATTCGGCCCGATTCCCGGACGGGGGACTGGGATTCGCGCGTCGACACGCAGATGATGAGAACTATTCAGTTTCCCTGAGGTCTCGGGGCAGTGCCACGCATCACCGAATCGTGCTGGAGGAGTCGATGGGCCCGAGCATCGTCGTCGTGGGCGGAGGGATACTCGGCCTGGCCGTCGCGGCTCACGCCGCACAGCGCGGGACCAGGGTCACGCTCCTGGAGAAGGAGGACCACTGGGCCGCCCACCAGACCGGTCACAACAGCGGGGTTGTGCACGCGGGTCCGTACTACCGTCCCGGGTCGCTCAAGGCGCGCATGTGCGCGGCGGGGAACGCGTCGATGATCGCCTTCGCGCGCGACCACGGCATCCCGTACGACGTGCCGGGCAAGCTGATCGTGGCCACAGACGACGTCGAACTCGACGGGCTGCACGAGCTGCACCGCCGGGCCGTGGCCAACGGGGTGCCCTGCCGCCTCATCGGCGCCGAGGAGGCCTCGGAGTACGAGCCGGAGGTGTACGCCGTCGAAGCGCTCCGCGTCGAGAACACCGGCATCATCGACTACCCCGCGGTCAGCCGCGCCCTCGCCGGGATCGCGAGCGAGAATGGCGCCGAGCTGCGCACCGGCGCGCGAGTGACCGCGATCAACGATGCGCCCGAGGGGGTGGTCGTCGAGTACGACGGCGGCGAAGCGCGCGCCTCCCTGCTGGTCAACTGCGGCGGTCTGCAGGCCGACCGCATCGCCCTCCTCGCGGGCGTCGAGCCCGAGGTGCGCATCGTCCCGTTCCGCGGCGAGTACTACGAGCTCGTCCCGGAGCGGCGCGACCTCGTCCGCGGGCTCATCTACCCGGTGCCCGACCCGCGGCTCCCGTTCCTCGGGGTGCACCTGACCCGGATGATCGACGGTTCCGTCCATCTCGGTCCGAACGCCGTGCTGGCGCTCAAGCGCGAGGGCTACCGCTGGCGGGACATCGATCTGCGCGACGCGGCGGACGCGCTCAGCTATCCCGGGTTCCTGCGGATGGCTACGCACAACCTGGAGACGGGCGTGCGCGAGGTGACCCGCTCGCTCAGCCGGTCGGCCTTCGCCGCGAGCCTGGCGCGCATGGTGCCGCGGATCGAGCGCAGGGACATCGTGCGCGCCGGCGCCGGGGTCCGCGCACAGGCCGTGCGCCGCGACGGGACGCTCGCGGACGACTTCGTCATCCAGCGCTCCCGGCACCAGCTCCACGTGCTCAACGCGCCGTCCCCCGCGGCAACGAGCGCACTGGAGATCGCGGCCTACCTCTTCGCGGAGACGGGCATCCCGGCCTAAGGCGCCGCCCGCGGAGCCCCCGGCTAGGGCCCCACCGCACCACCCCCGGACGGGGGATAGGGTGCGTCACAAAAGGCGATGTATCCTCACTTTTGTAGAGCTGAGGAACAGTCACTTTATGACGACCCTCAGTCCTGCAACCCGAATACACCTGTGAAACCCGATGAGCAGGGACGAGTCGTGATGCACCCGATAACTCCGAGTCAACGCGCCGGGGCGGTCCGCCCGGTCAGCGTCCACACGGCCGTCCCCTTGAATGGGGCCGGCGGCGGCAAAGTCGTTCGAGACCACGGCTTTCCCCCAGCCGCCGCCGGTTCTGTCCATCGCGCCCGCCACGGCGCCGGAGTGCGAGGGGGCCGGTCGTGACCGTCGTCCGCCCCCGCTCCGTCGCCGGAACCGTCGGAGGCCGTGCCCATCGGCCCTGGCGGCGCTTCGCCATCTCCGGAGGGATCGACGGCCTCCGCCCGGCCGACGGTCGCGGTTGGGCCCACGCCTACCTGCTGCGGCTGCGGATCAGCGACTCCATCATCATCCTCGCCGCGATCGCCACCGCCTTCGTCGTCCGGTTCGGCCCCCACGACGTCGCCGCGAGCGTCGCAGGCTTCCCCGTGCCGTACGCGCTGATCTCGCTGCTGATCGCCCTCAGCTGGTCGATCGCCCTCTCCGCGGGCCACACCAGGGACGCGCGGGTCTGCGGCACCGGTCTCACCGAGTACCGCCGCGTCGCGTCCGCCAGCGCGCTCACCTTCGGCCTGCTGGCCATCGTCTTCCTCGTCGGCGACGTCCAGGTCGCCCGCGGCTACTTCATCCTCGCGCTTCCCGCCGGCGCGCTCGCCCTGCTCGGCAGCCGGTGGATGTGGCGGCGCTGGCTCATCGGCCAGCAGCGCTACGACCACTATCTCTCCCGCGCTCTGGTGGTGGGGGACCCCGACGACGTCGGCTACGTGGCCGCGCAGATCCAGGCGAAGTCGGGAGCGGCCTACCACGTGGTCGGCGTCGCGACCGAGGGAGCCGGGCGCGACGTGATCGACATCGGCACGGAGCGACTCCCGGTCGTCGGCGGTCTGTCCGACGTCACGGAGGCCGCGCGCCGCCTCGGCGTCGACACCGTGATCGTGGCCGGGCAGCCGCGCGGCGGGAGCCGGTATATCCGCAGTCTGGGCTGGGCGCTGGAGGGCACCGCGACGGACCTCGTGCTGGCGTCGCGGCTGACCGACGTGGCCGGCCCGCGCATCCACTTCCGGCCGGTCGAGGGACTGCCGCTGATCCACGTCGAGATCCCGCAGTTCGAAGGCGGCAAGCACGTCCTCAAGCGGATGCTCGACATCGTGCTCGCTGGCGCCGCGCTGGTGGTCCTCGCCGTCCCGATGCTGATCGTCGGCCTGCTGGTCCGTCTGGACTCTCCCGGCCCCGCGCTGTTCCGGCAGGACCGGGTCGGCCGCAACGGCTCGACCTTCAAGATGCTGAAGTTCCGCTCGATGGTCGTCGACGCGGAGGCGCGGCTGGCCGAGCTCAACGCCAGGAACGAGGGCAACGGCCTGCTCTTCAAGCTCAAGGACGACCCGCGCGTCACACGCATCGGCCACGTCCTCCGCAAGTTCTCGATCGACGAGTTCCCGCAGCTGTGGAACGTGCTCGTCGGCGATATGAGTCTCGTCGGTCCCCGCCCGCCGCTGCGGCGCGAGGTCGACGGCTACGAGAGCCACGTCCACCGCCGCTTGTACATCAAGCCGGGTCTCACGGGGATGTGGCAGGTCAACGGCCGTTCCGACCTCTCCTGGGAGGAGAGCGTCCGGCTCGACCTCTACTACGTGGAGAACTGGTCGCTCACCGGCGACCTGGTGATCCTCTGGCGCACGGCTCGCGTGCTCCTGCATCCCACCGGCGCCTACTGAGGCGCCACCACCCGACCGACGACGAGCGACGACCTGGGGGCGACGCCGATGACCATCATCACCAGCACAGCGAGCGCGGAGGGAGCGACCGACGCGACGACGATCGCGCCCGGCGCGGAGGTCGACCCCCGCGCCAGGATCGGCGCGAGGACCCGCGTGTGGAACCTCGCCCACGTCCGCGAGGACGCCACGATCGGCGCGGACTGCGTCATCGGCCGAGGCGCGTACGTCGGCCCAGGCGTGCGCATCGGCGACAACTGCAAGGTGCAGAACTACGCCCTCGTGTACGAACCGGCCGTGCTCGAGGACGGCGTCTTCGTCGGCCCGGCCGCGGTCTTCACCAACGACGTCTTCCCCCGGGCAGTGAACCCGGACGGCTCCCTCAAGTCCGCGGAGGACTGGGACGCCGTCGGCGTGACCGTCCTGAGCGGCGCCTCGATCGGCGCAGGCGCCGTCTGCATCGCGCCGGTGCGGATCGGGCGCTGGGCGCTGATCGCGGCCGGCTCGGTCGTACGGTCGGACGTCCCCGACTACGCGCTGGTGGCCGGCGTGCCCGCCCGCCGCATCGGCTGGGTCGGGGAGGCCGGCTTCCCGTTGGTCGACGAAGGCGACGGCCGGTGGCGCTGCCCGCGCACCCGGCACGGCTACCGCGAGCACGACGGCATCCTGATCCGGGAGGAGGACCTCGCATGAGGCGGCCATCCCAGCGCACCTGGATCATCCTGGGCCTCTCGTCCGCCGCGGTCATCGCCATCGGCGCGTTCGCGATCTCGCAGGCGCCCGCGCCGGCGCCGGCGCCGGCGGCGGCGGGCTCGTCTCCGTCCGCGTCGCACCCGGCAGCGGGAACGGGATCGGGCGCGACGCCGGGTTCGCCCGGATCGACGCACGCACCGACCGCCCCCGCGACCCCTCCGGCGGCGACCAAACGGTTCACCACGGAGGTGCTGCCCGCAGCGCCCGCGACATCGCCGGCGCTGCCCCCGACGACCCCGCTGCCGTACCCGGTGCGCGCACCGCTCCCCAAATCGGCCTCCGCAGTGGGCGCACTCGCCGACGGCTACCCGGCGGGTGTCCTGCCGCAGGCGCCGGGATCGACGATCAAGACCAGTTCGATCGCCTCGCAGAGCAACCACCTGCAGGTGACCCTGACCGCCGGCTCGAAGCAGCAGGTCACGGACATCATCGCGTTCTACCGCGGAATCCTCTCGAAGTACGGGATGTACGAGAGCGCGGCGCCCGCGCTCTCCGGGTCCACCTCGGCGTCGTTCGTGCGCGGAGCGAACACGGTGACGGTCACCGTGACGCCGGCGAGCGGTGGAACGACGTACGCGCTCTTCGCGGCGTTCACCGCTGCGAGCTGACGGAGCATCGTGCAGAATGACCGCATGAAGGCCGTGCGGAGGAACTGGCTGCTCGCCGGCGCCACCGTGCTCGCGCTCGGCGCCGCGGTCGCCTACGCAGGCGTCGCGATCGCCGGCTACCAGTCGCGCGCGACGGCCACGGCCGGCGCGGCGACGCCCCAGCCGACGCTCCCCTCCGGCCCGCTGCTGGTCTTCCGCGACACGTCGCCCGGCGCGCACTACGGCCAGGTGGCGTCGGTGCCGTTGGCGGACCCGGGGGCCGCACGGACCTCCACCGGCCTCGTCTGCGACCGGGTCTACGCCACCCACCGGAACCTGATGTGCCTCAGCACCCGGAGCGGGACGGTCACCAGCTTCACCGCGACGCTCTACGACGCGGCGGGCGACCAGCTGAGATCCTGGCCCCTTCCCGGATTCCCGAGCCGCACGCGAATCTCACCCGACTCGACCCTGGTCGCCCAGACCTCCTTCGTCACGGGATCCTCCTACGGGTCGCCGGGGTTCGCCACCCAGACCACGATCTCGGCCGTGAGCGGAATCGACTACGGCAACCTGGAGACGTTCACGCTGCTGGTGGACGGCCAGAAGCTGACCGCCGACCACGAGATCTGGGGGGTGACCTTCGCGTCGGACGACAACACGTTCTTCGCCACGGCGATGTCCGGGGGCCGGATCTGGCTGGTGCGGGGCAACCTGCGCGGGCGGACCCTCGTCGCGGTCAAGGACGGCGCCGAGTGCCCGTCGCTGTCACCGGACGGCACCAGGGTGGTGTACAAGAAGAACATCTCGACCACCGCGACGAAGCACTGGACGCTCGCGGTCCTCGTCTTCGCGACCGGAGTCGAGAAGGAGCTGCCCATCCCCTCCTCCGTCAGCGTGGACGACCAGGCCGAATGGCTCGACGACGGCACGCTGCTCTACGGCCTCGCCGATCCGGCGGCGCCAGGGAACAGCAACGTGTACTCGGTCACGGCCGACGGGTCGGCCGCGCCGTCGCTGTACCTCGCGCACGCCTGGTCGCCGTCGGTCGTGCGCTGAGTGCGACGGCCCGGTCAGCCTTCCGCGAGCGGCTCGATGAGCGTCGGGTCGGACGGGTCGATCGTCCGCGAGTTGTTGACCCTGCGGTCGACCTCGTAGCTCGTGATGGTGGCCGCCACCGTCTCGGACTCGGCGCTCAGGAAGTCGACCATCCGCGCGGTGCCCGCCGCGTCCAGCTTGGCCGGGTCGAGATAGTCGTCCCACGCGGAGCGCTCGAGGAAGACCGGCATCCGGTCGTGGATCTCGCCGGAGGCGTCGCGGGCGGGGCGGGTGATGATGGCGGCGGACACCTGCCATTCGTCGCCGACCTTCCTGGCCGTGTACAGCCCGGCGGCGGCGAGCAGCCCGCCGTCGGCCGCGTGCAGGAAGTGCGCGTCCTTGTGACCGGCTTCCCCTGTCCATTCGTAGTAGCCCCGCATCGGGATGAGGGCGCGTGAGGACGCGAACGCGCCCTTCCACATTCCGTTGCTCGCCACGGTCTCTAGGCGCGCGTTGAAGTTCGGCCGTTTGGACTCCCGGATGAAGGCGGGGTGGAAGTCCCACGCGGCCGCATCCACGGTGCGCTCGAGCTCGCCTGTTCCGCTGCGCACGCGCTCCCGCACGATCGGCACCGCGTCGGTCGGCGCGAGGGAGTAGCTCGGCCGCCAGTCCCGGAAATCGCCGCCGTCCGCGACGAACTCCTGGATCAGCTCATCGGTCTCCGAGTCGAGGGCGAAGCGTCCGCACATGAGGGAAGCGTACCCCCGGCGTGTGACGTCGCGGGCGCCGCTACCCCCTCCAACGAGGGGCTTACTATCCCTTCCTCCCCCCGGCTACTGTTCAAAGGTGAGCAAGACTCAGTCGAAGGTTGGGGCCTTCGAGGGGAGTGTCCTCGTCCACCTCAACAGCCTCGAACTCGGGGGAACCCAGATCAACGCCCTGGATCTGGCCGTGGCGCTGCGCGCGCACGGGATCGAGTCGGTGCTCGTCGGAGCCGAGGACACCCTGCCCAGCGGGCCGTCGCTGCTCGACGTCGCCGCCGGGCGCGGGATCGCCGTCGAGGTCTACCGGCCGGAGGAGTCCATCCTCGCCCGCGGGCGCCAGCTCACCGCCCTCGCCGAGAAGCACGGCTCGACCCTCCTCCACGTCTACGGCTCCTGGGGCGGAGGGGCGCGCCCGACGTACTGGGGGTACTCCCGTTTCGGCCGGCGGCCCTGGATCCAGACCGTCTACGAGATGGAGGTCTCGCCCAAGATCAAGCGGCACATGCCGCTCATCGTCGGGACGGGCTACCTCATCGACGAACTCGAGCACCGTCCGGGGCGGACCGTCCTGATCAGCCCTCCCGTGGACACCGACGCCGACCGGCCGGACCCCGCCGCGGGCGACGCCTTCCGGCGGGAGCACGGGCTCGACGGCACGCTCCTCGTGATCGTCAGCCGGCTGGACGCCAGCATGAAGGCGCTGCCGATCGGCCTCGCGGTCGAGGCCATGCGCACCCTCCCGGAGGACGTCACGCTCGTGATCGTCGGCGCCGGCGACGACGCCGCGCGGCTGAGGGCGCTCGGCGACCGGGTGAACGCAGACCGGGGCCGCGCCGCCGTCCGGTTCGTCGGGCCGATGGCGGACCCGCGGCCCGCGTACGCCGCCGCCGACATCGTCCTCGGCATGGGCAGCTCTGCGGCTCGCGGCCTGGCGTTCGGCAAGCCTCTGGTGGTCCAGGGCGAGGCCGGCTGGTCGGCGCTGTTCGACGAGCGCACCGCCGCCGCCCTGGCCCGGAACAGCTACTGGAGCGCCGACGCCGTCGAGCGACCGGTGGAAAGGCTGGCCGGGATCATCGAGCCCCTGCTCGGCGACGACGCCGGGCGCGCCGAGCTCGGCGAGTTCGGCCGGCGATTCGCGCTGGAGCGCTTCGGGCTGACGGCGATGGCCGCGAAACTGGCCGGCTTCTACGCCGAGGCGGCCGGGGACTACGGGCTGCGGCAGTGGTGCGGCGATCTCGCTCCGGAGCTCGGCATCCTCGCCAGGAAGGCTGCGGGCGCGATCTCCTGGCGTGCACGCAGGCGGACCCGCGAAGACGGGGTGCCGGCGTGACGCGGGAGGCCGCCCCGACGTCGCTGGCATCGCGCGCCGCGCGCGGCGCCGCCTGGAGCGGCGTCAGCACGGTGGTGCTCCGGCTCGGCGGCCTGGTCGTCGGGATCGTGCTCGCGCGTCTGCTGGCGCCGGAGCAGTTCGGCGTCTACGCCGTCGCGCTGACCGTGCAGGGCATCCTGATCACCGTCGCCGACCTCGGGCTCTCCGCCGACCTCATCCGGTCCGACGATCCGGACCGGATCGCGCCGACCGTCGCGACCCTGGGACTCACCGCCGGCACGATCACGATGCTGGCGACCGCGGCCTCCAGCACCGGGCTGGCCACGCTGCTCGGCAGCCCGCAGGCGGCGCCTGCGATCGGCGTGCTCTCCATCACGCTGCTGCTCGCGGGCGGCACGGTGGTGCCGTACGCGATGCTGCAACGGCGGTTCCAGCAGCGCGAGCTGTTCTTCGTGGGCGTGGCCGACTTCGTCGTCTCCACGACCGTGACCCTGGTGCTGGTCGCGCTCGGGTTCGGTGTCATGGGACTGGCCATCGGCCGGGTCGCCGCCCAGTCCGTGTCGTCGGCGATGCAGTTCCTCCTCGCGCGCGTGAAGCCGCGATTCTCGATCGATCGCAGGGTGGTCGGGGGAGTGCTCGCCTTCGGCCTCCCGATCGCGGCGGCCAACCTGCTCTCCTGGGCGCTCCTCAACGTCGACAACATCGTGCTCGCCCGCGTCGCGGGTGCGACCGCCCTCGGCTACTACGTGCTCGCCTTCAACATCTCCAGCTGGCCGATGAACGCCCTGTCCCAGGTGGTGCGGTCGATCGCCCTGCCGTTCTTCTCCCGGTCGGAAGGGGGGCGCCACGCGTTCACCAGGCTCACCGCCGTGGCCTGGGCCGGCGCCCTGCCGGCCGGAACGGTGCTCGCCGCGCTGAGCTTCCCGCTGATCGACGTGCTCTACGGCGCCCGCTGGCTGCCAGGGGCTCCCGTCCTGGCGGCGCTGGGACTCTACGGCAGCCTCCGGGTCGCGTTCGACATCTCGGCGGGATACCTCTATTCGCAAGGCCGGTCTCGGCCTGTGCTGTGGATCCAGATCATCTGGCTCGTCGCGCTGGTCGGCGCGATGATCGCCGCGACCGAGGCGTACGGCATCGCCGGCGCCGGGTGGGCGCACGTGCTCGTCGCGGCCCTGGTGATCCTCCCCGCGTACCTGATCGCACTGAGACTGTCGGGCGTGCGCATCGGCGAGCTCGTCCGGATGGCGTGGCTGCCCACGGTGGCCACCATCCCGGCGGTGGCCGCCGCAGTCGCCGCCACGGTGCTGATCCCCGATCCGCTGCCGGCACTGCTCGCCGGCGGCCTCGCTGCTCTCGTGATCTACGCGGCGCTGGTCTGGCCCTGGCTGCGCAAGCAGCTCCGGGTGCTGCGGGCGCCCTCCGTCCCGGCCGGGAGCGGGGCCGGCGCATGACCGGCGACACCACCGGCGCCCGGGGCACCCGGGCGCGCCGCGAGGCATTCCGGTACGGCGTGGTCGTGACGCTGACGGACCTGCTCCCGCCGCGCATCCGCTACGGCTACGTCCATCCGCTCACCGCCAGGATCCTGGCGCGTCCGCTGGTCGGCCTCGACTCGGCCGGGGCGCCCGACGCCGCACCGGGCGTCGGCGCCATCGCGACCGGCGGCGCCCTCCGCTGCGGGCTCCTGGCCGGCGCCCTCGACATCGGCGGGATCGGATCGGTCGTGGAACTCCTCGCCGACGCGTTCCCGATTGCTGGAGTCAGGGCCGTCGTCGTCTGCACCGAGGACGGCAGGCGAGCCGAGGAGCTGCGCTCCCGCGGGATCGAGGTCGCCGTCGCCGCGAGCGAGGCGGACGCCCGCACGGTGCTGAACGAGCTGGCGCTCGACGCGATCGAGCTGCACGGCGCCCCGGAGCACCTGGAGACCGCGGCGCTCGCGTCGGGCCTCCCGGTCGTCCCGGTGCTGCACAACACGGAGATCCACTACACCCGGGCGCGCTGGCGCCGGTTCGCCCGCGTGCTCGGGCACTCGGCCGCCGCCGTCGCGGTGAGCGAGTCGGTCCGGGACTTCCACGCCAGGCACGTCCCCGGCGAACACGCGGCGCGCATCCGCGTCGTCCCGAACGCCGTGCGCTCGCCGGGGGCGCCCACGGCTGAGGAGCGGAGCGCCGCGCGGGCCGCCCTCGGCCACGCACTGGGCGCCGACCTCGCGGGCGACGTCGTGCTGGTCAGTCTCACCCGCTACGACGCGCAGAAGAACGTGGCGGGCCTGGTGGCGTCGTTCCTCGCGCACACGACCGACGACCGGCTGCGCCTCGTCGTCGCCGGCGAGCCGACCGACTGGGCCGAATGGCGGAGGGCGGACGCGCTCCGGCGCTGCTCTCCGGCGGCGGACCGGGTGAGCCTCCTCGGCCGCTCGGACGCCCGCACCCTGCTCGCCGCCGCGGACGGCTTCGTCCTGGACTCCTTCTTCGAGGGCTGGCCCGTCGCGGCCACAGAGGCCGCCGCGGCGGGGCTCGGGCTCGTGCTGGCCGACGTCGGCGGCGCCCGCGAACTCGTCGGCCGGAACCCCGAGCACTCGTCGCTCGTCGCCAACCCCTGCGGAGCCGCCGCCGCCGTCTCGGACGCGGCGGTCGCCCGGGCGCGCCGCCGCCCCGAACGGCAGCCCAACGCCGCCGAGCTCTGCGCGGCGGTCGATGCGCTCGCGCTCCGGGTGCGCGCTGGTTCGCGGCCGCGGCCGCAGGACGCCTCCGCGCTGCTGACCGCGATGGTGGACGGGCACGCCGCCGTCCTCCGCGCGGCGACGGCGGACCGCGACGCGCACGTCGCCGAGGTGCGGCACACCGCACACGCCGGCCGGGCGCAGCTGAAGACGGGGAGACGATGAAGACACTGGACACGATCCGCTCCACCGTTCGGCGCGCCAGGGACGTCGGCATCGGCGGCATCGCGCAACGTCTCGCCCAGCGTGCGTACCTGCGCACCGGCGCGGCCGAGCTCTCCTTCAACCTGGCGCTGGAGGACGTGCTCACCGACGTCCCGAGCGACCTCCCGGTCCCGGCGTCCCGCCCCGAGCGGGGTGCGCCGCTGACGGTCGGCTGGGTGTCCACGCCGCCCGCCCCGGGGTCGGGGGGCCACACCACCCTGTTCCGGATGATGGAGGCGCTGGAGGCCCGCGGACACCGGTGCGTCCTGTTCCTCTACGACAAGCACGGAGTGGACGTCGCCGCGGTCACCGCGGTCCTCCGCGAGCACTGGCCCCGGCTGAAGGCGACCGTACGGGATGTCACCGCCGGAATCCGGGGTGTCGACGCCATCGTGGCGTCCGGATGGGAGTCCGCGCACGTCATCGTGCGCTTCGGCCGCGAGCCGGTGCGCCGGCTGTACTTCATCCAGGACTTCGAGCCCTACTTCTACGGCCACGGCTCCCAGTACGAGCTCGCGGCGATGACCTACCGGCTGCCGTTCCGCCGGATCGCGCTCGGCGAGATGCTCGACGCGATGATCACCGAGGCCACCGGGCTCGGCAACGACGTGGTGCCGTTCGGCTGCGACTCCCGGGTGTACCGGCTGCCCGAGCCGGAGGTCGCCCGGAGCGGGATCGTCTTCTACTCGCGCCCGGACTTCCCCCGGCGCGGGTACGAGCTGGCCTGCGTCGCGCTGCGGCTGTTCCACGAGCTGCACCCCGAGCAGGAGATCCACGTCTACGGCGCGCGGCCCCGCGGCCTCGGCATCCCGGTGACCTTCCACGGGCGGCTGACGACGAGCGAGCTCAACGACCTCTACGGCCGCACGATCGCCGGGCTCGCGATGTCGTTCACCAACATCACGCTCGTGGCCGAGGAGATGCTCGCGGCCGGGAACATCCCGGTCGTCAACGACCTGGCGCTCGCCCACCTGGTGCTGCCCAACCCGCACGTGCGCTGGGCGCGGCCGACGGCGGCGGCGCTCGCCGGGGAGCTGAGCGCGGCGGTCTCGGCGACCGACGTCGAATCGCGCGCGGCCGCCGCGGCGGCGTCGGTCGTCGGCCGCTCGTGGGAGCCGACCAGCCGCGCGGTCGTCGAGATCGTGGAGGACGAGGTGTACGGACCGGAGCCGGCACCGGCACGACAGGCGGAGTCGGGGAACCAGGCGGAGTCGCTGAAACAGGGGGAGAACAGATGACGGACGCCACGGCCGGGACGCGGCCGCCGCACGTGCTCATCATCGTGGAGAACCTTCCGGTCCCGCTGGACCGCAGGGTGTGGTTGGAGTGCCAGGCGCTCGTCGCCCGGGGCTACCACGTCAGCGTGATCTGCCCCAAGGGGCCGGGGGACCCCGCGCGTCAGCACCTCGACGGCGTGGACATCTACAAGTACGCCCCGCCCCCGGAGGCGGAGGGGCTGCTCGGCTTCGCATGGGAGTTCGCGTTCTGCTGGATCAGCACCTTCTTCCTGTCGCTGAAGGCCTGGCGGCGCCGCCGGTTCGACATCATCCAGGCCTGCAACCCGCCGGACACCTACTGGCTGCTCGCACTGCTGTGGCGAGCCCGCGGGGTGCGCTTCGTCTTCGACCACCACGACCTGAATCCCGAGCTCTTCGTCTCGCGGTTCGGGAGGCCGCGCGGGCTCGCCCAGCGGCTCGAGTTCCGGGCTCTGCTGTGGCTGGAGAGGCGCACCTTCCACACGGCCGATCGGGTGATCTCCACGAACGAGTCCTACAAGGCGATCGCCGTGGCGCGCGGCGGCCGGCGACCGGGGCACGTCACCGTGGTGCGCAGCGGTCCGGACACCCGGAAGATGCGCCCGATCTACCCGAGCGATCCGCGCCCGCCGGACGAGATCGTGCTCGCCTACCTCGGCATCATGGGCCCGCAGGACGGCGTGGACCAGGTGCTGCACGTCATGCACGAGCTCGTGCACGTGCGCGGCCGCGCGAATGTGACGGCCACCCTCCTCGGGTTCGGCGACTGCCTCGACGACCTCAAGGCGCTGTCGACGCGGCTCGGCCTGGACGATTTCGTGACCTTCACCGGTCGCGTCGACCGGGTCGCGATCGCCGAGTACCTCAGCCGCGCGGACATCGGGGTCTGCCCCGACCTGAAGACGCCGCTGAACGACCTGTCCACGATGAACAAGACGATGGAGTACATGGCCTACGCGCTGCCCTCGGTCTCGTTCGACCTCGCCGAGACCCGGGTGTCGGGCGGCGACAGCCTCCTCTATGTGCCCTCCGGCGACACGGCGGCGTTCGCCGACGCGGTGGAGCGGCTCATCGACGACCCCGGCCTGCGCGCCGACCTGGGGATGGCCGGCCGCGTGCGGGTCGCATCGGAGCTGGACTGGCGCCCGCAGGCGGAGGCGTACGTCGGAGTGTTCGACGAGGTGTCCGGGTTCTCCCGGCCCGGGCCCGCGGTTCCGGACGACGGCGAGGTCGCCACGACGGACGAGCAGGGCCGGCGCTATGTTGATCTCGACGACGCCGAGGGATTCCGTCGGTATGTCCTGGAACGGAGGGCTCCGCGGTGAGGACGCACCTGCATGATCTCCTCGTGGAGGCCGCCGCCTCCACGCCGGACCGGCCCGCCGTCACCTACAAGGACACGACCGAGTCCTACGCGCGGCTGTGGGAGCAGACGCAGGCCGTCGGCGCGCAGTTCGCGGCGCTGGGCCTCCGGCCGGGCGACCGGGTGGCGATCTACCTGGAGAAGCGGATCGAGACCGTTGTCGCGATCTTCGCGACCACCCTCGCCGACGGCGTCTTCGTGCCGGTCAACCCTGTGCTCAAGCCCGCTCAGGTCGGGCACATCCTCCGTGACAGCGGCGCGCGCCTCCTGGTGACCTCGGCCGAGCGTCTCGGCCAGCTCGCCGGCGAACTCGCCGGAACCGCCGTGAGCGACCTGGTCGTGGTCGGCGCGCAGGAGCCGCCTGCCGCCGCAGGATTCGGCGTGCACCCGTGGGGAGGCGAGGCGCCGGCCGGCGACCTCCCGGCCGCCCGCGCCATCGACGTGGATCCGGCCGCGATCCTCTACACCTCGGGCAGCAGCGGGAAGCCGAAGGGCGTCGTGCTCAGCCACCGCAACCTCATCGTCGGCGCGGAGAGCGTGAGCAGCTACCTGAAGAACACACGCGACGACGTCATCCTCAGCGTCCTGCCGCTCAGCTTCGACGCCGGGCTCAGCCAGGTGACGACCGCGTTCGCGGTCGGCGCGCACTGCGTCCTGATGAACTACCTGCTCCCGCGCGACGTGCCCCGGCTGTGCGCGAAGCACGGTGTCACCGGGATCACCGGTGTGCCGCCGCTGTGGCTCCAGCTGGCCGACGTCCCGTGGCCGGAGGAGGCGGCGCGGCGGGTGCGGTACTGGGCGAACACCGGCGGCCGGATGCCGCGCGCGATCCTCGACCGCCTGCGCGCCATCTTCACCGAGGCGGACCCCTACCTGATGTACGGACTCACCGAGGCCTTCCGGTCGACGTACCTCGACCCGAGCGAAGTGGATCGCCGCCCCGACTCGATCGGGAAGGCCATTCCGAACGCGGAGGTGCTCGTGCTGCGGCCCGACGGCACGCGCTGCGCACCGGGCGAGGAGGGCGAGCTGGTGCACCGCGGCGCGCTCGTCGCCCTCGGCTACTGGAACGACCCCGCGCGGACCGCCGAACGCTACCGTCCGGTCGTCCGTCCGGGGGAGGAGTGGCGCGCGCCGGAACTGGCCGTGTGGTCGGGCGACACCGTGGTGGCCGACGAGGAGGGCTTCCTCTACTTCGTGGGCCGCACGGACGAGATGATCAAGACCTCCGGCTACCGGGTGAGCCCGTCGGAGATCGAGGAGGCCGCCTACTCGACCGGGCTGGTGCGCGACGCCGTCGCGCTCGGCGTGGAGGAACCCGGCATCGGCCACCGCGTGGTCCTGGTCGCGGCGCCGACCTCCGACGGCCTGGAGGCCGCCGAACTCATCGCGGCCCTCCGCCAGGCCCTCCCGCTGTACATGGTGCCCTCGACCGTCGACCTCCGCGACGAGCTGCCGCGCTCTCCCAACGGCAAGTTCGACCGCGTCCTGCTGAAAGCGCAGGCCGCGGAGAAGGCGCAGGTGGCCGGATGAAGCCGCGCGAGCACGTCGACGCGTTCGGCACCGTCGGCGGCGAGCTCAGCGTCGGCGGCCTCCCGCTGTCCCGGCTGGCCGCGCGCGTCGGCTCCACGCCGTTCTTCGCCTACGACCGCGGTCTGCTGGACCGGCGCGTCGCACGCCTCCGCGCTGCCCTGCCCGAGCGGGTGGAGCTCAGCTACGCCATGAAGGCGAACCCGATGCCGGCCGTGGTGCAGCACCTGGCCTCCCGGGTCGACCGCATCGACGTCGCGTCCGGCCTGGAGTTGCGTGCCGCGCTCGACACCGGCATCCGTCCCGGCCGGGTGAGCTTCGCGGGGCCGGGCAAGGCGCCGGCGGAGCTCCTGCAGGCGGTGGCGGCGGGCATCCTGATCGAGGTGGAGTCGGAGACCGAGGTCCGCCGGGTGATCGCGGCCGGCGACGAGCTCGGCCTCACGCCGAGCATCGCCGTGCGGGTGAACCCGGACTTCGCGGTGAAGGGCTCTGGCATGCGGATGGGCGGCGGCCCGCAGCAGTTCGGCGTCGACGCGGAGCGCGTGCCCGAGCTGCTGGCGACGTACGGGTCGTCCGGGCTCGACATCCAGGGCTTCCACGTCTTCGCGGGCTCGCAGAACCTGGACGCGGCGATCATCGCCGAGGCCCAGCGGCGCACCGTGGACCTGGTGAGCGGCCTTGCTGACCACCTGCCCGGCCCGCTGCGCTACCTCAACCTCGGCGGCGGTTTCGGCATCCCGTACACCGAGCGCGACCGGCCGCTCGACCTCGACGCCGTGACCGGAGAGCTCCGCGAGCTGGTCGACGGCGTCCTCGGCGAGCGGCTTCCGGAGGCCACGCCGGTGATCGAGCTCGGCCGCTATCTCGTCGGCGAGTGCGGCGTCTACGTCACGCGCGTGCTCGACCGGAAGGTCTCGCGCGGCACCACCTACCTGGTGGTCGACGGCGGGATGCACCACCAGCTCGCCGCCTCGGGCAACTTCGGGCAGGCGATCCGGCGCAACTACCCGCTGGTCGTCGGCAACCGGGTCGAGGCGGCGGACGAGGACGGCGTCACGGTCGTGGGGTGCCTGTGCACGCCGCTGGACCTGCTCGGCGACGACGTGGTCCTGCCGCCCGCGGACATCGACGACCTGATCGTGATCTTCCAGCAGGGCGCCTACGGCCTCACCGCGAGCCCGATCGCGTTCCTCGGCCACCCCGCACCCGCAGAGGTCCTCGTCGGAACCGACGACGCCCTCGACCGAACCCCAGAGGAGAGTCCCGCATGACCGAGACCGTCGACGCCGTCCGCGAGGTCCTGATCGACACGCTGGAGCTGTCGAAGACCCCCGACGAGCTCACCCGCGACACCGCGCTGTTCGGCGCGCTCCCCGAGCTGGACTCGTTCGGTGTCGTGCAACTCGTCGTCGCGCTCGAGGAGCGTTTCGACATCGTCATCGACGACGACGAGTT
The DNA here is from genome assembly GCF_058806435.1 of Leifsonia sp. GW821-FHT13C09. Classification (NCBI taxonomy): domain Bacteria; kingdom Bacillati; phylum Actinomycetota; class Actinomycetes; order Micrococcales; family Microbacteriaceae; genus Leifsonia; species Leifsonia sp. GW821-FHT13C09. Next base: position 73,696 of record NZ_JBXAPS010000002.1, on the reverse strand, counting down.
CGGCGCCGAGCTGTTCGAGACGGTCGGGTCGCTGTCCGACTTCGTCGACGCCAAGCTGGCCGCCTAGCGTCATGGCAGCCGCGCCGCTTCCCGGAGTCCTCGCCTCCGACGCCGGCGCCCTGCCCGCGGAGGTCCTGGCCGCGGTCGGGGACGCCCGGGAACTCGACACGGGCTCCGTGCGTCTCGCGCACTGGGGAATCGAGCACTGGGGAATCGAGCACTGGGGGCTCGAGTCGGCCGGATCAGGACGGACGCTCCCGCTGTCCCGCGTCAGGCGGCGCTCCACGGGCGCGGTCGAGCCGGTGGAGATCGCCGGACTGATCGTGTCCGACCCCGCTGCGCTCACCCGCCTGCTCCCCCCGTTCGCGGCGGCGGACGCGGGCGACGACGGCGTCCGGATGGTCGCCGACTCGATGGGCTTCCGGCAGCTCTTCCACTCGGAACCGGGGACGCCGGGCCAGGGGGTCCTGTCGACCTCCGCACTCCTGGCCGGCTGGACGCGCGGCGCCGAGCTGGACCGGGTGGCCGTCGGGGTGCAGTCCCTGCTGGGCTGGCAGCTCGGCCAGCGCACCCTGCACGAGGGCATCCGGAAGCTCGAGCCAGGCGCGACGGCGGAGCTGGGCGGGGACGGCGTGCGTCTGACGCGGCCGGAGGACGAGCCCGCGACCCCGCTGCCGCTCGAGCGCGCCGTGACGGAGGCGGCCGCCGTCCTCCGCACCGCGCTGTCCTCCCTCCTCGATGAGGAGCCGGACGCCGTCCTGCAGCTCACCGGCGGCCTGGACTCGCGTCTCCTGCTGAGCGCCATCCCGCCCGCCCGTCGGCGGGGGTTGAGGGCGATGACGCTCAGCGTCCCCGGCAGCGGCGATGTGGAGATCGCGCGCGGGATCACGTCCCGGTACGGGATGCGTCACGACGTGCACGGCCTGACCGACCTCGGCGGGCTCGACCCCGAGGAGGCGTGGGAGCTCTGCCGCACCGCAGCGATCCAGCTGGACGGCATGTCCGACCCCGTCGCCCTCGCCGCGCTCGGCGTGGCCGAGCGCGGGTTCGCGCAGGGCGTCCGCATCTCCGGGCTGGGCGGGGAGGTCGCGCGCGGCTTCTACTACGTCGGCCGGGTCCGCGACCGGCCGTACACGCGCAAGGACGCCGAGCAGCTGGCCGCGTGGCGGATGTTCGTCAACGAGGCGGTCGAGCCCGGGCTGCTCACGGCGGAGTTCGCGTCGTGGGCGCGGGAGGCCGCGAACGGCGAGGTGTACGCGGCGCTCCGCCGCGGCGGCGACGAGTGGTACCGGGCCACCGACACGCTCTACCTGCGCGACCGGATGCAGCGCTGGGCCGGTGCCACCGACACGGCCGTCGGCTACCGGCGGGTCGTCGTGAACCCCATGCTCGACCACGACTTCCTCGCCATCAGCGGCCGGCTGACGCCGCAGGACAAGGCGCACTCGCGGTTCCTCGCCGCGCTCCAGCTGGAGCTCGACCCGGAGCTGGGACGGCTCCCGCTCGAGGGCCGGCCGAGCCCGGCCGCCTACGCGCATCCGTCGCCGCTGCATCCGGTCACGCAGACGGTGCGCACGGGCACGCGGCTGGTCAGGAAGGCCGCTCAGCGGGTCAGGCGCGGCAACCGGCCGCCCGCGGGAGGCGAGGTGCTGGCCGGCAAGGTGGTCGAGCACTGGCGGGTAGACCCCGCGGTCCGCGACATCCTTTCCGGCACCGGCCTCCTGGATGAGCGGTGGCTCGACGGCATGATGTCCGGCGAGGTGGATCCGCGGCCCAGCTCCGTCGGGTTCCTGGCGAGTCTGTACGTGGCGGTGGCCGGCCCTCAGCCGGCGGAGGGGGCGAGCTCCTCGTAGAGCGCGAGGAGCTGCTCGACGCGTGCGCTCCAGAGGTGGTTGCGTTCGGCGTGGATGCGGGCGGCCGCGCCCATCCGCGCCCGGAGGGCCGGGTCCGCCACGAGCCGGCGCACCGCCCTCGCGCAGTCGGCCGCCAGCTGCTCCGGCGACACCGCCTCCAGCCGGAACGCGCACGAGTCGTCCACGTTCGCGCCGGGACCGCCGCGGCGGCAGACGACGAGCGGGAGGCTGTACGCCATCGCCTCAAGGCTGACGTTGCCCCCCGGCTCGCGGTAGCTCGGGAAGACGAAGACGTCGGCGCGTTCGTAGAAGCCGTCGACCTCCGCGCGCGGAACGGCGCCGTGGAAGACGACCCGGTCCTGGAGCCCCAGCTCGGTCACCAGCGCCTCGCACGCCGCCCGGTCGTTGCCGTCGCCGACCACGTCCAGGACCACGTCGAGGTCGCCGAGCAGTCCCATCGCCCGGATGACGTCCCGCAGGCCTTTGGTCCGGACGATCCTGCCGACGTGCAGCAGTCGTACCGGCCCGTCGCGTCCCGAGCGGTCGATCGGCGGCTTGGCCTCGTGGACGGCGGTCTCGCTCATCACCTCGAACCGTTTCACCGCGATGTCCGAGAGCAGCTCGGCCGCGTATGGCGCGATGCCGAGCACGCAGTCCGCCGACTCGTAGGTCCGGCGCAGCAGCGGGTCGGCGCGCATACGCCAGCCATCGAGTGCGCGCAGCCGCTGCCACCACGGCGTCGCGCCCTCCTCCTCGGCGAACGCCGGCGGCGAGGTGAGGCTCCCCCCGACGGGACCGATGACGAACGGGATGCCGAGGTCGGCCGCCGGCGACGGGTACCGCATGGCGACCGGCACGACCTGGTGCGCGATGTCGAAGGCGCCGCCGGCGTCGAGCCGCCGCTTCAGCCAGCGCCGCGCCCGGGAGTGGAACGGCGCGTAGCCCGGCTGCATGAGGGAGTTCAGCCGCTCGAACCGGCCGATGCCCGGCGGCTCCTGCCACTCCACGACCTCCACGCCGGGCAGCTGCTCGGACGGCGGCCGGTGGCCGCGCTTGTACGTCGTCAGCAGGGTGAGGTCGACGCGGTCCGCCAGCAGCGACGCCCACTGGAACGCGACCCACGACTCGCCGACATCGTCGCCGTCGCAGGCCGGGGCGACGAGGAGGACCTTCTTCCGCTCGCCCATGCTCACCGCGGGATCAGCGTCCGGCTCGCGCCGAGGGCCGGTGGCCGGCGGGACGGCTGGAGGAGGGCGCGCGCGGTCGGCCACGACTTGTCGTGCCCGAGGATCGCGCGGCGCAGCTCGATCAGCACCGTCAGCGCGAAGTAGACCGAGGCGAGGATGGTCCCGCGGCGCCTCCGGTACAGGCGGACACGGTTCAGGATCTTCATCGTGTGCGTCGTCGCACTCTCACCCGACCCGCCGCCGATGTGCATCGCGCCCGCGTCCGGCGTGTAGACGGTGGACCAGCCGGCGTCCTTCGCGCGCAGACTCAGGTCGGTCTCCTCGGAGTAGAGGAAGTACGACTCGTCCATGCCGTGCAGCGCGCGGTAGCACTCGCCGCGGACGAGCAGGATGGCGCCGACAGCCCACTCCACCTCGTGCTCGGTCTCGTACTCCCTGGGGTCCTCGATGCGCTCGGTGAACACAGGGAGGCCGGTGAAGCTCAGCCCGCCGACCCGGGCCATCGTCGGCCCCCGCCGCAGCGTCGGCGAGAGGCTCCCGTCGGCCTCGCGCACCCGCGGGGCGACGATACCGACCCCGGGCTTGCGCAGCACGGCCAGCATCCGGGGGACGCAGTCCGGGTCGAGCGTCGCGTCCGGGTTGAGGATGAGGACGGCCTCCGCGTCGGGCGACGCGGCCACTGCCGCGTTCATGCCGGCCGCGTAGCCGCGATTGGTCGAGCGGACCACCGTGCAGTCGGTGCGCCGGTCCAGCCGGGCGAGGGTGCCGTCCGTCGAGCCGTTGTCGACGACGACCAGGGAGTATGTCAGCGAGCCGGCAGCGGCCGGGACGCTGTCCAGCAGCGCGTCGATGTGAGCCTCACTGTTGTAGGTCACGACCACGGCAGCGACGTCCACCCCCATGGCGGTCATCCTACTAACGGGCTGAACGTCGGCTCCCCGCTCTCCACGCGCCGGAGCGCGCCCGCGAGGCCGAGGATGAGGAAGAGCGTCCCCATGGTCATCGGGAAGGCGAACGCGTCGAAGGTCAGCAGGCAGATGAAGCCGGTCGCGATCGACGCCATGAGCGCGATCGCCAGGTCGCGCGTCGCGTCGTCCCTGCGCCGCAGGCGGAGCCGGCCCATCGTGACCATGGCGGTGACGCCCAGGGCGAGGAAGGCGACCGTGCCCACCACCCCGATCGTGACGAGGAGCAGCAGGTATTGGTTGTCGAAGATCCGGTAGATGGGCAGGAAGGTGCCGAGCCCGCGGCCGAACACGGGCCTTCGCAGCAGGAACTCCTCGGCGAGCGAGTAGCTGTCGGTGCGGGAGGCGATGCTCGGGTCCGACGACGCTCCGGCGAACAGGCCGATGATCGAGGAGAACAGGTTCGGGGTCACCACGCTCATCGCCCCGACGGCGACCGCCACGAACGCCAGCATCCGGAGCCGGCGCACCGGCTTCCAGCCGATCAGGCAGACCAGGAGACCGACGGCCGCTCCCAGGTAGGCGGAGCGCGACGAGGTGAGCGGGACGACGGCGGCCAGCGCCGCCGCGGGCAGCCAGCGGACCAGCAGCGGCCGGTCCTTCCGGTTGAAGCCCACGTACAGCGCGAGCGGAAGGATCATGGTGATCAGGGTGCCGTACTCGATCGGGTGCGTCGCGGTGCCGGCGGGCCGGGGGAAGCCTCCCCGGGCGTTCAGCGCGTAGCCCGCGCCGCCGGTCAGGCCGGGGATCGAGATCCGGTCCACCCAGATCTGCCGGGTGAGCACCTGGACGATGCCGAGGAGCGCGACGATCGCCCCGCAGACGCAGATCCGCCAGATCAGGGTCTCCAGCCGGCTGCGGTCCGGGACGTTGTCGTGCGTGAGCAGCAGGGTCCCGCTCCAGGAGGCCAGCGCGAGCAGGGCCACGTCGCCTGGGCTGATCTCGGCGGGCGGCATCGGCCCGGCCATCGCGAGGACGTAGCTGATCCCGACGCAGAGGAGGAGGATCCCGAGCGCGATCCGGACGGGGTGCACCGCGCGCGAGCCGCCGCGTCCGGCGCCGATCCGGATCAGCATCCAGAGGACGAGGCTGCCGAGCCCGAACAGCATCGACGGGGCGCCTGCGCTGCCGAGCGGGCCGAACACCAGCCGCGTCGGGATGAACAGCAGCAGCAGCACGTAGACCGTGAGCCACCCGACGGCGTCGACCTGGCTGGGCGCCAATCGCCGCTCCGTCGCGGCGAGCGTTGTCGTCGTCAACGCTCCCGCCCGGTGTCGGCCGGGAGCCGCCCGGTCAGCTGGGACACCATCTCGTCCTCGGGGTGCCCTGCCGCGTCCGGCTCGCGATGGGTCTCAACTGCGACGTCGTGCGTCATCGACTCGGGTGGACGCTCCGACTCGGGCGCACCCTGCGCCTCCGGTGGACCCTGCGCCTCCGGTGGTCCCTCGGGCCCGACCGGGACCGGCCGCCGCCAGGTGGCCCGGCGCGGCGACCGGGGCGGTCGCGGGCCGGCGGGCGTGATCTCGATGTGCCGGTCTTCGCGTCCCGCCCGGGCCTGACGGCGGGCGCGGCGGCTGGCCAGCAGTCCGTCGACGGCGAACGCCACGAGGCCGGTGATCAGCAGGCCCACCAGCGTGGCGGTGATGACCATCCGGATGGTGCTCGCGTAGTCGGCTTTCGCTTTTCCGTCCACTGTCAGCGGCATCGAGGTGATGATCGCGTTGGCCGGCGTGTTCACCTGGGACTGGAGCCGGTGCAGCTCGATGGGGATCTGGGCGGTGATGTAGTCGAGCGCCCCGAGCGTCCCGGCCTTGGACTTGTCCGTGACATCGACCTCGATGATCGGCCCGCGGGCGGAGGTGCTGATCAGCACCGTGTACTGCGCGGTCGGGTACTTCGACTTCACATCGGCGGTGGCGGAGGCCCCGGAGAAGTAGGCGACGAGGATGCCGGCCGGCTGATCGAGGTCCGACAGCGCCAGGAACGGGTTCCCGCCCGGCCCGATCTGCGTCTTGGAGGGGAGCAGCAGGATGAGGCCGCTCGCCGTGTAGTTCGGTGGCGTGATGTGATAGGCGCCCACTGCCAGAGCGACCGTCATCAGGAGGCCGGTGACCACGATGTACCAGCGGCGGCCGAGCGCTCGGAGAACGTCACGTGTCACGAGGTACCCCCTTCACAGCGAGTGGGCCACTGCGACTGGTCGGTGTAGCGAGTCGAGAGTTAGTCTAGACGAGGAACACTCATGACTCTGTGGGAATTTTTCGCCGCCTGCCTCCGACGATGGCCTCTCGTGCTCGTGGGAGTCCTCTGCACGGGCATCGCCGCCTTCGGTGTCGTCAGCGACAAGGGCGTCTACTACACGCGCACGCAGATCGTCTTCCTGGCGCCGAGCAGCACCGACTATCCCAACACCCTCGCGACCCAGTCGGAGGACATCGTCGACACCGCAGGGGTGGTGGCGAAGCGGATCACCGGGCCCGGTCCGGTGACCAAATACGCGTCCCCCGACGTGACGCTGATCGGCCAGGGCGTACGCGACGGCTGGTCTCTGGGCTTGCCGGACACCGGCGGACAGTGGGCCACGAACTTCCAGAGCCAGATCCTCAACCTGGAGATCGTGGCTCCCGCACGAGCGACCGTCCTCGCCCGGCAGACGGCGCTGCTGCAGCGCGTGAAGGACGAACTGAACGCCCTCCAGCGCGCTCGCGGCGTCGAACCGATCAACGACATCACCGTGCAACCGGCCCCGAGATCGACTGTCATCTACCACGTCGGAGGCAGCAAGCCCCGGTCGCTCGGGATGGTCGCGGCCCTCGGATTGGGGGTGACCGCAGCCCTCGTCGTGACCGCCGAACAGCTCGGTCGACGCCGCAGGCCCGCCTCCCGTGCCGACGGTCTGCGCAGTCCGAACCGCCGTGCGGAGTTCAGCGCCGTCTCTTGAACTCGCTCGACGCTCGGGCGCGCAGGTCGGCGACGCGGTGGCGCTGCGCGACGATGCGGCGCACCGAGGCCACCGTGTCGCCTTCGGTGACGCTGTAGCGGGGTTGCAGCCACGCGCCGGGCTGCGTCGGATAGCGGTCGCTGGAGAACACCGTCCGGTAGCCGAGTCCGCGCAGCCAGCTCAGCGTCGCCCGGTCGTAGCGGCCGAGCGGGAGGGCGGCGTCCGCGACGGTGCCTCCGCTCGCCGCGGCCAGCACCTCCCGCGCGGTGACGAACTCGCGCTCCTGCTCCGGCGCCGAGAGCCGGCGCCAGGGGATGTGCGCCCAACCGTGGCTGCCGATCTCCATACCGGCCGCCCGGAGCGCGCGGAGATCGTCCGCGCTCAGACTGGTGGCATCCTCCAGCCGGCCCGCGATCGGGAAGAAGGTGGCGCGCAGGCCGCGCTCGAGCAGCGCAGGCAGGGCGGTCTCGATGTCCGACGTGTTCCCGTCGTCGAAGCTGAGCCGCACGTCGGGGCGCTCGCGCAGCTCGTCGAGGACGCCCAAGAAGAGGTCCCGGCCGATCCAGTAGCCGGCCTCGCCCAGCTCGCGCTCCCGGCCTGGCGTGCCGATGCCGTGGAAGCAGATGTTGATGATCACGAGGCTCCTCGCTCGCCGGCCGGGGCCGAGCCGCCCCGGGTGCTCTCGTCGCGGCCCCAGTCCGTGCTCGCATCCCGCACCGGCCGCCGTGCCGAGAGCGCCGCGGCGAGGGTGATCACCACGTAGGGGATGGCCGCGAGGGCCAGCCGGGGCTGGGGGATGACCACGTCGGTCAGCCAGGACCACCGGCTGGTCGGACGCACGTTCGCTGTCGGGGTGTCCGCCGGGGCCGCCGTACGGGTGGCCGACGCCCGGAGCTGGGCGTTGCCGCGGCGCACCCGCACGAGCCGGCGCAGCAGCGCCCGGGTGGTGTGGGGCGCCTCCACCACGACCTCCACCTCCGGCACGACGACGCGCTCGTCCTCGGCGAACAGCGAGTCGACGAAGAGGTCGTCGGCGATGACGTCGGGGAAGGTCGTGAAGCGGCGGCGCCCCTCCTCCGAGAGCACGATGACTCCGCGGCCGAACAGGCTCGCGCGGAACACCGGGAGCCGCTCGTTGATGGCGAAGTACGCGCGCACCGGCCACGGCCGCCCTGCGGTGTCGAGCCGGCGCCGTGGCACGGCCGCCAGGGCGCCCGGCGTCTCCGAGAGCCGCGTCACCAGGGCGGAGACGGCGTGCGGCGGCAGGACGATGTCGGCGTCGAGGTAGATCCGGGGAAAGGAGGCGGCGACGGCGTCGCCGGCGTTCAGCGCGCCCGGCTTCCCCGCCTCGGGGCGGTCGACGACGTCGGCGCCGCGGGCGCGGGCCAGCTCCGCGGTCCTGTCGGTGCAGCCGTTCGCGCTCACCACGATCTGCAGCGGCCCCGGGAGGTCCTGGGCGGCGAGGGCGTCGAGGCAGGCCCCGATGACATGCTCCTCGTTGTGAGCGGCGATCACGACGCTCGGCACCGGCAACCCCCCTACAGCTGTCCCATGCGACGTCGCGGCGACGGTCAGGGCACCAGAGTAGCGGGAAACGCGTGCAGCGTTGCGGGAAATGCACGCATTCGGGTCGGGGAATCCGCCCGGGCTCCGGAGCGCCGCTAAGGTGTGTCTCGTGGAGACAGCCGGGGGGCCAGAGGTCAGAGCGATCACCTCCGGCGACGCGCCCGCGGTGGCACGATTCCTGCACGCGAACCTCAACCCCCGCGTCAGCAGCGACGGCTGGGCGCGGCTGCTGCTTCCGCCGTGGGATGACGGCCGCTCGCCCAACCGCGGGTTCCAGCTGGTCCAGGGTGACGACATCCTCGGCGTCTACGCGGCGGTCTACTCGCGCCGCGAGCTCGAGGGCGAGCTCCGCGACATCTGCAACCTCGCCGCCTTCTGCGTCCTCGAGGAGCACCGGGGGCACAGCGTCCGGCTGATCCGCGCGCTCCTGGGCCAGCGCGGCTTCGTGTTCACCGACTTCTCGCCGAGCGGCAACGTCATCGCGATGAACGAGCGCCTCGGCTTCCGTCACCTCGACACCGCCGGACGCCTCCTGCTGAACCTGCCGCGCGGCCCGGTGCGGGGCGTCCGGGTCACCGACGACCCTGTCGCGCTGGAGGGCCGGCTCGAGGGTCGTGACGCGGAGGCCTACCGCGATCATCGTGAGGCCGCCGCGACGCGGCACCTCCTGGTCGAGGCGGAGGGCTCGTACGCCTATCTCGTCTACCGAAGGGAGCGCCGCAAGCGGGTGCCCGTCTTCGCCGTCCCGCTGTACGCCGGGGGAGACCGCGCGCTGCTCGAGCGGGCCTGGCCCCGGGTCGGCACGCACCTGCTGCGGCACGGCCTCCCGGTCACTCTCGCCGAGCGCCGCCTGCTGGGCTTCACGCCGCCCGGCGTGGGCCGCGGCTTCGCGAGCGGCCGGCCGAAGATGATCCGCAGCAAGGAGCTCGACGGCGGATCGCTCGACTACCTCTACAGCGAGCTCACGCTCGTGCAGTGGTGAACGCGAAACGGGAGGCCTCCTGTGAAGGAGGCCTCCCGTTTGCAGCCCTGACGCGGACTCGGTTCGCCGTGACTCAGTTTGCCGGGGCGACCGCCGTTCCGTCGTCGTAGAGGTTGTTCGACCACACCGCGCCAGGCGCGTTGATGTCGAACGAGGTGATCGGGCCCCAGTAGCCGCAGACGTAGCCGCGGTTGCCCGCGCCCATCTCCGTGCCGCGCTGCCAGATGTTGTCCTTGAACGTGATGTTCTTCGTCTGTCCGGAGAACGGCTTGCCCGCGGTCGAGCCGCCGTAGGAGCAGTAGCCGCCGGAGCCGGCGAGGATCAGGTTGTTCTGGATGACGTTGCCCTGCACCGGGTCGAAGTCCGGGTAGCCGGTGATCGCCGCCGAGCAGCCCGCGTCCGGCGCCACGTCCGGAGCGGTGCAGCCGATCGTGTTGTGGATGAGGTGGCTGTTGGTGTTGACCCGGATGCCGGACTCGTGGTTGACGCCGGTGTTGTCGGTGAACTGGCCGGCCACGTACGAGTCCTGCACGGTGCAGTCCGCGTAGCAGTTGATCGAGCGGGAGCCGCCGGTCACGTGCACGCGGGTCGCCGTGAAGTAGGCGTCACCGATGCCGGTGCCGGCCGAGTTGCCCGCGTCCACGAGGCTGTCGGAGATCGTGAACGACCCGACGTTGTCGTTGTAGTCGGCGTACACGCCTCCGTTGATCTGCGACCGGGTGATCACGACGCCCTTGGCCAGGACGCGCAGGTAGCAGTTGACGACCTTGGCGTCGATGACGACGTTCGGCGTCTGGATGGTGCACGGACCCGTGTACGGGGTCAGCGCCGTGCCGGCCGGCACGCCGGTGGTCGACGGCGACGGGAAGCTCCGGCCGAGGGCCGTGAGCCCGGTGCCCGACGCGGGCGGCGTGGGCGTGGGCGTGGTCGTCGGCGTCGGAGTCGGCGTCGGGGTGGCGGTCGGGGTGTTCACCGGCGTCGGCGTGGTCGTCGGCGTCGGCGTCGGCCGCGGGGTGGTGGTGGCGGTCGGCGTCGGGGTGGGCGTGGTCGAGCCCGTGCCCGTGGCCGAGAACACGATGTCCGCCATGTAGTTCGAGCCCTTGTAGGTGCTCGTGGGGAAGGCGTTCGTCCCGCTGTAGCGGTACACGCCCGCGTTCGCGGGGAGTGCGAAGCCGCCGACGGTGCTCGCCTTGGTCAGCGCGTTCTGGGTGACCGCGTAGTTGCCCTTCGTCGCGAGGTAGGAGGCGACGTAGCTGGAGCCCGCCTTCACCGCGACCGGCTTGGCGAGCGGGACCGTGTGCCAGCCGACCGTGCGGTTGGCGGGGACGGAAGCGGTCGCGAGTGCCGTTCCGGAGGCCGACCACAGGGTCGCGGTGGTGATGCCCGAGTTCTTCGGGCCCTGGTAGTACTGGAGGGCGGTGACGTTGCCCGCCCGAGTCGGCGCGAACTTCACGCCGAGCACGACGGAGCCGGTGTCGGAGGCCGCAGCGATGCGGGGGCTCAGATCATCGGGGAAAATGCCGGTGGTGTCGGCCTTCGCGGCCGCCGAGCCGATCGCGAGCGCACCGGCGGTGACCGCGATCGTGGCCAGCGCTGCGGCGCCGGCCAGGAATCCTCGAGTTTTGCGCGCGGACAGTCTGTGCCGTGGCATGTCGGACATAGATGAATCTTCCGTTCGATTGTTGGACCGGGGTCCACTTCGTCGGGTGGGTGGGTTGGGGGTCACGGCGGGTGGGGGGTTCGCCGTTCGGGAGTCATCGTATGGGGAGCTATATCAGGTCGCAACCGAAAACCAGGCCGGGTGCTCGACCCCAGTTCGGGGGATTCGGCGTCGGCGTGAGAGAGCGGTTCCACGGAGGCGCCAATGGCCCAGCGGAGAGTCCCGTCGCAGCCCGGACGGCCGGGTCGGCGCTCCGGGCGAGCCGGCGCGGGTCGAAATTGACACGGGATTCACTGGCAAGCCCCCGTCAGGGTGACGGATCGGGCTCGCTCCGCGCCGCGACGCTCACCCGCAGGAACACGATGATCCAGCTGAAGATCAGAACGGCCGCGACCAGCTCCACGGCCGTCAGGTTGTAGTAGCCCACCGCGAAGAACAGCGCGACCAGGACGATCACGCCGATGAACACCCAGCCGAGGACGTAGAAGGCGCGAGGGAGGCGCGGCATCGCCCACCGGATCCCGACCGCGAGCACGCAGAAGACGACAGCCATCCCGGTGGCGGCCGTGTTGTGCAGCAGGAAGAAGTGATTCACCGGGAACAGCCCGACGCAGGCGAGCATCGCGCCGACGACGACCAGGGCGGCGCGCACCTGGAGCTCGCCGCGGCTCGGACGCCGGTCGGGCCCGCTGTCGGTGGCGTAGCGGGCGATGGCCGTGACGAGGACGCCGCCCACGATCACGGTGAGGTTGAAGGTCGCCGACGACCAGTCGTCCGTGATCCCCAGCACGCTGAGGTTCTGCTTCCACCAGTGCGGGTTCGACGCGGTCAGCATGCTCGTCAGCGCGCCGACGACGAGGAACACCGCCAGCACCGCCGACAGCAGCAGCGGGTTCATGTTCGCCGCCGCCAGGAACACGTAGTATCCGGTGACGGCGGCGGCCGTGCCGACCAGCAGGGTGGCCGGGATGGCGAAGACCTGGGCGTCCTGGAAGCTGCGGGCGAGCACGTCGCTCAGCACCGTCCAGAGCAGGAGCACCACGACGGCGTGCGCGACGGCGATGGCGAGCGAGTCGAACACCTCGATCGCGGCGCCGATCCGGGAGCGGTGCTCCTTGGGGCGGCTGTACCAGGGGATGCTCCACGTCGCGATCCGTCCGCCGCCGTAGGCGACCAGGGTCACGACGCAGCAGGCGATCGCCGCGAACTGGCCGACCGAGCCTCCGCCGGAGATGGAGAGGTCGTGCCCGGCGAAGACGAGGAACGCGACCAGGCCGACGGCGACGAACGCCGCGCCGCCGGCGCCGAGGGCGAGCGACTCCACGGAGGCCGCACGCAGCCGCCGCGAGAGACGATCCGCGGCGCCGCGCTCGCCGACGCCGTGCTGCGAGACGGCTTCCCTCATGGTCCGAGCTTAGGCGGCGGTGGCAGCCCTGCCGAGTGCCTTTCCAGCGGGCCCGCGCTTCAGTTCGACCGCGTCAGCTCGATGAGCATGCTCCGGTGCGTGGGGACGGTGCGCCCGGTCTCGTGGAAGCCGAGCGCCTTCAGGTCGGCCAGACCGTAGCTGCGCAGTCGGCCGTCGATGTCGTTCTCGATCAGCCACACCCGCGTGACGCCGTCGAAGCGACCGCGCGCGGCGGCCTCGGGGACGGTCCAGATCTTGTCGGCCCAGCCGATGTTGTGGGAGTAGATGGTCCGCAGCGTGGGATCGTCGACACCCGCGAAGCCGGCGGGGTAGGTGCGCATCGCGAGCCGCGGCCGCTGCGACGGCCGGGTCGACTCGTCGAACACGACCGCGTCGCCCGGCTGCCGCACCGACGCCATCGCGCTGCTGACCTCCGACCAGTCCGAGTCGTTCTTCGAGTACGGTCCGCGCTGGTTCAGGTAGGCGGGCGTGCTGATGGCGACGAACAGCAGCGCGCCGGCGCCGGTCGCCGCGATGGCGGGGATCGCGCTGCGGCCGGCGACGAACCGGCCGAGGACGAGCAGGCCCTCCGCGATGAGCAGCGCGGCGGCAGGGGCGGCGAAGGTCGAGTAGCGCCCGGTGTACATCGGGAAGACGAGGTTGACCAGCAGCATCGCCCCGGTCGGCAGGATGAGCCAGGTCGCGCCGACGAGCGTGGCGCCGATCGGGAGGGGCGCAGCGACCGGACGCACGTCGTCCGCACCGGGATCCCGGCGCTGCCAGGCCCAGGCGCCGATCGCAAGCAGGATCAGCGCCCACGCCACGAGTGCGACCCAGCCGTTGTCGAACCACGGCTGCCACACCAGGCTCGACGGGTCGAGGGGCTGATCGGCGAGGTAGCCGATCTGACTGCGTTCGAAGTAGGCGAGCAGGGCGAGCGGCGACAGGGCGACGACGGCGCAGCCGGCCGCGATCAGCCAGGCGCGCAGCGTCGGCCGGGAGGCCCGCGAGAGCAGCAGGACGCCGAGGTGTGCGATGAGGAGCGTCAGCGTATAGAGGAAGAGGTACGACGTGAGGGCCATGCCCGCCGCGTAGACCGCCCAGCAGGTGCGGCGCACCGAGGCGGGGGCCGAACGTCCACCGCCGTCGATCAGCCAGACGAACAGCAGGGTCAGCCAGCCTGCGGCGGCCGCCGTGAACGCGAACGATCGCGCCTCCTCTCCCGCGTAGGTCATGCGGGGGAGTACGCACGCGACCAGGCCGGCGACGATCGCCGCCTTCGGGCCGCCCCGGCGCCCGGCCAGCAGCGTGACCGCGGCGACGGCGAAGCCGATGGCCACGGCGCTCGGCAGGCGCAGGGCGAACGGGCTCTCGCCCGCGATCCGGATCCAGCCGTGCATGGCCAGGTAGTAGAGCCCGTGCACCGCGTCGACGTGGAACAGCATCGGAATGAGCGTCGACACCGGCCGCCGCGCCGAAAGCAGGGTGGCCGCCTCGTCGCCCCACAGCGACGGGATCCAGCTCCCGGCCGCGCAGATCACGGTGGCGAGCAGACCGAACGCGACCGCGATGGTCCACGGCCGGATCGCGCGAAGCGGCGGGCCGGCGGCCTCGCGCTCTGTCGCTGTCAGCGCGCTCATCCCACCCCCGTTTCCTGTGCGCACGCACGGTGCCGATTCCAGCCAACCAGACGTCCCCGGGGAGACCCTGAACACCGGCTGCGAAACCACATATTTCACACGTCGGCCTTCCGTTCAGTGGAACGGCCGGCGCCGACGGAGGTGCTGGATCCCGGGTGGCGGGCGCGCTGGCCCTGCCGCCCGGGATCCGCCCCACACACGCCGGGAAGACGGGGTGTCCGTGATCCACGCTCCGCCGCATCCAGCGTGCTGGTTGGAACAGTACGTGGGCGCGCGAATCCGGGGCAGGGGATTAACGCCGCGGCCCGGCCGTGGTAGAGGATCGGGTTACAGCTCCCCGCGCCGCGCGCCGGCCCACAGGTCGACGCCCGCGTCGACGGCGAGCTCGTCGATCGCCGCGAGCTCCTCCGGCGTGAACTCCAGGTTGTCCAGCGCGCCGACGTTCTGCTCGAGCTGGGCGACGCTGCTGGCGCCGATGACCAGGGAGGTGACGCGCGGGTCGCGAAGCGCCCAGGCCAGCGCGAGCTGGGCGAGAGTCTGCCCGCGGCGCTCCGCGATCGCGTTGAGGCCGCGCAGGCGCTCCACCGCCTCGTCGGTGAGCCAGTCCGCGTCGAACGATGTGCCGGCCGCCGCGCGAGAGTCCTCGGGCACGCCGTCCAGGTACTTGCCGGTCAGCATCCCCTGCGCGAGCGCGGTGAAGCCGATCACGCCGACGCCGAGCTCGCCGGCAGCGTCGAGCAGGCCCTCGGTCTCGATCCAGCGGTTCAGCATGGAGTAGCTGGGCTGGTGGATGAGCAGCGGTGTGCCGAGCTCGCGGAGGATCTCCGCCGCACGCCGGGTGTCCTCCTCGCCGTAGGAGGAGATGCCCACGTAGAGTGCCTTCCCGCTGCGGACCGCGGTGTCGAGCGCCTGCATCGTCTCCTCGAGCGGCGTGCTCGGGTCGGGACGGTGCGAGTAGAAGATGTCGACGTAGTCGAGGCCGAGCCGCGACAGCGACTGGTCGAGGCTCGCGAGAACGTACTTGCGGCTCCCGCCGCCCTGGCCGTACGGGCCGGGCCACATGTCCCAGCCGGCCTTCGACGAGACCACGAGCTCGTCGCGGTACGGCCGCAGATCCTCGCGCAGGATGCGGCCGAAGTTGACCTCGGCGGCGCCGTACGGAGGCCCGTAGTTGTTGGCGAGGTCGAAGTGCGTGATCCCCAGGTCGAACGCGCGGCGGACGATCGCGCGCTGCGTCTCGAACGGGCGGTCGTCGCCGAAGTTGTGCCAGAGCCCGAGCGACAGCGCGGGCAGGTCGAGACCGCTGCGTCCGGTGCGGCGATACACCATCCGGTCGTAGCGGGACGGGTTCGGTACGTAGGTCATGTCACCAGCCTTGTCGACAGGAGGTCGTTCGTCCAACCGGCGGCGCCGATGCGATTGTGCTCCAGCACGGATGAATCCGTTGTCAAGGGGTCGTCCGGGATTCCCAGTCGCGGACAATCGGTGCATGCAGGTGGACCAGATTCACAGCAGCATCCGCCGTCCCGAACCCCCGCGGGACGATGCCCAGCACGCTCACGTGCACTCCCCCGGCCGTGAATGGCTGGGGCTCGGCGTTCTGCTCGCCGCCGCGTCGCTCGCCGTCCTCCTCCCGCTGAGCGGGATGCGGGCGGGCGTCGCCCTCGGCGCCGCCGGGCTGGTGCTGCTGGTCCTGGCCGCGATGGGACTCGCCCGCGCGGCCATCCCGCTCCGCCGGGCGCGGCTGGTGGTGCTGGGGCTGCTGTTCTGCGCGATGGCCGCCGTCGCGCTGGGCGGGGTGGTGCTGTCGGCGGTCGACGCGATCCGGTGATCGGGTGAGGTCGCGCGGCGCGATCGGCCGCGCGACCCGCGCCCGCTAGCTCCGCGACGCGCCGCGCCGCATCCAGCCGACGATGGCGGTGATGACGAAGAAGACGATTCCGAGGATCGCCAGCCAGATCAGCCCCTTGATGGCGAAGCCGAGGATGGCGAGGACGAGCCAGATGACGAGCAGGACGATGATGAGTGCGATCATGCTCACACCGAACTCCCTGCAAAGCGTTTCGTCAACGGGCTGGGCACCGTGCTCGTGCGGGGACCGTCCTTGGTGTGCACGATGTCAGGGACGCGCATTCCGCCTGCACTGCGGCGCGCTCGCCCGGACTCGACATCCGGCGGTTCGGCGTCTACTGTCTTCTGGGCTATGAGACGACTACCCATCGCGGCCGCCGGCGTCGCCCTCGCGCTCGGTCTGTCCGGCTGCGCCGGGGGAGGGACGTACTCGGCGGACACGGCGAGCGCGCTGCAGCACGGCGTGCTCGACGTGGCCACCGCCGCGAACGGGAAGGACTACGCCGGCGCGCTGGCCCAGGTCGCGTCCCTGCAGCAGCGCAACGACGCCGCGCTCAAGGCCGGAACCATCTCCGCCGCCCGGCACGACGCGATCGCGACGTCGCTCGCGGCCGTCAAGGCCGACCTCACCGAGCTTCGGGCCGCTGCCGAGCGGGCTCAGTTGGAGCAGCAGCTCCAGCAACTCCAGCAACAGCAACAGCATCCGAGCCCTCCGGACAAGAAGGGCAAGGGCAAGGACGGCGGCAAGGACGGCGGTGACGGCGGATGAGCGGGACGGGCCGCACACCGGCGGAGACGACGCCTGACGTCCGCCGCATCGCCGGCCGCTACCGCCTGCTGCAGCGCGTCGGCTCCGGCGGCATGGCGGAGGTCTACCGCGCCCACGACGAGCTCCTCGGCCGCGACGTCGCCCTCAAGGTCTTCCGTCGCGAGTTCGCGTCCGCCGACGACCTGCGCCGGCAGAAGGGCGAGGTCCGGCTGCTCGCGAACCTGTCGCACCCGTCGCTGGTCACCCTCTTCGACACCACCTCCGACGACGAGGGCCGCGGCGTCCTGATCCTGGAGTTCGTGGACGGCACGGACGTCGGCGCTCGCCTGAAGGAGGGGCCGCTGCCCGCCGACGCCGTGGCCGCGCTCGGCCTGGACGTCGCAAGCGCGCTCGCCTACATCCACGGCAGGGGCGTCGTGCACCGGGACATCGCCCCGGCCAACATCCTGCTCCCGAGCGCGACGTCCTCCGGCGTGCACGCGAAGCTCACGGACCTCGGCATCGCCCGCCTCGTCGACGACGCCCGCATCACCTCGACCGGGTTCGTGATCGGCACGGCGAGCTACCTGAGCCCCGAGCAGGCCGCGGGCCGGCCGGTCGGGCCGCCGAGCGACGTGTACTCGCTCGGCCTGGTCCTGCTGGAGTGCCTGACCGGCACGCGGGAGTTCCCGGGCAGCGGCGTGGAGTCCGCTGTCGCGCGCCTGTCGCGCGACCCGGACGTACCGGAGACGCTCGATCCGGAGTGGCGTCGCCTGATCCGCTCGATGGTCACCCGTGAGCCGGATCACCGCCCCACAGCGGCCGTGGTGGCGGAGCAACTCGCGGGGTTGCTGGCGCGGGACGCGGCCCCGGCGGTCGACGACGACGGGCTGGAACCCACCCTCCTGCTCCCGACGGAGCCGCCCGAAGCCCGCGAGCCCACGGCCCCGACCGCCCTCCTCCCGGGCGCCCGCAAGGAGCCTGTGCCGCCCCGGCCGACGGCCACGAGCTCCCGCCTGCCCGGCCCCCTGCGCGGCCTCCGCCGCGGAATCCTGTGGATACTCGTCGCGTGCGTCGCCCTCATCGCGGTGGTCATCGCGATCGCCCTCGGCACCATGGCCGGCGGAGGCGCGTCGTCACCGGACCCGGTGAAGTCCTACCCGGCCGTGGGCGGCACGCTCGGAGACCACCTGAAGCAGCTGGAGCACGACGTGTCGAACTCGGGGCCGTGAGGCCGCGGCGGCCTCAGTCCTCCCCGTGCGCCATCGCCTGCACCGCCGCGTCCGCCTCCTCGACGATCGCGCGCATCGCCGCCTCGGCTCGCGCCCCGTCGCCCGCGCGCACCGCGCCCGCGACCTCCTCGTGCAGCCGGATGGCCTCCGGGTTGGCCGTGTGCGGCATGAGCGCGTGCGTCGTCCGGCCGGAGAGCGCCTCCACGACCGCCTTGCTCAGGGCGCGGAAGTTCGGGTTGCCGGAGGCCTCAAGGAGGATGCGGTGGAAGGCCTGGTCGTAGGCCAGGTACTCGCCGTGGTCGGCGGCGCGCTGCGTGGAGGCCATGCCGACGATCGCCTCCGTCAGCGCCCCGCACTGCTCGGGGGTCGCACGCGTGCTGGCCAGGCGGGCCGCGACGGGCTCGATCGCCAGGCGCAGCTCGCTGAGGTTGCCGAGAGCGGCGAGCCGGTCCGGGCCGTCGAGGCGCCAGGCGATGACGCGCGGGTCGAGGACACGCCACGCGGTGTCCGGCTGGACGACGGTGCCCCGGCGCCGGCGTGCCTGGACCAGGCCGAGGGCCTCCAGGACGCGGATGCACTCGCGGAGCACCGTGCGCGAGATGCCGAGGCCCTCCGGCGTCAGTACCGAGCCGGGCGCGATCTCGCCGGTGACGATGCGGCGGCCGACGGACTCGATGGCGAGCTCGTGCAGGGAGTCCGTGGGAGACATGGCCTCATTATCGAGGATTCCTTACGTGCGAACAAACGCGGGGTTACACTCATTAATGCATACGAAAGTGCACAGATTTTCTAATTAACCTGATTTATATGTAAGGTGGCCCAGCACACGTACCGTCACGACCAAGGATGCTCATGATCACCCTTCCCGCAAGCGCGCTCCGCGTCGCAGCTGCCGTCTCCGCAGCCGCCGCCCCGCCCGCGCCCCACCCCGCCTCCTCGGAGCCCCAGCTGATCCTCGCCGCCGTCGTCGGCGTCGCCGTCATCGTGGTGCTCATCACCTGGCTGCGGATCCATCCCTTCCTCTCCCTCCTGCTCGGCTCGCTGGTCACCGGCCTGGTCGCCGGCATGGCCGCCGACGTCGCCACGACGAGCTTCATCACCGGCTTCGGCGCGACCGAAGGAAGCGTCGGCATCCTCATCGCCCTCGGCGCGATGTACGGCAAGCTGCTGGCCGACTCCGGCGGAGCCGACCGCATCGTCGACACGCTGGTCTCCCGCACGAGCGTCCGCGCCCTGCCCTGGGTGATGGGTCTCGTCGGCGCGATCATCGGCCTGCCGATGTTCTTCGAGATCGGCCTCGTGCTGCTCATCCCGGTCATCATCCTGGTGACCCGCCGCTCCGGGCTGCCGCTGATGCGCGTCGCCCTCCCCGCCATCGCCGGCCTCTCGGCCATGCATGGCCTGGTGCCCCCGCACCCGGGCCCGCTGGTGGCCATCGGCGCGCTGGGCGCGAACCTCGGCGTCACGCTCGCCTTCGGCGTGCTCGTCGCCATCCCGGTCATCATCCTCGCCGGCCCGGTGTTCAGCCGCTTCGCCGCCAAGTGGGTGCAGGTGGACGTCCCCGGCCTCTTCCTCGGCACCGAGGGCGAGGCCGCCGACGCGACGCAGGCCGCGGCCGACCGCAAGCGCCCGTCCTTCGCGCTCGCGCTGATCAGCATCCTGCTGCCCGTCGTGCTGATGCTCGGCAAGGCCCTCGTGGACATCACCGCACCGAAGAGCACCGCCGAGTGGAAGACGATCCTCGACTTCCTCGGCACCCCGGCCATCGCGCTCACCATCGCGGTGCTCGCCGGCTTCTTCCTGCTCGGCCTCCCCGGCGGCATGAACCGCAAGTCGCTGCAGGCGAGCCTCGCCTCGTCGCTGCCTCCCATCGCGGGCATCCTGCTCATCGTCGGCGCCGGCGGCGGCTTCAAGCAGGTGCTCGTCGACACCGGCATCGGTCAGGTCATCGCGTCCTTCGCGCACGGCAGCAGCGGCATCGGCATCCTGCTCCTCGCCTGGTTCATCGCGGCCCTGATCCGCGTCGCCACCGGCTCGGCCACGGTCGCGACCGTCACGGCGGCGGGCATCATGGTGCCGCTCACCGCCCACCTCTCGACCCCGATGGTGTCGCTGCTGGTGCTCGCGATCGGCTCCGGCTCGCTGTTCCTCTCGCACGTCAACGACGCCGGGTTCTGGCTGGTCAAGGAGTACCTGGGCCTCAGCATCCCGCAGACGCTGCGCAGCTGGACCGTCCTCGAGTGCATCGCCTCCGTCGTGGGCCTCGCCGGGACCCTGGTGATCGCCCTGGTGATCGGGGGCTGACATGACCGCGAGCCAGGTGAGCACGATCGTCGTCATGGGTGTCGCGGGCTGCGGCAAGTCCACCGTCGCAGCCCTCCTCGCCGACAGACTGGGCTGGGAGCTGCTGGAGGGCGACAGCCTCCACCCCGCCCGCAACGTCGAGCGCATGAGCGCCGGCGTCCCCCTCGACGACGACGACCGTGCTCCCTGGCTCGCGGCGATCGCGGAGCGCGTCCGCGACGGCGCCGCGGCCGGCCGGCCGCTGGTGGTCGCCTGCTCGGCGCTCGCCCGGCGCTACCGCGACGTCCTCCGTGGGAGGGGCGTGGTCTTCGCGTACCTGGCCGGGACGCGCGAACTGCTGGAGAGCCGCATCGCCGCGCGCAGCGGCCACTTCATGAAGCCCGGGATGCTGGACTCCCAACTCCGCACCCTCGAGCCGCCGCAGGCGGACGAGGCGGCCGTGACGGTCGACATCGCCGCGGAGCCCGAGGCGATCGTCGACGGGATCCTCAGCCGGCTGGGTCTGATGAAGGCTGCCGCCTGAACACCCACTGAATCGTCCCGCGCCGCATGCCACCGCGGCGTGACCCCTGATCTGGGTGCGCGGACATTCTTGTCCTCCAATATGAGGACCGCTATTCTCCGAGTCAGGCCGACGTGACCCACCCGAAAATCCGGTCGCGGGTGGCCTACCGAGTGGAACCCGACCCTCCCCTCGTGCACCACCCTCCGGGTGACCGGAGGGCTTCCGCTCGAACGTCGACCTAGCGACGTCAGGGCCGCAACACACGTGCGTCGTCGCACGTGTGCTCACCCCTGCGCTGTTCCGGACGACGTCCCGAACAGATTGTGAGCACGGCCCCATGAACAGGTTCGCCAAGGGCGCGATCGCCGGCGCAGCCGGTATCCTCCTTCTCCTCAGCGGCGCGGGCACCTTCGCGCTGTGGAACGGCTCGGCCAGCGCCGCGGCCGGCTCCGTCCAGTCCGGAACGATGACCATCGCTGCCGACGCCGCCGCCGGCACGTGGAGCGTCGCCCACGGCTCCGGCGCGGCCACCGCGATCCCGAGCATCGCCGCCTTCCGCGCCGTCCCGGGCGACGTCCTGACCTTCACGCAGAAGGTGGACATCACCGCCACCGGCGAGAACCTCTCCGCCATCCTCAGCGTCGACCCCGCGTCGATCAAGGCGGGGGACAGCACGCCGGCCAGCGCCGCGCTGGTCACCGCGCTCACCAGCGGGATGACCGTCACCGTGGGCACGCCGCTGCCGACCGGCGTCACCGCGGGCGCCGCGGCCAACACCTACACCGTCAGCGGGACCACCGGCGCGAAGGTGCTGACCGTCTCCGTGACGCTGCCGTTCGACTCCACGACGAGCGGCACGGTCGCGCAGGGGGGCACCGTCGACCTGAGCGCGCTCGGGTTCAAGCTGGCCCAGCAGTAACGCGGGCGGACCCAAGGACGAGCGGAGCCGGGGGAGGTGCGAAGAGACATGAAGCGCTTCGCCCTTCCCCTGGCCGCCGGCGGTGCGGCGCTGGTCACGTTCCTCCTGATGCCGGGAGCGGGCACGTATGCGCTCTGGAACGGCGTCGCCGCCACGAAGGCCGGTGCGATCACCGCCGCCACCGTCTCCGTGGGCGTGAGCATCGCGCAGCCGTTCGACACAGTGTTCAAGACAGGACACGCGTCCACGACGGGCGGGGTGGTCGTGACCAACACCGGCAACGTGGACACATCCTTCCGCTCGTCCGTCGGGCTGGCGGCCGGGACATCGACCGCGCTGGCGGCCGCCGTCGCGGTGAGCGTCTGGCCGGTCGCGGCGGCATCTGCGTGCACGGCGTCCGCCACCGTACCCGCCGGCGCCGTCACGGGGACGCTCGCGGCGCTCGCGATCGCCGCGCCGACGACGGGCACGCTCGCCGCCGGCGGCTCGTACGCCTTCTGCGTCCGGGAGTCCATGAATGTAGCCTCGGCGCCTGGCATCGCCAGCGGCTCCGCCGTGCACCCCGTCTTCACCGCGACGGTGGCGGCCGGGACGGTGTGGTCCGGCTCGGCCTCGGCCGGCATCGCGCAGACGTTCGTCGACGACATCGCGCCGACCGCTCCGGCCGGGCTGACCGCGGGAACCGGGGCGGCGGGCGCCGTAGCGCTCTCCTGGACGGCCGCGACCGACAATGTGGGCGTGGCCGCGTACGACGTGTACCGCTCCGGCACCCCCGCCCCGATCGGCTCGACCACGGCCACGTCCTTCACCGACACGGGCCCCGCGGCGAACACCTCTTATATCTACAGCGTCGTCGCGCGCGACGCCGTCGGGCTCACCTCCCCGGCCGCGAGCGTGCTGGCCGACCGGACCGCGCCGGGCGCGCCGACCGTGACCCTGACCGGCACGACCGGCTCCAGTGCCACGCTGTCGTTCTCCGCCACCGACAACGTGGGTGTCAGCGCGTACACCGTCTACCGTGACGGCGCGGCGATCGCCACCGTGGCCGGCGCCACCACGACGTACACCGACACCGGTCTCACGGTGGGCCTGCACCGCTACACCGTGACCGCGTCGGACGCCGCCGGAAACGTCTCCGCCCCCTCCGCGCCGGTCTCGGCCGCGGGTTCCTACACCTCGGGCTCCTGGTACCAGCTCGTGAACGCCGCCAGCGGCCAGTGCGTCACCGTTCCGGCGCCGATCGCGGACGGGAGCGTGCTGACCCAGTCGGCGTGCGTCGGCCCCGTCATCGACGGTCAGGCGTGGCTCCTGACCACGTCCTCCGGGACCACGGCGACCGTGACCTCCGCCCTCCCCGTACCGGCGAGCGGTCAGTACGTGTGGGCCGGCTCCCGCACAGCGCCGGTGAGCGTCACCTCCGCTCCGAACAGCGCGAACGGATCGTCCCAGTGGACATTCGTCGTGCAGTCGGACGGCTCGTTCCAGGTCAGCGCCACCATCAGCGGCAACAGCGGCAACGGGAACGGCAACGGCAACGGGAACAAAGCCACCCTCTGCGCCACCGCCGCGGCGGGCGGGGGAGGTCAGCTCACCACCACCACATGCACCGCCGGCGCTTCCATCCAGTCCTTCTTCCTCAGGCAGGTGACACCGTGAGCCCAGGTCTCATCGTGAGAGGGGCCGAACCGCGCCCGACCCGGTCGCTGCTGCAGTACGTCGTCACGGGCCTCAGTGTCGGCCTCCTCGGCCTGGTGCTGTTCGTCGCGGCGGTGGTCATCGTCATCCCGCGGGCCGCGGGCGCGACCCCGGTGACCGTCCTGACCGCGTCGATGGAGCCGACCCTTCCACCGGGGACGCTGGTCGTGGTGAAGCCTGAGGCCGTCCACGACATCCGCGTCGGCGACGTGATGACTTACCAGCTCCGGTCGGGCGACCCCGAGGTCGTCTCGCACCGCGTGATCGCGATCACGACCTCCACCACGAACGGCATGACCTTCACGACCAAGGGTGACAACAACGCCGAGGCGGACCCTCCCGTCGTGCCCGCGCAGGTGCGCGGCGTGGTCTGGTACAGCGTCCCGCTGATCGGCTACGTCAACAGCGCGCTCGACCAGAGCCAGCGCTCGTGGGTGCTCCCGGCGGCCGGCGTGCTGCTGATCGTCTACGCGGCGTGGATGTTCCTGCGCGGGACGGCCTCGTCGGTGCGGCGGCGGAAGAACCGCGCGGCCGGGTAGCCGGCCCTCCCTCGTTCTGGGGTGGACGATCCGTGGATCGTTTGATGTTTCACAGTGTTCAGGCGGTGCCTGGCACAGGCTCCGTTTGTTACTTTCCAGATGTGAATCACCCACAGCGCTCGCGCGCGCTTCCGGAGGAGGCGCCGCTGCGGCGGCCTCGCCGCTCGCACGGCGTCGCGGTTCGCCACGGCCGCCTGCCCCGGCGGCGGCCGCGGACCGTCGTCCTGCGGTTCCTGGTCGTGCTGGTGACGGTCGGTCTGGTGAGCACGGCGAGCGTGGCCGCCTACGCCGTGCTCGACACCGTGCGCTCGATCAAGCCCGGCATCCACCTGGTGACCGCGAAGGGCAAGTCGCTGACCGTTCAGAACGTCGCGAGCGTCGGCGCCGAGAGCGGTGCGGTGAACGTCCTCCTCGCCGGCACCGACACCCGCACCGGGCAGGGCGGCCAGTTCGCCACGAAGGACGAGCTCGCGGGCAGTTCAGGGGCGGGCAGCAACGACGTGACGATGGTGCTGCACGTCTCGGCCGATCACCAGCACGCCGAGGTGATCTCGATCCCGCGCGATCTGATGGTGCCGATCCCGGAGTGCCCGGACCCGAACGGCGGAACGGTCCCGGCCACCGATGAGGCGATGTTCAACACGACGCTGTCGCGCGGCGGCCTCTCGTGCACCGTCCTCACCGCGGAGAAGCTGACCGGACTGACGATCAGCGACGCCGCACTGATCAGCTTCGACGGCGTGATCGCGATGTCGAACGCGATCGGGGGCGTGACCGTCTGTCTGGCGACTCCGCTGGACGACCCCTACGTCGGCCTGAAACTGCCGGCCGGCTCGCAGACCCTCGTCGGCCCGCAGGCGCTCGCCTTCGTCCGCAGCCGCCACGGCATCGGGGATGGCAGCGACCTGGGCCGGATCAGCAACCAGCAGCTCTTCCTGTCCGCGCTGCTGCGGAAGATGACGAGCGCGGGCGTCCTCGGCAACCCGATCACGCTCTTCCAGCTCGCCCACGCCGCGGTGAGCAACGTGCAGCTCTCGGACACGCTGACCCAGCCGACGACCCTGGTGTCCCTGGCGCTGACCCTCAAGAGCGTCAGCCTCTCGAACATCGTCTTCCTGCAGTATCCCGCGGTCGCCGACCCGGCCGACCCGAACCGGGTGGTCCCCGCGACCTACGCCGCGAGGGTGCTCAAGACCGCGCTGGAGAACGACGCGCCGGTGACGCTCACCGGGACGCTCGGGTCCGGCACGGTCACTGCGCCAGGCGCCACCCCGACGCCGACTCCCGGGGCGACTTCGCCTCCTGCGCCGACCTCGGCGCCCACCGCGTCGAGCCCGCCTGCGGCGGTCGCGACCGGCACGGCGGCCGTCCCGACACCCGCTCCGACCTCCACCGCAGTGGCGCTGCCCTCGTCCGTCACCGGCCAGACCGCGGCGCAGCAGACCTGCACGAAGGGGAACTGAGGGGCGGTCTCACCCCGACCGGGCACGTGGAGGCGTTCTCTGAGCGCTTTCGATGGTGAACAAACGGCGACTCCTGCCCCTTCGGGAGGTCGCTCCGGTTGGATGGAACAGTGGTGATCATCCTGCAGAAGACGCCGATTTGACGAGCGCGCGAACGTCCGAACGTCCGCTCGCGATCGGCGCCCGGCTGGCCGGCCGGCTGCGGTCGAGGGGCGTCGTCGTGCCCGTCACGCTGTGGACGGCCGCGCACGCGGCGATCGTCGGCTGGGCGCTGGTGGTGCGCGCCGTCGTACTGGTGCTGAGCGGCCACGCCGCAGCCGTGTCGCCCGCCGCCCTGTTCTTCCACTGGGACAGCGTCTACTTCGGATCGATCGCCCTCCACGGCTACGTCGGACCAGGTACCGGCCCCACCTGGTCGGCGTTCTTCCCCGGCTATCCCGCGGCGGCCCGCGTCGCCCTCGCCGCCGTCGGGCTGCCGCACCCCGACCACGCGCAGGTGGTGATCGCCCTGGAGGTGGTCGCCGGGATCGCGTCGCTGGCGGCATCGCTCCTGGTGTGGCGGCTCGCGTACCGCCGCCACGGCGACCGGGTCGCGGTCGCCGCGACCCTGCTGTTCGTGCTCGGCCCCTACGCGCTGTTCCTGGTGGCCCCGTATTCGGAGGCCCTGTTCGCCGTCTTCGCCGTCGGCGCGTGGCTGTGCGCCGAGCGTGGCCGCGGGTGGCAGGCCGGCGCGCTCGCCGCGTGCGCGTCCGCCACCCGGATCAACGGTGTCTTCCTGATCGCCGGTCTCGCGGTCGCGGTCGCCGTCCGCCTCCGCGGCCGCGGCGAGCCCTTCCTCGCAAAGGCCGTCGGCACCGCAGCGATCGGCTCCGCAGGCATTCTCGGCTACTGGGCGGCGCTCTGGGCCTGGACGGCCGATCCGGCCGCGTGGTTCACCGCGCAGCACACAGGCTGGCACCGCGCGTTCACCTGGCCGTGGACCGCGCTGGGCGACACCGTCGCGTCGATCTTCGTCCCGCCGTGGCCGCACACCCTCCAGAATGCCCTCGACCTGGTCTTCGCCGCTCTCATCGTCACGGGCCTGATCGTCATGCTCCGCCGCCGCCAGTGGGCGTTCGCCACCTACGTCGGCTTGACCGCAGTCGCCATGATGACGAGCACCACGTACCTTTCGATCGCCCGCTCGACGGTCGTGCTGTTCCCCCTGACGCTCCTGGTCGCGACGACCGCGACCGATGCCCGGCGGCGCTGGATCTTCCGCACGGTGTTCGCGGCGGGCCTGGTCCTCCTCGCGCTCGACACGGCGCTGTTCGTGAACGGGATCTGGGTGGACTGACGTCGCCCACGGGGAGGTGGCCGCAAATCTTACAACATTGCGCCCCGTTTGCCAACGCCCCCGCCCTTCCTCGCCGATGCGGGAAACTAGGACGGTTCGAACGAGTCGGGAGGTCTACCGTGCGCACTGAGGATCGCCTCGCGCTGCTGGAGCATGACCTCCCTGCGGCGGCGGGTCGCGGTGAGATCATCGCGTTGTTCCAGCCGCAGTTCTCGCTCGCGAACGGAGCGGTCGTCGGGGCGGAGGCGCTGAGCAGATGGGTCCACCCGCGGTTCGGACTGATCTCTCCCGGCGAGTTCATCCCGATGGCCGAGCGTCTCGGGCTGGTCGGCGGGATCGGCGATGTGATGCTGCGGCTCGGCTGCCACGCCGCGCGCGATTGGCAGAACCACGGGCACCCGATCGAGGTCGCGGTCAACGTGTCGATCCTGCAGCTGCGGACAGCGGCGATCGTCGACACGGTCGCCGGGCTGCTCGATGAGTTCTCGCTCGCGCCGCGCCTGCTGACGCTCGAGGTGACCGAGACCACGCCGGTGACCCAGGTTCCCGAGGCGATCGACACCGTCCACCGGCTGAGCGGGCTCGGCGTCAACATCTCGGTCGACGATTTCGGGGCCGCCTATGCGTCGCGGGAGCAGGTCATCGCCCTGCAGGCGACCGAGCTGAAGGTCGACCAGACCCTCGTGCAGGAGACCCAGGGCGCGCACGCCGAGGATCTGGCGCAAGCGGTCGCGTTCGGCAAAGAGCACGGCATGCGCCTGGTCGCCGAAGGCATCGAGACGGAGGCGCAGCTCGCCCGCGTCCGCGCTCTCCAGTGCGACCGCGGCCAGGGCTATCTGCTGTCGCGCCCGACGACCAAGGCCGACGTGGACAGCCTGCTGGTCGGCGTCGGCGGAAACCGCGCCGCCGGTAGGGCGCGCTAACTTGACGATCGTCTCAGAAACCGTCACGCTCAACACATGCATTTAGACCGGTCACGCGCTTGAGGCGCGACGTGCTCGACGAAGTCGCGCGCATGCAGCCCTTCCCGCGAGCCCTCATCGACCGATCCCACACTGTCGTCGACGCCAACCTTGCATTCGAGGTCTGGGCCGGCCGCACCTCTGAGCAGCTCGTCGGCGAGCCGCTCGCCGCGGTGCTCGGCGTCGACCCCGACGAACTGGCCGCCGCACTGGCGACGGGCAACACGGGCGGAATCCGCCTCGCGTCCACTGCGCACGCCTACCAGGGGACGCGGAGCTCGCTTGTCATCCGTGCCGTCCGCATCTCGGGCGGACACACGATCGTCGCCTTCGACCCGGAGCTCGCCGCGGTCGGCGAGCGCACCGCCGCGCTCGGCCGACGCGAGAGCGACCGGCTGCAGCTGCTGCTCTCCGCCTCCGTCGCGTTCGCGAAGACGCGGACGGAGGAGGAGCTCGGCGAGCTGCTGTCGGAGACCGCGCGCCGGGCGTTCAACGCGACCGCGTGCAGCGTGCACACCGGCGAACCGGGCAACTACACCCTCGTGGCGGGAGAGAACCCGCTGGCGAAGGAGTGGCCGGAGGACGCGCACAGCGAGTCGATGCAGCTCGGGAGCGTGGTGACGATCCAGGAACCCGCCGAGGTCGACATCGTGGCGCCCGGGCTCGGGCTGAGCGGCGTCTTCGAACGGTCGGGCGTCTACGGTCTCATCGCCGTGCCGATCATCGAGGACGACGTCCTGTACGGCGCGTTCGCCTGCTACTTCGATCAGCCCCGAAAGTTCGACGATCAGGCCATTCCGCTGGCCGAGGCGCTCGCCCAGCTCGCCGGGCAGGTGCTCGTCCGGATCCGCCTGGAGGCGCGGCTGCGCCGTGCTGCGATGCTCGACGAGGTCACCGGCCTGCCCAATCGGCGCCTGTTCGACGAGAACCTGCACCAGACCGAGCGCGCGCACGCGGACCAGATGGCCGTGCTGTTCGTCGACCTCGACGGGTTCAAAGCCATCAACGACACGCTCGGGCACGCCGCCGGTGACACGGTGCTCAAGGAGGTCGCCGAGCGCCTGAACCGGGTCTTCCGTCAGGAGGACATGATCGCCCGTTACGGCGGAGACGAGTTCATCGCCGCCCTGCAGGTCGCCGGCACGTCGGACGCGCTCGAACTGGCCGACCGGGCGAGAGCGGCCATCGCCCAGGACTTCCCCGGCATCCCGCGGGAGCTGAACATCACCGCGAGTGTCGGGATCGCCATCGCGGACGGGGAGGTCGGCACCCACTCGATCGACCACCTCATCCGCCTGGCGGACCAGGCGATGTACGCAGCGAAGCGGGGCGGCGGCGACCAGGCGGTCGTTCACGGGGCCTACCGGTAGCGGCACCCCATACCGCGGTCTCGCGCCGCCGTCTATGGGGGGCGGAAACGTGTGCAATCCCGGAGAATGGGAGGGTGGCCAAACCCGACATCCCGGTCCCGCTCCTGCTCGGACGGTACCGGCCTACCCGGCTGCTCGCGCGCGGCGGCACCTCGATGGTCTTCCGCGCGCGCGACGAGAACCTGGGCCGCGACGTCGCCGTCAAGCTGTTCTCCTCTGGCAGCCAGAACGACGTGGCGCGGTTCCGGGCAGAGGTGGGCGTGCTCGCCGCGCTCCGCCACCACGGTGTCGTGTCGATCCTCGACGCGGGCGTCGACGACTCGTCGCCCAAGGACCCGCGCCCGTTCCTGGTCATCGAGCTGGTCGAGGGCGACACGCTCCGCGCGGTGCTGAACGCGGGCCCGATGGCCACACGGCAGATCGGCGAGGTCGCGTTCGAGGTCGCCGAGACGCTCGAGTACGTCCACGCGCGCGGCGTCATCCACCGCGACGTGACACCGTCGAACATCATGATCGTCGACTACGGCACCCGGTTCTCGCGTCCGAGGGCGCGGCTGACGGACTTCGGCATCGCCATCCACGCCACCCGCCCCCAAGACCTCGCGGAGGCGACCTTCGGGACGGCCCCCTACCTGAGCCCCGAGCAGGTGCGCAGCGAGAAACTGACGCCGGCGTCGGACATCTATTCGCTCGGCCTCGTCCTGCTGGAGTGCTTCACCAGGACCGTCGCGTTCCCGGGGACGCCCGTCGAGTCCGCGCTCGCGCGGCTGGACCGCGATCCGGAGACGCCCGACAGCATCCCGGAGCGGTGGCGCACCCTCATCCAGGAGATGACCCAGTCCACTGCGTCGCTGAGGCCGTCCGCGGCGGATGTCGCGACCGCGGCGCGGGGAGCCCTGCGCGCCGACCGGGAACACGAGCCCGCATGAGCGCGTGCGTCGCCCGGCCGGCGGCCGGGGCAGCATATGATCGAGTCGCCGGTGGGACCCGCCCCGGCGCCCGAGTTCGGAAGGAGAGCTCCGGTTGGGCACTCTGATCTACGGTTCCGGCGCGAAGATCGACATCGACGACCGCCTGCTGGCCCACCTGCAGCTGGTCATCACGTCGAAGCTGCGGCGGAACGAGCAGTTCCTGTTCGAGTGGGAGCACGACGAGGCCTACTCGCGCGGCCGGACCGCCATCTGGATCAACCCGTCCGTCCCGGTGCACTTCCAGTACGTGGGCAGCCGCAGACCCGCCCTCAACCGGGCGTGGACGGAGGCCCTGATGGACGCCGCGAACAGCGTCGGCGGCCTGCGCGCGGTCCCCGAGCCTGCGGAGCGCTGATGGGGACCCTCTACTACGGCGACGCCATGTCGTCCGTCGAATTCGACGACCGGCTGCTGGCCCACCTGCAGCTGGCGATCGTCACGAAGCTGCGGCGGAATGAGAGCTTCGTGTTCTCCTGGGACATCCCCGTCGCCGGCGGAAGCGGCTCCAACTCGATCTGGCTCTCCCCGACCGTCGGCATCCGCTTCACGTACCCCACGCACGCGCGCGAGCCCATCAACCGCGCGTGGGTGGAGGCGCTCGTCCGCACGGCGAACAGCGTGTCCGGCCTCCGCGTCGTCGACGAACCTCCCGCAGGCGTCGAGGCGCACGCCCACGACAAGACCGACAGAACGGATGAACAGTGATCGTCAACAGGCTGACCGTGGACGGCAAGGACTATTTCCTGCCGGGATCGGTGACGGAGCTGCGCGAGAAGATCAAGGCGGCGATCCAGGCGGGCGGCGACTACGTGAACATCCCGCCGCTGCACTCGGGCCCCGGGATCGACATCCTGTTCTCGCCCGGCATGCCGGTGGTGTGGAGCCAGATCGATGTCGGAGGCGAACCGGAGGCGGACGGCACGGAGGTGTCGCAGTCGGCGATCGACGACGACACGTTCGACGGACTGTGAGCACCGCCTCGCCGAGCTCGCTTCACGCGGCGTAACGAGAGCTATCGCCCCGGGCCGAGCCCGCATATCCTGCCTCGCGATCCCACCGAACGCGAGGAGATGAGGCACCGTGTCCGATCGAGAGACCGAGCACAGGCGAGCCCTGGTGTTCTTCGCGGGGCTGAGCGCGTGTCTCATCCTGATCGCCGTCGCGAGTCTCACGCTCTCGCCTGCGGCCACGGCCCCGGGTGTGACGGTGTCCGCACTGGTGCTGCTGGGCGGCGCAGTCTACGGTCTCATCGCGTCGATCGTGCTGCTCGCGCGTCGTCGCGGCGTCGCGACGGGTGACAGCGCGACCCCGGCGCCGGACAGCGCGGAGAAGTAGCGGTCGCGCGCGACGGCGACGAGCTCCCAGTCGGTCATCCGGTCGTGGTGGAGCAGAGGCTCGGTGACGACACCGGCCGCCGTCCGCTGCGCGAGTCGGTGGAAGTAGCCCGGGGCGAGCAGGTAGCTGGCGACGAGCACCCGTCCAGCGCCGTCGGTCGCAGTCCGGGCGACCGCGATATCGAGGGATGGTTGTGCCGCGCTGAGGAAGCCGACCGTCACCGGGCGGTGGCACGCGACGCCGAGGAGGAGACCCGCCTCCAGCCCGTCATCGACGCCCGCGCGGTCGCTCGAGCCCGCAGCGGCGAGCACCACGCGGTCGTCCCGCGCGAGCCCGGCTTCGTGCAGCCGGCGCCGCAGGATCTCGGCGAGCCGCCGGTCGGGACCGAGCGCGGGGGCGATGATGACGCGCTCGCCGTAGGGCGCCGCGGCCTCCGGGAGGTCGTGGCCCAGGTGGTAGCCACGGGACAGCAGCAGCGGGACGATCACGACGGTCGCGTCCTCCGGCAGCACGCTGAGCGCGGACGCGACGTCCGGCTGCTGCACGTCGACGAACGCGTGGGCGGCCAGGTCGGCATCCACCGCGTCGTGGACGGCGAGGGCGAAACGCTCGATGGCCCGCTGGCCCAGCGGGTCGGAGGTGCCGTGCGAGACGGTGAGGATGGCGATCATGTGCTCTCGGGAGGGGTCGCGGTTCGGTCGGTTCGGGACATGCTCGTGGCCGCCCCAGGATGCCTGAATACTCGTTCAGTCTTTCTGGATTGCGTCCATTTATTACCGTCGCCCTTCCGTCGCACTTCGCATCCGGCCTAGGTTCCCTTCTCGATCCGCCCGTCGGCGGAGGAGGGAATTCCCGTGACGATCTCGGAACAGCACACCGCACGGACGGCCGCTCGGCCGCGCCGGACGGACGCCCGGCCGAACGGTCAGTGGGCGGTCGACGGCAGGGAGCCGTTGAACGCCAACGAGGCGTGGAAGCAGGAGGACGGCGGACTGGCCGTCCGCGAGCGCATCGAGCGCGTCTATGCCGACGGCGGCTTCGCGTCCATCGACCCCACCGACCTGCACGGCCGGTTCCGCTGGTGGGGTCTCTACACGCAGCGCAAGCCCGGCATCGACGGCGGCAAGACCGCGACCCTGGAGCCGCACGAGCTCGAGGACGAGTACTTCATGCTGCGCGTCCGGATCGACGGCGGCCAGCTCACCACCGCCCAGCTGCGGACCATCGCGGGCATCTCCACCGAGTTCGCCCGTGACTCCGCCGACCTGACCGACCGGCAGAACATCCAGCTGCACTGGATCCGGGTGGAGGACGTCCCGGAGATCTGGCGGCGGCTGGAGGCCGTGGGCCTCAGCACGACGGAGGCGTGCGGCGACGTCCCCCGCGTCTTCCTCGGCTCGCCGGTCGCGGGCATCGCCGCCGACGAGCTGATCGACCCGACGCCGCTCATCCAGGAGATCGCCGACCGGTTCCTCGGCGACCCCGACCTCGCCAACCTGCCGCGCAAGTTCAAGACCGCGATCAGCGGCCACCCCAGCCAGGACGTCGTCCACGAGATCAACGACGTCTCGTTCGTCGTGGTCGAGCACCCCGAGCTCGGCGTCGGCTTCGACCTGTGGGTCGGCGGCGGCCTCTCGACCACGCCCCGACTGGCCGAACGGCTGGGCGCGTTCGTCCCGGCCGAGCGGGTGCCGGAGGTCTGGCACGCGGTGGTCCAGATCTTCCGCGACTACGGCTACCGCCGCCTCCGCAACAAGGCTCGCCTGAAGTTCCTGCTCGCCGACTGGGGCGTGGAGAAGTTCCGCGACGTGCTGGAGACCGAATACCTGGAGTCTCCGCTTGCGGACGGACCGGCACCGGCCGCGCCGACCACCGCGGGCGACCACGTCGGCGTCCACAGACAGAAGGACGGCCGCTACTACATCGGCGTGACGCCGTTCGTCGGCCGCGTTTCGGGCACGACCCTCGGGCAGCTCGCCGACCTCCTGGAGCGGCACGGCTCGACCCGGCTGCGCACGACGCCGCACCAGAAGATCCTGGCCCTGGACATCCCGGAGGACCGCGTCGAGGCCGTCGTCGCCGAACTGGACGAGCTGGGACTCAGCGCGAAGCCGAGCGTGTTCCGCCGCGGCACGATCGCCTGCACGGGCATCGAGTTCTGCAAGCTCGCGATCGTGGAGACCAAGGCCACCGCGACAGCGGCCGTGCAGCAGCTGGAGGACCGGCTCGCGGGTCTCGACCTGCCGACGCCGCTCAGCCTGCACGTCAACGGCTGCCCGAACTCGTGCGCGCGCATCCAGACCGCCGACATCGGACTGAAGGGCCAGCTGCTCCCGGACGGGAACGGCGGCCAGGTGCCCGGTTTCCAGGTGCACCTCGGCGGCGGCCTGGCTTCCCGCGACCGCGACGAGGCAGGCCTCGGCCGCACGGTCCGCGGCCTGAAGGTGACCGCCGACGGGATCGCCGACTACGTGGAGCGTGTCGTGCGGCGCTTCCTCGCCGACCGCGGCGAGACCGAGACGTTCGCCGAGTGGGCGCACAGGGCAGACGAGGAGGCGCTGCAGTGACCGCGACCAATCTGGGCAGCGCTCCGACGCGGCCCGCAGAGCTTCGTCCCGTGGACGAGCTTCGCGCTCTCGCTGAGCGCGGCGCCCGCGAGCTGGCGGACGCGACCGCCGAGCAGATCGTCCGCTGGGTCGCCGACAACTTCGCCGTCGAGCGCACCGCCGTCGCCTGCTCGATGGCCGACGCGGTCCTCCCGCACGTCGTCGCGACCGCGCTCCCGGGCGTGGACGTGCTGTTCCTCGACACCGGCTACCACTTCGTGGAGACGTACGTCACCCGTGACGAGGTCGCCCATGCGCTCGACGTCCGTGTGGTCGATGTGAAGCCGAAGCAGACCGTCGCCGAGCAGGACGCCGAGTTCGGCGCCGAGTTGTTCGCCCGCGACCCGAATCTGTGCTGCGCCCGCCGCAAGGTGGAGCCGCTGCAGCGCGCGCTCACCGGCTACGAGCTCTGGTTCACCGGCGTCCGTCGCGAGGAGGCGCCCACGCGCACCGCCACCCCGTTCGTCTCGTGGGACGAGAAGAACGGCCTGGTGAAGGTCAACCCGCTCGCCGCGTGGACCTTCGACGAACTCCTCGACTACGCCACCGCCCACGCGGTGCCGCTCAACCTGCTGCTCTCCAACGGGTACCCCTCGATCGGGTGCGAACCGTGCACCAAGCCGGTGGCCGAGGGGGAGGACCCGCGCTCGGGCCGCTGGGCGGGACTCGCCAAGACCGAATGCGGGCTGCACCTGTGAGCGCCGTCGTGAACGCGGGGCCGACGGCCTCCCTCGCCCTGATCGACCAGCTCGAGGCCGAGTCCATCCACATCATCCGCGAGGTCGTCGCCGAGTTCGAGCGGCCGGTGCTGCTGTTCTCCGGCGGCAAGGACTCCGTGGTGGTGCTGCACCTGGCCGCGAAGGCGTTCTGGCCGGCGCGGATCCCCTTCTCGCTGCTGCACGTCGACACCGGGCACAACTTCCCGGAGGTCCTCGACTTCCGCGATGCGACCGCCGAGCGGTTCGGCATCCCGCTCGCCGTCGCCCGCGTGCAGGACTACATCGACGACGGCCGGCTCACCGAGCGCGCCGACGGCACCCGCAACCCGCTGCAGACCGGCCCGCTGCTCGACGCGATCGAGGCCGGGCGCCACGACGCCGTGTTCGGCGGCGCCCGCCGCGACGAGGACAAGGCGCGGGCGAAGGAGCGCATCCTCTCGCTGCGCGACGGCTTCGGCCAGTGGGACCCGCGCAACCAGCGGCCCGAGCTGTGGAGCCTCTACAACGGCCGGCACACCCCCGGCCAGCACGTCCGCGCGTTCCCGATCAGCAACTGGACCGAGCTGGACGTCTGGCGCTACATCGAACGCGAGGGCATCGAGCTGCCGCCGCTGTACTACGCGCACGAGCGCGACGTGTTCGCCCGCGACGGCATGTGGCGGGCGATCGGACCGGTCTCGCCGGCCGACCGCGGCGAGACCGTCGAGCGCCGCCTGGTGCGCTATCGGACCGTCGGCGACATGAGCTGCACGGGCGCCGTCGAGTCCGACGCGCGCGACGTCGCCGCCGTGGTGCGGGAGGTCGCGGCCTCCACCCTCAGCGAGCGCGGCGCCACCCGGGCCGACGACCGCATCTCCGAGGCCGCGATGGAAGACCGGAAACGGCAGGGATACTTCTGATGACTCTCCTCGACGACGACACCCGCATGGGCGCTCCGGCGCCGGCGGCAGGAACGCGCGGCACGCTGTTCCGCTTCGCCACGGCCGGCTCGGTGGACGACGGCAAGTCGACCCTGGTCGGCCGGCTGCTGCACGACTCGAAGGCGATCCTGGCCGACCACCTCGCCGCGGTCGAGCGCACCTCCCGGGAGCGCGGCTTCGGCGGGGAGGCCGGCGGACTCGACCTCGCGCTGCTGACCGACGGCCTGCGCGCCGAGCGCGAGCAGGGCATCACCATCGACGTCGCGTACCGCTACTTCGCCACCGACGCCCGCTCGTTCATCCTCGCCGACTGCCCGGGCCACGTGCAGTACACACGCAACATGGTCACCGGCGCCACCACAGCCGACGCGGTCGTGCTGCTCGTGGACGCCCGCAACGGCGTGCTGGAGCAGACCCGCCGCCACCTCGCGGTCATAGGCCTGCTGCGCGTGCCGCACGTCATCGTGGCGATCAACAAGATCGACCTGATCGGCTTCGACGCCGAGCGGGTGCGGGAGGTGACGGAGGAGCTCGTCGCCGTGACGACGGAGCTCGGCATCACCGGCCTCCACGTCATCCCCGTCTGCGCGGTCGACGGCGACAACGTCGCCGAGCGCTCGGGCCGCACTCCCTGGTACGACGGCCCGGCGCTGCTCGAGCTGTTGGAGGCGCTGCCCGGCGCCGACCGGCTGGAGGCCGCGACCGACCCGCTCCGGCTGCCGGTGCAGCTCGTCCTCCGGCCGCAGGGCGCCCTCGCCCCCGGGCTGGACGCCGCCGACTACCGCGACTACCGTTCGGCCGCGGGCCGCATCGCCTCCGGCGCCGTGCGCGTCGGCGACCGGGTGAGCGTCCACCCCGGAGGCGCGACCTCGGTCGTGACCCGGATCGACGTCGCCGGTCGCAGCGTCCGGTCCGCCGTCGCTCCGCAGTCGGTCGCCGTCAGCCTGGCCGACGACCTGGACCTCGCCCGCGGCGCCCTGCTCGGCGCGGCGGGCACGCTCCCCGAGCCGCGGTCGGCGATCACCGCCGAGGTGTTCTGGCTGGACACCTCCCGCGGCGCCGCCGGCGCGCGGCTGCTGCTGAAGTGGGGGACCGCGACCGTCCAGGCGCGACTCAGCGCGATCGAGGGCCGCCGCGACCTGACCACGCTGCAGGTCGTCCCCGCCGAGACCCTGGAGGTCAACGACATCGGCCACGTCTCCCTCCAGCTCGCCGAGGCGCTACCGGTGGAGCCGTACGCGGCCAACCGGGAGACCGGCGCCTTCCTGCTCATCGACCCCCAATCCGGCGCGACCCTCGCCGCCGGCATCGTCTCCTCCTGAAAGGCTTTTCCTTGCGCACCCGACTCCGCACCGCAGCCGTCCTGATCCTCGCCGCCGCGACCGCCGCCCTCACCGGCTGCGCCGCGAGCACTGCCGCCAGCACTCCGGCGGCCACCGGCACTCCCGCGTCGACCATCCGGGTCGGCTACTTCGACAACGTCACCCATGCTCCGGCGCTGGTCGGCATCCACCGCGGCCTGTTGCAGAAGGCGCTCGGGAAGACGACGCTGAAGACCACGCAGTTCAACGCGGGCCCGGCCGAGGTCGAAGCGCTGAGCGCCGGCGCGATAGACGCCGCCTACATCGGCCCGAGCCCGGCGATCAACTCCTACCTGAAGAGCGCCGGCCAGTCGCTGAAGATCGTCTCCGGGGTCGCCGTCGGCGGCGCCGCCCTGGTGGTGAAGGGCGACATCGCGTCGGCCGGCGAGCTCAAAGGCAAGACCATCGCGACGCCGCAGCTCGGCAACACCCAGGATGTCGCGCTGCGCTACTGGCTCACCAAGAATGGCCTGCACACCTCGACCACCGGCGGCGGCGACCTCACCATCGCCCCGACCGACAACGCCCAGGCGCTGACCGCGTTCCAGGGCGGCAAGATCGACGGCGCCTGGGTGCCGGAACCGTGGGTGTCCCGGTTCGTGATCGACGGCGGCGCGAAGGTCCTGGTGGACGAGGCGTCGCTGTGGCCCGGCGGGAAGTTCCCGACCACCGTGCTCGCCGTCTCCGCGAGCTTCCTGAAGGCGCACCCGCAGACGGTGAAGGCGCTCGTGCAGGGCAACTCCGACGCGGTCGCCGCGCTGAAGGACCCCGCGACGGCGGCCGCCGACATCAACGCGCAGCTCAAGGCCGACACCGGCAAGACCCTCGCCGACGGCGTGCTGGTGCGGGCGCTCGACCACGTCTCCTTCGCCACCGACCCCGACGCCGCCGCCTTCCCCACCCTCGTCCAGCACGCGACCGCGGTCGGACTCGGGACGAAGGGCTCGCTGAAGGGACTGTTCGACCTGACCGGGCTGAACGCCGTCCGCGGCGCGGCCGGCCAGTCGGCGGCCTCGGCCGGCGGCCTGGGGTGACGATATGACCGACCTCGACCGCACCGCCGTCACGCTCGCGGGGGTGAGCAAGCGCTTCGGCGCGCACGCGCCCGTCGTGCTCGATGGGGTGGACCTGCGCGTCGGCGACGGCGAGTTCGTCTGCCTGCTCGGGGCGTCCGGCTGCGGCAAGTCGACCATCCTGAACCTCATCGCCGGGCTGGAGGAGTCGACCGCGGGGGAGATCGCCGTGCCGAGCGGGCCCGTCGCCATGATGTTCCAGGATGCGGCGCTCCTGCCCTGGCTGACCGCCCGCCGCAACGTCGAGCTCGCCCTCGACCTCGCCGGCGTGCCGCGCGAGCGTCGCCGCGCCCGCGTCGACGAGCTGCTGGCCCTGGTCTCGCTGTCGCACGCCGCCGACCGCCGCCCGCACGAGCTCTCCGGCGGGATGCGGCAGCGCGTCGCCCTCGCCCGCGCGCTCGCGCAGGACCGGCACGTGCTGCTGATGGACGAGCCGTTCGCCGCGGTCGACGCGATCACCCGCGACCTGCTCCACGTCGAGCTGGAGCGGATCTGGCGGCAGACCGGCCGCACCATCGTCTTCGTCACCCACAACGTCCGGGAGGCCCTCCGCCTCGGGCAGCGCATCGTGCTGCTCAGCTCGCGGCCCGGCCGCGTCGCCGCTGAGTGGGAGGTCCCGGCGCCCGTCCGCGCCGGCGCCGACCCCGTCGAGGCCGCCCGCCTGGACGACGAGATCACCGGCCGGCTGCGAGAGGAGCTGATCCGCAATGCCGCTTGAGACGACTGCCGTCCCCACCATCGAGCGCCCGCACTCCGGAACCGTCGAGCTGCACGCCCTGGAGGCCGGGCTCGACTCCCTCCAGACCACCCGCGACGCGGCGCCCCGCCGAGCCCGCCGGATCGCCCGTGCCATCGTCCCGACCACGGTGTTCGTGCTCGCGGCGCTGATCGTCTGGCAGCTCTACACCGTCATCGCCCACCCGCGCCCCGACCTCTACCCCGGGCCCGCCGACGTCCTCGACGCGATCGGCAGCGCGGCGGCCTCCGGCCATCTGGCCACGGCCATCGGCACCAGCCTCGGGCGCGGCGGCTTCGGGTTCCTGCTCGCGATCCTGATCGCCACCCCGCTCGGACTGCTGCTGGCGGAGGTGCGCTGGCTGCGCCGCGCGGTCGGCCCGATCCTCTCCGGCCTCCAGGTGCTGCCGTCGGTCGCGTGGGTGCCCGCCGCGATCCTCTGGTTCGGGCTGACCGATGCGGCCGTGTACTTCGTGGTGCTGCTCGGCGCCGTCCCCTCGATCGTCAACGGCCTCCTCGCCGGGATCGACCAGGTGCCACCGCAGCTGCGTCGCGTCGGCGTCGTCCTCGGAGCGAACCGCCGACAGTTGCAGACCCGGATCCTCTTCCCCGCAGCGCTTCCCGGCTATGTCGCCGGGCTGCGGCAGGGCTGGGCGTTCGCCTGGCGCTCGCTCATGGCGGCGGAGATCATCGCGGGCTCGCTCGGCTTCGGGCTGGGCTCCATGCTGGAGCAGAGCCGGGAGCTCGCGGACCTGCCGACCGTGCTCGCCACGATCCTGACCATCCTGGTCGTGGGCATCGTGATCGAGCTCGCCCTCTTCGCCCCGATCGAGCGGACGCTGCTCCGCCGCCGCGGCCTGACCGGAGGAATCCGATGAACACGCAAGCCCACGGCTCCGTCGCTCTGGTCGGCGGCGGCCCCGGCCACCCCGACCTGATCACCGTCCGCGGCCGGCAGCTGCTGACCGCAGCGGACGTCGTCATCGCCGACCGCCTCGGCCCCCGCGCGCTGCTCGACGACCTCGGCCCCGACACCGAGGTGATCGACGTCGGCAAGCAGCCGCACCATCACCCCGTTCCGCAGTCGCGCATCAACGAGCTCCTGGTCGAGCACGCCCGCGCGGGCAAGCGCGTCGTGCGACTGAAAGGCGGCGACCCGTTCGTCTTCGGCCGCGGCGGCGAGGAGGCCGAATTCTGCCGCGCGGCCGGCATCCCGGTGGAGGTCGTGCCCGGCGTGACCAGCGCGATCGCCGTCCCGTCGATCGCCGGCATCCCGGTCACCCACCGTGGCGTCGCCGCCGGCTTCACCGTCCTCTCCGCGCACACCGACATCGACGAGGTCCCCGGCGGCCCCGAGCACACGGTCGTGCTGCTGATGGGCGTCTCGGGCCTCGCGGCCACCGCGGCGACCCTTGCTGCCGGACGCCGCGGCGCGGACTGCCCGGTCGCCATCGTGGAGGACGGCTACGGCGACGGCCAGCGCGTCACCATCGGCACGCTCGGCAGCATCGCCGCGGACGCCGCCGCGCGCGGCGTCCGCTCGCCTGCCGTGATCGTCGTCGGCGACGTCGTCCGGCTGGCCGACCCCGACCTCCTTCCCATTCCTGCAGCACAGCACCGCACCGTATAGAGAGGCATTGCCCATGTCCCGACCGTTCCGCGTCGCCGTCGTCGGCGCCGGACCCGCCGGAATCTACGCCGGCAACATCCTGCGCACCCGCGCCGCCGAGGCCGGCATCGACGTCCGCGTCGACCTGTTCGAGTCGCTGCCCGCGCCCTACGGGCTCATCCGCTACGGCGTCGCGCCCGACCACCCGCGCATCAAAGGGATCGTGACCTCGCTGCACGACATGCTCGCGGACGGCTCGGTGCGACTGATCGGCAACGTGGAGGTCGGCGCCGACATCACCGTGGACGAGCTCCAGTCGCTCTACCATGCGGTGATCTTCGCCACCGGAGCCCAGCGCGACGCGGTCGTCGAGTTGCCGGGCCTCGACCTCCCCGGAAGCTTCGGAGCGGCGGACTTCGTCTCCTGGTACGACGGCCACCCCGACGTGCCCCGGCACTGGCCGCTCGACGCGAGGCAGCTCGCCGTGCTCGGCAACGGCAACGTCGCGCTGGACGTCGCCCGCGTGCTCGCCAAGCACCCGGCCGACCTGCTGACCACCGACATCCCGGACAACGTGCACGCCGGTCTGCTCGCCTCGCCCGTCGAGGACGTGCACGTCTTCGGCCGCCGCGGCCCGGAGGACATCAAGTTCACCCCGATCGAGCTGCGCGAGTTGGGCGAGGTGCCCGGGGTCGACATCGTGCTGTACGACGAGGACTTCGACCGTGCAGGCGACGACGTGACGACCGGGGAGCGGCGCGCGGCCGGCAACCAGGCCAAGGTGATGGCGCGCATCCTGCAGTCCTGGCGCGACCGCGAGCCCACGGGCGCGCCCCGTCGCCTGCACCTGCACTTCTGGCACCGGCCGGTCGAGGTGCTCGGCGAGCAGTCCGTCACCGGCATCCGCTTCGAACGCACCGAACCCGACGGCGAGGGCGGTATCCGCGGCACCGGCGAGTTCGTCGAGTACGGCGTGCAGGCCGTGTACCGGGCGATCGGCTACCGCGGCACTCCGGTTCGCGACGTGCCGTTCGACGCCGCTGCGGGGGTCATCCCGAACGACGGTGGCCGCGTCCTCGACGGCGACGAGCCCGTGGCCGGGCTGTACACGACCGGCTGGATCAAACGCGGCCCGGTCGGCCTCATCGGCCACACCAAAGGCGATGCCGGCGAGACCATCGAGAAGCTGCTGGAGGATCACGCCGCTCTTGCCACTGACGCGCGGCCCGGTGAGGAGGCCGTGCTCGACTTCCTGGAGTCCCGCGGCGTCCGCTACACCACCTGGGAGGGCTGGCTCGCGCTGGACGCGCACGAGCGCGCCCTCGGCGAGGGCTTCGCGGGCGACATCGTGCGCGAGCGCGTGAAGGTCGTCCCGCGCGACGAGCAGGTCGCGATCTCCAACCGCGAAGTGATCGTCCGATGACGTACGTGATCGCGCTGCCGTGCGTGGACGTGAAGGACCGCGCCTGCATCGACGAGTGCCCGGTCGACTGCATCTACGAAGGCGAGCGCTCCCTCTACATCAACGTCGAGGAGTGCGTCGACTGCGGAGCCTGCGAGCCGGTCTGCCCGGTAGAGGCGATCTACTACGAGGACGACCTGCCGGAGGAGTGGGCCGACTACCACGCAGCGAACGTCGAGTTCTTCACCGAACTCGGCAACCCGGGCGGGGCCGCCAAGGTCGGTCCGCAACCGTACGACCACCCGCTGATCGCCGCGTTGCCGCCGCAGGGCGAGCTGTCGTGGGAAGGCGCGCATGCCTGACGTGGTCGTCATCGGCGGCGGCCCCGCCGGGCTCTCCGCCACCCTCAACCTCGCCCGTGCCCTGGTGGACGTCGTCCTCGTGGACGCGAGCCGTCCGCGGAACTCGGCGACGCTCCGCTCGCACGGCTTCCTGACCCGGGACGGGATCCGCCCGACCGAGTTGCGCGCGCTGGCCAAGGCGGAGCTGGCCGCGTACGAGAACGTCGAGCACCTGGAGCGGCGGTCGGTGACCGCCGTCCGGAGGCAGGGCGACGGCTTCATTGTGGAGATCGCCGGCCGCGCGCCGGGGGAGCAGTGCGCGGTCTCCGCCGGCGCCATCCTCCTGACGACCGGCCTGACCGAGACGCTGCCCGCGCTGCCGAGCATCCGCTCCTACTACGGGATGAGCGTCTTCAGCTGCGTCGCGTGCGACGCCTGGGACCTCCGCGGCCGGCCGCTGGCGCTCATCGGCGAGACGCCGGACGTCGCCCGCCGCGCGGTTCACCTCGCCCGCTGGACGACCGAACTCACCGTCTTCACCAACGCGGCCCCGGCCGTCACCGCCGAGGAGGAGACGTCGCTGGAGGCGCTGGGCATCCGCGTGGAGCGCACGCGCATCGCCGATCTGGAGGGGGAGCGCGGCGCCGTCCGCTCGGTCCTGCTCGAGGACGGCCGCTCCGTCGCGATCGCCGGCGGGTTCGTGCGCCCCGAATGGAAGGTCGCGACCGGTTTCATCGACGACATCCACCCGGCCGAGTCGGCGGACGGCTTCCTGATCGCGGACGATGGCGGCCGAA
The DNA here is from genome assembly GCF_058806435.1 of Leifsonia sp. GW821-FHT13C09. Classification (NCBI taxonomy): domain Bacteria; kingdom Bacillati; phylum Actinomycetota; class Actinomycetes; order Micrococcales; family Microbacteriaceae; genus Leifsonia; species Leifsonia sp. GW821-FHT13C09. The sequence continues at coordinate 30,704 of NZ_JBXAPS010000002.1, read as the reverse complement.
CCTCGATCCCCGGCGTGTACGCGGCCGGCGACGTCGTCGTGCCCGGCCCGCAGCAGATGATCATCGCGGCGGGCAACGGTGCGCGCGCCGCCGCCGCGATCGTCGACGACCTCCAGACCGCACGTCTGCGTGCTCTCGACCGCCCGGTCGAGCGGGCCTGACCACCGCCACCCACGAATCCGAACGCATCAGAAAGAGAACCATGCCAGCACAGGTCTATGAGAACATCACCGAAACCGTCGGACGCACTCCGCTCGTCAAGCTGAACAGGCTCGCCGCCGGCACCGGCGCGACCGTGCTGGCGAAGCTGGAGTTCTTCAACCCCGCCGCCAGTGTGAAGGACCGCATCGGCGTCTCCATCATCGACGCCGCCGAGAAGGCCGGGGCGCTGCGCCCGGGCGGGATCATCGTGGAGGGCACCAGCGGCAACACCGGCATCGCCCTGGCCATGGTCGGCGCCGCCCGCGGCTATAAGGTCATCCTGACCATGCCGGAGACCATGTCGAAGGAACGGCGGGTGCTGCTGCGCGCGTTCGGCGCCGAGATCGTCCTCACCCCCGGCCCCGAGGGCATGCGTGGGGCGGTGGAGGCGGCGAAGAAGATCGTCGCCGAGAACGACAACGCCATCTGGGCGCAGCAGTTCGCCAACGCCGCCAACCCCGCCATCCACCGCGCCACCACCGCCGAGGAGATCTGGGCAGACACCGACGGCGGCGTCGACATCTTCGTCTCCGGCGTCGGCACCGGCGGCACCATCACCGGCGTCGGCCAGGTGCTGAAGGAGCGCAAGCCCGACGTGCAGGTCATCGCCGTCGAACCGGCCGACTCCCCGATCCTCAACGGCGGCGCGCCCGGCCCGCACAAGATCCAGGGCCTCGGCGCGAACTTTGTCCCCGAGATCCTGGACACCGGCGTCTACGACGAGGTCATCGACGTGTCCTTCGAGGACTCCCTCGACATCGCCAAGAAGCTCGCCTCCGAAGAGGGCATCCTCGCCGGGATCTCCTCCGGCGCCATCATCTGGGCCGCCCTCCAGGTCGCCGCCCGCCCCGAGAACGCCGGCAAGACCATCGTCGCCATCGTCTGCGACACCGGCGAACGCTACATCTCCACCGCCCTCTGGGCCGACCTCCTGGACTGAACCGGGCAGCGGCACAGGACCTCCGGATCCGATCGAATCCGGGGTTCTTCAGGTTCCGACGCGAAGCCGGCCGGCGATCAGGTGCCGTGGACCTGCTTCTGCGACATCTCGCCCTCCACCTTCTCGCCTTCGACACGCACGGTGCGGCGGGTGTCGACGGCGATCACTGCGCCGAGGACGGCGAGCGACAGCGCGACCGACGACGTCGTGTCGCTGACCCAGTGGTAGCCGAGGTAGAGCCTGCTGGCCACCTGGATGGCGATGCCGGCGACCGCGACGACGAGCGCCGCCACCGTGAAGGCCTTCCGCTGGATTCGGCTGGCCACCAGGAAGGCGAGGATCAGCAGGAAGTCGGATGTGCCGAGCACGTGCCCCGACGGGAACGAGTACGTGCGGTCGGGGCCGAACAGCATCAGCCCGAGCGGAGGACGCGGGTGCCGCACGATCGGGGCGAGAACCTGGGCGAGCCCGACCCCGACGAGCATCCCGGCCGCGAGCATCAGCGGTCGCCACGCGTGCCGCGCGGTCACGGTCCAGATCACCACCGTGACGAGCACGATGATGGGCATCGCGATCGGCCCGAAGACGATCGCCAGCACGATCATGAACCCCGTCATCTCGGGCGTCCGCTGAGCGTCGAACCAGCGCTCGACGGGGACGTCCAGGCGCTCGAACCCGGTGTGCGTCATCACGTTCACCAGCAGGACGAGGAACGCGGTCAACCCGACAGCGATCAGAACTCCCGACGTGACGTAGAGCCTCCGGCGCGTCTCCGCCGGGAGATACCGTTCCTCGACGACGAACTTCTGATGCAGGTCGCTCCAGCTTCGTCGTCGGCCGGCGGGGGGCGTGCTCGTCTGCTCGGTCACGGCGCTGTTCTCGGTCACTGCTTCGGGCTCCTTCGTGGTACCGGGAGCGCACACAGTAGAGGGGGAGTCAGCGGTCTTCCAGGGCCTTGCCGTCGGCGCCGTTCCGTGTATGACCCGATTCCGGTCTAGCCACGGGCCCGCTCGTGGTCGTACGGTTCGGCCACGCGAAGCGATCCCCGCCTCGCGGGAGGAGCGGCATCGCTATGACTTTCTGGGATTTCCTGGTCTGGTCCTTCTGGTTCTACCTCGTGGTCGTCTGCATCTCGATCTTCATCCGGGTCTTCATCGACCTCTTCCGCGACCCGGAGCTCAACGGTTGGGCGAAGGCCTTGTGGGTGCTGTTCCTCGTCGTCGCGCCATTCCTGGCAGCTTTCATCTATCTGATCGCGCGCGGTGGAAGGATGGCGCAGCGCAGCATGGCCGGAGCGAGGCAGGCGCAGGCGCAGTCCAACGACTACATCCGCTCTGTGGCGGGGAGCAGTTCGCCGGCGAGCGAGATCGAGGCGGGCAAGCAGCTCCTCGACAGCGGGGCCATCACGCCTGCCGAGTTCGAGACTCTCAAAGCCAAGGCGCTCGGGGCGACGGTCTGACGGCGAGTGCGCGCCTCGGCTCTGCGGTAATACGAGCGCATGCCCCGGACTCGCACCCATAGCCGATAGAGTCCTTGGGCCCTATCGGCCACGCTCCACGGCGGTCGATGATCGCACAATGGTGTGGAGCGTGGAACGTCAGGGCGGGGTCGCCGGCTTGGTCTCGGTGGCGATCGCTCTCGTGGCAGAAGTGTTCGAACGCGGTGTCGCGCGGGGCGGCACCGATCAGGCGACGATCCGGCACTTCCAGGAGCAAGCGGCCGCCGTGCGCATGCAGACTCTGCTATTCGTTCTCGGCGCCGCCTTCCTGCTCTGGTTCCTCGCAGGGCTGAAATCCCGCCTCGCAACGGGGGAGGGGAACGACGGAGCGCTCGCCACACTGGTCCTCGTGGCCGGCGCCGCCTCGAGCACCCTCACGCTTGTCGCGCTGGCGGTCCAGGACGCGCTGACGCTCGAAACGCCATCGATCTCACTCGCCGCACTGGATGACACACTCTTTCTCGTGGCCGGCCTGCCGCTCGCCGTCGCCCTGGTCGCCGTAGCTGTCCTGGTGTTCACACGCCACGCATTCGCGACCTGGATCGGCTGGCTCTCCATCGCTGCAGCAGTGCTTCAGGCGGTGCCCCTGTTCGGCATCGTCGCCGACGGCGGCCCGTTGGCTCCCGGAGGGTGGGTATCGGCGTTTCTGCCCTACCCGCTGTACGTGATCTGGCTTACCACGGTTGCCGTGGTGATGACGGTCAAGCCCATCTCGCAAGGCGCACGGATTCGACGCGAAGACCAGACCTCTGTCAGGACGTAACTCACTGATCGTCGGCAGCGAAACCGTCTCAGCTTGATCGGCGCGTTGCGCGCTGGACCAGGACGGGTCGAACGCTTCGGTGGCCTCTCGCCGGGAGCGGCGATGCCGCGTAGGTAGACGTGCATCGCCGTTCGTGGCGGTGAGTTCAAGCGATGAGAGCCAACAAGCGCACCGTCTATCCAAAATACGAAAACGTGTCTGAACGGGTGTTTCCATCCGGCAGGCGCGATCGTATCCTGATCTTTGACGTAGGTAGACGCGACCGAGTCGTATCGAGCCCGAACCCTCCGCGGGAGTCCCCCTCATCCGGCCCAGCCGCGCGCGTGAACAGCAAGGCGGGGAAGAGTCATGCTGAGCAGGCTTGATGAATTCGAGGTTCGGGGCAGACGCTTCACCCTCTACGAGGGCGGTTCCTTCATCCTGTTCGAGGAGGATGGCGACGGGGCAGAGGGCTTAGGCACAATCGTGCGATCGGACCCCGGGTTCGTTGTGACCCCCTGGTGGAAACCGGGACTGACGATCACCGCTCCCACACTCCCTGAAGCAGTCGGCAAGCTTGTCGAGATCGCCACCAACGATCGTTGAGACGTTCGCGGCCTTCCAGGAGATGCGGCGCTCCGCGCAGAACGACGAAGAGAAGGTCACGACCCCGACCCAGCGTGGCTATTCGGCGGTGGGTGGGTCGCGGGGAGGTGCCGGAGGCTGAGCCGGAGGCTCACCCTGCTGGGTCTCGGGTGCGCGCGGTGGCTCCGGGGACGCATAGAGGGGTTGGCCGCCGGCCGGACCAGCGTAGGGAATCGGTGCCTGAGGCCAGCCGTAATCGCGCGGCTGGAGACCCGCGCCGGGGACGATCACCGTGTAGCCCGGCACCTCGTCGTCCGGGCGATCGAAACGGGCTCCGCGCGGGTTCGGGGGGAGGAGGGTCATCACGAAGATCGCGAATCCGCCCAGGCTCGGGAGGAGGAGCAGAAGCAGCAGCAGGCCGCTCAAGTCGACGTCGTGCAACCGGCGCGCCGCGAGCGCGAGACCGGGGATCAGCGTCGCGAGCCACCACGCGACGAGCAGAGCGATGCCGACGACGACCCCGGGGCCCGGTCTGAAGCTCCCCTCGGCATCGACGGACGATCCGACCAGCGAGCCGAGCAGCACGATCCCATAAACGACGAGGATGATCAGCGCGTCGGCTAACGCCCACCACCAGTACTCGCTCCGACTGGCACGCCCGTCGAAGCGCGCGTACTTCTTCCAGAACCGCACGAAGGCCTCGGCGAACGGCGCGCCGTAGTAGGGCGCCCAGAGAGGCACACGCTGCTCCTGTGATCCGGCTACGTTCATCGGTGACCCCCTGGCCCGGCACGGGTGCACCGGTCACGGTCAGGGTAGTGCTTCGCCCGCCGGTCGGGGCCTCCCCGCGATCTGCCTCAGCCATGGATGGGACCTTCAGCCCTGCCCGCACACGCGTGAGGACGCTTCACTCGCCGTAGCGCTGCAGAACACGATGCGCTCACGGTCCTCATCCAGGCTCAGCGGAGGTGCACAGTCCCATGACTACGATCTCGATTTCCGAACACACCGAGCAGCCGTCGGCGGTCGTCCGCGAGAAGGTCCGTCTGGACGAGCTCCAGGCGTTCTTCTCTCGGGCGTTCCGCGACACTATGGCGGCGCTGAGCGCTCAGGGCCGCCACCCGACCGGTCCCCCGTTCGGCAAGTACTACGGAATGCCGACCGATGTGGTCGATGTCGAAGCGGGATTTCCCGCATCGGCACCGATCGAGCCGTCCGGCGCCGTCGTCCCGGGCGTCCTCCCCGGGGGACGTGTCGTCGAAGCGATCCACGTCGGTTCGTACGACACCTTGCAGGAGGCGTACGCCGACATACAGCGCTACTTCCGCGATCAGAACCTCACACCGGGTGACGTGATGTGGGAGTCCTATCTCTCCGATCCGGGGTCGGAGCCCGACCCCGCCCGATGGCGTACGCAGATCTGCTGGCCAGTGGTCGACCGCTGACATGCCGACGGCCCACGCCCCCACGGCGGGCTGGTTGCGCCGATCCGGACCGCAGGCCGAGGCCGCCGAGGTGAGGATCGCCCGAGAGGAGGGACCTTCGGCCCGGGCGTCTGGACGCGCTGGGCCGTAGCGTTGCCGCGTCACGCCTACGGGAGGAGAAAACCATGTCAACGAAATCGACGACCGTCGCCGTCGCCACCTATGCCTCGCGGGATGCCGCGGTCGAGGATTACGAGATCATTCGAGGCGCCAAGCATCAGGGTGAGCTCGATCATCTCGCCATCGCCGTGATCGCCAAAGACGAGGACGGCAAGCTTGTTGTGGACCGCCACGACTCGACCGCGAAGCACCTTGCCTGGGGAGGCGCCATCGTGGGGGCTTCCCTGGTCGTCCTCGTCCCGCCGCTCGGGATAACCACCCTGGCCGCGGGTATCGCGGGCGGGAGCGCGGTCGCCACGGCGGGTGCGCTCGCCGGCGCGGGCGGGATCATCGGGCACTTCTATCGGAACATCCCCAAGGACACCATCGAGGAGATGGGAGCGACGCTGTCCCTGGGACAGGCCGGTCTTCTGATCATCGCCGTGGACCCGAAAGGGCTGGACATCGACGCGCTGCTGACGAAGGCCGAGAAGAAGGTCGTGAAGACGGGTGTCACGGACGAGAAGGATGCCGAGAACGACGCGCTCGAGTCCGCTTTCGAGCAGATGAGCGACACGAGCGCGACCGCAGCGGCCTGAGTTCGCGACCGGGTGTGGGAGACGCGCGGCATCTCCCGCACCCGGGATTCGTCCCTCGTGCTCTTCGAACAGGACGAAGGCTCTGCGCAGGGACGCCCTCAGAACCCCGACGGCTCTGTCTCCAGCTCCGGAGACTCCGGTCGCGGCTCGTGCGACAGCGGAGTGAGCGCGGTCGTCTGCGGGATCCAGAGCAGCGCGTCGTAGCGCCGGCCCATGACGGTGGGAACATAGTTCCCGGATTCCCGGCGCGGGTCGTACACCACTCCGACAGCGCGATGCCCGCGCTGCCTGGCGAGCCATTCCGTCCCCTCGGCCGTGGAGAACTGCAGCACGGCCGCCTCCGGGAGGGTCCGGCCGAGGAGATCCTCGTGACTGCCGGCCTGGGCGGTCGGGAGCGGGTAGACGGTCTCGGTCGAGCCCCACGACCGGCTGGCCAGCACGGTGCCGCCGCGGGTGGCGAACCCGATCAGGTAGACCGCGTCGAGGCCGTGCCGCTCGCGGAGCAGCTCGCCGATGTTGACCATGCCGTCGTTGCCCATCGTCGTACCGCGGGCGTCTCCGACATGGGTGTTGTGCGCCCACACGATCCCCCGCGTGTCGGGGCCGGCGTGCTCGGCGAGGCGGTCGGCGGTGTCGGCCATGTGGATGTCGCGGATGTTCCACGACTCCCGATCGCCCTGCAGCATGACCCGGTAGTAATGCTCGGCGTCGGCCGCTGTCAGAGCGTTCTGGAGCACGTTGAGACGCGACTCGTCGTCATCGAAGCCGGCGACGGCCTGGCCCGCTCGTTCGCGCACCGACGTTAGCAACGCGATCACGTCCGGTTCGCAGGACGCCGGGACCAGGCGGGTCGCCCAGGCATAGTCCTGAGGGTCCTCGCCGTACGGCTCGAAGCAGCGCCACGCGCGCAGGGCGGTCGGGACCGCGTCGGGAGCGTTCGCGGCGAGCCAGTCGATCACCGCTTCGAGTGACTCCCACAGCGAGTACACGTCCAGGCCGTAGAACCCCACGCGCTCGTGGGGCGGACGGGTCAGGTTCCAGCGGTGCAGCCAGTCGAGGAACTCCGCGACATCGGTGTTCGCCCACATCCATCGTGGCCACCGTTCGAAGCCGGAGAGCAGCTGATGGGCGTCCTCCCACTGCTCGGTGCGTCCCCGCACCCAGCGGTCGATACGGAAGCAGTCGGGCCAGTCGCCTTCCACCCCGATCCAGCGGATGCCGCCGAGCTCGATCAGTCGCTTGGTCAGGGCGGCGCGCCAGGCGTAGAACTCGTGGGTGCCATGCGATGCCTCGCCGATGCAGATGAAGCGTGATCGGGCGGCGCGCGCGGCCAACCGATCGAGGTCGGCGTCCGAGGCGAGCGGCGTCGCCATCGCCCGGAGGTCCGTGGCCGCCTGCGCATCGGACGGATCGGGCTGCCGCGAGCGCGGCCGCCGCGGACGCAGGGACGCCTCGTGCAGCAGCTGGACCACCTCGGCGTCGTCGGTCTGTCCGAAGTCGTCGTAATACTGACCGACCGCCTGGAAGCGCGGGGGCAGCAGGACGCAGGTGACGCGGTCGGCGTCCTCGAGCTCGTTCAGGGCTGCAGTGGGAGATCACCGGCGCGGCGAGGACCACTTCGCTCGCTCCGAGCCGGCGCGCGACCACGCAGGACACCTTGGCGGTCGCGCCTGTCGCGATTCCGTCGTCGGCGATGATCGCCGTCCGGCCGCGCAGGTCGATCGGTTCCCGGCCTTCGCGCAGCAGTGTCAGCCGTCGATCGAGCACCTGGCGCTCGGCCTGCTCGATCGTCTCGACCTCCTCCTCGGAGATCCAGCCGCGGGAGATGATCGCCGGATTGATGACCTCCGCGCCGCCCTCTCCGATGGCGCCCATCGCCACCTCGGGCTGGCCGGGGATGCCGAGCTTGCGCACCACGATCACATCCAGTGGAAGATCGAGTTCTTCGGCGACGACGGCCGCGACGGGGACCCCGCCGCGGGGCAGCCCCAGGACGACCGCGTCGGTGCCCCGGAGGTCGTGCAGTCGCTCCGCGAGGGCGTGGCCTGCCTGGCGGCGATCAGTGAACATGAGTCCTCCTGCCTGTGCGGTGTCGACGGGTCCGAGGAGTGCCGCCGGGCGTTCGTTCACGCCGGCGTCGTTGAGGACCCGCGATGATCGATATGTGCGTCCGGTCCGGGGAAGACGATCGTCGTTCGGCCGTCCTCCTCCCATTTGACGACATATGGTGGCGAGCCGTCCTCGCCGTGGACCTCCTGGATGTACCCGACTCTGGGCGGCGCCTCGAGGTGGTTCGATGCGATGACCAGGAAGTCTCCAGCCTTCGCCTGCATATCACTCACCTCCTCTGACTGACCTCTCATCGTGTCCTCGACAGTATGCGGACCCGCAGTGAGTCGGCGGGCCTTTGGTCCCCTCGACTGAGAGCGCAGTTGGGGGCGTCTCAACGGATCCGGCTTTGAAGAGAACGCACCCTGACACTCGGCGGCATCACGTGCCGCTCGACATCACTGTCCGTGAGAGGCGACGTAGTCGACGAAGCCTCCGACGGTTTCGAGTCGACGGTAATCGTCTTCAGGGGTGTCGACTCCGGTCGACTCGGCGACCAGTTCGACCAGTCGGAGGAAGTCGAGGGAGTCGATCTCTAGGTCTTGTCGCAAGCGGGCGCTCTCGATGAGTTCGTCCGGCGCGATGTCGGGTGCGACCTCGGCGAACGCCGCCTGCACAGCGGCCTTGGCATCCTGCGGGTTCATAACTCCTCCGGTCTCTGCAGCAATTCGTCGATGCGGCCGAGGAACCGTGCTCCGCGCATGCCGTCGCTGACCCGGTGGTCGGCGGAGAGCGTGGCGACGACGGCCGGTCGTGTTCCCACCATCCCGTCGTGCGCCCAGGGCTGCTCGGTCACGCGCCCGAAGCCGACGAGGGCGACCTGCGGCGGGTAGATGACGCCGAGGACGCTGTCGACGCCGAGGTCTCCGAGGTTGGTGACGGTGATGGTGGCCTCGGTCATCTCGGAGCGCTGCAGGCGCCCGGCCCTGGCGCGGGCTACGAGGTCGCGGAGCCGGGCCATCAGATCGTCGAGGCTGAGCGTGTCGGCGTCGAGGATCGCCGGCGCGACGATGCCCCCTCCGCGGAGCGCCACCACTACGCCGAGGTGGATGGGTGTGCTGGGCTGGAACTCGCCGTCGACGACGTAGCCGTTCATCTCGGGGACGTCGCGCACAGCCACCGCTGTCGCCTTCATCAGCAGGATCGCGGGCACGAGCCGGGAGGAGGCGAGACGACCCGCGTTGGCGTCCGTCATCCAGGCCATTGCTGCGCGGAGGTCGATCGTGGTGCTGAGGTAGTAGTGCGGGATGGTCTTCTTGGAGCGGGCCATCAGCGCGCCGATCGCACGACGGAGCCCGGCGGTCCGCTTCGCGGTGGATGTCGCAGCTCGTGGCGTCGGCTGATGCGCCGGCCCAGGCACTGGCGCCGGCGCTGGCACTGGCGCCGGCGCTGGCGCTGGCGAGGGTGCCGCGGCGCCGACGAGGTCGCGCTCGATGACGGCGCCGCCGGGACCGGTGCCCGAAAGGGTGGTCAGATCGACGCCTCGCTCGGCGGCCAGCTTCCGCGCTCGCGGCGACGAACGGCGCTGCCTGGCCGGCCGTGCCTCGCGTGACGGCGCCGCGACTTCTGCCGCGGTCGCCGGGTGGGTGCGTGCCGGTGCCGGTCCCGCAGCCCGCTCCACATCCTTGTGTGTGACGGTGCCGCCGCGACCAGTGCCGCGGATGGACCGGGTGTCCACGCCGAGCCGTTGCGCTAGCCTTCTGACCGGCGGGCTGACGGGGGTGGTGGCGGGCGCTGCCGGGGGAGCGGCCGCGGGTGTCGTCGGCTTCGTCGCTCCGGCGGACGCCGGCGTCGGTGTGATCCGTGCCAGAGGTGCGCCGACAGGGAGCACGTCGCCGACCTGGGCGAGGAGTTCGGCCACGACGCCGTCCTCGAACGTCTCAACGTCGATGACGGACTTGTCGGTGTCGACGGCGGCCACGAGCTGACCGCGGTGGACGGCGTCCCCGGGCTTCACCAGCCACTCGACGAGCGTGCCCTGCTCCATGTCGGCGCCCAGGGCGGGCATCAGGAAGTCACCCATGGCCGACCGCCTCGCGCGCAGCGGCGACAACGCGGTCGGCTGACGGGAGTGCCGCCTGCTCGAGATCATGCGCATACGGCGTGGGGACCTCGGCGCTGCAGACGCGACCGACGGGCGCGTCCAGCTCGTAGAACGCGTGCTCGGTGATCCGGGCGCTCAGCTCCGCGGAGATGCTGCCGCTGCGCCAGCCTTCGTCGATCACGACGGCGCGGTGGGTCTTGGTCACGCTGGCGAGGATCGTCTCCTCGTCGAGCGGCCTCAGCGTGCGGAGATCGATCACCTCCGGGTCGAACCCGTCGGCGGCCAGCCGGTCCGCCGCGCCCAGGACCATCGGCAGCGTGCCGCCGTAGGTGATGAGAGTGACGTCGGAGCCGGGCCGGCGGACGGCGGCACTGACGATGTCGACGGCGCCGGCGTCGTCGGCGAGCTCCCCGCTGCGCGGGTACAGCGACCCGTGCTCGAAGATCAGCACCGGGTCGGGGTCCTGGAGCGCTGTCCAGAGCATGCCGCGGGCGTCCTCCAGCGTCGCCGGAGTGAGGATGCGCAGGCCCGGGATGTGCGCGTACCAGCCTTCGAGACTGTGCGAGTGCTGCGCGGCCAATTGGCGTCCGGCGCCGGTGGTCATCCGGAACACGACCGGCACGTTGAACTGGCCGCCCGACATGTGCAGGATGCTCGCCGCGTTGTTCACGATCTGGTCCAGGGCCAGGAGGCTGAAGTTGACGGTCATGATCTCGACGATGGGCCGCATCCCGCCGAGGGCCGCGCCGATTCCCGCACCGACGAACCCGGACTCCGACAACGGGGTGTCCCGGATGCGGTCCGGGCCGAACTCGTCCAGCAACCCCAGGCTCACCGCGAAGCAGCCGCCGTACTTGCCGACGTCCTCTCCCATGAGGAACACCCGGTCGTCGCGCTGGAGGGATTCGCGGATCGCCGCGCGCATGGCCTCGCGATAGGTCGTCTTCATGAGGCGGCCTCGCTGTAGACGAATCGTGTGAGGTCGGCCACAGGCTCGGGCGTCCCGGCTTCCGCGAAGGCGACCGCGTCGTCGATCTCCGCCGCGACCTCCCTCTCCAGCCCGGCCCAGTCGTCGTCGGAGAACGCGCCAGTCGCCACGAGGCGGGATCGGAGGGCGTCGATCGGGTCGTGCTTCATCCACGCCTCGACTTCTGACTTGTCGCGATACAGTTCCGGGTCGTACATGGAGTGCGCGCGGAAGCGGTAGGTGCGCAGTTCGAGGAAGTGCGGGCCGCCGCCGGAGCGCACGGCGTCGAGCGCGCGGCGGGCGGTCGCCTCGACCGCGAGGGCGTCCATCCCATCGACGGCCCAGGCGGGGATCTCGTATGCGGCTGCTTTGAGCGCGATGTCCGTCTGCGACTCGGAACGGTCGAGCGCGGTGCCCATCGCGTAGAGGTTGTTCTCGCAGCAGAACAGCACCGGCAGCTGCCAGAGCGCCGCGAGGTTGAGCGCCTCGTGGAACTCGCCTTCGGCGACGGCGCCCTCTCCGAAGAAGCACACCGTGACGTGCCCACGGCCGGCCAGCTTGTCGGCCAGCGCGAGCCCGACGGCGAGCGGAAGACCGCCGGCGACGATCGCGTTGCCGCCGAAGAACCGGGTCTTCGCGTCGAACAGGTGCATGGAGCCTCCGCGGCCGAGACAGCAGCCTTCGATGTGGCCGTACATCTCGGCGAGGATCGCGCGCGCGGTGACGCCCTTGAGCAGCGCGTGACCGTGCTCGCGGTAGGTCGCCACCACGCCGTCTTCGGGATCGAGTGTCGCCAGCACGCCGGCCGCCACGGCCTCCTCCCCGATGTAGACGTGCATGAAGCCGCGGATCTTGGCCGCGCTGTACAGCTCGACGCACTTCTCCTCGAGACGTCTGACCCGGAGCATGTCCTTCAGGAGTCGACGGCCGAGCTCGGCGCTCGCGTCGACCGGCGGCAGCGGCGCCGTGGCCGGAGCCGCGACGCGGGCAGTCCGGGTGCTGCGGCTCGTTCGGGACGTGGTCATCGTGGTACCTCGACTGTCGATGTGTCCCCTTCGGGGAGGCCCAGTTCGCGGGCTTTGAGCAGGCGGCGCAGGATCTTGCCGCTCCGGGTCCGCGGCAGCGCCTCGGCGAATTCGAGTTCGCGCGGGGCCACCGCGGGGCCGAGCCGCTTGCGGGCGAACCCGATCAGCTCCAGCCTCAGCGCATCGGAGCGCTCCCAACCGGTGCGCAGTTCGACGAACGCCTTCACGACTTCGCCCGCGACCGGGTCGGGGATGCCGATGACGGCCGCCTCCGCGACGGCAGGATGCTCCATGAGGGAGCTCTCGACCTCGAAGGGGCCGATGAGATGGCCGGAGGATTTGATGACGTCGTCCCCACGGCCGACGAACCAGAAGTAGCCGTCGGCATCCCGCATGGCGAGGTCGCCGGTGAGATACCACCCCCCGACGAAGCACCGGGCGTATCGTTCCGGCTCGCCGAGGTATCCGCGGAACATCGACGGCCAGCCCGGCCGCAGGGCGAGTTCGCCCACGCTGTCCGGGTCCGTCACCAGCACAGCCTCGCCATCCTTCACCAGGGCGGCCCCGTGGTCGTCGCGGCGCACGAGCGCGGCGGTGACACCGGGGAGCGGTCGCCCCATCGAGCCGGGCCGGACATCCATCGCGGCGAAGTTCGCGATCATGATGCCGCCGGTCTCGGTCTGCCACCAGTTGTCGTGGATCGGCATTCCGAACGCCTCGACGCCCCAGACCACCACCTCCGGGTTCAGAGGCTCGCCGACGCTCGCGATGAACCGGAGCGCCGAGAGGTCGTGCCCTCCCACGCGATCGGTCCCCGCTTTCATGAGCATCCGCAGCGCGGTGGGGGCGGTGTACCAGACCGACACCTTCTGCTGCTCCAGGATGCCGTACCAGCGGTCGGCCTCCAGCTCGTCCTCGTCGACGATCGACGTCACCCCGTGCACGAGCGGCGCGATGACCCCATACGACATGCCCGTCACCCACCCGGGGTCCGCGGTGCACCAGAACACGTCGTCGGGATGCAGGTCGAGCGCGTAGAGTCCGGTCGACGCGTGGGCGACCACGGCCTCGTGCACGTGCACCGCCCCCTTCGGCAGGCCCGTCGTGCCGCTCGTGAAGTGCAATAGGGCCATGTCGTCGTCGTCGGTCCGGGCGATGGGAGCGGCGGGCGGTGCATCCAGCATCAGTGCCGCGAGATCGAGGGTGCCTTCGGGTGGCTGCGCTCCGGCCTCCGCGTCGACCAGCAGTACGTGTTCCAGCGTCGGGAGCTCGGACCGGATCGGCGCGACCTTCCTGGCGTAGAACGCGCGTGTGGTGATCAGGACGCGAGCGCTGCCGAGTTGCATCCGCTGCCGCACCGGTTCCGGCCCGAACGCGGAGAACAGAGGGCAGAAGACACTGGCGTTCTTCAACGTCCCGAACACGGCCACGTACAGCTCGGGCCGGCGGCCGAGCAACGAGAACACGCGCTCGCCGCGTCCGACCCCGAGCCCGCGCAGCACGCTCGCGAACCGGTCGGTCCGCTCAGCGAGCTCGGCGTAGGTCACCGCGTCGACCGTCCCGTCGGGGTGGACGAAACGGAGGGCATCCTTGGTGGCGTGCGGTGATGCAGCGTGACGATCCACGGCCTCGTACGCGATGTTCAGGCCGCCACCGGGCAACCCGGTCAGAGCCTTGCGCGCATCGTCCCAGGTGAAGGAACGGCAGGCGGCCTCGTAGTCCACCAGGTTCGGGGGCACGCGCATTCCGCTCGGATCCTTGTGGATCGTGGGCCGGCGGACGGCACCGCTCAACATCGTCATGAGGTAAGCCAAGTCCGGGCCACGGGCAGCAGGAAGGGCCGAAGGACCTGCGCCATCGACGTCGTGGGGATCGATGATTTCGTCGAGGGTGCGTCGTGATGCCTTCAGCACTTTCGCGCGATTCTCCGACATCCCGGGCGCCCTCCCCTCTCAGAGGATCGGTGTGGGTGAGCGGAGGCGTCCCGGTGATAGAAGTCGTCGGACTGACCAAGCGTTACCGCGACAAGGTCGCAATCGACGACATCTCGTTCTCGGTCGACGATGGCGGGGTGTTCGCCTTCGTCGGGACGAACGGTGCAGGCAAGTCGACCACGATCGGATGTCTTACGACAGTGTTGCCCTTCGATGCCGGATCGGTCGTCGTCGGCGGGCACGATGTGAGCCGCGACGGCGAGGCGGTGCGCGAGTCGATCGGGGTCGTGTTCCAGGAGTCGATTCTCGACCCATTGCTCACGTCCCGCGAGAACCTCCGTCTGCGCGGGCAGCTCTCGCGAGTCGGACGCAGCGCGATCGATACGAGGATCGACGATTTAGCCGACCTCATCGGGCTCGAGGGGTTCCTCGATCAGCGATACGGTCGCTTGTCAGGGGGTCAGCGGCGTCGTGTCGACCTCGCTCGTGCCCTCTTGCACGGCCCGGCCGTGTTGTTTCTCGATGAGCCCACCGCAGGGCTGGATCCCGCAAGCCGAGCGCTCGTGTGGCGGACCCTGCACGAGTCGAGCGCCCGTGGGGGCCTCACGATCTTCTTGACGACGCACTATCTGGAGGAGACGGAGGAAGCCGCTCGCGTATGCATCATCGACGATGGTCGCATCATCGCCAACGACACCCCCGAGCGCCTGCGAGTGCAATACAGCCGAAGCACCCTGCGGATCACGACGAGCGATCCGGGACCGCTCATCGCGATCGCGGCAGCGGCCGGAGCAGACCCCCAACCGCAGTGTGACGGCGACGTCGTCGTCATCGGCGTCCCCGGGGCCGACGTCGCGCGCGCAGTGCTCGCCTCCCATGGCGACCGCGTTCGCGATTTCGAGTTCCGCCACGGCCGGATGGACGACGTGTTCCTCGCGCTCACCGGACGATCCGCCGAGGTGGAGGACACGGCATGACTGTCGTCGGGGCGGTCGTGAGGCGCAACCTGCGCCTTTTCTTCCGCGATCGCATGAATGTGTTCTTCTCGCTCCTAGGCCCTCTCATTCTCTTCGTCCTATACACCCTCTTTCTGGGCAATCTGCAATCCGCCAGCCTTGAGAACGCCCTTCCCGGAGCGTCGACGTCCGATGTGCACGCCTTCGTCGACAGCTGGATGTTCGCAGGCATCGTCCTCATCACAACGGTCACGACCGGGCTCGGCGCGCTCGCCGTGCTCGTCGACGATGGCCAGTCGGGGCGTTTCCGCGATTTCCTCGTCGCGCCCGTCCGGCGCGGCGAACTCGTGCTCGGCTACCTGCTGTCGGCTGTCCTGATCACAATCGTGCTGTCGGTGATCGTCCTCGTCGTCAGCATCCTGTATCTCGGAATCCTTCGCGGCACCTGGCTGGGCCTGCCGGCCATCCTGCGGAGCCTGCTGATCGTCGTACTCGCCTGCATCGCCTTCACGTCGCTCTCCGCACTGATCGTCTCCTTCGTGCGCAGCAATGGCGCGTTCTCCGGGCTCGCGACGATCGTGGGCACGGTGCTGGGCTTCATCGCCGCGGCGTACATCCCGATCGGGGCCTTCCCCGCCAACGTGGGTTCCGTGATAGCTGCCCTGCCGTTCGCTCAGGCGGGGATGCTGCTGCGCCGGGAGTTCTCGGGCCAGACTCTGGCCGCGATCACCACTCGCGTGCCGGGGGCGGGTACCTCGCTGCGTGCCACGTACGGACTGGACCTCCAGGTGGGAGGCTGGGCGGTGACCACCTGGTTCATCGTCGCCGCGCTCGCAGGCATCACGATCGTATGTGCCGCGCTCTCGGCAGGCCGGATCCGTCGCCGCATCCGGTGATCGTCAGGGCGTCAACCGTCCACCCGCCGGCAGCTGAGGGTGCACCGGGCGGCGGGGTCGCGCTACCGCCGTGCATCGCCTCGCTCACTGCGGTTCGCGGGTGTGCGGCACGACGACCGTCGGGCACGAGGCCCGGTGCGCGCAGTAGCCGCTGACGGAACCGAGCAGGAGGCTGCGGAAGCCGCCTCGTCCTCGGCTGCCGACGACGAGCAGAGCGGCGTCCGCGGCGACCCGCGCCAGGGTCTCGCCCGCGTCGCCGAGCGTCCCGATGCGCCGGACCGACACCTCGGGATGCCGCGAGACGATCCCCGAGACGTCAGCGTCCAGCTGGGTCCGCACGGTCTCCGACGCCTCGTCGAAGGAGGGGACGTAGCCGTCCAGCCAGAGCAGTCCTGGCGGCCGGTCGTCGATGGTCCAGCAGCGGATGACATCGACCGGCGCACGCAGCGCCATCGCGAACTGCAGCGCGGTCTCGAGGGCGCGGTCGCTCTGCGGCGAACCGTCGTGCCCGACGACCACGGATCCCGGCTGCACGTCTGTCAGCTGCCGCATCCCGGCCCCCGCTTCGGGAGACGCCGCGCCAGCCCGCTCCTCGTGTTCCCTCTCGCCGTCGCGCACCACGAGCACCGGGCACGCGGCCTGGTGCAGGCAACGCGCGGTCACCGATCCGAGCAGGAGCCCGGAGAGTCCGCCGAGGCCGCGGGAGCCGACCACCAGCAGACGGGCGCCCTCCGAGAGGTCGCTCAGAACGGTGGCGGCGGCTCCGAGTTCGGCGCGGTACTCGACGGCCAACCCCGGGTGCTCGGCCACCTGTCGCGTGCAGTTGTCGACCAGGGAGGCCTGAATGTCGACGGCGAGGTCGGGCAGGTTCGGGTCGGCCGCAAGGATCCGCGTGTACGCGGGCACATCCGCGTCGAGGCGCCACGCACGCACGATCACGAGGGGCGCCGCGAACAGCTCCGCGAATCGGATCGCACCGGCGAGCGCCAGGTCGGCATGATGCGACCCGTCGTGGCCGACCACCACGGCGCCGGCCGGTACAGAGTTCGGTTCCGTCATCGGACCACCTGCTTCCCGGGAATGGTCTGCAGCCTACGCCCCGCGGCGCGGGAGGGTTGAAGGCCTTTCCGCGTGACCTTCGGCCCTAGGCCTGGCGGACTCCCGGCCGCCACTGTGGCCTTAAGCGGACAGAAGAGTCGGAAGGGCAGGGCATCGTGACGCATCCTGTGATCCACTTCGAGTTCGGCGCTCCGGACGGGGCTGCGCTCGCAGAGTTCTACGAGCGGTTGCTCGGCTGGGAGGTCCAGCCCTCCGGTCCCGAGTACTGGCTGCTCGCTCCCGGGGAGGGGCTGGCGGGCGGTGTGCTGCAGACCAGCGGCGGGATGCCCCCGTACTTCACCATCTATGTGGCAGTCGACGACCTCGAGGAAGCGGTCGCCGATGCGGTGATGCTCGGTGCGTCCCGTCTCGTCGAGCCGACGACAGTCCCGGGTGTCGGCACCTTCGCCATGATCCGCGACCCCGCAGGAAACATGGTGGGGCTGATGAAACAGGGGGATGCGCCTGAGCGCTCGGGAGGCGCCCCCTGACAGGGCTGACCGCGCAGGAGGTCGCCCAGCGCGTAGCCGGGGGGCGCACCAACCGCTACCGCCCGCGGACCAGCCGGAGCGTGGCGAGCATCGTGCGCGCCAACGTCCTGACCCTGTTCAATGCGATCATCGCGGGCTGTTTCGTCGTGCTTCTCGTCATCGGGAGGTGGCAGGATGCCTTGTTCGGCCTGGCCGCGGCCGGGAACATCGTCATCGGGTCATGGCAGGAACTGCGGGCCAAAGCGGCGCTTGACCGGCTCGCGCTGCCCGTCGCGTCGACCGCCCGGGCAATGCGCGACGGGCACGAGGTCCGCCTCGCTGCAGAGGACGTCGTTGCGGACGACCTTCTGGTGCTGCGGGTCGGGGACCGGGTGGCGGCGGATGCGCGGGTTGTCTTCGCGGACGGCCTTCAGACCGACGAGTCCCTGCTGACCGGTGAGTCCTACGCGGTGCCCAAGGGGGACGGCGACCGGCTTCTCGGCGGATCGGTGGTGGTGGGTGGTGAGGGCCGTGCCCGTGTCGACCGGGTGGGCGCGGAGACCTTCGCCAACGGGCTCGCCGAGCAGGCGCGCCGCTTCTCACTGGTGTCGAGCGAACTGCACGCCGGGATCCAACGCGTCCTGCGCTGGGTGGCTTGGACGATCGGTCCGCTGAGCGTCCTCGTGTTCGTCGCCCAGGTTGCGGCCTCCGGCGGATGGCGTGCCGTGCTGCACGGCGAGGGCTGGCGCGACGCGGCGGTGTACACGATCGCGGCGGTGGTCGCCATGATCCCGCTGGGGCTGGTGCTGATGACGAGCATCGCGTTCGCAGTCGGTGCGGTTCGGCTGGCGCGTGAGCATGTACTCGTCCAGGAGCTCGCGGCCGTCGAGGTGCTCGCCCGCGTCGATGTCGTGTGCTTCGACAAGACGGGCACCCTCACCGAAGGTGACGTGCGCCTCGATGAGGAACTGCCCCTCCTGCCGGAAGCCGACCTGCCGCCGGGGTGGCGGGAGGTGCTCGCCTGGTTCGGCGCATCCGCCGATGCCAATGCGACCGCGCGAGGCCTCGCCGACCGATACGGTTCGCCGGTTGCGGTCGCCCCGGTTGCGCGCGTGGCGTTCTCCTCGGCGCGGAAGTGGAGTGCCGTCGCCTTCGACGTTGCGGCGCCCGGGAGCTGGGTGCTCGGTGGCGCGGACGTGCTCTTCCCGGACGGGCGTCTCGAAAAGCGCACCCGCCCTCTGACCGAGGCCGGCCGCCGGACGCTCGCCCTCGCGCACACCGTTGCGCCGCTGCCTGGGGGTGGCCGCCTCCCCTCCAGCCTGCGGCCCGTGGCGCTGCTGACATTCCGTGAGCGCGTCCGGTCCGACGCTGCCGGCACGCTGGCCTACTTCGCCCGCGAAGGGGTGGCCATCCGGGTGCTGTCCGGTGACGACCCGGACACGGTGGCCGCGATCGCGCGCGAGGCGGGGCTACCGGTGCAGGACGGGTTCGATGCCCGCGCGCTGCCGCAGGAGCCGCGGAGGATTGTGGAGCTCGTCGAGCAGCACGTCGTCTTCGGCCGCGTGACGCCCGACCAGAAGCGGGACATCGCCGCCGCGCTGCAGGCTGCCGGCCGCACGGTCGCGATGACCGGGGACGGGGTCAACGACATCCCCGCCCTCAAACGGGCCGACCTCGGCATCGCGATGTCGACGGCCACCGATGCGACCAAGGCCGTGGCCAGGATGGTGCTCCTCGACGATCGGTTCGCCGGCCTTCCGGCCGTGGTGGCGGAGGGTCGCCAGGTGATGGCGAATATCGAGCGGATCTCGATGCTGTTTCTCACGAAGACGGTCTATGCCACGGGGCTGGCGTTCCTCGTGGGGGTGTTCCTGCTGGCGTTCCCGTTCCTGCCGCGGCAGCTCGCGGCCGTGGACGGCCTGACTATCGGGCTGCCCGCGTTCTTCCTCGCGTTGCTCCCGAACCTGCGGCGTTACGAGCGTGGCTTCCTGGCGCGCTCGCTGCGGTTCGCGGTGCCCGCCGGGTGCGCCGTGGGCAGCATCCTCTTCGCCTTCACCCTCACCGCGACGGCCGCCGGTGTGGGAGAGGACGAGCTCCGCACCGGCGCGACGCTGTTGCTCGGCGTCGTCGGGCTGGTCGTCCTTTCCGTGCTCTCGCTCCCGCTCACCCTTCCGAAGCTGGCCGTCATCGCGGCGATGGTATCCGGGCTGATCCTTGTGTTCACGATCCCGCTCGCCCGCCGATTCCTCCTCCTCGTCGACCTGTCGCCGCCGGTCTCCCTCGCCGTCGCCATGTCCGCAGTCGCGGGCATCCTCCTCGTGATAGCGATCCGGGCGGTCCCGGCTCGCGTCGGCATTCGGGGACGGGGACGCTCTCGGCTCGGACGTTGAAAGAATTCGAGTGGGCACGTGTCACGCGGCGGTGTCACGCCGTCGGAAGCCGAGCGGGGCGAGCACGACGAGGACCACGCAGGTCCCCAGGGTGACGAGCGCGCTCGGCACATCGATGCCGTTCCGGAGCGGATCGTGGCCGGTGCACTTGAGGCCGACGCGGCCGGTCGTCGCACCAGAGCCAGGGCGAAGGCGCCGAAGACCAGTCCCAGCAGCCCGACATGCGCCATCGCGCCCGCGATGTTCCCCGCGGGGAGCCGCATGTCCAAAAACCCCCGGATTCCGCTTATGACCGGGGGTTTTTCTTGGTGGCTCCGACCGGCATCGATCCGGTGACCTTTCGATTTTCAGTCGAAATCCTAGGACCTAATATGACCCCGTAGGAGCAAAAACCGTTGATTTTCCGCGGGTTTGTTATCTCCCGTGATCTCATTAGACCCCATGTGATCTCACTCAGTTGTAGTCAAAATGTAGTCACGCGGCTGCGGCGGGCTCGGCGTTCTAAAGTATGAAACAGTGCATGGATCATGCGTAGTCCCATGAATAAGGGAGTGCGGTCCAGTTGTTGTTCGGCCAGGCTAGAGCTATGCCGTTTGCTCTCCCCGACGACGCATTCAACAGCGTCGCATTCGCTGACCTCGATACGCTCACGGATCGCGAGCTACATGACCTCAACGCGGCGTTGATGGGCTCCTCGGATGTGAGCCGGGCCGAACAGTGGCGATCGCGGATCTCAGACATCCTCGTCAGCCGGATATGAATGCGGTGTCGCGGATTCCACAAGCCCCGGGCTTGACGGCGTGTGCATCAGGACGTTGTATCTCGCTCCGGATCTTCGGCGTCGCGCGTAGTTAGCGGATGTCGAAAGGCCTCTCTCGCGAGTGATTCCACATACGCCTCCGGTGTCATTCCTCGATCCGCGGAGCGGGTCAAGAGCGCTATGAAATCGTCGTGCTTGAACGTCAGTGTGAGCTCCCCCGAGTAGCTGCGCTGCAAAAACATGGCGGCCGCTTTCCCGTTGTGGTGAATACGCGAAACCCCGAATTGGGATTTCAATCCAAACTTTAGACCGAATGCGAAGTCGCCACCACGGTCGTTTCACGCCGTGGAGTTCACCGTGAGCTGCCCGTGCCAGCGATAGACGGGTCGTATCGGATCGTTCAGCGCGAGGATGTAGTGATCTCGTACGCGAGATCTCCCGACCGCGGGGAGGTCGACGGACTGCGGTAACCGGCCGTCGACGAGTTCTACCCGACGTGAGATCGCACCACTGGAGGAGCGGAAGATCGATCCCTGGTGAGTCGTCTCGGATCCTCGGTCATGCCATCAAAATACGCTCCGACGAGCGGGTTTGCACCGGGGATGCGCCCTGGGGATGCCGGCCGGCCCGTGTCGGGTTGAGACGTATCCGAGCCGAATGCGTTTCCACGGCGGCCGGGCATCCCTGGGTGATCACCAGACTAAGGGTTGACGGGTCGTGTCCTCAGTATGGAGGACACAATCCCGTCAATTCTTGACGGGTTCCGGTGCCGTGCGGAGCTGCTTCCAGGCGTGGCTGAAGTGGTTGAGCGGGCCCGGGCCGTGGCCAACGTCCAGGTCGTCTGCGGACTGGAGGCTGGCTGTCAGCCATTCCTTGGAGACGTTCAGCGCGGTTCCCCAATCGTCGAGGCGTGCGCGGTTCGTGGCGAGCGCCGCCGACAGTGAGCAACCGGTGCCGTGTGTGTTCGCCGTGGCGACGCGCGGGGTGGTGGTCCGGGTGACGGGTCGGCCGGTGCCGAGCGTGTCGTGGGCGTCGACGAGTGCGTCGGGGGAGGTGGGCCCGCCGAGGTGGCCGCCGGTGACGAGGACGGCGACCGCGAAGTGTTCGGAAAGCCGCTGGGCCTGCGCGATCGCGGCCTCCAATGTCGACGCGCGTGGTTCGCCAGTGAGGACGGCAAGTTCGTCGAGATTGGGTGTGACGACGCTGCACAGCGGGAGGAGGTCGCGGAGGGCGTGAGGGATGTCGTCGCGACCCAGCGTGCCGCCGGTGCTGGCTTTGAGGACGGGGTCGAGCACCACGATCGGCGGCGCTGTCTTCGCCAACCAGGTCACGACCACCAGTGCGTTCTCGGCGGTCCCGAGCATCCCGATCTTGACGGCGTCGATGGTGACGTCGTCGCTGACCACGTCGAGTTGCTCGGCGAGGAACGCCGCGGGTGGGGTGTGGATGCTGCGGACTTCGGTGGTGTTCTGGGCGACGAGGGCGGTGATGACGGCCATGCCGTAGCCGCCGTTGGCGGCGATGCTTTTGAGGTCGGCGTGGATGCCGGCGCCGCCGGTGGGGTCGGTGCCGGCGATGCTGAGCACGCGGGGGATGGGGTGCTCGCCGGGGGTCATGGCGCGACGTTAGCAGGTCCGGTTCGACGGGTTCCGGGATCGTGCGCTATGGTCGGTGCATCCACACGGGGGCCCTCGCAAGGGCTGAGATCGGGCTGACGCGGCCTGCGACCGTTCGAACCTGTCCGGGTAATGCCGGCGAAGGAAGTAGGAGTCTCCTCGATGGATTCTGTCGTATCTGCACGCACTCTGGCCTACCTGCACGACACGGAGCACGACCTTCATGTGCCGGTCTCCCGGATCGGGTTGGACCCGTCGCCGGACGGGACGGCCAACGCGCCGGTGACGGTGTATCGGACCGAGGGGCCGGGCAGCGACCCGGTGGTCGGGTTGCCGCCGCTGCGCGAGGGCTGGATCGTCGGCCGCGACGACACGGAGGTCTACGAGGGTCGCGAGCGCAACCTCCAGGACGACGGCCGGTCGGCGATGCGCCGGGGTGAGGCGTCAGCGGAGTGGCGTGGTGCGAAGCCGCCGGTGCGGCGGGGGCTGCCGGGGCGCACGATCACGCAGATGCGCTACGCCCGCGATGGGGTGATCACCCCGGAGATGCGGTTCGTCGCGCTGCGGGAGAACTGCGATGTCGAGCTGGTGCGGTCGGAGGTCGCGGCGGGCCGGGCGATCATCCCGAACAACGTGAATCACCCGGAGTCGGAGCCGATGATCATCGGCAAGGCGTTCCTGGTGAAGATCAACGCGAACATCGGCAACTCGGCGGTGACGAGCTCGATCGCCGAGGAGGTCTCCAAGCTGCAGTGGGCCACCATGTGGGGTGCGGACACGGTGATGGACCTCTCCACCGGCGATGACATCCACACGACCCGGGAGTGGATCATCCGCAACTCCCCGGTCCCGATCGGCACGGTGCCGATCTACCAGGCGCTGGAGAAGGTGAACGGGGATGCGTCGGCGCTGACCTGGGAGGTGTACCGGGACACGGTCATCGAGCAGTGCGAGCAGGGTGTGGACTACATGACCGTCCACGCCGGCGTGCTGCTGCGCTATGTGCCGTTGACGGCGGAGCGGGTGACGGGGATCGTCTCACGTGGCGGGTCGATCATGGCCGGTTGGTGCCTGGCCCACCACCAGGAGAACTTCCTCTACACGCACTTCGACGAGCTGTGCGAGATCTTCGTCCGGTACGACGTCGCGTTCTCCCTCGGCGACGGGCTGCGGCCGGGCTCGATCGCGGACGCGAACGACGCCGCCCAGTTCGCCGAGCTGGACACCCTCGCCGAGCTGACCAAGCGGGCCTGGCAGTACGACGTGCAGGTCATGGTGGAAGGCCCCGGGCACGTGCCGTTCCACCTGGTGCGGGAGAACGTGGAACGCCAGCAGGAGCTCTGTGACGGCGCCCCGTTTTACACGCTCGGCCCGTTGGTGACCGACGTCGCCCCCGGCTACGACCACATCACCTCCGCGATCGGGGCGACCGAGATCGCCCGTTATGGCACCGCGATGCTCTGCTATGTCACCCCGAAGGAGCACCTGGGCCTGCCGGACCGGGACGACGTGAAGACCGGCGTGATCACTTACAAGATCGCCGCCCACGCCGCCGACCTCGCCAAGGGCCACCCGGGCGCGCAGGCGCGGGACGACGCGCTGTCGAAAGCACGGTTCGAGTTCCGCTGGCGCGACCAGTTCGCACTGTCGCTGGACCCGGTCACGGCAGAGGCGTTCCACGACGAGACCCTGCCGGCCGAGCCGGCGAAGACGGCGCACTTCTGCTCGATGTGCGGGCCGAAGTTCTGCTCGATGCGGATCTCCCAGGACATCCGCGACCAGTTCGGCGGCGTCACCGAGCAGCAGCGGGTCGCCGGGATGGCGGCGAAGTCCGCGGAGTTCGCGGAGGCCGGTGGGAAGGTCTACCTCCCCGCACCCACCTCCACCCGGCCCTAGCCGTGGTGCGCGAGGACCGGGAGCGCCGCGCGCAAACGCCCGGCGCTGCCCGCGGGGGCAGCCGACTCGGTGATCGCCCGCACCACGACCACACGCTCAGCCCCGGCGGCGACGACCTCCTCGATGGTGGTCTCGTCGATGCCGCCGATCGCGAACCACGGCCGGGCCGAGGCAGAATCGGCCGCGTAGCGGACCAGGTCGAGGCCGACCCCGGCGCGGCCGGGCTTCGTCGGCGTCGCCCAGACCGGGCCGACGCAGAAATAGTCCAGGTCATCAGCGGCGATCGCGGCATCGATCTGCTCGACGCTGTGGGTGGAGAGCCCGATCGCCGTCTGCGCGCCGACAACGGTCCGGGCGACCGGGACGGGCAGGTCCTTCTGGCCGAGGTGCAGTACCGGGGCCTGGGCGACCAGGGCGATGTCGGCGCGGTCGTTGACCGACCAGAGCTTCCCGTGCCGGGCGGCGACCTCGGCGAGGACGGTGAGGACGTCGAGCTCCTCGCCGCCCTCGAGGGTCTTGTCCCGCAACTGGATGATGTCGACCCCTCCGGAGAACGCGGCGCCCACGAAGTCGGCGAAGTCGCCCTGACGGGTGCGGGCATCGGTGCAGAGGTAGAGCTGTGCGGCGGCGAGGGACATGAGGTCAGCGTAGCCGGGGCCGCGAGCCGCTCCGACCGGACCGTCGTCGACGTAGCGGTCGTCGGCGGCGGGATCATCGGCCTGGCCATCGCCTGGCGGATCGCCCGGTCCGGCCGCAACGTCCGGTTATTCGACCCGGCGCCGGCCCGCGGCGCCACCTTCGCCGCGGCCGGGATGCTCGCCCCGGTGAGCGAGTACCACTACCAGGAGGACGCCCTCCTCCCGCTCATGCTCGCCTCGGCCGCCCGGTACCCGGAGTTCATCCGCGAGCTCTCCCCGAACGGCGAACCGACCGGGTATCTGCCGACGGAGACCCTGCTGGTGGGGGTCGATGCCGGCGACCGGCAGGCGTTGGCCGGCCTCCATTCCGCCCACCGTCGCTGGAACCTCGACGTCCAGAGGCTGACGACAGGCGCCGCCCGAGCGCAGGAGCCCCTGCTCGGCCCACGCGTGACGTCCGCCTACATTGTCGGCGGCGACCATCAGGTCGACCCGCGCACCCTCGCAGCCCGCCTGGTCGACGATCTGATCCGAACCGGCCGCGGCGTCATCGTGCGAGAGAGGGTGGTCGGGCTGCTCCACGCGGATTCGGCAGACCCGGACTCGCGCGTGACCGGCGTGCGGACCGAGAACGAGGAGGTCTCGGCGGAGGAGGTCGTCCTCGCCAACGGCCTCGGCGCAAACGAGCTCGAAGCCCTTCCGGGCGGATTGCACCTCCCGCTGCGACCGGTGTTCGGTGACATCCTGCGGTTACGTGTTCCGGTCGCCCTCCAGCCGCTGCTCTCGGCCACCGTGCGCGGCCTCGTCCACGGCGAGAGCGTCTACCTCGTCCCACGCTCCGACGGAACGCTCGTCATCGGAGCGACGCAGCGCGAGGACGGGATGCCCGGAGTCTCCGCCGGCGCCGTCCATCGCCTCCTGCGCGATGCGCAGGAGCTCCTGCCTGCCGTGGCCGACCTGGAACTGGTCGAAGCGACCGCGCGAGCCCGCCCGGCGACACCGGACAACGCCCCCCTGCTCGGCCGGATGACCGGACCAGACGGCGCCGATGTGCCGGGACTGATCGTCGCCACTGGATTCTTCCGCCACGGCGTCCTGCTCGCCCCGATCGCCGCCGACATCTGCCTCCACCTCATCAACGGGGAGCACGACCCGCGTTGGGACGACATCCGTCCCGACCGATTCGCGACTCGAAACAGCCCCAGGACCATCGCAGGAAGGATCCGCGCATGATCACGATCACCGTCAACGGCCAGCCGCAGGAGAGAGAGGTGACACTGTCGGTCGCGGACCTCGTCGAGGAACGCACCGGCATCCGGGTCGGCGCTGGGGGAGCGACCTCCGGCGCAGCGCCACTCGGCATCGCCGTCGCGGTCAACTCCGCCGTCATTCCGCGCAGCGGCTGGGCGGGCGAAGAGCTCGCCGACGGAGACATCATCGAGATCGTCAGCGCGACCCAGGGAGGATGACCATGCTCACGGAAACGATCGGCCCGGACGCGGCCCCGGAGACCGAGAACCTCCCCGCCGACATTCTCCGAATCGATGGCGTGGAGTTCACGTCCCGCCTGATCATGGGCACCGGCGGCGCCCCGAGCCATGCCGGTCTCGGCGCGGCACTGACCGCCTCCGGCACGCAGCTGACCACCGTGGCGATGCGCCGGCATGACCCCTCCGCCGAGGGCTCCCTGTTCCGCCTGATCGCCGACAAAGGCATCCGACTTCTGCCGAACACCGCCGGCTGCCTGACCGCCCGGGAGGCCGTCCTCACCGCTGAACTCGCCAGGGAAGCGCTCGCGACCGATTGGATCAAACTGGAGGTGATCGCGGACGAGGACACCCTCCTGCCCGACGGCGCCGAGCTGGCCTCCGCCACCGAGGAACTCGTCCAGCGCGGCTTCACCGTGTTCGCCTACACCAACGACGACCCCGCTCTGGCACGCCGGCTCGAGGACCTCGGCGCCGCAGCGGTCATGCCCCTCGGCGCGCCCATCGGCACCGGCCTCGGCATCCTCAATCCGCACAACATCGCACTGATCGTCGAGCGCGCGAACGTCCCGATCGTCCTCGACGCCGGCATCGGCACCGCCTCCGACGCAGCCCTGGCGATGGAGCTCGGCTGCGACGCCGTCCTGCTGGCCACCGCCGTCACCCGCGCCCAGGACCCCGTCGGCATGGCCACCGCCTTCCGCCACGCCGTGATCGCAGGCCGGCTCGCCGCCCTCTCCGGGCGTATCCCCCGCCGCACCAGAGCGCTCGCCTCCTCGTCGATGGAAGGCCGACCCGACCTGTGACCGCAACGACCGACCGCGACAGCATGACGCCCCTCGTCGAACCCGCATCCGAACTGGAGGCCGACGAATACGACCGGTATTCGAGGCACATCCTGCTGCCCGAGATCGCAGTCCTCGGCCAGCGCAGACTGAAGAACGCTCGCGTGTTCGTCATCGGCGCCGGAGGACTCGGCTCCTCCGTCCTCCTCTACTTGGCTGCCGCCGGCGTGGGAACACTCGGCATCATCGACGACGACCGCGTCGAGACGAGCAACCTCCAGCGCCAGGTCATCCACAGCGCCGACGACGTCCACCGCCTCAAAGTCGACTCCGCACGCGACACGATCGCAGCGCTCAACCCGCTCGTCCGGGTCGAGACCTACCCATTCCGTCTGACGGCCGCGAACGCGCGAGCGCTGTTCGAGCAGTACGACCTCGTCATCGACGGAGCCGACAACTTCGCGACCCGATACCTCGTGTCCGACGCTGCGGAGATCACCGGGAAGCCCTGCGTGTGGGGCTCCATCCTCCGATTCGAAGCGCAGGTCAGCGTCTTCTGGAGCGCGCACGGCCCCACCTACCGCGACCTCTTCCCCGACTCGCCGCCACCCGAGTCAGCACCGTCGTGCGGGGAAGCAGGCGTCTTCGGCATGCTCTGCGGCGTCGCGGGGTCGATGATGGCCGCCGAGGCCGTCAAGCTCATCACGGGTACCGGGCGATCCCTACTGGGACGGCTCGCCACCTTCGACCTCAAGGACGCCTCCTGGCGGGAACTCCACGTTGTCAGAGACCCCGCACGACACGTCCCCGCGCGTCTGGCCGACGACCCCGACTCGTGCAACCCCGAAGTCGTAGCCGACCATGACGTGGACTCGATCACCGTCCCGGAACTCGAGCACCTGCTTCGGGAACGCTCTGGTGGGAGGTCGGAGTTCGAGCTCGTCGACGTGCGAGAACAGGACGAGTGGGTCGCCGGACACATCCCCGAGTCGCGGCTGGTGCCGCTCAGCCGCCTCAGGCGAAACGCTGCCATCGACGGCACACCGTTCGAACGACGCATCGTCCTCTACTGCAAAGCAGGGCCGCGAGCCCGCACAGCGCAATCGATTCTCGGAGCTGCCGGTTACGCGGACGTCATTGTCGTGACGGGAGGGTTCGACGAATGGGCACGAAGACTGGTGCATGGAACGTGGTGACGATGGCGTCGGGCGGGCCGGTGTTCCGGGACGAGACACGGCCGCGCCGAACAATGGCGGTCACAGAGTTCCGACATCCTCGTCAGCCGGATTTGATAATCTGCTGAACCTCTAGCCGTCGGGTCGGTCGTGGTGGCGAAACGATGATGGCCGCCTCTCGAGGCGGCCATCGCAATCGACGCAGGGAACTAGCGAGCGGGACGTGCAGCTCGAGCTGTCGTGATCGCAGTTCGAGCGAACTGGTTGCTGAACGTCTCTGCTTGGACCTTGACCCAGTTGTCATTGACTGCGAACGCCCAGAACAACAGCAACGCAATGTGGCCGAGAACGACGACGAGACCTACGAGTGGGACGGAGGTGAAGAACAGCACGACGGCGTTGACCGCCAATCCAGCGAGTATGACTCCGACCGCAACACCCTTCACGGCACGGGTGTTTCTTCGGAAGCCGTACCGAGCGTTCTCGTGTCGGACGAGGGACGCGTCTATCCCATCCCGGCGGATCACACTGATCGCCAGATCGATTGCCCCGCGGTACCGGGTGTCTGCCTGCTCTGGGTTGGAAGTCTCCTCCGCAGCGGTGGGGAGATCCTCACCGGTCAGCTGGCAGATCGCTTCGCGCAGCCGTCGACGCGATTCGGTGTCCCCGCTGTCGCGGTGACGCAGCGCCCGCGTCGTCGGCAGCCCATCCCACTCGGAGACGAGGCGCTCCTGCAGAAGTCGCCCTCTGCCTCGGACGAGTTCGTTCGCGACGGAGATGATGCCGACGACACCGAGGGCCGGGATGCTAATCCCGACCCACGGCGTGTTGACGAGGTAGAGGACGAATAGCAGCAGCGGCAACATCAGCACCACTGCTGGCGCAGTCCTCGCCTGCAGGGTGTAGCTGTCGAAGCCGCTAATCGTCTTCCTCCAGGGGGCCAATCCCGGTGATCGGACCCCAGCCGTCCCGCTTCGTTCCGGGCGACCAGTAGGCGATGGTCTTCCCCTCGGTGACATACACTCCCGCGCCACGTCGTCCCAGCGCGTTGGTGACCTTCGGTGAGGGTGCTTCTCGGAGTTCTTCGCGCTGCTGATGTAGGCGTCGGTCTTCCGGAACCCGTGGTCGATCGGTCCGAGAATCCGGTCGAGGATGTCCGGGCCGACGTTGCGATGGCTTCCGTGGTGAGGTGCCTGGAACAAGTCGAGCGGGTATGCGCTGAATGCTCCGACGTGTGCCTCATACTCGTCCGCTGCCGCCTCGAGCGAAGGGATGCCGGCGTCTCCGGTGAACATCAGCCGCTTCCCGTCGACCTGGAGGAGCGTGATTACCGAGCTCTTGTTCCGGGGGCTGGTTTCGTCGGAGTTTGTGAGCGTCTCCGACGGGTACAGTGCACGCACGCGCTCGAGGACCTTAACGCCCTTGGTAAGCGAGGTTGCAATTCCATTCTCCTGTAGAGAAAGACTTTGCTGGCGCGAGCGAGCTACGTGCTCTCTCGGAGTTCAGTCCACGCCGGAACGAGGTGTTCAGCCGCAACTATCTCAATGGGAAGTACGCAGCGATACCTCGTATCGATCAGCACGCGTTCTTGGATCTCTGGGATGAAACGGGTGAGCTCGAACCGTGATTCCCCCCGCCCAGGACCTCGCTCGCAAGGCCCCTAGTCGCGAACCGAGGTCGTTCATTCTTGTGCTGCATGAGCGTCCTGTTCATGAGGAGTATGTGCAGTGGGTCAAGCAACAGACGCACCACCATCCGATCGCCCTGGAACCGATGCCCACGGACGATCCGCTCAAGAACATCCGGTTTGCCCGTGAACGCGCCACAATCGCGCGCGAGCAGGGCGCGGCGTACGACGAGGTCTGGTGCGTGTTCGATCGACTACCTGACGGGGTTGCTGAACTCGTGGCGGATAGTTCCGAGCTTTCTGGTGTCCGGCTTGTAGATAACACCCCCAACTTCGAATTATGGCTGCTGCTCCATTTCGCGGACTTGGCTCCGGGAACTAGTCCTGACGTTCAGCTCGTCAAGTTCCTCCCCGGCTATCAAGGAGCGCTTGCAGGCGACGAGTCTGCGCTCCAAGGTCGATACGACCACGCAAGGTTGCGGGCGACGGCGCTTCCGCCTTCTCACGGGCACACCAATACCTTCTCGCTCGTCGATTCGGTGTTGCAGTCCTACGAAGACTTCAAAGGCGACGGCCCCGCGACTGTCGACCTCTAACCCGGCTAGCTGTACTGACCCGGATCGTTGTTGACGTAGGAGAGACCTCCGTAGTCGAGTTGGAGCTGTCTAGGTTCCCTCGAGTCC
>NZ_JBXAPS010000001.1:1611865-1680146 GCF_058806435.1 Leifsonia sp. GW821-FHT13C09 | reverse complement strand
CCCCCCCCCCCCCCCCCCCCCCCCCCCCCCCCCCCCCCCCCCCCCCCCCCCCCCCCCCCCCCCCCCCCCCCCCACCCTGCCCTGCACCACCCGCAGCCTCGCCACCCCTGAGGCGCCCAACCCCAACCTCCGCACCACCCGAGCCGGAAGAAGCAGACCATGACCACCACTCAGCGCATCCTCGTCGGTTACGAGGCCACCCCGTCCGGGGACGACGCCCTCGCCGCCGGAGCCGCGCTGGCCGCCTCCTTCGGGGCGGACCTCGACGTGGTCCTGGTCATGCCGGACACCTCCCGGCGCGGAAACGTGCCGAACGACCCGGCCTACGACGCCCTCCTGCGCGACACCGCGGAGGGCTGGCTGGCGGACGCGCGCACTCGCGTCCCGTCGTCGGTCGCCTTCAGCGGGCGAGTCGTCTTCGGCGACTCGCTCGCAGAGGGCCTGATCACCGCGGCGGAGGAGCTCGGCGCGACGCTGATCGTCGTCGGCGCCGCACGCGGCGGCCTGCTCGGCCGCTTCACGGTCGGCTCCGTCGCCGGCGCGCTGCTGCACGCCTCGCCGGTCCCGGTGCTGCTCGCGCCGGAGGGCTGGCGCGACCACGCGCCTCAGCTCACGCGCGTGACCAGCATGGTCGGCACCCGCGCGGGCGCGGCGGACGTGCTGACGACCGGCGAGCGGCTCTCCGCCGCGGCCGGCGTCCCGCTGCGGCTGGTCTCGCTGCTCGCCCTCGACCTCCCGGGCGACGCGGCGGCCCCCAAGCAGAGCGTCGGCGAGCACCACGCCGCTGCGGTCCTGGAGGAGGCCAGCGCGGCGACCGGCGTCGTCGCGACGGCCGTCGTGGCGAAGGGCGACAACATCCAGCACGCGGTCGCGCGCCTCGACTGGGAACCCGGTGAGATCGTCGTGGTCGGTTCCAGCCGCCTCGCCCAGCCCAGCCGGCTGTTCCTCGGCTCGACCGCGGCCGCCATGCTGCGGGAGCTGCCGGTGCCGATGGTCGTGGTGCCGCGGACGCAGTGAGTCTGCGACTCCTGTCATCGGATTCTGTGTAAGGCAGGATTCTTTGTAAGGCGAGGCTTACCTTACAATCGAATGCGGCCGGAGCCCGCCGGTTCGATGTCAACAGCCTCCACGAAGGATTTCCATGTCTCCCTTGGGTGTCGCAGCTCTCGGAGCCGTCGCCGGTCTCACGATCTTCCTCGGCCTCCCGATCGGTCGTCTGCGCTCCAACGCCGTCGGCCTCAAGGCCGCACTGAACGCGCTGGCGACCGGCATCCTGATCTTCCTGCTGTGGGACGTGCTCTCGCAGGCGTGGGAGCCCGTGGACAAGGCGCTCTCGTCGCACAAGATCGGGCCGGCGCTCGGGCAGGGCCTGCTGATGGCCGCGTGCATCGGGCTCGGGCTGCTCGCGCTGACCTACATGGACCGGTACATGAAGCGGCGCGCGCTCGCACTCGCATCGCCGATCCGGCCGGAGCCCGGCACGGGCGGCTCGCCCGCGGCCCCGGGCGCCCGGCCGCACGGTTCGCACCAGCCCGGCGGCGGCCTCGCCGGCCCCGGCGCCCCGGGCGCGACCGCCGTCGGCACCGCCACCGGCGTCGCGATCGTCGCCGCCACCGAGGTCGAGTCCCGCGCCGGCGCCCGGCGCCTCGCGCTCACCATCGCGATCGGCATCGGCCTCCACAACTTCGCCGAAGGCCTCGCGATCGGCACCGCCGCCGCGCAGGGCGAGCTCGCCTTCGCCGTCCTGCTCATCATCGGCTTCGGCCTCCACAACGCCACCGAGGGCTTCGGGATCGTCGCGCCGCTGAGCGGCACCCGCCCGTCCTGGGGCTATCTGGCGCTGCTCGGCCTGATCGGCGGAGGCCCGACCTTCCTCGGCACCGTCATCGGCCAGTCGTTCAGCAGCGACGTCGTGTCCATCGCATTCCTCGGCCTGGCCGCGGGCTCCATCCTCTACGTGGTCATCGAGCTGCTCGCCGTCGCCCGCCGCACCGGGATGAAGACCCTGGTCGCCTGGTGCATCTTCGCCGGCCTCGTGGCCGGCTTCGCGACCGACGCGATCGTGACGGCCGCCGGGGCCTGATCCGGCGCCGCCGCTTCGCTAGGCTCGGGAGACAACCGAGCGAGGAGGGCCGCATGCGCCAGGTCGTGGATTTCGTGAACGTGTCGACCGAGGGACTGGAGTCGAGCCCCGTCGCGCCCGCCCTCGCCGGGCTCCGCGCCAACGAGTCCCGCTACTTCAAGAACAAGTACGACCACGACTTCGCGACGGCTCCGGCCGCCGAAGAGCAGGAGGCCCTCGACTGGGTCAGCCGCATCCTCGCCGACGAGCGGGGCATCGTCATCTCCTCGCCCGCGCTCGAGGTCACCTCGTTCGAGGTCGACGGCATCCGGATGGCGTACGTGTTCTACGAGTCCGGCCTGTCGATCAACGTCATGTACACGATCGACGACGCGGGCAAGCGCGCGGTCGGCTTCAAGCTGTCCGACGGCATGGAGGTGCCGGAGGAACTCGCGGCGTTCAAGTTCGCGCGCCAGAAGTCCAAGCTCGCGGGGACGATCCGCGGCTCCTACTTCGTCATCAAGGGCACGTACTGATCCGGGCGCTCACGCCAGCGCGATCATCTCCGCCGCCAGCTCACGCTTGACGTCGTGCTCGATGAGCACGGGAATGAAGTCGCGCACGGGAGCACCGGTGTAGTCGACGTGGCGCTGATGCACGAGGTCGGCGATGCGGTCCCGGGGGACCGTCGGGAATCGTTCCGCAAGCCGGTCGACGGCGTGGCCGATGGCGACCTCTTCGTCGGTGGGGGCGGCGGGGATGGGGACCTCGTCACTCATGGCGGGATTATGCACCGCATGCCAGGGTGGAGGCTATGGATGAAATCGAGGTAGTGGTGGTCCGCGTCTTCACCGACGAGCGCGGTGCCAACGGCAACGAGCTGGGCATCGTCACCAGCTCACCGGCGACGGCCGGGCGGGAGCAGGACATCGCGGCGGCGCTCGGATTCAGTGAGACGGTCTTCGTCGACGCGCTGGACGAGTCGGCAGGGCTCGCGACGATCCGCATCTTCACCCCCGCTTCGGAACTGCCGTTCGCCGGCCACCCGAGCGTCGGTACGGCGTGGTGGCTCGCGCACGAGCGCACGCCGGTCGGCGCTCTCGCCGAGAAGGCCGGGGACGTCGCGGTCACCGTCGACCTCGACGGCGACTGGGCCGCGATCGACGCCCGTGCCGCCTGGACACCCGACTTCACCTGGCTGCCGCTGGACTCGCCGGAAGCGGTCGAGGAGCTCGACCCGTTCGCGTTCACCGAAGGCCAGCACTACGCCTACGCGTGGATCGACGAGGAGGCCGGAACGCTCCGCGCCCGCATGTTCGCCCCGGCGATGGGCATCGTGGAGGACGAGGCCACCGGCGCCGCCGCCGTCGCCCTCACCGCGAAGCTCGGTCGCGGCTTGCGGATCGTGCAAGGCGAAGGCTCCGAGCTGGCGACCGAGCCGCTCGAGGGCGGCCTCATCCGCGTGGGCGGCACGGTGGTGTACGACCGCACCATCGACGCGACGCTGTGAGCGGGGATGCTGTGAGCGGTGATGCTGTGGGCGGCGCGTCTGCGGTGGAGCTGATCCCGGTCGGGGAGCCGGGTGACGGTCCGGAGGGCGATGGTCTGGTCGGCGTGGCCGCGACGGACGACGGCGCGGTGTGGTTCACCTTCAGTGAGACGGGGAAGGTCGGGCGACGCGCCCCGGACGGCTCCCTCGCCTTCCTGGAACTCGGCCGCGACTCCACGCCGGTCGGGATCCGAGCAGCGACGGACGACACCGTCTGGGTCGTCGACCGCACCGGCGACCGCCTGCTGCACCTCGGCCCCGCCCTGCGCGACGGCTCCGTCCCGCGCGACGGCTCCGGTCTCCGGATCGTCGGGAAGACGGCCGTCCCCACGTCCGGCGCGCTTCCGCTCGACGTGGTGACGGTGCCGGACGGAACCACGTGGTTCACGGAGACGTTCGGCGGCGCACTCGGCCGCATCGACATCCTCGGCCGCGTCGAGGAGTACCCGGTGGGCTCGGAGCGCGGGCCTTCGGGGATAGCCGCGTCCGGCGACAGCGTCTGGTTCTCGCTCCAGGGCCAC
Organism: Leifsonia sp. GW821-FHT13C09; assembly: GCF_058806435.1. NCBI lineage: Bacteria > Bacillati > Actinomycetota > Actinomycetes > Micrococcales > Microbacteriaceae > Leifsonia > Leifsonia sp. GW821-FHT13C09. The sequence goes on along the minus strand of NZ_JBXAPS010000001.1, from coordinate 1,676,014 downwards.
CGTCCGGCGCTCGGTCACGTGCGCGGCGGCGACGCCGCGATCGAGTTCGTGGAACTGCCGCTCGGCTCCGGCCCGCTCGGCGTCACGGTCGCCGACGACGGCGCGGTCTGGACGGCCCTGCATGCGCAGGACGCCCTGGCGCGCGTCGCCCGCGACCGCACGTTGACCCTGCTCCCGCTGGAGGAGGGCGCCGCGCCGTTCACCGTCGCCTCCGCCCCGGACGGCGCCCTCTGGTCGTCGCTCTGGGGCGCCGACGCGCTGCTGCGCATCGCCCCCGACGGCGCCGAGCTGCGCATCCCCCTCCCCGAGGGCTCCGGCCCCCGTGGCCTCACCATCGCCCCCGACGGCACCCTCTGGGCCGCCCTCATCTCCGGCGCCCTCGCCCACGTCCACCCCTGACCCTGACCCTGACCGGCCCCGCCCGGCCACCCGCAGCCAACGGAGGACATCCCACCTCCCTTCACCCCAATCTCCTTCGTTGACTGCGTTCAAGCGCCTCCCGGCCCCGGATCTCCTCCGTTGGCCGCGCACGCAGCGAACGGAGGAGATCGACTGCGCGAACCCCCGAAAACGCAGCGAACGGAGGAGCCCGTGGCCGATCAGGCCACGGAGTCCTCCGTTCGCGTCAGCGGATCGGGACGGCTACTCGCCGACGCCCACGAACTCGGCCGCCTCATCGGGGTCGGCCACGTCCGACTCGAGCCGCGCCCGCAGGGCGACGCCGAGGCCCGCGTCCACGTTCGTCCAGTACTGGATCGCCCGCTCGCGGATGTCCTCCCTGGTGACCCCGCCGACCGCGCCCGCGATCGTGTCCAGGAACCGCTCCTTCGCCGCGTCGTCGTACACCTCGCGGTAGAGCGTTCCCGCCTGCCCGAAGTCGTCGTCCTCCGCGTGCAGGGTCGCCGCCGAGCGCACGAGCGCGCCGTCCGACTCCCACGAGCCTTCGCCGGCCGCCGCCGCGTTGGCGGACGGACCGCCGAACGAGTTCGGCGCGTACACCGGCGCCGACGCCGGCTTGAAGCCGTGCCGTGCCGCGCCGTCCTGCGAGTAGTTGCGAACCGGGGCGACCGGCGCGTTCACCGGCAGCTCGTTGTAGTTGGTGCCGACGCGGTAGCGCTGGGCGTCCGGGTAGGAGAACACGCGCGCCATCAGCATCTTGTCCGGGCTGATGTCGATGCCCGGGACGGTGTTGGCCGGGGAGAACGCGGCCTGCTCGATCTGCGCGAAGAAGTTCTCCGGGTTCTCGTTGAGCGTGTGGATGCCCACCTCGATGAGCGGGTAGTCGCTGTGCGGCCACACCTTGGTCAGGTCGAACGGGTTGAACCGGTAGGTCTTGGCGTCCTCGTACGGCATCACCTGCACGCTCACCTTCCACGCCGGGAAGTCGCCGCGCTCGATCGCCTCGTAGAGGTCGCGCCGGTAGTAGTCCGCGTCCTCGCCCGCGATCCGCTGCGCCTCGGCGCCGTGGATCTCCTCGTTGCCCTGCAGCGCGTGGAAGTGGTACTTCACCCAGAACCGCTCGCCCGCCGCGTTGATCCACTGATAGGTGTGCGAGCCATAGCCGGGCATGGTCCGCCACGAGCGCGGGAGGCCGCGGTCGCCCATCAGATAGGTGACCTGGTGCGCCGACTCCGGGGACAGCGTCCAGAAGTCCCACTGCATGTCGGCGTCGCGCAGGCCCGATCCCGGCAGGCGCTTCTGCGAGTGGATGAAGTCGGGGAACTTGATGCCGTCGCGGATGAAGAACACCGGGGTGTTGTTGCCGACGATGTCGTAGTTGCCCTCGGTCGTGTAGAACTTCACCGAGAAGCCGCGGACGTCGCGCCAGGTATCGGGGGAGCCCTGCTCGCCGGCGACCGACGAGAAGCGCTGCACGGTGCGCGTGGTGGTCCCAGGCTGGAACACCGCGGCCTTCGTGTAGGCGGTCACGTCGCCGGTGACGACGAACTCGCCGAACGCCCCGCCGCCCTTCGCGTGCACGATCCGCTCCGGGATGCGCTCACGGTTGAACTGGGCGAGCTTCTCGACGAGGTACCGGTCGTGGAGCGCGGTCGCCCCGTCGTGCCCGGACGTCAGCGAGTGCGCGTCGCTGGCGACCGGGGTGCCGGTCTGGGTGGTCGTGTGGTTCTCCGTCATGGTTCTCCTAACCATCATTCGGCGTGCGACGGGGCTTTCGCCGCACGCTCCTGACAGGACGGGCACAGCCCCCAGAAGGTGACCTCCGCCATGTCCACCACGAAACCGGCCGCCCCCGAGGGGTGCAGGCAGGGGGCGTGGCCGACGACGCACTCCACGTCCGCCACCGCGCCGCACGAGGTGCAGACGACGTGGTGGTGGTTGTCGCCGACGCGCCGCTCGTAGAGCGCGGGCGAGTGCGCCGGCTCGATCCGCCGCAGCAGGCCGGCGGCGGTGAGGTCGCCGAGGACGTTGTGAACGTTCTGGATCGACGTGCCGGGCAGTGCGGGCAGCACGGCACGGTACACCGATTCGGCGTCCACGTGGGGATGCGCGTCGAGCGCGCTCAGGACGGCGAGCCGCCCCTGCGTCACGCGCAGGCCCGACGCGCGGAGGGCGCCTTCGAGCTGTGCGGTGTCCATGGCTGCCACGCTACCGGGTTTCTTTTGAATCACTCAAAAGAAGGCGGATCCCGGGAGTGGCGCGACCGCCGTCTAATCTTGCATGAGAAGTTTCAAGACGAAGGGTGGATCAGGGTGGCGCGTGGATTCCAGGTGGACGCTCTCGGCGCGCGGCTGCGGATCCGCCTGGACAAGATGCCGGACTCCGACGTCGAGCGGCTGACGCAGCAGTGGCGCCGGCTGGCGTTCGAGGGCGCCGTGACGGACACGGTGACCGTGGCCGCCGCCCCAGCGCCGGGCGTGGACGTCTCGGGCCGCGACCTCGACGCGGTGGGCATCGCCCTGCGTCGCGCGGTCAACCTGCGCGCGATCGAGGCGAACCGCGGGGACCTGGTGACGTTCCACGCGGCGGGACTCGCCGACCCCGCGACGGGCGATGTGATCGCCCTCGTCGGGCCGTCCGGGGCCGGCAAATCGACGGCTGCCGCGACCCTCGGACGGACGCTGGGGTATGTGTCGGATGAAACCGTCGCGGTCACGTCCGCCGGCGACGTGGTCGCGTTCCCGCAACCGCTGGCGTTCAAAGCGTCCGAGTCGCGGGGCACGCACGTGCTCGGCCCCGACGAGCTCGGGCTGCGGCGCCCGGGGCCGTGGCTGCGCCTGACGCGGATCGCCCTCCTCGACCGCACCGACGCGGCGGCGACGCCGACGATCGAGACGGTCGGGCTGGGGGAGGTGCTGTCCGACCTGGCCGCGCAGGTCAACTACTTCAACGCGCTGCCGCGGCCGCTGACTCTGCTCGACGGGCTGGTCCGGCGTTGCGGGGGCGTGCAGGTGATCAGCTATCGCGAGGCCGCCGACCTGGTCGAGCCCGTGCTCGAGCTGCTACACCGCGGAACGGACTCGGGCGCGACTTACAGCCGCGTCGAGGTCGACGACTGGGTCGACCTGGACGGCGACGTGGTCGTGCTCGCGCGGGACACGATCACCCGGCTGACGCCCGTCGCCTCGCTCGTGTGGCGGTTGCTCGAGGACCCGCTGACGCTGACGCGGCTGGCCGCCCAGACCGAGCGCGCGTTCGGCCCCGCGCCCGGCGGCAGCAGCGCGGACGCCATCCATCGGGTGCTCCACGAACTGACCGACGCCGGCCTCGTGCGGCCCGGCCGCGCGGCCCGTCACCTCGCCCGGGACTGAAGCCGCGTCTCCTCGATATCGAGCATGGAGCCCGCTTCGCTCAGGATGCGCGACGGGTAGGCGCCGCGTGCCCGCTCGTGGAGCAGCCGGTCCCGTTCGGCGTCCACCACGGCGAGCCGAAGCGCGCGGTAGACGTGGTGCGGCCGGCCCTCCGGCGGTGTGTCGTGGAGCACGATGCGCTCCCAGGCCGCCTCGGCGCGCAGATAGGTGGTCTGGCGGACGCGCTCCACGACCTCCGGGTCGACCGGGGTGGTCGTGCCCGCGGCCGTCTCCGGGTCGTCCAGTACGGCGAGGCCGGCCTCGCTGAGGTCGTCCAGGAGCTGCGCGAGCAGCCTCCGGTCGTCCTTGACGTCGATGCCTTGCAGTCCCAGCACGCGGATCAGCCAGGGGAGCGTGCCGCCCTGCACGACCAGGCTGACGAACGCGACCGTGAACGCGATCAGAATGAGCTGCGGACGATACGGGATGTCCGCGGGAAGGGACTGCGCGGCCGCCAGCGTGACGACGCCCCGCATCCCCGACCAGCCGAGGACGACGCCGCCCTTCCAGTCGATGGCCTCCTGGCGGAACTCCTCCAGGTCGCTGCGGTGCCGTTCGTAGCGCTGCTCGGCGCGCACCTTGCGCTGCGCCTGCCAGCGGTAGCGCACGGGATGGTCGCGGAAGTAGCTGATCATCAGCCACTCCCGCAGCACTTGCCTCTCGGCGCGTTCGCCGCGTCTTCGAAGAGCGAGGATCAGCGGCCCGATCAGGATGTAGCGGATGACCACGAGCGAGGCCATCGCGACCAGCCCGATGCCGACCGCGTCCCAGACGCTCAGGATCTCCGGGTGCTCGACGTCGGCGATGAGGGTCCGCAGCTCGAGTCCGATGAGGAGGAAGACGCCGTTCTCCAGCAGGAACTGGATGGTGTGCCAGTTGATCCGGTCGCTGATCCGCGCCTGCGCGCTGAACAGCCGCGGCGCCGCGTGGCCGGTGTAGAGGCCGGTCACGACGACGGCGAGCACGCCGGAACCGTGCAGCGCCTCGGTCGGGGCGAACGCGGCGAACGGCACGACGACCGACAGTGCGGTGTCGAGCACGGGGTCGCTCAGCTTGGAGCGCACCCAGACGGTGACGAAGCCGACCACGAGGCCGACCACCAGGGCGATGATGACGGCCGAGAAGAAGTCCAGCACTCCGGCGATCGGGGTGGCGAGGGTGCCGACCGCCGCGGCGAGGGCGGTGCGCAGCAGCACCAGGGCGGTCGCGTCGTTGACCAGGCCCTCGCCCTCCAGCACCGTGAGCAGGCGCGGCGGGAGGCCGAGCTTGCGGCCGATGGAGGTCGCCGCGACCGCGTCAGGCGGGCTGATGATCGCGCCGAGGGCGATCGCCGCGGCCAGGTTGAGGTCCGGCAGCATCGTGTAGAGCACGAAGCCGGACGCGAACGCCGTGACGACGACGAGGAAGATCGAGAGTCCCGCGATCGGCGCCAGGTTGCGCCGGAAGTCGGTGAGCGGGACGCTGATCGCCGCCGCGTACAGGATCGGCGGCAGCAGGCCGTCGAGGATGATCTCCGGGGGCACCTCGATCTCCGGCACCCCGGGCAGCATCGAAAGGATGACGCCGACGATCACGAGGATGATGGGCGCGGCGACGCCGAGTTTGCGCGCGAAGGCGGCTACGCCGACGATCACCGCGACGGCGATCACCGCATAGACACCGAGCTCCATGTCTTCCAGCCTACGGAAGATTTCAGACGTCTGAGAACACTCTCAGATCGCGTGAGGGCTCGATGGGTGGTGCGCGGCGCGGATCAGCGGGCGCGGAGGCCGTCGATCGCCATCGCGACCACGCGATCGCGCTGCTCGTCGTCGTCGAACGCGACTCCGGCGATTCCGGACACCATGCGGATGACATCCCCGATCGTGGCGTCTGCGCGGAGTTCGCCGGCCTCCTGGGCGCGGCGGACCAGCGGCTCGCCCGCATCATAGAGGGAGGTGCGGCAGCTCAGCAGGACGGGGGAGTCCTTGTTGAGCCCCTCCAGCAGGGCCTTCTTCGTGCCGACGTACAGCAGGAAGCGGCGCAGCCAGGCCTGCACGGCCTCCCACGGCTCGAGGGCGGCGGCGTCGTCGGCGGCGCGGACGACGGCCTCCACCTCCTCGACGTACACCGCCTCGACCAGGGCGTCGCGGGTGGGGAAGTTGCGGTAGAGCGTGCCGATGCCGACTCCGGCGCGGCGGGCGATGTCCTCCAGGGAAGCCCCGGCGCCGTCTTCGGCGAACGCGTCGCGCGCGGCGGCGAGCAGTGCGTCGAAGTTGCGCCGCGCGTCCGCGCGCTGCGGGCGGGTGATGAGGGGGCGCGCGGTGGCGGTGTCGGCTACTTCTGTGCCGGTCACGGCTCTGGTCCTTCCGGGTCGGTGGAACTGAGGGTTGCGAACCGGAGGAACCCTCCGGTATCGTTGTGGCTGTAACCGGAGGCATCCTCCGAACGGAGCCTCCCTCCAATTGTAACTCCTCTTCAGCAGAGGTTCACCCGGCCGACCACACGTCGGCCTCCCTTCGAGAAACGGAAGACCGTACCCCATGTCTCGATCCCGCCCCTCCGCCACCTTCGCCGTCCTGGCGCTCAGCGTGGCCTCCTTCGCGACGCTCCAGTCGCTCGTCGTCCCGGTCCTGCCGGTCATCCAGCAGGACCTCCACACCACCACCGCCGGCGTCACCTGGACCATGACCGCCTGGCTGATCGCCGCCGCCGTCGCCACGCCCCTGCTCGGACGCGTCGGCGACCTGGTCGGCAAGCGCCGGATCTTCGTGCTCGCGCTGCTCGCCGTGGCGCTCGGCAGCGTGATCGCCGCCGTCGCGCCCTCCATCGGCGTCCTCATCGCCGGCCGTGTGGTCCAGGGCCTCGGCGGGGCACTGTTCCCGCTCGCGTTCGGCATCATCCGGGACGAGTTCCCGGCGCACCGCCTCCCGTCGGCCATCGGCGCCATCGCCTCGATCATCGCGGTCGGCAGCGGACTCGGCACCGTGCTCGCGGGCCCGCTCGCCTCCGCACTGAGCTGGCGCGGGCTGTTCCTCATCCCGGTCGCGCTGACCGTCACCGCCGCGGTGCTCGCCCTCGTCATCGTCCCCGAGTCGCCCACCCGGGCGACAGGCGGAGTCAACCCGTGGTCGGCCGTGCTGCTCTCCGGCTGGCTGATCGCCCTCCTGCTGCCGCTCAGCACAGGCGCGCAGTGGGGCTGGTCGTCGCCGGCCGTGATCGGCCTGTTCGCGCTCGCCGCTGTGCTCCTCGCCGCCTGGGTGGTCGCGGAACTGCGCTCGCGGCATCCGCTGGTCGACATGCGGCTCATGCGCGAGCCCGGCGTCTGGTCGATGAACGCCGCCGCGGTCTTCATCGGCGCCGCCATGTTCGCGGTGTTCGCCTTCTTCCCGCGCTTCGTGCAGACCCCGGTCTCCACCGGCTACGGGCTGGGCACGACGGTGGCGGAGTCGGGGCTGCTGATGCTTCCGATGCTTGTGACGATGGCGGTGACCGGCTTCCTCAGCGGCCCGCTGGAGCGCTGGATCGGCTTCCGCACCCAGATCGTGATCGCGGCGACCGTCATGGCCGCGGCGAGCCTGTCGCTGGCCTTCCTGCACGGCTCACTGCTGGCGGTCGCCGCGGCCTCTGGACTGTTCGGCGTCGGCCTGGGACTGATCTACGCGGCGATCACGAGTGTGGTCGTGCAGAGCGTGCCGGCGACGCAGACCGGCGTGGCCAGCGGGATGAACGCCAACCTCCGGACGGTCGGCTCGGCGATCGGCGCCGCGGTGATGACGGCGCTCGTCACCGGCACGCTCGGCGCCGGCGGGCTGCCGGCGGAGACGGGCTACACGGAAGGGTTCGCGACGGCGGGGGTGCTGGCGCTCGGCGCGGCCGTGGTCACGGTTGCGGCGGCGTTCGTGCTGCGGTCGCGGGTCGCGCGAGGTGCGGGGGTCGCGGGCGCGGGAGGTGCGCCGGTCCTGGCGGCCGAGACGGCAGAGGTGGCTGAGGCGACTGAACCGGCGATGGCTGGGTCGGCCGAGATGGCCGTGATCCCGCTCGCGTCCGCCACGGAGGCCGCGGAAATGGCGCGGCTCATCGAGAAGGTGGAGATGGATCTTCCGACCGAGGCCGCGACCACCGCGGCGTAGGCAACTCCGGAGGATCGCCGTCGGCAACGGAGGAGATCGCCACAGCGGCGGCCCTGATACGCAGCCAACGGAGGAACTGGACGCGCGGATCGGGCCGATCTCCTCCGTTGGCTGCCCGCGGGGGCGTGCCGCCGTCGATCTCCTCCGTTGGCTGCCCGCGGCCATCTCCGTTACGTCACGCTCGCGCCGCGGCCTCGCTGCGCCAGCGCGCCAGGAGATGCCACGGGTCCGCGACTCCCCGCAGCGCCGCGACGTGCGCCAGCAGGGCGGCATCCGTCTCGAACCACTCGGTCCCGGGGATGCGCAGCGCCGCGAACTGGACGTGCCGCCGATGCTCCAGCGTCCGGTCGCCGCGCTCGAAGGCGAGCACCTCGTCGTGCGGGAGGCTCGCGAACCGCCGCGCCGGATTCGCCGTGGTGCCGATCTTGATGCGATCCCGGTAGCGCAGGTAGTAGACGACGTCCACCCGGGAGGCCGCCGCACCCTCCGGAGCCGTCTCGCCCACCCGCCACTCGCAGACGGCGCACAGCCAGCCGGACGGGTACCGCACGCCGAGCCGCGAACCGCAGAACGCGCACGGCGACGGCAGCAGGTCGGTCTGGCCGAACTCGCCCTCCACCCACTCGTGCGCCTCCAGCAGGTGCGGCAGGCACAGTGCAAGCGGCGCCCCGGGATGGGCGGGCGCCCCGCACAGCGCGCATGGCTCGGTCACGCGGCGACGGTACCGCGCGCCGCCGACAGGCGACTCCCCGGCAAGGAGTGGTGGGCGCGAGTCCGGGTTCGCAGCAGACGTACACTCGTGACCTGATCGCCGCGATCCCGGAGTTCGCCCCGGGGAGCGGCGCCACCCCGGAAGGCGACGCATGACCACCGAACCCAAGCAGCTCTTCGTCAACCTGTTCGAGATGGCGTGCGTGAGCCACATCACGCACGGCCTCTGGCCGCTGCCGGGCAACAACCGCGAGCGCTTCGCCGACCTCGACTACTGGCTGGAGCTCGCCCGGCTGCTGGAGCACGGCGGCTTCGACGGCATCTTCCTGGCCGACGTGGTCGGGGCCTACGACGTCTTCCGCGGTGGCCCCGAGACGGCGCTCCGGGAAGGTCTGCAGAGCCCGAACCTGGACCCGCTGCTGCTCGTCCCGGCGATGGCGGCCGTCACCGACCGGCTCGGCTTCGGCGTCACGTTCTCGACGACCTACGAGCCGCCGTTCGCGTTCGCCCGCCGGATGTCGACCCTCGACCACCTCACCAAGGGCCGGATCGGGTGGAACATCGTGACCTCCTACCTCCCGAACGCCGCCCGCAACTTCGGTCTGGAGGACGAGGTGCCGCACGACGAGCGCTACCGCCGCGCCGAGGAGTACCTGGACGTCCTTTACAAGCTGTGGGAGGGCTCCTGGGACGATGACGCCGTCATCGCCGACCGGCAGGCGCGCGTCTTCACCGACCCGTCGAAGGTGCGGTACATCGACCACGTAGGCGAGCGGCACAAGGTGGCCGGCCCGCACATCGTGCACCCGTCGCCGCAGCGCACGCCGGTGCTGTTCCAGGCGACCGGATCGCCCGCGGGCATCGAGTTCGCCGGGCGGCACGCCGAGGTGGTCTTCACGGGCGGCCGCACCAGCGAGGAGTTCCGCCGCAACGCCGAGGGGATGCGCGACACCGCCGAGCGCCACGACCGGCAGCGCGACGACGTGAAGTTCATCGCGATGGCCGGCGTGATCGTCGGCCGCACGACCGAGGAGGCCGAGGACAAATGGCGGCTGTACCGGCAGCACGCCAGCCTCGACGGCATCCTCGCCCACAGCGGCCTCCCCGTCGACCTGACGGCGTTCCCGCGCGACATCACCGTGCGGGAGGCGCTGGCGCGGGTGGAGTTCCCGGCCGAGCGGGTGCCGTTCCTGCCGCTGGACGCGACGGTCGGCCAGGCGCTCGACGTCATCAAGAACGGCCGCGACGACCGGTTCCTGGTGGTCGGCGACCCGAAGACGGTGGCCGACGAGATCGAGCGCTGGCTGGACGAGGATGGGCTGGACGGCATCAACCTCCGCCAGTACCACTCCTTCGAGACGGCACGCGACTTCGCCGAGCTGGTCATCCCGGAGCTGCGTCGCCGAGGGCGGCTCCCGCAGGAGGGGGAGCGGTCCGGTACGCTGCGGGAGCGGCTGTTCGGGGACGGGCACAACCGGCTGCCCGAGAGGCACCCCGCGACGCGCTACCGCGGCGGGGCGAACCTGCACACCGAGGTGGCCGCCACCCGCTGACCCCGGGCCCCGGCGCGCGAAGGGCACGCGAACGCGCCTCAACGACGCTCTGAGGGCGTTCACGTGCCCCTCGCCGGCGAATGCGCGCGTTGAGCGCGTGACGTCCATCACGCCGACACCGAAGCCTCCTCCACGGCCCGCCGACGCGCCCGGAACCCCACGAATGTGAAGTAGACCCCCAGGAACGCCTCCCACACGATCTCGGGCAGAGTCGCCACCGCGGACACCGGCGACCCCTGACTCCACAACCCGAACAGCACGCCGATCCCCGACAGCGCGACGAGCGACCCGCCGACCATCCCGACCACCGCCATCGGACGCGGCACGAGACCGGAGCGCAGCAGCAGCCAGCCGAGCAGGACGCCGTTGCCGAGTCCGGCGACGAAGCCGGGGCCGAGCAGGAAGGTCCAGTTCCGCAGCGCGACCAGCGTCTGCGCCGACACGGTGAGCGTGTCGGCGTCGCCGAGCGTCGCCGCGTGCTGGCGGAGGGTCACGACCGTGAGCAGGCACAGCATCCCGACCGCGATGAACACGCACTCCAGGACGCGCGCGACCACGTAGCCGAGCGCGAGCCCCTCTGCCCGGCGCCGGAGGACGGGGAAGAGCGCGAGCGCGGTGCCGAGGTTGGCGGCGATCAGCACCGCCTCGCAGAGGATGCCGAGCAGGACCCGGCCGTCGGCCCCGGCGCCGAGCACGTAGTGCGGGTCGTCCAGGACGGGCGCGTAGAGCAGGACGCCGGCGATGGCCGAGACGAAGGTGACGAGGAAGAGCACGCCCGCGGTGAGCGAGCGGAGGCGGTCGGCGCTCGAGGCGGGCGCCGGCTCGAGGGTGACGGTCTGGGCGGTCATGGGGTCCTCGGATTCGGGTCTCGATACGGTGGTCTAGGATGGGTGTACGGTGTACACCTCGAACGATAGGTGTACGCCGTACACCTTGTCAATAGTCCGTCCGGATCCCGGAGGAGGAGCCGCAGATGCCGCAGTCCGCGCGCCCACGCCTCACCCGTGACGTCGTGCTCGCCCGCGCGCTCGAGCGCGCCGACGCCGCGGGCCTCGACGCGCTCTCCATGCGCGCTCTCGCGGGGGAGCTCGGCGTCGTCCCGATGGCCCTCTACAAGCACGTCGCGAACAAGGAGGAGCTGATCGACGGGATGGTCGACCTGGTCTGGGCGGAGGTCGATCCGCCCCCGATCGCCGACGCCGAGGGCGGAGCCCCCGCTGTCCCGTGGCACGAAGCCATGCGCGCCCGCGCCACCTCTCTCCGCGCCGCGCTCCGGCGGCATCCGTGGGCCGTCGGCCTGATGGAGTCGCGCATGCGCCCCGGCCTGGCCAACCTCGCCGCCCACAACGCCATGATGGGCTGCCTGCGCGAGGCCGGCTTCTCGTTCCGCGCCACCGTGCACGCCACCTCGGTCCTCGACGCCTACGTCTACGGCTTCGCGCTGCAGGAGAAGACCCTCCCATTCGACACCCCGGAGGAATCGGGGGAGGTCGCGGCCTCGAAGGAGCAGACCCTCCCGCCGGAGGTCGCCCTCCGCTTCCCGTACCTCCTGGAGGTCGTCGCCGAGCTCGCGCACAACGGTTACGACTACGACGAGGAGTTCGCCACCGGCCTCGACCTCATCCTCCAGGGCATCGAACGCCTCCAGCCCTGACCCGAGAAAAAACTTCCGGCGCGTGTCGATTTCCCGCTGGCCCGCCCGACCTTGGCAATGAGAGGGTCGAAGGGACCCGCCAGATCAAGGAGTAAATCATGGCCAAGTACATGCTCGTCCTGCGTCCGACCGCCGAAGCCGAGGAGGCGTTCCGCAACGTCGACTTCGCCGACGTCCTCGACGCGATGGGCCGGTTCAACGACGAGCTCATCCGCGCGGGCGTGCTGCTCGCCGCCGAGGGCCTCGACCCGGCCGAGAGCGTGGTGGTCGACTTCACCGGGGAGGCGCCGGTCGTCACCGACGGCCCCTACGGGGAGACCAAGGAGCTGTTCAACGGCTTCTACATCCTCGATGTCGCCTCGGCGCAGGAGGCCGTCGAGTGGACGAAGCGGATGCCGTACATCCAGGGCAGCAAGGTGGAGATCCGCCGCGTGACCAGCATCGACGAGTTCCCGCAGGACAACGAGTGGATCCAGAAGGAGCGCGCGTGGCGCGTGGCGACCGGTCAGCTCTAGGCGGCGCGGCGCCTGTCGCCGGCCGGACGACGCCGTCACTCGCATGACGCCGCGCACCCCCTCCGACGCCCGCCGCGCCGTCGAGGCGGTGTGGCGCATGGAGTCCGCCCGGATCGTCGGTGCGCTCGCCCGCTACACCGGCGACTTCGCGCTCGCGGAGGACGTCGCCCAGGAGGCGCTCGCCGAGGCGCTCGTCGGCTGGGCGACCTCGGGGCCGCCGGGGGATCCGGTCGGCTGGCTGCTCACGGTGGGGCGGCGGCGCGCGATCGACGCGTTCCGCCGCCGCGCCGGCCGCGACGAGCGGTATGCGCTGCTCGCCCGCGACCTCGACGAGACCGTCCCGGGCACCGACCTGCTGTTCGACCCGGACGACATCGACGACGACGTGCTCGCCCTGATCTTCACGGCCTGCCACCCGGTGCTGTCCCGGGAGGCGCGTATCGCTCTGACGCTCAAGGTCGTCGGCGGCCTCACCACGGACGAGATCGCGCGCGCGTTCATCGTGCCGGTGCCGACCGTGCAGGCGCGCATCACCCGCGCGAAGAAGACGATCGCTGCGGCGCACGTGCCGTTCGAGGTGCCGTCCGGTGCCGACCGCCGCGAGCGCCTCGGCTCCGTGCTCAGCGTGATCTACCTGATCTTCACCGAGGGCTCCTCCGCGACGGCGGGGGAGGCCTGGATGCGCACCGACCTGGCGTACGAGGCGGTGCGGCTCGCGCGCGTGCTCGCCCGCCTGGAACGGGAGCCGGAGGTCCACGGGCTGCTCGCCCTGCTCGAACTGACCGCGGCGCGTTTCCCCGCGCGCACCGCGCCCGACGGCAGCCCGGTGCTCCTGGAGGACCAGGACCGCCGCCGCTGGGATCGCTCGGCGATCCGCCGCGGCCGGGCGGCGCTCGCCACAGCGGTCGCCGCGGGGCGCGGACTCGGGCCGTACGGCCTCCAGGCATCGATCGCGGAGTGTCACGCGGTCGCGCCTTCGGTCCCGGAGACGGACTGGCCGCGGATCGTCCTCCTCTACGAGGCGCTGGGCCAGGTCGCCCCATCGCCGGTCGTCGACCTCAACCGCGCGGTCGCCGTGGCGATGGCCGACGGCCCGGCTGCCGGGCTCGTGGAGGTGGAGGCCGTGGAACGCAGTGGGGCGCTCGCCGGCTCTCACCTGCTTCCCGGTGTGCGGGCCGAGCTGCTCTCCCGGCTCGGCCGCGCCGCCGAGGCCGCGGAGGAGTTCCGTCGCGCTGCCGACCTGTGCGCGAACGCCGCCGAGCGGAGCGTGCTCCTCGCGAAGGCGGCAGCGCTCACCCCCTAGTCCGCCGGCGGCTCAGTCGAGGTGGTCCAGATACCGCAGGATGATGCCCTCGCGCAACGCCCAGGGGCAGACCTCGAGCACCGGGACGTCGAACGCGCGCATCGCCTCACGCAGCACCACGCCGCCCGCCACGATCTGGAACGTCCGGTCGGCCGTGATCCCGGGCAGCGCGGTGCGGGCGTCGGCCGTGAGCTGCGCCAGGCGCGGCACCCAATCGGAGAGCTCGGAGCGCCGCAGGAGGCTGCGCTCGGTCCCGCCCGGGCCGCTCGCGGTCGAGCCGGCGAGGCGGGCGAGCGAGCGGATGGTCTTGGAGGTGCCGATCACGTGCGCGGGTCCGCGGTCGGTGAAGCGCCCGACGGCGCCGGCGAGCGTGGTCCTGGCATGGTCGCGCAGCGCGGTGAGCTGGTCCGCGGTCGGCGGGTCCTGGTGGAGGAACCCGATGGTGCTGCGGCCGGCGCCGAGCGGCAGGGACACCGCGGTGTCCGGGAACTCGTCCACGCCCGCCGCGATCTCCAGCGAGCCGCCGCCGATGTCCATCAGGAGGATGGAGCCGGCCGACCAGCCCGACCAGCGGTGCACGGCCAGGAAGGTCAGCCGCGCCTCGTCCTCGCCGGAGAGCACCTGGAGGTCGACTCCCGTCTCGTCCAGGATGCGGGCGAGGATCGCGGGCCCGTTGGTAGCCTCCCGGATCGCTGACGTCGCGAACGGCAGCAGCTCCTCGATGCCCTCCGCCCGCCCGACCTCCACCGCCGACCGGATGGCCTCCAGGATCGCCGTCTCGCCCTCGGCGCTGATCGAGCCGTCCTCGGTGATGTAGCGCATGAGCCGCAGCACCGACTTGTGAGTGGCCGCGGGAACGGGGCGAGCGCCGGGGTGCGCGTCGACGACGAGCAGGTGGACGGTGTTCGATCCCACATCGAGGACTCCGAGTCGCATAGTCAGACAGTACTGGCCGCGCGAGGCCGCCGGCGACACGCCGTCTTGGGCCTCGGTGCGCCGCCTCGGGAGGGCGACACGCCGTGTCGTTGTACCCAATTCGGAGGGGGCTGTGTCGGTGGTCCCGCGTAATCTCGGGGGTGAGGGAAAAGGTCCCAAAAAAAATCCCCCAAACACTACATGTAGTGGAATGACAATCGTGTCATTCGGGTTATATAGTGGGTAAACACCGCGAGACGCGCGAGTGACAAGACTTCAGGGGAGGCCATCATGGACTACGAGAACGACACCGTCGGCGGCTATGCGGTTCCGGTCGACCCGATGGACCTGCTGCAGTGCGACAGCTGCCAGTGATCCGCTGACGAGAGCTTCGAGAACCCCGGCGCCGAGTGCGCCGGGGTTCTCCTTTTCCCGGGGGCAGGCTGGTTTATCCGGGGAAGACCGGGGTTACCCGGGGGAGCCGGGGGCGCTTGCGTAGAATCGACGGGTGCCAGTGAATCCAGAGCTCGTGGGTCGGAGCTTCCCGCCCACCCCTCCGTATCTCGTCGGCCGTGAGAAGGTGCGCGAGTTCGCCGCCGCCGTGCTCGCGACGGATCCGATCAGCTTCGATGTGGCCGCCGCGCAGGCCGCCGGTCACGCCGACCTCGTCGCGCCCCCGACCTTTCCGGTCGTGGTGCAGCAGCTCACCCTCGACCAGCTCCTCGCCGACCCGGAGGCGGGCATCGATTTCAGCCGCGTCGTCCACGGCGACCAGCGGTTCACGTTCTCGCGTCCGGTGATCGCGGGCGACGAGCTCACGGCCACGCTGACCGTCACGGCCGTCAAGTCGCTCGGCGCGCACAGCATGGTGACCGCCGAGACGGCGATCGTGGACGGCTCCGGCGAGCACGTCGTCACCTCCGTTTCCACCCTGGTCGTGCGAGGAGACGAGTGATGGCCGCCCCCGATTTCGACGTCCTGGCCGTGGGCGACATCGTCGCCGAGCGCTCGTTCGCCCTCAGCCGCGACACGCTCGTCCGTTACGCGGGCGCCTCCGGCGACTTCAACCCGATCCACTACCGCGACGACGTCGCGACGTCGGTGGGGCTGCCCGGCGTGATCGCGCACGGGATGCTCACCATGGGCCTCGCCGTCCAGCCGGTGGTCGACTGGGCGGGCGACCCGGCCCGCGTCGTGGACTATCAGGTGCGCTTCACCCGCCCGGTGGTCGTGGACCCGGAGGAGGGCGCGAGCGTGCACCTGACGGCCAAAGTCGGGCAGCTCGACGTCGAGGCCCGGATCGCGCGGATCGACCTCACGACGACGTTCAACTCCGAGACCGTCCTCGGCAAGGCGCAGGTACGCGTCTCGCTCGCGTGAACGACCAGATGACCGCACACGACGAGGTGCCCGCCGGCGACCGCCGGCCGACCACGCCGCCCCTGTCGGAGCTGACGACGATGCGGGTCGGCGGAGTGCCGAACACGCTGATCGCCCCGGCCGACACCGACGCTCTCGTCGCGGCCGCGCGGGAGGTCTGGGCGTCGGGCGAGGACTGGCTGCTGCTCGGCGGCGGCTCCAACACGGTGGCGAGCGACGAGGGCTTCGACGGCACGGTGATCCGCGTGGTGACGCGTGGTGTCGAGCGCCTGGACGCTCCCGCGGGCCGCGTGCGCCTGCGGGTCCAGGCCGGCGAGCCCTGGGATGACGTGGTCGCGCTGACCGTCCGCAACGGCTGGTCCGGCATCGAGGCGCTGTCCGGCATCCCCGGATCGACCGGCGCGGCCCCCGTGCAGAACATCGGCGCGTACGGCCAGGAGCTCGAGTCGGCGCTGCTCGGCGTCGACTTCCTGGATGCGGAGAGCGGGGAGGTCCGTCGCTTGTCGCGCGCGGACCTGGAGCTGGGCTACCGCACCTCCATCCTGAAGCGCGGGCTGCTCGGCGTCGTGCTCACGGTGGACCTGGAGCTCGCCGACAACTCGGTGCCCGGTGGCGTCGGTGCGCCGCTCAGCGCCCCGGTCGCGTACGCGCAGCTCGCCGACTCGCTCGGCGTGCCGCTCGGATCGCGGGTGCCGGTGGCGGAGCTCCGCCGTGCGGTCCTCGCGCTGCGTGCCTCGAAGGGGATGGTGCTGGACCCGGCCGACCCGGACTCGGTGAGCGCGGGAAGCTTCTTCACCAACCCGATCGTCTCGGAGTCGTTCGCGCGCAGCCTGCCCGCGGACGCGCCTCGCTGGCCCGTCACCCCTCCGGAGCCGGATGTCGTCATCGGCCTGCCGGCCGGCGGCGTGCACCCGCTGGACATCCCGCCCCTCGCGGACGGCCCGTACGACGTCAAGCTGTCGGCGGCGTGGCTGATCGAGAACGCCGGGATCCGGCGCGGGTTCTCGCTCCCGGGCTCGGGCGCCGCCATCTCGTCGAAGCACACCCTCGCGATCGTCAACCGCAGCCATGCGACCGCGGCGGACATCGGGCAGCTCGCCTCCTTCATCCAGGCGAGGGTCCAGGCGGAGTTCGGTGTGCTGCTGCGCCCGGAGCCGATCCTGGTCGGGCTCGACCTGTAACCGCGCGCCGATCACGCACAGGCCGGTCACGCGCGGGTCGGTCACGCACAGGCCGGTCACGAGCAGGTCGATCAGGCACGGGCCGGTCACGCCCGCAGCGCGGCCGCGAACGGCAGCACCGCCCCCGCACCCGCCCGGCGCAACTCGCGCCCGGCCACGGTGACGGTCCACCGGCTGTCGATCAGGTCGTCCACCAGCAGCACCGGCGCCCCGGCGGGAACGTCGAGCCCAGACGCGTCGAAGCGGTCCCAGACGCCGGCGAGCCGGTAGGCGCTGTTGCCGCCGGGGCCTCCCGACGGGCCGCCGCCGCGGAGCGCGAGGGCGCCGAGGTAGGGGAGCCGTCCGATCTGGGCGAGGCCCCGCGCGAGGCTCTCGGTGAACCGCGGCCGGCCCCGGGACGGCACGGCGACCACCGCCGCGGGCCGGTTCGCCCACTCCCAGTCGGCGAGCACCTGCACGCACGCCTTCACGACCTCCGGAGAGCACTCGCCGTCCGGCGCGTCGACATCGAGGAGCTGCCGCAAACGCCCGCCCCAGCCGAGGTCGGTGAGCCGGGCAAGCACGCGGCCCGGCTCGACCTGCTCGGCCGGAGCGATCTTGCCCCGTACAGGCACGCCCAGACTGTCGGCGCCGGTCGGCCACAGCTTGCGCGGTTCGACGGGGACGCCGACGCGGTCGAGCTCTGCCGTGATCGTCTGCCGTACGTTCGTCGCGACTCCCGCCGGGTACCATTCGCCGGCGCACCGGTCGCAGCGGCCGCACGGACCGGCATCCGGGTCGTCGAGCTGCCGCTGCAGGAATTCCATGCGGCACCCCGCGGTGGTCTCGTAGTCGAGCATCGCCTGCTGCTCGGCCTCGCGCGCCGCCGCGATACGCTCGTAGCGTTCGCGGTCGTACTCCCATGGCCGTCCCGTCGAAACCCACCCGCCCGGCACGCGCCGGACCGCGCCGTCGACGTCCAGCACTTTGAGCAGCAGCTCGAGCGTGGAGGAGCGCAGGTCGACCCGGCTCTCCAGCGCCCGCGTGGACTGCGCCTGGTCGCCGAGGGCTCCGAGCAGGGCGGTCGCCTTCTCCTCCGTGGGCATGGCCGCCGTCGCGAAGTACCGCCAGATGGCGCGGTCCTCCGGCCCGGGCAGCAGCAGCACGTCCGCCGACTCCGTGGCCCGGCCGGCGCGGCCGACCTGCTGGTAATACGCGACCGGGGAGGACGGCGCGCCGAGGTGCACCACGAATCCCAGGTCGGGCTTGTCGAACCCCATCCCGAGGGCGCTGGTCGCGATGAGGGCCTTGACGTCGTTGCGTTTCAGCCGGCCTTCGAGCTCCTCCCGTTCGGCCGGATCGGTCTGGCCGGTGTAAGCGGCGACGTCGTGGCCGGCCCGGCGCAGCACGCGCGCCGTGTCGTCCGCCGCCGAGACGGTGAGGGCGTAGACGATCCCGCTGCCCGGGAGGTCGGCGAGGTGACCGGCGAGCCAGGCCAGACGGGCGGTCGCGTCCTCGAGCGCCAGGACGCCGAGTCGCAGCGACCGGCGAGCCAGCGGCCCGCGAATCGTGCGCACCGCGGCCGGGAGCGCTGAGCCGCCGAGCTGCTCCTCCACGTCGGCGACCACCCTCTGGTTCGCGGTGGCCGTCGTCGCGAGTACGGGGATGCCTTCCGGCAGCGCGGCGACGAGTTCGCGCAGGCGCCGGTAGTCGGGCCGGAAGTCGTGCCCCCAGTCGGAGATGCAGTGCGCCTCGTCGATGACCAGCAGGCCGCAGCGTGCGACCAGCGCCGGCAGTTGCTGGTCGCGGAAGTCCGGATTGTTGAGCCGTTCCGGTGACACGAGGAGGACGTCCACCGTGTCGTCGCGCAACCGGGCGGCGACGTCGTCCCATTCGTGCCGGTTGGCCGAGTTGATCGACAGCGCCCGGACGCCCGCGCGGGCCGCGGCCTCCACCTGGTCGCGCATGAGGGCCAGGAGCGGTGAGACGAGGATGGTCGGTCCGGCGCCGCGTTCGCGCAGCAGCATCGTCGCCACGAAATACACCGCCGACTTGCCCCACCCGGTGCGTTGCACGACGAGTGCTCTGCTCCGATCGTCGACGAGCGCGGACACCGCCTCGAACTGCCCGTCGTGGAATGCCGCGTCGGGTCGGCCGACGAGTGCGCGGAGGCGGCTCAGGGCGCGGTCGCGGGTGGCTTCGGGGACGGTGTCGGTGGTGCTCATGCAGCCATCGTTCCAGACGGCGCCGACGTCGCGACCCGCTCGGGGGAATCTGTGGAAAGGTCTCTCGCTTCCCGAACGGTGCAGCACTTTCCGTGCGTCCGGCAGCAGGCGGCCGCATCGGGTGATCAAGCAGATGAAAAGGCGGTGTCGGCCCGCGAGCGCGGCGCGGATCGCTTCCGATCGGCGCCGGACGCGCGCCTACAGTTTCTGCGTGTCCACTCGTACCCGAACCCGCGCACCGGCTCCGCTCCGCCCGTTCGAGCTACGGCTCCGCCTCCCCAACGGCACCACCGCCGTTGTCGTGATGGACGCGCGCAATGTCGGGGAGGCGCTCGACATGGCCCGTAACGCGCTCGGCGACGTCCAGGTCATCGAGTCGCGGTGAGCCGTCGTCCGTGACCGCCGACTCCACGGGCCACGGCCCGCTCCGCGTGATGCACGTGGTCGACAGCATGGGGCACGGCGGAGCTCAGCAGGTGGTCGTCGACCTCGCCAACTGGCTGGCCGTTGACAACGGTGTGTCGGTGTCGGTGTTCGGTGCAGGAGGCACAGCCGTCGCCCGGTTGGCCCCATCGGTCCGGTTCATCGGGCATGACGTCGGCGGCTTCGTCGCCCAGACGAGACGGCTGCTGGACGCGGCGCGGCAGGCACGTCCGGACGTCCTCCACGCCCATCAGCGCCGTGAGGCCCTGCAGGCGCTGATCGTGGGGCGGCTCCTCCGCATCCCGGTCGTCGAGCACGCGCACACGCGACTGCCGAGCGTGCGGCCGCGCGTCCTGTCCTTCCGCAGTGCGGTCGTCTTCGCCGTCGGTCCCGCCGTCGCCGAGATGGTCGTGGTCGACGCCGGCCGACCGGCCGAGCGCGTCGTGATCGTCGGGAACGCGCCCGCCCAGCGCGAGGGCGCACCCGACCCCGTCGGGAACGAGGTCGGCTCACCGCTGCGGCTGCTCGCGGTCGGCCGGATGGTCGAGCAGAAGGACCCGCTGCGGTTCGTCCGCGTCGTCGCGGAGCTCGCGGACCGGCGCCCGGTGCAGGCGACCTGGGCCGGCGACGGCGAGCTGCGCGACGCCGCGCGCGCGTTGGCGGCCGAACGCGGCGCCCCGGTCGACTTCGCGGGCCAGGTGGACGACGTCCCCGCGCGCCTGGACGCCGCGCACTTCCTCCTCATGACCTCCCGGTGGGAGGGCACTCCGCTGGCCGTCCTGGAGGCCTTCGACCGCCGCCGCCCGGTGGTCGCGACCGCGTCGGCGGCCAACGGCCTCCTCGTCGACGGCCGCGGCTACGAGGTGCCCGACGACGCCACGGACGCGGAGTTCGCGGCTATCATCGCGGGCGCGGCGGACGACACGGCCACCCGAGCCGCCGTGGTGGAGAGCGCCAAGCGCTGGGCGGACGCCGAGGCGTCGCCGGCGCGCGTCTTCGGCCCGGTCCTCGACGCGTACCGGCGGCTCGCAGCGCCGGCCGTCCGCTCGTGAACCCGCTGCTGCTCTTCGGCGGGGCGGTCGCGATCCTCGCGATCGTCCTCCTCATGATCGCGGTGCCCCCGCGGCTGATCCGCGGCGTCGCGGTCTCGTTCACGGTGGTGGCGGCGTCGTTCGGGCTCGCGACCTTCGCGCCCGACTCCGTGCGCCCGCCCACCGCGATGGCCGCGATCGGCGTCCTCGTGCTCGCCCTCGTGCGCTCGCGGGCCGCCGGCTCGGGAGGCGTTCGGTTCTGGGCGGTGTCCGCATGGTGGGGGTACATCGCGCTGGGCGTGCTGTTGACCGGAAGCTATGGCACGAATCGAATCGTGCTGTACTTCGGACTGGCGACGCTGGTGGCGTACGTCGCATCTTCGCTCGACCGAGCCGAACTCAGGATGGTGTACGCCACGATCGCCGGAGTGGCGGCGCTTCAAGTCGGCCTGGCGTTCGTGGAGGTCCTCGTCCTGCCGGAACCGATCTGGGGATACACCGGGACGATCCGTTATAACCCCTTCACGAACGACGTCTACGCCCGAGCCCAGGGCACATTCGGGCATCCCATCGTCTTCGCGCTCTACATCGGAATCGCGATGATCGTCGCATGGTCGAATCCGGCACGCTGGTCGCCGACGTGGAGACTGGTGAACCTGACCGTGGCGACGATCGGCCTCGCGATTTCGGGAACGCGCAGCGCCGCCGCCGCCGTCGCCGTCGGCCTGCTGGTGCACGTCGCGCTGAACCGATCGTTGACCTCCTGGCTGCGCTCCGCGATCGGCGTCGGAGCGGCCGTCATCGTGCTGCTGAACATCGACATCGGAATCGGAACGATCGTCGCGAACCTGCTCGACTCGGGTTCGTGGACGCACCGCCTCGGCGCCCTCGAGTCCGTCCGCGCGCTCCTGAACCGGCCCACGATGGAGGTCTGGTTCGGGAACGGGTTCGGAAGCGAAGCCGTTCTGTACGATCGCGGTCTCATGCAGCAGACCTTCCTCCGAGCAGTCGACAACATGCTGGTCTATGCGCTGGGGACGATGGGGATCGTGGGCCTGCTCGCACTCCTCGTATTCTGGACGGTCGCGTTCTGGTTCGCCGACCGCACCATCAAGGCTGTTCTGGCGATGCTGTTCGCCATGTTCTTCTCGTTCGACGTGTTCACCTGGATGAGCGCGGGGGTGCTGGCGAGTCTGCTGATCGCCCTCCCGCGCGCGGACGCGCCGGTTCAGGGCATCGTCCCGCAGGCGGACTCCGCCGTGGCGCTGCCGACGGCGTAGGCCGCCACGGCGGCCGGTGGAGCGGCGCCGAACGTCACTTGCCGGCGCGGAGCTCCTTCCGCGACGAGCGGCGGGTGGGCGTCGCCTCGTCGCCCGTGCGCGCCTCCTCGCCTGACGGTTCCGCGCTCGCCGACGGGGTCTCGGTGGACGTGTAGTAGTCGTTGCGGTAGTAGCCGTAGTCGTGGGAGTCGACGCCGTTCGGCGGGATCTTGTTGAGGACAGCGCCCAGCACCTTGCCGTTGACGCGCGTGACCGATCGGTAGGCCTTCTGGAGCTGCTCGGCGGTCACCTGCTTCGCGCCCACTGTGATCACCACGCCATCCGCGATGGTGCCGAGGATCGCGGCATCCGTCACCGAGAGCAGCGGGGGCGCGTCGAGGATCACCGTGGCGACGCCGGACAGCGCGCCGATCAGCTCGCGCATCGTGCGTGAGCCCAGGAGCTCGCTCGGGTTCGGCGGCACGCGGCCGGCTCCGAGGACCCGCAGATGGCCGCTCGCGGTCGGAGCCTGGAGGGCGTCGCCGATGGCAA
The DNA here is from genome assembly GCF_058806435.1 of Leifsonia sp. GW821-FHT13C09. Lineage (NCBI taxonomy): Bacteria > Bacillati > Actinomycetota > Actinomycetes > Micrococcales > Microbacteriaceae > Leifsonia > Leifsonia sp. GW821-FHT13C09. The sequence continues at coordinate 1,653,412 of NZ_JBXAPS010000001.1, read as the reverse complement.
CCCGGCCGCTCAGCACATCGGTGAGGCCGACGCCGCCGCGCAGGTTGTAGAGGGTCGACTGCATCGGTCGGCGGAGGTCGCAGTCGATGATGACCACGTTCGCGTTGCCCGAGGCGATGGCGTCGGCGAGGTTCGCCGTCAGGGTCGACTTGCCTTCGCCGGGGATCGAGCTGGTCACCACGATCACCTTCGGCGGGTTGTCGACGTCGATGTAGCTCAGATTGGTGCGCAGCTCGCGCAGCGACTCGGAGATCGCGAAGAGCTGGGTCGAGTCGGCGCTGCCGTCATGCTCGACGACGCGTTTGCGGTCGGACAGCGCGGGGCTCGCCGGGACGGTCCCGATCACGGGGGCGTCGAGGAGGCGCTCGATCTGGTCGACCGAGCGGATCCGGCGGTCGAAGTGCTGGCGGAGCAGCGCATAGACAAGCGCGAGCGCGCAGCCCGCGAGCACCGCGAGCACGAGCGCGGTCTGGATGTTGGGCGACGACGGGAAGTACGGCGGCCGGGCGTTCGCCAGGGGCACGAACGAGATCGCCGGATCGCCGACTGACCCCTCCGGTGACTCCAGGGCCCTCACCTGATCCGAGAGTGCGGTCGTCCAGGCGTTGGCGAGTTTCGCGGCGCCGTCCGGCGTGCCCGCGCTCGCCGTGATCTCGATGATGGCGGTGTCCGCCGGGAGCGTCGCCGTGACGTGACCGAGAAGGTCGGAGATGGTGCGGTCGGTGCCGAGGATCTCCTGCGCGCGCTTGGCCACCGCGTCCGACGTCGCCACGCGCACATACGATTCCGCGCGCGACTTGGCGAGGCTCTCGCCCGCGAATGCCATCGACAGGCTCTCGCCGGTCGCCGCCTGGGTGAGACCGGTCGAGGTGGACTGGTAGACGCGTGGCTGGATCGCGGTGAACCCCGCGACGAGACCGATGGTCGCCAGGACGATGATCGCCTCGCCGAGCCAGTAGCGCCGGATCATCCGCACGAAGTCGCGGAGGTCCCTGCCCTTCGACTGGCTGTCCGTGGTGTCCGTCGGCGAGGTCATGTCACTGCTCCATCTCGGCCTCGTCGGCCAGCTCGTGGTGGGGTTCGGGGTGTGCGGGCTCCAGCAGTCGGAGCTCTACCAGCTCGTCGATCAGCGACCTGCAGTCGGCGTCGGCCGACTCCGGATGGTCGGGATACGAGCCGAGCAGGCGCGCGACGATCGCGTCGTCCGTCGTGTGGCCGTCGAACGACTGCCAGAGCACGCCGGACGGTCCGGTGAGGACGAACTGCCGGAAATCGGAGATGTCGGCCACCGCCCAGCTCCCGGCGGTCGTCTCGACCCAGACGACCGACCGGGCATGACGGTGCACGCCGCGACTAAGTTCACCTTGGACGTCACCCGTCGTGGTGGCGTGTGTCAGCTCCGCCACTCGAGCACCCCCGTGCCGACGAGGACATCGATGGTGTCGTGCAGGGCCGCGGCGTCCCCGGGCGCGGCTCCGTGGACCGCGCGCAGGCGGTCCAGGAGCTCGGCCTCGGACCGGGCCGCTCCGGTCGCCAGCCACAGCGTCTTCGCGATCCCGGCCAGCACCCGGACCTCGCTCCCGTGCGCGAGGACCAGCAGATCGGCGGCCTCCAGGGCGTCGTGCGGGCGAGTGCGCACGAGGCCGGACGCCGCGTCGTCGTCGCGTTCGCAGGAGACGCGCGAGAAGGCGAGCTCCTCGTCGGACAGTCGCGGCGAGGCGGGCGGTCCGGACTCGGGGTCGAGGTCGTGGACGTCGGCATAGCTGAGCTGCTCGATGCCGCCGACCTGGCGGATCAGGTCCGCCAGGGCGCCGAGCGGTCGCGGGTGCTGCTCCAGAGCCGAGAGCTGCGGGACGAGGGCTTGCAGACTCTCGACGAGGTCGAGGCGCCGTGACACCGGCTGCCTCGCACCGCCCGCTTCCCGGTTCAGGACGATCACCCGGGCCACCTGCTCAGCGTCCTCGGCGATGCTCAGCCCCAGCCCGGCGGGCGGGAGCTGAGCCTTGGCCGGTCCTCCCCGGTCGACCGAGAGCGGCTTCGGGTAGGGCACGACACGGCCGTCGGCGTCGACGAGGGCCGTCTCGTCCGTCACGTACGCGTGCCCGCCGGCGAGCCGGGTGATGGCGGTGGTCTTGCCCGCTCCGGACGGTCCGACCAGGAGCATCGCCTGGCCGTCGGCTCCGACGGCCGCAGCAGCGTGGAACAGCAGTCCGCGGCCGGCGTTCGCGTCGATGAGCGTGCGCGTGATGAGGGCGCTGGCGTGGGCCAGACTCACGACGATCGAGTCCGACGCGTCCGACGGGACATCGATGGCGAGCTCGTCCGCGGTGTCGGTGCGCGGGTCGAGCAGCAGATGCGCCCAGGCGCCGGCGAATGCCGCTCGGAAGTCGCGGGCTCCCGGTCCGGTCACCCGGACCCGTACGCGCCACCCGACTGCGCCGACGACGAATCCGTCGGCCGCCCCGTGCGTGCCGTGCTCCTGCGGGCCGTCGTCGTGCGGGTCGGACGGGTGGGCGGGCATGGGTCTCCTCGGGGGCTGTCGGGTCGGGGCGAAAGACCCAGTATCCGAGCGGGTCCAGACCTCGGGCCGCTGCGGGCATCCCGCCCGGAGGCGCGCCGATCGGGTGATGTTCTTCGTCCGGGGCGCGGCCTGCACCCGATTCAGCGGGTGAAGAACGCTGCCGCGACCACCGCCGTCCTCTCCGCAGCCCGGCGCGCGGCGAGTCGGCGGGGTCATCCTGTCCGTCTGCATCTTCGACCGCGGCGATTCCGCCGCGACATCGACCGAGGGGAGTCGCGCGATGCCCGGGAGTGGATTCTCCGTCCTGTTCGTGTGCACGGGCAACATCTGCCGGTCTGCGATGGCCGAGCGACTCCTGCAGGCGCGGCTGCGGTCAGCGCCCGGCGGATCGGGGGAGCCGGGCGCAGCGCCGGAGCGCGTGGTCGTCCACAGCGCTGGGACGCGCGCGGTCGTGGGGCGGTCGATCTCGTCGCAGACGCGCCCGCGCGTCCGTGCATTCGGCGGTGACCCGGACGGATTCGTGGCCCGTCAGCTCACCGAGGCCACGATCGTGGGCTCCGACCTCGTCCTGGCGCTCACCCAGGAGCACGCGACGCGGGTCACCGCGCTCGACCCGGGTGCGTTCTCCCGGACGTTCACCCTGCTGGAGTTCGCCCGAGCGGTCGACGGCTTCGGATGGGACGGCGACGCAGCGGATCCCGCGCGGTGGCGGGAACTCACCGACCGCGCCGTAGACGCCCGCCGTCGCGGCCTGCTCCCGCAGCGGGGGGACGACGACATCGACGACCCCTACGGCCGGCCGGACGAGGCGTTCGACGAGATGGCGCGCCGGCTCGTGCCGGCGATCGACATCCTGGCCGGTCGGAAGGGGGCCGTGTGACGGCGACCGGCGGCGGGGGCGACGATCCAGCGTCTCCTGTGCGTTCTGCGCGCAGGCAGGAGCGCCGTCGGGGCGAACGGAGACGACGCCGCCGAATCTGGATCGGGATCACCGCCGCCGTCCTGGTGATCGCGCTGCCGGTGGCGCTCGTCGGCGGGTACGTCTTCTGGCTGGGGTGGTCGTTCGACGAACGGGTGACGCGCATCCCGGACGCCTTCCCGGACGAGGCCGGGCGTCCTTCGGCCGTCGCGGGGGCGACCAACATCCTGCTCATCGGCTCGGACTCGCGCGACGGGCTCCACGACCCGATGTCGGGCGCGGCGACCGGGGAGCGCTCCGACACGCTCATGCTGGTCAACATCCCGGCGGACCGGTCGGGGGTCGTCATCGTCTCGCTGATGCGCGACCTCTGGGTCCCGATCCCCGGTCACGGCGAGGACAAGCTCAACGCCGCCTTCGCCTGGGGCGGCGTCCCGCTGACGGTCCAGACGGTCGAAGGCCTGCTGGGGGCCCGGATCGATCACGTGATGGTCGTCGACTTCGGCGGGTTCGGCGCGCTGTCGACGGCTCTGGGCGGTGTGAAGGTCTGGTCGGACCGGGCGTTCAGCTCCAAGAACATGCCGGGCTACAGCTTCGAGAAGGGCAAGAACAGGCTCGAGGGGGAGGCCGCCCTGGCCTTCGTCCGCGAGCGGTACTCCTTCCCGGACGCCGACTATCAGCGGGTGCGCAACCAGCAGGCGTTCGTCCGCGGGATGCTCCAGGGGTTCATCAGCGCCGGGACGCTGACCGATCCCGGCAGGACGCAGTCCGCGATCATGACGCTCGCTCGCTACCTGGCGGTGGACGACGGGCTGACGGCGCCGACCGCTGCGTCCCTCGCGCTCAGCTTCGGCGGCTTGAAGCCCGACGCGATCCACACCCTCACGCTGCCGACCGCCGGGACCGGGACGTCCCCCGGCGGCCAGTCGATCGTGCGTGTCGACGAGACGCGCCTCGGCGTCCTCAGGAAGGCGCTCGCCGCCGACGACGTCATACCGACGCTGCAACGCGGCGCGCTCGGGGATGGAAGGAACTGATGGTCCGCACCGACTCGCAACTCCCGCACACGCTGGCCGGCCGGCTGCGCGCCGCTCGCACGCTCCTCCTGGCCGACGCGCTGGTCGTCAGCGGGGTCCTCGCGATCGCGCACCTCGTGCGCTTCGGGAGCCGCAACGATCCGTTCCAGATCGGGCCGCTCGACACGTCGTACGTGATGGTCTCGATCCTGCTCGGGCTGATCTGGCTCGCCATCGTCGCCATGCTGAACGGGTACGTCTCCTGGCCGAAACGACTCAATGGCCCGTCGTACGCGCCCCCGATCCGGGCGACCGTCTGGCTCGTCGCCCTGCTCGCGGTCGGCTCGCTCGTCCTCCAGCTCGACCTTTCGCGCGCCTACCTCGCGTTCGCCATGCCGTTCGGCATGCTCGGCCTGCTCGCCGTGCGCTTCGTCTGCCGGTGGTGGATCTACGCGCACCGCGCCCGCGGCCGCTACATCCGGCGCGCGCTCGTCGTCGGCACGCCGGAACGCGTCGCAGAGCTCGCAGCGGTCTTCGCCGAGCGGGCGGCGCCGGTCGCGGTCGACGTGGTCGCCACGACGGGGATCGAGAATGCGCGCGGTCCGTATCTGCGCGAGCTCGTCGAGCAGCATCGGGTCGACATCATCGTCCTGACCGAGGAGCGCGACGGCGCCAACGTCCGGCAGCTCCTCTGGGACGTGGAGGGCGCGGGCGCCGTGGTCTGGCTCTCCATCGACGTGCCGGAGCTCGCCGCGCCGCGCGCCGAGTACTTCCCGATCGACCGGCTCCCCATCGTGGAGGTGGCGCCGGCCGACCGCTCGATCACGCGACGCCGGGCGAAGCGCGTGTTCGACGTCGTCCTGAGCGCCGTCGCGCTGACGCTGCTCCTGCCGGTCATCGTCGTCTGCGTCATCGTGATCCGGCTCGACAGCCCCGGGCCTGCCTTCTTCCGGCAGTCGCGCGTCGGTCGCGACGGCACGGCGTTCGGCATCGTCAAGCTGCGCACCATGCGGGTGAACGCGGAGGAGGAGGTCGCGGACCTGCAGCACAGGAACGAGGGCGCGGGGCCGCTGTTCAAGATCAAGGACGACCCGCGTGTGACCCGCGTCGGCAGGTTCCTGCGCCGCACGTCGATCGACGAACTCCCGCAGCTCTGGAACGTGCTCAAGGGCGAGATGAGCCTCGTCGGGCCACGCCCGGGACTGCCGTCCGAAGTGGCGGAGTACGACAGGGACAGCCACCGCCGGCTCATCGTCAAGCCGGGGATGACCGGGCTGTGGCAGGTGAGCGGTCGCTCCGACCTGTCCTGGGAGCAGGGCGTGAGGCTCGACCTCTTCTACGTGGAGAACTGGTCGGTGGCCGGTGACCTCCAGATCCTGTTCCAGACGGTCGGGGTGGTGCTGCGCCCGAACGGCGCGTACTGAGCGGCACCTGTGCCGGGCGGCGCTCAGCTGCGGCGTCGGTCGCCGGCCCGGAGCGCCGCGAGCGCGTTCGGGAGGGCCTTCGCCCCGCGGACCCAGCGGCGGACGTAGCGGCCGACGAGCTGCGCGGGCCCCAGGTTCGTCGTGGTCGTCTCCTTCACGAGCGCGGACATCGGCGGAAAGAGCGCGAGGCGGAGCTTGCCGAGCCGCTCGCGGGGTGTGGCCTGCTTCCAGAGCAGCGCGCGCCGCTGGGACGCCTCGGGGAACTCCGTGCGCAACCGCCACTCGGCGGACGCCTCACCCCAGTCGTAGTCCGCATCGAAGGGTTTCAGCCGCTCCAGGAACGGCCGAGCGGTGGCGAGGGCGCCCAGTTCGTCCGCGCGTTCGAGCAGGAGCGTGACGTCCATGGCGGAGCAGCGCCGAACGAGGAAGTCGAGTTCGGCGCGGTGGCGCTGGGAGAAGCGCGACCGGATCGCGTGGACGGCGCCGATCATGATCGCGTCGACCAGGCCGGGAATGCAGATCGGCTGGTTGCCGCACCACATGGTGGTGCGCTGGGCCCAGAGCGACCCGAAGACGTCGCCCTCGACCTCCAGGCCGGGATAGCGGAAGTGGACGTCGATGTCGGCCGCCCACTCGGGGTGAAACATGCTCGCGCTGTGCAGGGGGAAGGTGTCCGTGTCGGGGTCGTGCGGCCGTCGGCTCCAGCCGCGCTTCTCGAGCTCGGCGAGGAGGACGCCGTAGCCGTCGTGGGTGACGAGCACGTCGACGTCGCTGCTGATGTGGGCGGGGCGGAGCCCGTACTGGTCCGCGGCGATGCCCTTGATGACGACCAGCCGGACGCCGATGGTCGCCGCGAGCCGGGAGACGGCGGCCGTGAGCAGCAGGGTCGGGTCCGCGACCGCCGGAGGGGTGGGCGCGGACCGGGCTGGTTTCACCATGTCTTTCACTCCAGGTCTTCCGATCGGCGAGCGCCGGGGGTCGCGGTCGCGACCGGTCATGTCCCGTCTCGCCCTGAATCCGCGCGGCCCGCGCACGATGACGCGGGACGCCCGCGGCTGTCCACCACCCATAGTCACCGGACGCGGCGCGTCCGCGGCGCGCCCGCAGAGCGCGGACGGGTGCGCTCACTCCGAGGGAATCGCGCGTATCAGGAGCGACAGGTGAGCGCTCAGGTGATCCTGGCGGAAGGCCGCCGCGTGATTCCGCGGCCGGCGTCGGATCGGGCACTCCGCGTCCGCCTAACTGGAGTCCTGCGGTCGCCGCTTCCGGTACGGGTACCCGAAAGCCGCGCCGCCCCTGGGTGGGTCGGACGTCGCTGTTTCCCATTGAGCGACGGCATCCACCCGAAGGCGCCGGCCTGCTCATTCGGGTTGAGCGGCCGGCGCCTTCCTTCGGCGGTCAGACCCGTCGGCGGTTGCGCTGGGCCGCGCCGACGGCACCGAGCAGCGCGGAGACGACGATGACCAGCCCCACCACCGCCACCCAGACCGCGACCGCCCCGCCGGGAGAGAGCGTCGCGAGCCACACCGTCACGCCGGCGAGGCGCACGGGCGAGGAGACGACCACCAGGACGGAGGCGGCGAGCACGATGAGGAGGGCTCCCCAGACGATCCCGCCCCACCGCACCGGAGGCGGACCGGAGGGCGCCGGGCGCGTCGCGAACGTGTAGGCCGAAGCGGACAGCCAGGGCTCGGCGGGCGTGGCGGGCGGCTCCGCGGCCGGGAGCGGGGTCGTCGGCGTGGTTGCGGAGGCGATCGGGGTCGGCTGGATCGGAGTCGGCTGGATCGGAGTGGTCGGGGCCGTCGCTGTATCCGACGCGGCGGGGATCACCAGGGTGTCCGCCTCGTTGGGCTCGGGAGCGGTCGGCGTCGGCTCGCGGAGCTCGTCGTTCGGCTGGTCGGCGTTCGTGGGCATCTCGTTCTCGCTCTCGTTCACTGCTGGACTCGCTCGACGCGGACCGCGTCGAGCTGCGCGACGCGGACGATGGCGTCAGGGCGCCCGCCCGGCCCCACCACGATGTCCGTGGAGCAGCCGCCGAACGGCTCGGGGTCGCAGTGGTGCACCTGCTCGCCGCCCGCAGGGTCCGTCACCGTCACCGCGGAGGCCGTCGCGGCCTCCAGCCGGACCGTGGCGTCCACGGGGACGACCACCGTGGTCGGGCCCGGTCCCTTGGCGAGGTTCACCACCGGGGTGCCTGAGGCCGTCACGGCCTTCGTGAGGTCGATCGTCGTGTCCCCGACGGCCTGGAGGTAGTTCGCGCTCCCGGTCGGCGTCGCCGAGAGCGTGCTCCCGGCCGTGACGCTCGCGTTCAGGCGGACCGCCGGGGAGGTCGGCAGCAGCGCGGCCAGGACGGTGAGCGTCGCGAGCAGGATGCCGAGGAAGATCAGGAAGCCGCTGCGGCGGCGGGCGATCCCCGCGATGAGGACGGTGATCCCGAACACCAGTGTGGCGGCGGCGAGGGCGGCCGTCAGAGCGTAACCGGGCAGGCCGGTGAGCGGCCCCCACAGCGCGCCCGCGACGGCGCCGGCGACCAGCGCCAGGCCGACCGACAGCCAGCCGATCGCGGCTCCGACCCGGGGGTTCGCGGCGCGGTAGGCCGCCCGCCGGGACTCCGCCTCGGCGTTCGCCGCGGCCGCCTGCGCGCGGAGCTGGGCCGAGCGCTGCGCCTTCACCGTGCGCATGTCCTCCGCGAGGCGCTGCTTCCACTGGTCGTGCTCGGCCTTCCACTGCGCCTGTCTGGCACGCCAGTCGTCCACCTCCTGTGTGCTCGCGCCGGCGCCGGGCGCGGGCGGCGCGGTCGGCTCGGTGACCGTGGCGACGGTCGGCGTCGCGGGGATGGCGGAGTCTGTGGAGGCGGCGGCGTTCGTGGTGGCGGCGGCTGCGGCGGCCGGTGAGCCCGCATCAGGCGCGGGCGCCTGTCCGGCCGTCGCACCGCCCGCACTCCCGGTCCAGGACCGACGATCCGCCTGGCGCCCGGCGAAGACGATCAGCGTCGTCGCGGCGGCGAGGACGATCAGCGTCCAGACGATCCGTCCGACCTCGTCGCCCCAGCCCGGGGAGCGACCGAACCACCAGACCCCGTCCGACCAGGGCAGCAGCGAGAGCACGACGAGCACGCCGATCGCGACCATCGGAGGCTCGAACTCGCCCTCGAAGAGCCGCTGCAGGTGGATGCGGCCGTCGCGGTCCGGCAGCAGCGCCCAGGCGATGGCGTAGAACAGGATGGCGGGCGCGCCGAGCAGCGCGGCGACGACCAGGATGCCGCGGACGATCAGGGGATCGATCCCGATCCGGTACGCGATGCCTGCGCACACTCCGCCGATCCAGCCGTCGGTGCGCGTGACGCCGAGGCTGCGCATCCAGTCGAAGAAGCGTGTGCCGCGGCCGGAGAGACCGGTCTGCGGGCCGCCGTACGGGGCCTGCCGGCCGCCGGCGGCGGCGCCGCCTGACGGGGGAGGAGTCGTGCTGTCGTTCACCATGCCTCGATCGTGGCCTGCGGCGGCGCCCGGTCGCTATCGGGGGACACCCTGACCGCACCCTGATTCCCGCCGTTCGCGCTGTGCGGGAGGGACCGGTTCTGCTTGGATTCCAGGTATGGCCTCCAACCCGGCGACCCGCTCCAGCGCGGCGTCCCCAGGGCGCATCCCGCGCCCTCCGCTCGCGCGCCCGCGGGAGTGCCTGGTCGGTGGGGTGAGCGTGGCGCTGGCGGACCACCTCGGCTGGCCCGTCGTCGCCGTGCGCTGGATCTTCGTCGGCACGGCCCTGATCGGCGGCGCGGGCGTGCTGTTCTATCTGTGGCTCTGGGCGTTGACCCCGCTGCGCGCGGCGACCCCGGAGGATCCGGACGAGCGGGTCACCCGCCGCGTGAACGTGCCGCGGGTGCTGGCCGGCATGGGCGCCGCCGCGGGGGTCGCCGCCGTCGTGATGGTCGCCGCGGACGCGCAGGGCTCCGCGTTCGGCGCCGTCCTCACGTCGGTTCTGCTGCTGGTCGCCGCCGTGATCTGGGATCAGCTCGTGGACGATCAGAGCCTCGCCGCGTCCCCGCTCTCGCCGACGACGTTCCGGCTGGCCGCTGGCGGGTTCCTGGTCGCGCTGGCCCTCGTCCTCAGCGGGATGCAGGCGGGGCGCTCGTCGGGATACCTGTGGCTCGCCATCATCGGCGCCACCTTCGCGGGCGCTGCCGTCCTGGTCGCGCCGTGGGCGCTGCGGCTCTGGCGCGAACTGATCGCCGAGCGGACGGCGCGGGTCCGCGAGGAGCAGCGCGCGGAGATGGCCGCGCACCTCCACGACTCGGTGCTGCAGACGCTCGCGCTCATCCAGAATCGCGCGGGCGCCTCCAGCGAGGTCGGCCGGATCGCGCGCGCCCAGGAGCGCGAGCTGCGCGACTGGCTCTACGCAGAGGGCGCGGACGGCGGGGCGCCCGAGGCCTCCGACCTCGCCACGGAGCTCCGGGAGGTCGCCGCGGCGCTGGAGGTCGACCACGCCGTCCACTTCGACGTCGTCAGCGTGGGCGAGCCCGTCCTCCGTGCCCCCGCCGAGCTGGCGGCCGCCGCCCGGGAGGCGATGCTCAACGCGGCCAGGCACGCCGGCGGCGACGTCTCCGTGTACGTCGAGTCCGGCGCGGGCACGGCCGACGTGTTCGTCCGCGACCGCGGACCCGGCTTCGACATCGCCGCGCTGCCGGAGGGCCGGCTGGGCGTGCGCGAGTCGATCGTCGGCCGGATGCGCCGCGCGGGAGGCCACGCCACGGTCACCTCGCGCGAGACCGGGACCGAGATCCACCTGACCGTCGAACTGCCAGCAGAGCGAGAATGAGACCATGACCGACGCCACCGCACCGCGCCCGATCACGGTCGTGATCGTCGACGACCACTCGATCTTCCGGTCCGGGCTGCGCGCCGACCTCGACGACCGCCTCCAGGTCGTGGCGGAGGCGCAGGACGTCGACGGCGCCGTGGAGGCGATCCTCCGCACGCAACCCGACGTGGTGCTCCTCGACGTGCATCTGCCGGGCGGCGCGGGCGGCGGCGGCGCAGAGGTGCTCCGGCGCACCGCCGCCGAGCACCAGCGCACGCGCTTCCTCGCGCTCAGCGTGTCGGACGCGGCAGAGGACGTCGTCGGCGTGATCCGCGGCGGAGCCCGCGGCTACCTCACCAAGGGCAGCTCGGGGCGCCAGGTGAGCGACGCGGTGGTGGCCGTCGCCGGCGGCGACGCGGTGTTCTCGCCGAAGCTCGCGGGCTTCGTGCTCGACGCGTTCGGCGCGGCGGCGGGCGAGCAGGCCGAGAGCACCGACGAGCTCGACCGGCTCTCGGCACGCGAGCGGGAGGTCATGCGGCTGATCGCACGCGGCTACGCGTACAAGGAGGTCGCCGCGGAGCTGTTCATCTCGGTCAAGACCGTCGAGACGCACGTCTCGGCCGTGCTCCGCAAGCTCCAGCTCTCGTCGCGGCACGAGCTCACGGCGTGGGCGCTGGAGCGCAAGCTCCTCTGAGCCGAGACGCCGCGCACGGGGCCGGGGCGTTTTTGCGAGGGGCTGTGGCGTCCCGTACACTTGGGTGCGGTGGTTGAATCCGCCAAGCTTTTCTGCGCCTATTTTCGCGAATGCCAGGAGGGTCTTCCGGGTTCACGATCCCTAGGGCGGTAGCTCAATTGGCAGAGCAGCGGTCTCCAAAACCGCAGGTTGCAGGTTCGATTCCTGTCCGCCCTGCAAACCGGCATCCCGGATGCCGGTCCACGAAAGGTGTAACGAGGTGGCCCGAAAGGTAATCGACGAGCCGAGCGAGGAAGTCGTCGCCAACGCCAAGAAGGATCGCGCCGCGAGGCGCAACCCCTTCGCGCGGATCGCCCTGTTCATCCGGCAGGTCATCGGCGAACTCAAGAAGGTCGTCACGCCGACGCGCAAGGAGCTCCTGAGCTACACCGGCGTCGTGCTCGTCTTCGTGGTCATCATGATGGCGATCGTGTCCCTGCTCGACTGGGTGTTCGGTCTCGGCGTGGTGTGGGTCTTCGGAAATCCGAAGTAACCCGCTCATCCCGACCGGCCGCACGGCCATACCGACAGAAATGGAATGAATTCAGTGTCTGAGACGAACCGCGACGACGTCGACTGGGCGACCGCTGCCGAGCAGTCCTCCGAAGACGACGAGGCGCAGACGGGCAACGTCCTGGAGCGCGACGAGGAGTCGTCCGACCCCGCCGAGCACGAGGCGCTGCACATCGTCGCCGAGGACGGCACCGAGATTGACCTGGACGCGGTCCTCGACGCGATGGCCGAGGCCGTCGACCCCGAGGCCGACCGCGCCGTCGATGAGGCCCTCGAGGTCGACTCCGCCGAGGAGGCCGAGGCCGCCCAGGAGGCCGTGGAGGACGAGGACGAGGCCGCCACCGACCCGTACGAGGAGTTCCGCGCCGAGCTGCGCGCCAAGTTCGGCAAGTGGTACGTCATCCACTCCTATGCCGGCTTCGAGCGCCGCGTGAAGTCCAACATCGAGAACCGCATGGTCTCCATGAACATGGAGGACTTCATCTTCGAGGTCCAGGTCCCGATGGAGGACGTGGTCGAGATCAAGAACGGCCAGCGCAAGATGGTCAACCGCGTGCGCATCCCCGGCTACGTGCTGGTGCGCATGGACCTCAACGAGGACAGCTGGTCGGTCGTCCGCCACACCCCGGGCGTCACCGGCTTCGTGGGCAACGCCCACAACCCGACCCCGCTGCGGTTCGAAGAGGCCTTCTCGATGCTCAAGAGCCTCGTGCAGGTCGAGCAGGCCCCGGCCAAGGGCGCCGCGAAGGGCCAGAAGTCCGCCGCGCGCGTCATCCCGGCCGAGGTCGACTTCGAGATCGGCGAGACCATCACCATCAAGGAGGGCTCGTTCGCGGGTCTGCCTGGCTCGATCAGCGAGATCAAGCCGGAGAGCGGCAAGCTCACCGTGCTCGTGTCGCTCTTCGAGCGCGAGACCCCGGTCGAGCTCAGCTTCGACCAGGTCACGAAGCTCTGACGGGAATCTTTCAGGGCATCCCCTAGTTTTCACATCACACCGGGTCTCGGAAGGGCCGAGAAACCGGGAGAGCGACGCGAGTCCCAGACCCGCGTGCTCGAATACACAAAGAAGGAAGAGACATGGCACCGAAGAAGAAGGTCACCGGTCTGATCAAGCTTCAGATCAAGGCCGGCGCCGCCAACCCGGCCCCGCCGATCGGCCCGGCCCTGGGTCAGCACGGCGTGAACATCATGGAGTTCTGCAAGGCGTACAACGCGGCCACCGAGGCGCAGCGCGGCAACGTCATCCCGGTGGAGATCACCGTCTACGAGGACCGTTCGTTCACGTTCATCCTCAAGACCCCGCCGGCCGCAGAGCTGATCAAGAAGGCCGCGGGCGTCCCCAAGGGCTCCGGCGTGCCGCACACCACCAAGGTCGGCAAGCTGACCAAGGACCAGGTGCGCGAGATCGCCGAGCAGAAGATGGTCGACCTCAACGCCAACGACATTGACGCGGCGTCGAAGATCATCGCAGGCACCGCCCGTTCGATGGGCATCACGGTCGAGGCGTAAGCCCGACCTCCCCGTCACCCAGACATCACCGTGGCAGAGCCGGCCAGGCTCGCACCACATTCTCGTTAGGAGAAATCTCATGGCACAGAAGTCCAAGGCCTACCGGGCCGCGGCCGACAAGATCGAGGCCGGCAAGTTCTACACCCCCACCGAGGCGGTCACCCTCGCGAAGGAGACCGGTTCCGCCAAGTTCAACTCGACCGTCGAGGTCGCGCTGAAGCTCGGTGTGGACCCGCGCAAGGCGGACCAGATGGTCCGCGGTACCGTCATTCTTCCTCACGGTACCGGCAAGACCGCGCGCGTCATCGTGTTCGCGACCGGCCCGGCCGCTGAGGCCGCTATCGCCGCGGGCGCCGACGAGGTCGGCGGCTCCGACCTGATCGAGAAGGTCGCCGGCGGGTACACCGACTTCGACTCGGCCGTCTCCACCCCGGAGCTCATGGGCCAGGTCGGCCGTCTCGGCAAGGTGCTCGGCCCGCGCGGCCTGATGCCGAACCCGAAGACCGGCACGGTCACCCCGGATGTCGCGAAGGCCGTCTCCGACATCAAGGGCGGAAAGATCGAGTTCCGCGTCGACAAGCACGCCAACGTCCACTTTGTGGTCGGCAAGGCGGGCTTCACCGCCGAGCAGCTCGACGAGAACATCAAGGCCGCCCTCGACGAGGTCGTCCGTCTCAAGCCGTCCGCTGCGAAGGGCCGCTACATCCAGAAGGGCGCCGTGTCGACCACGTTCGGCCCGGGCATCCCGCTGGACGTCAACGCGATCTGATCGCATCGTTCCCTCGACGGGCCGGCACCGCGCACGCGGTGACCGGCCCGTCGTCGTCTCCTCTGTGGAGGGGGGATGGCTACGCTGAGGGGATGACCGTCGTGATCCGTCCCGCGACCGCCGCCGACGCGGAGGCCCTCGCGGCCGTCGCCGCCGTGACCTTCCCGCTCGCGTGTCCGCCGCACACCACCGACGAGGCCAAGGCCGCCTTCATCGCGGCCGTGCTGTCGGCGGAGCGGTTCGGCGAATACACGGTCGACCCGGCGCGGCGGGTGCTCGTGGCGGAGGATGCCGGCGGTGCGGTCATCGGCTATACGATGGTGAACCTCGGCGAGCCGGCCGACGCGGACGTGTCGGCCGCGGTGCGGGTGCGCCCGACCGCCGAGCTCAGCAAGTGCTACGTCCTCCCCGGCCATCACGGCGAGGGTGTCGCGGGCCGGCTGATGGAGGCCAGCCTGGCGGTCGCCGCGCAGGCCGGGGCCGCGGGGATCTGGCTCGGCGTCAACGAGGAGAACGCGCGCGCCCAGAACTTCTACGGCAAGCACGGCTTCGAGCGGGTCGGCTCCAAGCGCTTCCTCGTCGGGGACCGGCTGGAGGACGACTGGGTGATGGAGCGCGAGCTGGTCAGCCTTCCGCGACCTTGAGCACGATCGCCCCCTTCGTGTGCTCGTGCTCGAGCGCCCGGTGGGCCTCCGCGATCTCGTCCAGCGGGAAGATCCGGTCGACGTGCACGCGCACGCTCCCGGTCTCCAGGAGGCGCGCGATGACGGCGAGGGTGCTTCCGTCCGGCGCGCCCGTGTAGCCGGTCGCCCGCACCCCCGCGGCGTCGGCGGCCTCGGCCAGCCCGGGGTCGACGCCGGCCGGGACGTGCAGTACCAGCAGGCCGCCGGGCCGGATCAGGGCGAGGGCACGGGTGGCCCGCTCCAGGTCCGGGGCGGGGCCGATGACGACGTCGACGGTGTCGCCGAGCCCGGTGGGGTCGTAGCCCGTGGCAGCCTCGTCCACCACTTCGGCGGCGCCCAGCGAGCGCAGCCAGGCGTGGTCGGCGTTCGGCGTCGTGGCGATCACGTGGGCGCCGAAGTAGGCGGCGAACTGGATCGCGAAGTGCCCGACGGCGCCGGTGCCCGCGTGCACCAGCACCCGCTGGCCCTCGTGCGCCTTGGCCAGTTCCACCACCATGCCCCACGCCGTGAGCGCGGCGTGCGGCGCCGCGGCCGCCTCGATGTGCGAGAGCGTCGCGGGCTTGCGGACCAGGCTCACGCTCGGCACGGACACGTACTCCGCGTAGCTGCCGCCGAAGCGGGGGACCATCACCATCCCGAAGACCTCGTCGCCCGGGCGGAGCGGGTGCGCGGCGAAGGGCGACTCCACGACCACCCCGCTGAAGTCATGGCCGAGCACGGCCGGGAAGCTGTGGATGGCGCCGAACACGCCATCGCCTGACCGCGTGGAGGCGTCGAGCGGGTTGACGCCCGCCGCGACGACCTTGACCAGGAACTCGGCGTTCACCCGGTCCGGCGTCGGGGCCTCGCCGATCCGGAGGGCGGCCGGATCGCCCGCGGCGTCGAGCAGCGCAGCGCGCATGGTGTTCGGCATTCGTGATCCCCTCGTCGCCACGCCGCGGACGGTGCGGCTGCTCCCAGTCAAACGCGCGGAAGGCTCACGGGTGTTTCGGGCCGGTGACCGCGTGTGAACAGTCTGTTTCCCGTTCCGCTCCGGCCGTTCACCGATCCGTTCAGAAAGGCCGTGCCCGGCTCAGGACGTTCGCAGGGATGCTCCGGATAGAATCCCTCGACCCGAGTCATCCCGAGGAGCCCCTGTGCGACGACTGCTGCGTATCGTGCGCCAGCCGTTCGCCCTGCCCGTGCTCGCCGGCGGTTGGCAGCGGGCGATCCCCGTACTGCTGGCGATCGGGACCGTGTGCGTCCTCAGCGGCTTGACGATCATCTGGGCCGCCCGGCTCACCGTGCCGTACCCGGTCTACGTGAGCGAGCTCGGCGCGGTCGGCGCTCCCACGGCGTTCCCGTTCGAGGTCGCGCTGCTGCTCATCGCGGCGGGCGGCTTCTCCGTCGCGTTGGCGAGCGGGCACGTCCGGTCGTCGGTGCGTGCGCTGGACCGGTGGGCTCCCGCCGCCAGCCTCGGGTTCGCGGCGCTGTGCTTCGTCCTGGCCTCCCAGGTCACCTGCACCGCGTATTGCCCGGTTCCGCTGGTCGATCCGGCGTCGACCGTGCAGGATCTCGTGCACACGGTCTCCGCGGTGGTCGGTTTCGCCGCGGCGTGCTTCGCGATGCTCCAGGTCGCGTTCGCCTCCGGCCTCCCGCGGGTCGCGCGCGTCTCGCTGGTGAGCTGTGTCGCGGTCGCCCTCATCACGATCGTGGGCGGACTGCTCGCACTGGTGCAGGTCGCGACGGACGTCGGCGCGTGGCTGGAGCTCGTCGGCACCACCGTCGCCATCGCGTGGATGGCGGCCTACGCGCTCGCGCTGACGCGGTCGCCCGCCGGCGACCGCACGGTGTCGGCGGACACAGGGCAGACCGCGGAGGCGGACCCGACCGATCAGGAGGCGATCGTCGGCTGAACCCGGGCGACCGGCCGGGCCGTCGCCTCCCGCAGCAGGTCGATCAGGTCGCCGGCCAGCGCCACGAGCCGGGCGATCTCCCGGTCGTCGCGGTCGACCCACTGGCACTGCGGCTCGTCGTGGATCGGCACGAAACGGTCGTGCTGCTCCCACACGAAGAGCGTCCGCTCGGCGCCGAGGACGTACTGCTGCCACCAGATCTGGCGGAGGTAGTGCCGCGGGATGCTGTTGAACGGCTTGTTCGTGGTCTTGATCTCGGCGAGCTCGATCCGGCCGCCGGTGCGCAGGATCAGGCCGTCCGGCGTCGCCAGGTGTCTCCGGTCGCGCTCGGCGTGGAAGAGCAGGTCGGACGGCTGGATGCCGTGGGTGGCGGCGACCCAGGCGGCGATCTCGGGCTCCCGGCTGCGGCCGTGCTGGGTGAAGACGTTTCCGGAGAACCCGGAGCCGTTCAGCTTGTCGTGGACCGCCGCGCGGAGCGACTGCGGGGTGGTCAGCTTCGCGACGTCCGTCGCCGTGATCCCGCGGCTGCGGGCGCGGAGCCAGCCGACGCGATCGCTGGACGACGCGACGACCCGGGCCAGGTGCCCGGTCGCGCCCGGCACGGCCGGCACGACGGGACGGGGCGCCGGGGCCGAGGAGGCCGGCCCGAGGTCCGCCAGCACGCCCGGCCGGTAGAGGTCGGCGGTGCGGGTGGCGGAGCGGTCGAACACTCGTCCATTCTGCCTCGGCTCGGGCGCGAGCGCTGTCAGCCCACGCCCGCGGCGCCGAGCTGGCGGCGTGCCTCGTCGATCGTGGCGAGCGTGGACACCGCCTCGTCCAGCGAGTGCAGCGGCGACTCGGTGCGGCCCTCGGCGACGTACCGGGCGAGCGCGGCCGCTTCGTACGACATCCCCTGCCGGTAGGGCCGGCCGTACGGGTCGCGCCACTCCGCCGCGACGCGGCCGTCGGGACCGACCACGCGCAGTCCGCTCGGCCCCCAGAACGGGCTGTCGAGCTCGATCCTGCCCTCCGTGCCGCAGATGGTCGCGAGCGAGGGCGTGCCGGCGCGCAGGCCCGTGCTGAGCAGCGCCTGGCCGCCGCGGGCGGAGCTCAGGATCAGCGCGACCTGCTCGTCCACGCCGGTCGGGGCGATCGTCCCGGTCGCGATGATCCCGGCGGGAGCGCCGAGCGCGAACGACGCCCACGACACCACGTAGACCCCGAGGTCGAGGAGGGCGCCGCCGGCGAGCGCGGGATCCCACAGTCGCCCGGCCGGGTCGAAGGGCGGGTTGCCGCCGAAGTCGGCGGTGACCACGCGCACCTCGCCGAGCGCTCCGGCCTCGAGGAGCTGGCGGACGATGTCGGTCTGCGGCAGGTAGCGGGTCCACATCGCCTCCATCGCGAAGACCCCGGCCTCTCGCGCCGCCGCGGCGATGCGCCTGGCCTGGTCGGCCGTCGCGGCGAGCGGCTTCTCCACCAGGACGTGCTTGCCCGCCGCGATCGCGAGGAGGGCGTGCTCCAGGTGCTCGCTGTGCGGCGTCGCCACGTAGACGACGTCCACCCCCGGGTCGGCGACAAGCGCCTCGTAGGAGTCGTACGCGCGCTCGACACCGTGCGCGGCGGCGAACGCGGCGGCCCGCTCGGCCGAGCGCGAGCCGCAGGCGACCATCCGCTGCGTCGTGTGCGCGTGCAACGCGTCCGTGAAGTCGCCCGCGATCACGCCCGGCCCGATCACGCCCCAGCGCAGCGCCGGCGCGTCCGCCGGGTCCGAAAAACGCGGCGAAGGAAGCTCATTCGACATGGCACCAGTCTGCCCTGCGAACTGGCAGGACACGCCGCCTCCTCCGGTGCGGAGGCGGCGTGTCCTGTCAGGTGGATGGGTCAGACCGGCTGCGGGTTGGAGACCTCGGGGGCCTGGCGGGCGCCGGGCACGGGCGCTGCCCAGCGCACGCCGTTCGCGAGGACGCGGCGCACCTGCGGGTGGAAGTACACCGGGTACTCCTGGTCGCCGGGCGAGAAGTAGAAGATCTTGCCGCGGCCGCGGGTGAACGTCACGCCGGAGCGGAACACCTCCCCACCGGTGAACGAGCTGATGAACACCAGGTCGTCCGGCGTCGGGATGTCGAAGAACTCCCCGTACATCTCCTGCGCCTCGATCACGATCGGCTGGTCGACGCCCTGGGCGATCGGGTGCGCGGGGTTCACGTTCCAGACGAGCTCGCGCTCACCGCCCTCCGGGTTGCGCCAGCGCAGCGAGCAGGTGGTGCCGAGCATGCGGATGAAGATCTTCGAGAAGTGCCCGGAGTGCAGCACGATCAGGCCCATGCCGCCGAGCACGTGCTGCCGGACGCGCTCCACGACCTCGTCGGAGACCTGGTCGTGGGCGATGTGGCCCCACCACAGCAGCACGTCGGTCTCGGCGAGCTGCTGCTCGCTCAGGCCGTGCTCGGGGTCGGCGAGGGTCGCCGTGCGCACGACGACCTCCTCGCCGAGCAGCTCGGTGAGGCCGGCGGCGATGGCGCCGTGGATGCCCTCGGGGTAGATCGCGGCGATCTCGGGCTGGGTGGTCTCGTGGACGCCCTCGTTCCAGACGGTGACGCGCAACGGGGAAGTGGGCAGTGCGGTCATGGTCAGGCCTCCTGGGTCTCGGTGGTGGTGTCGGTGGCGGTCTCTGCCGTGCTCTGGGCGGTGTCGAGCCCCGCCGTCGCCGGGCTCAGGCGCACCTCGGCGCCGATGCGGGCCGACTCGTACGCCGCGTCGATGACGCGGGCGCGGTCGAGGGCGAGCGAGCCGTCCCAGTGCGACCAGTTCGCCTGGTCGGCGACGTGCTCCAGGAACGTCTCGACCACGGCGAGGTGGCCACGGCCAGGGTCGGCCTTCACCGCGACGTCCTCGACCTCCTCGCCCTCGCCGGTGAAGATGGTCAGCTCGCCGGCGGGTGCGTAATCCACGACCCGCAGGTCGGCGCCGCCCTCGGTGCCGTAGAGCGTGATGCCGAACTCGTCGCCGGCCGGACGGTAGGCCGCCCAGCTCGTCTCGAGCACGATCGAGCCGCCGCCCTCCAGGCGCAGCAGCAGGCTGGCCAGGTCCTCCACCTCGTAGGCGGAGCCGACGTGCTGCTTGTCGCTCTTCGCGCCGCCGCGGCCGCGCGCGCCGAGCTCGGAGTGGGTGACGGCGGAGACGGCGGTGACCCGCGGCTCGCCGAACAGGTGCAGCGCATAGTCGAGCACGTGCACGCCGATGTCGATCAGCGGTCCGCCGCCGGCCATCTCGCGGTTGGTGAACCAGCTGCCGAGCGCCGGGATGCCCGCCCGGCGCAGCCAGATCGCCCGCGCGTGGTACGGCCGCCCGATCTGGCCGGCGTCGATCGCGGCCTTCAGCGCCTCGATGTCGCCGCGGCGGCGGTGGTTGAAGGCGACCTCCAGCACGCGGCCGGAGCGGTGCGCGGCGTCCACCATCGTCTGCGCCTCGTCGGCGGTGCGGGCGATCGGCTTCTCGCTGAGCACGTGGATGCCGGCCTCCAGCGCTCCGACGGCGATCGGGGCGTGCAGGAAGGTGGGCACGGCGACGCTCACGACGTCGAGGTCGCCGTCGGCGACGAGGTCGCGCCAGTCGCTGTAGCGGCGGGTCACGCCGTACTTCTCGCCGAGCTCGGCCCGGGGGCCGTCCTCCATTCCGGCGATGGCGACGAGCTCGACGCCGGGGAGGTCGGAGTAGGCGGCCATGTGCTGCTGGCCGGCCCAGCCGAGGCCGACGACGCCGGCGCGGAGCGGGGTGGATGCGGTGGTCACTGCGTTCCTTTCACGGGGTTGTGGTGGGGCGGTTCGTTCTGGCGTGCCGGGATCGAATCGATTCGACCTTCCCGGGGCGCGGAGGTGGACGGTGGACGGTGGGGGCTCAGCGGGGGAGCGGAGGGGCGGCGACGCCGAGGGTGGCCTGGATGACCATGGTGGCCGCCCCGATGGCGCCGCCGGTCTCGCCGGAGCGGGACTGGGTGATGGTGAGATGCTGGGTCGCGAGCGGGGTCGAGCGCTGGTAGACGACCTCCCGCACCCCGGCGAGGAGCTGTTCCCCGACCCGGGAGAGGCTGCCGCCGACGACGACGAGCGAGGGGTTCAGGAGGTTGACGCAGGTCGCGAGCACCTCGCCGAGGTCGCGTCCCGCCTGGCGGATGGCCTGCAGCACCTCGGCGTTGCCGGTCCGGGCGAGCGCCACGACGTCATCGCTGGTCTCGGCCGGGATGCCCGCCGCGGTGAGCGCCCGCGCGATCGCGGGGCCGCTCGCGAGGGCCTCCAGGTCGGCGTCCCGCGCGCCGTGGCTCGGGGTCTCGCTGGTGAAGGGCACCCGCACGTGGCCGAGGTCGCCGGCCGAGCCCTGCGCGCCGCGCTGCAAGCGGCCTCCGCTGATGATGCCCGCGCCGATACCGGTGGCGACCTTGACGAAGAGGAGCTCGGACTGGTCGGGCCACGCGAGGGCGTGCTCCCCGAGGGCCAGGAGGTTCACGTCGTTGTCGACCAGCACGGGCACGTCGAACACCCGGCGCACGTAGGCCGGGATGTCGAAGCGGTCCCAGCCGGGCATGATCGGCGGGTTGACCGGGAGGCCTGTCGAGTGCTCGACCGGTCCGGGGACACCCACGCCCACGCCGACCAGGTCGCCGAGGGGGCGTCCGGTCGCGGCGTACAGGCGCTCGGCGGTCTCCAGCGCCCAGTCGAGCACGGCCTCCGGGCCGTCGGAGATGCGGAGCCGGCGCGACTCGCTGCTCGTGATCGTGCCGGCGAGGTCGGCGAGCGCGACGACACCGTGCGTGGCGCCGAGGTCGACCCCAAGCACGACCCGCGAGTCGGGATTGAACCGGATGCGGGCGGGCGGGCGGCCGCCGGTCGAGACGTCGTCGCCGGCCGGGGCGACGAGGCCGGACTCGGTGAGCGAGTCGATGCGCACCGCGATGGTCGAGCGGGCGAGGCCGGTCAGCTCGGCGAGCTGCGCGCGGGTGCGCGGAACGCCGTCGCGCAGGATCGCCAGCAGGTCCGAGGCGTCAGCGGCGACGATGCCGGACTCCCGGACACTGTCGGTCATGCACGTATTGAACCACAGGGCTGGTCGCCGGTCCAAAGCCCGCCGATCACGAGGCGACTTTTGATTGACAATCGACAGAAGTCTCGCTTGAATGGATCCCGGCGCCGTCTCGTGCGCCGACACCCCAGCGAACTCGACGAGGAGAACAGTGTCGACGTCAAAACTCTCCGTGCAGCTCTATACGGTCCGTGAGCTTCTGACCGAGGACACGGTCGGGACCCTTCGCCGCATCGCGGACATCGGCTTCACCCAGGTCGAGCCCTTCGGCTTCCTGGACTTCGCGGACGGCCTCCGCCAGGGCTTCGCCGAGACCGGCCTGACCGCGCCCACCACGCACCAGGGCTTCATCGGCCGCGACGACCTGGACACCGTGTTCGCCGCCGCCGCCGACCTCGGCATCCAGACGGTCATCGACCCGCACGTGCCGGCCGAGCGCTGGCAGACCGCCGCGGACGTGGAGGCCACGGCCGCCGCCCTCAACGCCGCCGCCCAGGTCGCCGCCAAGCACGGCGTCCGCGTCGGCTACCACAACCACGCCCACGAGCTCGAGAGCACCATCGAGGGCGTCACCGCGCTCGAGTACTTCGCGAGCAAGCTCGCGCCAGAGGTCGTCCTCGAGGTCGACACCTACTGGGTGATCGTCGGCGGCAAGGACCCGGTCGAGCTGCTCACGAAGCTCGGCGACCGCGTCGTCGCCCTCCACATCAAGGACGGCCCCGGCACCACCGAGACCAAGGACCAGGTCGCCGTCGGCCAGGGCACCGTGCCCGTCGCCGCCATCATCGCGGCCGCTCCGGACGCGCTCCGCGTCATCGAGCTGGACGACTCCCGCGGCGACCGCTTCCAGGCCGTCGCCGACAGCTACGCCTTCCTCACCACCGAGGCCTTCGCGTGACCGGCACGGGCCGCGTCGGCGTCGGCCTCATCGGCGCCGGCGTCATCAGCAACCAGTACCTCGAGAACCTCACCGCGTTCCCGGACCTCGACGTGCGCTTCGTCGCCGATATCGACCTGGAGCGCGCGAAGGCCCAGGCCGAGAAGTACGGCGTCCCGGGCTCGGGCACCGTCGAGGAGCTGCTGGCGGACGACGCGATCGAGATCGTCGTCAACCTGACCATCCCCAAGGTGCACGTGGAGGTGGCGCTGCAGGCGCTCGCCGCCGGCAAGCACGTGTGGAGCGAGAAGCCGTTCGCGCTCGACCGCACCAGCGGTCAGCAGCTTCTGGAGGCCGCCCACGAGAAGGGCCTGCGCGTCGCCACGGCGCCCGACACCTTCCTGGGCGCCGGTATCCAGTCGTCCCGCCGCCTGGTCGAGAGCGGCGCCATCGGCGCACCGCTGACCGCGCTGACCCTGATGCAGAGCGCCGGTCCGGAGTCGTGGCACCCCAACCCCGACTTCCTGTTCCAGGAGGGCGCCGGACCGCTGTTCGACATCGGTCCGTACTACCTCACGGCGCTGGTGCAGCTCTTCGGCCCCGTCAAGCGGGTGTCCGCCGTCGCGTCGAAGGCGAAGGAGTCGCGCGTCATCGGCTCCGGCCCGCGGGCCGGCGAGTCGTTCGCGGTCACCGTGCCGACCCACGTCAGCGCCCTCTACGAGTTCGAGAGCGGCCAGACCGCGCAGTCGATCTTCAGCTTCGACTCCAAGCTCGGCCGCACGCAGTTCGAGGTCGCCGGCCTCGAGGCGACCCTCGTCGTCCCGGACCCGAACACCTTCGAGGGCGACCTCCTGGTGCACGGCGCCGACGGCGTCGAGACGCTGCCGTCGACCGGCACCACGAGCAGCCGCGGCATCGGCGTCGTCGAGCTGGCGCGGGCCATCCGCGCCGGCGTGCCGGAGCGCGCCTCGGGCGAGCAGGCCTTCCACGTCCTCGACATCATGGTCGCGACCATCGAGGCCGGCGAGTCCGGAACCCCGGTGGACGTGAAGAGCACCGTCGAAGTCGCTCCCGCGCTGCCGGAGGACTGGGACCCGCGCGCGGCGACCCTGGCCTGACGTGCCGGATCGCCAAACGATGCGGGATCGACGGACGAACGGAGCAGTGTGAGCAGCGAGTCGGGTGGACTGAGCCGGCGGGACGAGAGCGCGGCCGGAGCGCGGCTGCGCGTCGCGATCGTCGGCGGCGGATTCATGGCGGAGGTGCACTCGCGCGCGGCGCGGGCCGCGCGCGCCGAACTGGCGGGCATCGTCTCGTCCTCCCCGGAGCGCTCGGCCACCGCGGCCGAGCGCCTCGGGATCGGCCGGGCGTACGACTCGCTGGAGGAGGTGCTCGCCGACGACACGATCGACGTCGTCCACGTGACCACGCCGAACGCGCTGCACGCCGCGCAGGCCGCCGCGGTGCTGGCCTCCGGCAAGGACGTCGTCTGCGAGAAGCCGCTCGCTACGACGGTCGGCGACGCGGAGGCGCTGGTCGCCGCCGCGGCGGGGCGCACCGCGACCGTGCCGTTCGTCTACCGCTTCCACCCGCTGGTCCGGGAGGCCAGGGCGCGCTTCGCGTCCGGCGACGCCGGCCAGGTGCTCACCGTGAACGCCTCCTACCTCCAGGACTGGCTGCTGGCCTCCGGTGACGACAACTGGCGCGTCGACTCGGAGCAGGGCGGCCGCTCGCGCGCGTTCGCCGACATCGGCTCGCACCTGGTCGACCTCGTGGAGTTCGTCAGCGGCGATCGGGTCGCGCGCCTCTCCGCCACGAAGCGCACGGTGTTCGCCGAGCGCGCCTCCCACGCGGGCATCACCACGGAGGACGCCGCCGCGGTCGTCATCGAGACCGTGTCGGGAGCGATCGGCACTCTGCTCGTGTCACAGGTCGCCCCCGGCCGCAAGAACCGGCTGTGGCTGGAGATCGCGGGCAGCGCCGAGAGCGTGGCCTTCGACCAGGAGCAGCCGGAGACGCTCTGGATCGGCCGCCGCTCGGGCAGCCTCCTGATCCCGCGCGACGCCGACCAGCTCAGCGCCGACGCCGCGCGGCTCTGCGTGGTGCCTTCCGGGCATCCGCAGGGCTACCAGGACGCGTTCAACGCGTTCGTCGCCGACAGCTACGCCGCGGTCGCGGGGGAGACCCCCGACGGCCTGCCGCGTTTCGAGGACGGCCTGCGCGCCGTCCGGATCACCGACGCCGTGATCGACTCGGCCGAGTCGGGCACCTGGATCGAGATGGAGACCAACTGATGACTGATGTCGAGTCGGGCCGCACGCACCCGGTCACCCTGTTCACCGGCCAGTGGGCCGACCTCACGCTGGAGGAGGTCGCGAAGCACGCCTCCGAATGGGGTTACGACGGCCTGGAGATCGCCTGCTCGGGCGAGCACCTCGACGTCTGGCGCGCCGCGGAGGACGACGCCTACCTCCAGGGGCGCCTCGACATCCTCGACAAGTACGGACTGAAGGTCTGGGCGATCTCCAACCACCTCAAGGGGCAGGCGGTCTGCGACGACCCGATCGACTTCCGCCACCAGGCGATCGTCGGCTCGAAGGTCTGGGGCGACGGCGACCCGGAGGGCGTCCGCCAGCGCGCCGCGGAGGAGCTGAAGCTCACCGCGAAGGTCGCCCGCAAGCTCGGCGTGGACACCGTCGTCGGCTTCACCGGCTCCAGCATCTGGCCGTACGTCGCGCAGTTCCCGCCGGTGCCCGCGTCCGTCATCGACGCCGGCTACCAGGACTTCGCCGACCGCTGGAACCCCATCCTCGACGTGTTCGACGGCGAGGGCGTGCGGTTCGCGCACGAGGTGCACCCGTCGGAGATCGCGTACGACTACTGGACCAGCGTCCGCTCGCTGGAGGCGATCGACCACCGCGAGGCGTTCGGCTTCAACTGGGACCCGTCGCACATGATGTGGCAGGACATCGACCCGGTCGGCTTCATCGTGGACTTCAAGGACCGCATCTACCACGTCGACTGCAAGGACACCCGCCTGCGCCCGAAGAACGGCCGCGCCGGAGTGCTCGGCTCGCACCTGCCCTGGGGCGAACCGCGCCGCGGCTGGGACTTCGTCTCGACCGGGCACGGGGACGTGCCGTGGGAGGACTCCTTCCGCGCGCTGGAGTCGATCGGCTACACCGGCCCCATCTCGGTCGAGTGGGAGGACGCCGGGATGGACCGCCTGCACGGCGCCGCCGAGGCGGTCGGATTCATCCGCTCGCTGCTGTGGAAGCTGCCGACGGCGTCGTTCGACGCGGCGTTCAGCAACCAGGACTGAGGTCGGGGCCTCCCGGTAGGCTCGCGTTCGTGGACATCATCCGGGGCGAGGACTGGTACGGCCGCGACCTCGACGGGCTCGAGTTCGACGGCGTCGAGTTCATCGACGTGGACCTGACCGAGGTCCGCTCGACGGGAGCGACGTTCACCGCGTGCACGTTCCGCTCGGTGCGGTTCAACGTCAGCGAGCACACCGACAGCGCCTTCGTGAACTGCACGTTCGTCGGCTGCAACTTCTTCGACGCGACGTTCCTGCGGTGCAAGGTCACCGGCAGCAGCTTCAGCGGCTGCGAGTTCCCGCTCCTGAAGGTGGAGGGCGGCAACTGGTCGTTCGTGGACCTCGGCCGCGCCGAGCTGCGCGGCGTCCAGTTCACGGGCGTCAAGCTCCGGGAGGCCGACCTCAGCCGGGCGCGCTGCGGCGAGGCGGTGTTCGCCGGGTGCGACCTGTCGGCGGCGGTGCTCACCGGCGCCGACTTCTTCGCGGCGAACCTGGTCGGCAGCGACCTGACCGGCGTGGACCCGGCCGAGGTCGGCCTCCGCGGCGCCACCATCGACGAGCGCCAGGCCGTCCTCCTCGCGGAGGCCGCTGGCATGACGGTGGTCGCGACCCCGACCTGACGGGCGCTACGCGACCTCCTTCACCTGGCCGTGCGCGATGTGGAGGCGGCGCTGGGCGCGCGTGGCCACGGCGGTGTCGTGCGTCACGACGACGACCGTCAGGCCGCGGTCGCGCCACAGGCCCTCGAGGAGGTCCATGATCTCGTCGCGGGTCTCCTCGTCCAGGTTGCCGGTGGGCTCGTCGGCCAGCAGCACCTCCGGGTCCTTCACCAGCGCGCGGGCGATCGCGACGCGCTGCTGCTGCCCGCCCGAGAGCTCGGACGGGAGGTGGCTGCCGCGGTCGGCGAGACCGACGGAGGCGAGCGCTTCGGCCGCGCGGCGCTTGCGCTCCTCCGTGCTGACCTTGAGCGGCGCGAGCGCCGTCTCCACGTTCTCCTGAGCCGTCAGCGTCGGGATCAGGTTGAAGCCCTGGAAGACGAAGCCGATCTCGGTGGCCCGGAGGCCGGTGAGGGTGCCGTCGCCCAGCTTCGACAGGCTGGCCGACCCGAGCTCCACCGAGCCGGAGGTGGGCCGGTCGAGCGCGCCCAGCATCTGCAGCAGGGTGGACTTGCCGCCGCCGGTCGGGCCCTGGATGGCGACGAGCTGGCCGTCCGGGATCTCCAGGGTGACATCGTCGAGGGCGACGACCTCGCGCTTGGACTGGCGGTACTTCTTGGTGACGTTCGTAAGGGTGTACACGAGACTCCTTCAGGTCGTGGTCGGCTCAGGCGACCGAGCGCAGGGCGGCGGCGGGACGGAGGCGGGAGGCGCGCCAGCCGCCGATCGCGCCGGCGATGAGACCGCCGAGGATGGCGAGGGCTACGGCCCCGACGATGATCCACACCGTGATCGGGGCGTGCAGGGCGATGTCGGCCGTGGTCTGGGAGGCGGCCCGGCGTGCGCCGGCGAACGCGCCGTTCCCGCCGCCGAAGCCGCCGCCCCCGAAGCCGCCGGTTGTGCCGGCGCCGGTCTGCCCCGTGCCCGCGCCTCCCGTCCCGACTCCGCCCGTCCCTTGGCCGGCAGCGTTGGCGAAGCCGGAGCCCACGCTGCCGGTCAGGGTCGGAGCGACGATGTTGACGACCAGCACGCCGAGGAGTCCGACGGCGACGCCGATGACGCCTCCGATCAGGCCCTGCACGATCGACTCGCCCGCGACCTGGCCGGTGATGCGGCGGTTGGACCAGCCGATCGCCTTCAGGGTGCCGAACTCGCGGGTGCGTCGGGTGACGCCGGAGATGGTGAACAGGATGGCGATGAGGAATGCCGCAGCCAGCACGATCACCGAGAGCCAGGTGCCGAGGTTGGCGATGAGCTGGCCTGCGCTGCCGAGCGAGCCGGAGACGCTGGAGGCCAGGTCGGCCTGCGTGCTGACGGTCGCACCGGGGAGGGCCTTGCTCAGGTCGGCCTTGAGCTGGTCGATGTCGCTCGACGACGCCGCCGTGACGTAGACGGCGGAGATCTTCGAGGCCTGGCCGGAGAGGGTCTGCGCGACGCCGAGCGGGATGTAGGCGTTCGCCGCGGTGGTGGAGTCGGCCCCCGTGGCGGAGACGATGCCGATCACCGTGAAGTCGGTGCCGCCGATGGTCACGGTGTCGCCGACCGCCTTGGAGGCCGTCTTGGCGTACGCGGCGTCGAGCACGACGACGTCGGCCGCCTTGTCCGCCGCGGTGAAGGTGCGACCGCTGGAAAGTGTCACGGACGAGAGCGGTCCGACCGACTTGCCTCCCGGGTCGAGTCCCATCACCGAGAACGAGTCGACGGTGAACGAGCTGCCGCCCGCTCCATCCGCTCCGCCGGTGGGCGGGGGCGTGGAGGCCGTCGAGCCGCCGGCCTGACGCTGCTCGCGGAGCTGTTGGAAGTTCGGGAGGGTGCCACTGAAGCTGGTGTTGGTCAGCGATAGCACCGCGGCGGCGGACTGCACGTTCCGGACCTTCGACGCGGTGGTGAGCGTCGAGGCGTCCATCACGGTGGCCCCGCGGGTGGGCTCCAAGCGGGAGGTGTTCACCTGACGCCCGGAGCCGGTGTCGGTCCCCGAGTTCGCCCCGAAGTCGAAGCGGGGGCCTCCGCCGGCGCCCTGCTGGGTGGTCGCGTTCTGCGCGGTGGCCGGCTGAGTGATGGTGATGTCGGTGCCGACGCCGTAGACGGACTGCAGCACGCTCGCCTGCGCGTCCTTCACACCGGCGGAGACCGCGTTGACGATGATGACGAGCGCGATCGCGAGGGCCATGCCGATCGCGATGATGACCGTCTGCTTGCGGCGATTGAGGAGCTCGCGCCGCAGATATGTCCCGAACATTGGCTTCCATATCTCTGGGTCGGAAAGGGGTGACTGAACGCGACGGTAGGGCCGGGGCTTTGCCGGGCACTGTGGCGAGGCAATGGATCTACCGAGTGCACTCCACCCTTCTCAGACTCTCCATAGCTTTCGCAAAGACACCATCAATCCCCCTCCTCATAATGGGAAAGGTGACCATCAACACCCGAGCCGCCTCCGGCCCCTCCAGCCAGCCCCGTACCCTCCTGCGCCGTGCCGACGGGAGTTCGATCCGTGTCCTCGTCGTGGATGACGAGGCGACGCTCACCGATCTGCTCGCGATGGCGCTGCACTACGAGGACTGGGAGGTGAAGACCGCGTCCAACGGGCAGCAGGCGCTGCAGCTCTCGCGCGAGTTCAAGCCGGACGTGGTCGTGCTGGACATCATGCTGCCGGACATCGACGGGCTTCAGGTGCTCTCCCGGATGCGCGCCGACGGCAACGAGGCGCCCGTCCTGTTCCTCACCGCCAAGGACTCGCTCGACGACCGGATCGCCGGGCTCACCGCCGGCGGCGACGACTACGTCACGAAGCCGTTCAGCCTGGAGGAGCTCGTCGCCCGGCTCCGCGGCCTGCTGCGCCGGTCACGCGCAGCCATCGCCGACCAGGACGACCCGGTGCTGATCGTGGGCGACCTCGTGCTGGACGAGGACAGCTACGAGGTGCACCGCGACGGCGACCCCATCCAGCTCACCGCCACCGAGTTCGAGCTGCTGCGCTTCCTCATGCGCAACCCCCGGCGCGTGCTCAGCAAGGCGCAGATCCTGGACCGCGTGTGGTCGTACGACTTCGGTGGCTCCTCCAGCGTTGTCGAGCTGTACATCTCCTACCTGCGCAAGAAGATCGACGCCGGCCGTCCGCCGATGATCCACACCGTGCGCGGCGCCGGCTACATGGTGAAGGCCGCGCGATGACCGCTGCCCGCTCTGCGGGCGCCCCGACCCCCGGCCGTGAGCGCGCCCGGCGCTTCGGTCTCCGTCCGTTCCGCAGCTGGACGCTGCGCAGCCGTGTCGTGCTCGTCGTCGTGGCGATGCTCGCGGTGCTCGGCGCAGTGATCGGGACGTTCAGCGTGCTGGCGCTGCAGAACTACCTCGTGGAGCGGCTGGACCAGCAGCTCACCAGCGCGCTGGTGCGCGGGCAGCACACCGCCGACCGCATCAACGCGGGTGGGCCCACCGTGCCGGAGGCCCAGGGCGTCGTGACGACGCCGGGCCAGCCGACCGGCACGCTCGGCGCCGTGCGCAGCTCGAACGGCAGCCTGCTGTTCCCGCCGGTGATCCTGTCCGATCGGTCGTCGCCGTCGACGGACCAGCCGCTCGGGCCGCAGCGGGTCACGATCAACGGAATGGCGCTGCTCACCGTTCCCGCCGACTCACAGCCGCGCACCGTCGACCTCGGCGCCTCCCTCGGCTCCTACCGGATCGCGGCCGCCCCGCTCGACAACGGCGACAGCGTCATCATCGGCCTCCCGCTCAGCGAGGTGAACGCGACCACGCAGCAGCTGACGCTCGTGATCGCGCTGGTCACCCTCGCGGGCCTGGTCTTCGCGTTCCTCATCGCCAGCTTCGTCGTCCGCCTCGCCATGAAGCCGCTCGCGCGGGTCACGGAGACCGCGGAGCAGGTGGCGCACATGCCGCTCGACCGTGGCGACGTGGCCCTGTCGGTGCGCGTCCCCGAGGAGGACTCCGACACGCACACGGAGGTCGGCAAGGTGGGCTCCGCGCTCAACCGGATGCTCGGCCACGTCGCCTCGGCGCTGACCGCCCGCCAGGCCAGCGAGCAGAAGGTGCGCCAGTTCGTCGCCGACGCCAGCCACGAGCTGCGGACCCCGCTGGCGTCCATCCGCGGCTACGCCGAGCTCACCCGCCGCTCGCCGCACGAGCTGCCGCAGGACGTCACCCGTTCGCTCGGCCGCATCGAGTCGGAGGCCACGCGGATGACCTCGCTCGTGGAGGACCTACTGCTCCTCGCGCGGCTGGACGAGGGCCGCGAGCTCGACCGCGACCCTGTGGACCTGTCGCTGCTGCTGATCGACGCCCTCAGCGACGCGCACGCGGCGGGGCCCGACCACACCTGGCGGATCGTCCTGCCCGAGGAGCCGGTGGAAGTGCTGGGCGACGCCCCGCGCCTCCACCAGGTGGTGATGAACCTGCTCGCGAACGCCCGCGTCCACACGCCGGAGGGCACTACCGTGGTCGCCGCGCTCACCTTGGACGACGTCGCCCGGCAGGCCGTGGTCACGGTCTCGGACGACGGCCCCGGCATCCCGGAGGGCCTCCAGGGGACGCTGTTCGAGCGCTTCGCCCGGGGCGACAGCAGCCGCAACCGGGCGACCGGATCGACCGGGCTGGGGCTCGCCATCGTGCGGGCGGTGGTGGAGGCGCACGGCGGCTCGGTCACTCTGACCAGCGAGCCGGGCAGCACCGTCTTCACGGTCCGGCTGCCGCTGGTGGAGGATCGTCCCCCGGAGGCGTCCGTGCTGCCGCCCGCGACGGTCGAGGACGTGGCGGGGGAGCCCGACAGCGCCCTGACGACCGAGAGCGCGCTCGCACCCGAGAGCGCCCTGACGTCCGAGAGCGCTCTGACGTCCGAGAGCGCCCTGACGTCCGAGAGCGCCCCAGAGGGAGCGGACCGGGAGTGACGGGGACCATCCTGCCCACGGTCGCCTATGGCGACCCGGCCGCGCCTCCGCTGGTGTACCTGCGCGGCCTGCCGTCCGAGCCCGGCCGCGCGCGCGGCCTGGACGCGCTGACCGAGCGCGTCATCGTCACCGGCCCGGCGCGCACCCACCGCGTCCATGCCGTCGGGCGGCCGGCGCGCCTCGAGCCGGGCGCCACGATGGCGGAGGTCGCCGACCTCTATGCCACGATGCTGCGCAGCCGGTTCGGCACGCCGGCGGCGATCATGGGCGTGTCCACGGGCGCCAGCATCGCCCTCCAGCTGGCCGTCGACCATCCCGACCTGGTGAGCTCCCTGGTCGTCGCCGCAGGGGCCGCGGTGCTCGGGGCGAACGGCCGGGCCGCCCAGCGCCGCTATGCGGATCGCCTCAGCGCGGGCGAGCCGGGCGCGACGACCGAGCTCGCGCTCGCGACGATGGACGCCCCGCTGCTGGCCCCGGCGGTCCGGCTGCTCACCCGCCTGCTGCCCGGCCCCGCGGACCCGCAGGGGCTGCGCGCCCTCGTGGAGGCCGAGGAGGGCTACGACGTCCGCGACCGGCTCTCCCGCGTCTCGGCGCCCGCGCTGGTCGTCTCCGGCGGCCGCGACTTCTTCTATCCGCTGCAGCTCGCCGCGGAGACCGTCCGCGGGCTCCCGCGCGCCTCGCACGTGGTCTACCTCAATCGTTCCCACGCCGGCGTCGCACTGCACCCGCGGTTCGGCAGAGACGTCGGGGACTTCCTGCGCGCCCACCTCGCAGCGCCGGATTTGCGTGCGGCGCGCCCCATCCCGTACGCTTGACGGAGCCGAAGACCGCTGGTCGACATGCGTGCATGTCCGAAGATCCACTCAGGTGGGCGCCCGCGCAGGTGTGTGAAGTGATTCCCGCAGTTCTCTGCGAGTCGAGCTCCGTGCCCCTGCGCCGGAGCTTTTTTCTTTGCCCGCGGTCGAGGCGCACGCCGCTCCCGCGGTGTGCGAGAAGACAACCGAGGAGTAGCCATGGCGAACAAGGAAGCCACGGTCGCCGAGCTCGAAGGACTGTTCGAGAGCTCGACCGCCGTTCTGCTGACCGAGTACCGCGGTCTCACTGTTGCTCAGCTCAAGACGCTGCGCAAGTCCATCAGTGAGCACGCGACGTACGCCGTGGTGAAGAACACGCTGACCAAGATCGCGGCCAACAACCAGGGAATCTCGTCGTTCGACGACGAGCTGGTCGGGCCGTCCGCGATCGCTTTCGTTCACGGCGACCCCGTCGCCGTCGCGAAGGCTCTGCGCGACTTCACCAAGGCAAACCCTCTGCTGGTGGTCAAGGGCGGTTACTTCGACGGTAACCCGCTGACCGCAGAAGAGGTAGGCAAGCTCGCCGACCTCGAGTCCCGTGAGGTTCTGCTGGCCAAGCTGGCCGGCGCCTTCAAGGCCTCGCTGTTCGGAGCCGCATATCTGTTCAACGCACCGCTGTCGAAGGCCGTTCGCACGGTCGACGCGCTGCGTGAGAAGCAGGAGTCCGCTGCGTAAGGTCCGCAAGGATCCCGCAGCGGTGAGTAACCACACACACTAAGGAGAAAATCATGGCAAAGCTGTCGACTGAGGAGCTGCTCGACGCGTTCAAGGAGCTCACGCTCATTGAGCTCAGCGAGTTCGTGAAGAAGTTCGAGGAGACCTTCGAGGTCACCGCCGCCGCCCCCGTCGCCGTGGCCGCCCCGGCCGCCGGTGGTGCGGGCGCCGCTGCCGAAGAGGTCGAGGAGAAGGACTCGTTCGACGTCGTCCTCGAGGCCGCCGGTGACAAGAAGATCCAGGTCATCAAGGAGGTGCGCGCCCTCACCAGCCTCGGCCTCGGTGAGGCGAAGGCCCTCGTTGACGGCGCACCGAGCACCGTGCTCGAGGGCGCCAACAAGGAGACCGCCGAGAAGGCGAAGGCTCAGCTCGAAGAGGCTGGCGCCACCGTCACCCTCAAGTAGTCGACGCCCCATCGGGGCTTCTTCTACCGCAGGCTGACACAGCCACGCGACGCGGACTCCTTCTGTAACAGAGTGTTCCGCGTTGTGGAGGGCGTCGCCCCCGTAACGGGGCGGCGCCCTTCGTGGTTTAACCGCGAAGGCGCGGCGCGGACGCTCGTCCCCACCAGAGCGTCCGATCGCGCCTGCCCGCGTGCATCGGTGTGCAAGGACGCACGACCGGAAGAAGAAACCACGATGAATACCTGGCGCACGTTCGCCTCCACCCTGCGCGGACTCGGGGCCGCGCTCCTGCACGGTGACGACCGCGACAGCGGCGCCCACCCGCCGGATCTCTGCCGCAGGACCCTCCTGTACGACCGGTACCTGCGGTAACCCGAACCACGCGAAACGCCCCCGTCCTGCTCGGACGGGGGCGTTTCGGCGTCCTAGGGTCGGACGGGTGGACAGTGAGCACGAGGCGCGCGTCGCGTACGACCTGGTGGCCGACGACTACGCGGCGCTGCTGGCGGGCGAACTCGAGAAGCTCCCGATCGAGCGGGCTCTGCTGACCGCCTTCGCCGAGCAGGTCGCCGGCGACGGCGGGGGAGCGGTGGCCGACCTCGGCTGCGGCCCCGGCCGCGTCTCCGGGTTCCTCGCCGGCATCGGGGTCGACGTGCGCGGTGTCGACCTGTCGCCCGGGATGATCGACGTCGCCCGGCGCGACCATCCGGGCATCCCGTTCGAGGTCGCGTCGATGGCGGCGCTGCCGTTCCGCGCCGGCGAGCTCGCGGGCGCGCTGGCGTGGTACTCGATCATCCACATCCCGCAGGATCGCCAGGACGCCGTGTTCGCCGAGTTCGCCCGCGTGCTGCGCCCGGGCGGCCGGCTGCTGCTGGCGTTCCAGGTGAGCGAGCAGGGCGACGAGGACGTGGTGCACCTGCGGCAGGCGTACGGCCACGAGCTCGACCTCCGCACCCGGCGGCAGTCGCCCGACCGGGTGAAGCAGCGGCTGACCGCGGCCGGCTTCTCGCTCGTAGCGGAGGCGACCCGCGAGCGGATCGCGCCGGAGAAGTCGCGCCAGGCCTTCCTGCTGGCTCAGCGCACGACGGACGTCGACTCCCGCGACGCGGCCTCCGCTTCCTGAGCCGCGTGCGCCTGCACGCGGCCGCGCACCAGGAACCAGCCGCCGATGAGCAGGGGGACCACGACCACGACGGCGGTGCCGACCGTGAGGGTGCCCATCGGCCAGTCGAGCAGGATCAGCACGCCGACCAGCGCGAGGAAGCCGAGCGTCAGATAGCTCGTGAACGGCGCGCCCGGCATGTGGAACGACGGCCGGGCCATCTTCCCGGCCTTCGCCAGGGAGTGCAGTCTCAGCTGGCAGACCACGATGATCGCCCAGGCCCACAGCAGCCCGATGGAGGTCAGGTTGATCCCGACCTCGAACGCGTCGCCCGGCATCACCAGGTTCAGGGCAACGCCGGCCAGGGCGACCACGCCGGTGATGAGGATGCCCCCGTAGGGCACCCCGGCCTTGTTCATCCGGAGCGCGAACCGGGGGGCCGCACCGCGCAACGCCAGCGACCGGGCGATCCGGCCGGTCGAGTAGAGGCCGGCGTTGAGCGACGAGAGGGCGGCGGTCAGCACGACGAGGTTCATGATCGCGTCGGCGCCCTCGACTCCGATGGATGAGAAGAACGTCACGAACGGGCTCTCGTCCTTCTTGAACGCGGTGTAGGGAAGGAGCAGTGAGAGCAGCAGGACGGAGCCGACATAGAACAGCGCGATCCGCACCAGGATCGTGTTGATCGCGCGCGGCATGGTCTTCTCCGGGTTCTCGGTTTCGCCCGCGGCCGTGCCGATGAGCTCGATCGCGCCGTAGGCGAACACGACCCCCTGGACCACGAGGATGAGCGGGAGCAGCCCGTTCGGGAAGAGGCCGCCGTGGTCCGCGAGCAGCGCGAAGCCGGGCGTGCGGCCGTCGACCGGGGTGCCCCAGACGACGAAGGCGACGCCGATCACCAGGAACGCGACGAGCGCGACGACCTTGATCAGCGCGAACCAGAACTCCAGCTCGCCGAACACCTTCACCGAGAGCAGGTTGAGCAGCAGCACCACGGTGAGGGCGAGCAGCGCGAACACCCACTGCGGGATCTCGGCCATGACCGGGATGTACTTGCCGAAGAAGTGCATGTAGAGGGCGACAGCCGTCACGTCGACGATGCCGATCATGCCCCAGTACATCCAGTACATCCAGCCGGTCACGAACGCGAGCTTCTCGCCGAAGAACTCCCGTGCGTACGACACGAACGAGCCGGAGTCCGGACGGTGCAGGATGAGTTCGCCGAGCGCACGCAGGATGAGGTAGGCGAACACTCCGCACACCGCGTAGACGACGAGGAGGCCGGGGCCGCCGGAGTTGAGGCGTCCCCCGGCGCCGAGGAACAGTCCGGTGCCGATGGCGCCGCCGATGGCGATCATCTGGATGTGCCGTCGCTTGAGGCCCTTGTGGTACGCGCCGTCGCCGGCCGGGTCGGAGGAAGTCATCCGGCGATTCAACCAGCCGACATGTCAGTGTCCGGACGCGCTTGATTTATATAGACAAGCTATATATAATTGTCTGCGTGACCAAAACCTTGCCCACCGACACCACCCAGCTCCGCCAGACCCTCGGCGACCTCGTCGTCGCGAGCCACCGCCTCACCCGGCTGGCCGCGCGCGTCACGGGCAGCACTGAGTCCCCGGCGGTCTGGCGGACGCTCAGCGTGCTCCAGTCGGTCGGCGCGATGCGGCTCGGCGAGCTCGCGTCCCAGAGCCGCGTGTCCCAGCCGACGATGACCAAGCTGGTGCGCAACCTGGTCGAGTCGGAGTGGGTCAAGCGCATCGCCGACGTGGACGACGCCCGCGCCTGGCAGATCGCGATCACCCCGAAGGGCGCCGCGGCGCTCCAGGACTGGCGCGACACGCTCTCGGAGGCGCTCGTGCCGATGTTCGCCGACCTCCGCGACGACGAGCTGGCCGCGATGCGGGCCACCGTCGAGATCATCGCGTCCCGCGTCGACCTGTCGGCCGCGACATCGGCCGCCGTCGACGGCCGCTGAGGATTCACCTCACCGTTCACTCTTCTCGCTTCACAGACCTAGGAGGCCTCACCCGTCCATGTCCCATCAGAAGCCGGACAACATCCTCAAGCAGCCGACCGCCGTCTGGGCCGTCGCGTTCGCGTCGGTCATCGCCTTCATGGGCATCGGCCTCGTCGACCCGATCCTCCCGGCCATCGCCGCGAGCCTGAAGGCGACCCCGACGCAGACCGAGATGCTCTTCACGAGCTACCTGCTGATCACGGGTGTCGCGATGTTCTTCACGAGCTGGATCTCCAGCCGCATCGGCGCCAAGCGCACGCTGCTGATCGGTCTCGCGCTGATCGTGGTGTTCGCGTTGGCGGCCGGGCTGTCGCAGAACGTGTGGTCGATCATCGGCTTCCGCGCCGGCTGGGGCCTCGGGAACGCCCTCTTCATCTCCACGGCGCTCGCGACCATCGTCGGCGCGGCGGCGGGCGGGACGTCGGCGGCGATCATCCTCTACGAGGCGGCGCTGGGCCTCGGCATCGCCATCGGCCCGCTGCTCGGCGGTCTGCTGGGAAGCTGGAGCTGGCGCGGCCCGTTCTTCGGCACCGCGACCCTGATGGCGATCGGCTTCATCGCGATCGTTGTGATGCTCAAGAAGAACCCCGAGAAGCCCGTCCCCACGAGGCTCTCCGCGCCGTTCCGGGCGCTCGGCCGGCCCGCGCTCGGCTTCCTGGCCGCCGCCGCGCTGTTCTACAACATCGGCTTCTTCGTCCTGCTGGCGTACACGCCGTTCGCGCTGGCCGACCTCGGTGTCAAGGACGCGATCACGCTGGGCCTGATCTTCTTCGGCTGGGGCGTCGCGCTCGCGATCACGTCGGTCTGGGTCGCGCCGCTGCTCACCGTGCGGCTGCCGCGGACCCGCGTGCTGTGGCTGATCATGCCGCTCCTGGCGATCGACCTCGCCGCCGCCGGCCTGCTGGTGGGCTCGCTGGTCGCGCTGATCGTGTGCGTGATCGTCGGCGGCCTGCTGCTCGGCATTCTGAACACGGTGCTGACCGAGTGCGTGATGGAGGCCACCGACCTGCCGCGGTCGGTCGCGTCGAGCGCGTACTCCGGCGTCCGGTTCCTCGGCGGCGCGATCGCCCCGCCCGCGGCGACACTGCTGGCGAGCCTGTTCGCCCGGTCGACGCCGTTCTATGCCGGAGCCGTCTCGGTCCTGATCGCCGCCGCCCTGGTGATGTTCGGCCACAAGCACCTCAAGCGCGTCGACGCCCCGCACGAGACGCTGGAGCAGGAGGCGGAGATTCTGGCCGTCGCCGACGCGGACTGACCGAGCCGCGCCGCCGAAGCGCGTCGCCCCAGTCTCCGACTCAGGAACGGCGACAATAAACCCTGAACCGGTTCAAAAAGCGAAGAGCCGCCCTGTCCTAGTCAGGGCGGCTCTTCCCGTACGCGCCGAAGCGTCGGTACGGACGGACTGTCGGCGGTCGATCGTGCCTACCCGAAAGGCGCGATCGGCCAACGGCCGCGTGACCCATTGTTTCAGATCGGTGGGCGTCGATCGTTCATATCCGCCCCGATTCGTGCAAATCGGCAATGATTTGCGCAAAGTGTACGAACTCGAAGGCCTCAGCGGGGCGGCGCGGTCGACGTGCGGACGACCAGGTGCGCGGAGGAGCGCACCGAGCCGGCGCGGGGCTCGCGGCCGGCCAGTTCGTCCAGGAGGATGCGTGTCGCCACCGCTCCCTGCTCGAACGGGCTCTGCGCCATCGTCGTGAGCCCGAAGCACTCCGCGTAGTCGTGGTCGTCGATCCCGATGACGGAGAGGTCGTCCGGTACGCGCAGCCCGTGGTCGCCTGCGGCGAGGATGGCGCCCATCGCCATTTCGTCCGAGCCGGCGAACACCGCCGTCGGCCGCGGGCCCGGGCGGTCGAGCAGCCGGTTCATCGCCGCGCGGCCCTCGGGCAGGGAGAACCCGCCGGGGATGACCCACTCCGGCCGCACGGGGAGGTGCGCCGATCGCATGGCCTTCTCGAAGCCGCGCAGCCTCCCGGCCGGCACGTTGCTGTTGAGGCCTTCCTCGTCCTCGCCGCCGAGGTGGGCGATCTCGGTGTGGCCGAGCCCGATCAGGTGGTTCGTGGCCTCCTTGGCCGTCGCCTTCTCGTCGATCCCGACGCTGCGCAGGCCCTTCACCGGGCCGCCGACGACGATGGTCGGGTGACCGAGCGACGCGAGCTGCTCGCGCTCGTCGGGCGTGAAGTCGAGGCACAGCGCCAGCAGCGCGTCCGTGCGCTTGCGCAGGATGCTGCGGTGGAAGACCCGCTCGCGGTCGCCGCGGTGGCCGCCCAGGTTGAACAGGATCATGTCGTAGCTGGCCGAGCGCAGCTCCGCGTCGACACCCTCCAGCACCTGCGTGTAGAACCAGCGGCTGACCGACGGCACGACCACCCCGAGCGCCAGGGTGCGGCCGCTGGCCAGTCCCGACGCGCTGGACGACGCGACGTAGCCGAGCTCGTCGGCGGCGCGCCGGACCGCGGCCCGGGTGGTGTCCGAGACGTTCGGAAGGCCTCGGAGCGCGCGCGAGACCGTCGCGGTCGAGACCCCGGTCGCGCGCGCGACCTCCTCGATTCCTGCCATGCTTCCCCCGTCAGGAGTCCTGGCCCGCTCGCGCTTCCTCCGCCCGGAGGCGCGACGCCTGGATGCGGCGCCGCGCCTGCAGCAGGAGGATGAAGACGACCACGAGCACGAGCGAGACCAGAGCCCACGTGAGCGCGGGCTGGCCGGTGAGCTCGCAGGAGGCGGTGATGATCACGAAGACGACCGCGAAGAAGCCGACGAACCCCAGTCCGAGGTCGACGAACTCCTTCGGGTCGTTCCTTCGCATCCGCTCAGCCCTTCACTCCACCGGCCGTGAGGCCCGCGACGATCCGGCGCTGGAAGATCAGCACCAGGATGATGAGCGGGACGGTCACGATCGTACCGGCCGCCATGACGGCGGTGTACGGCTCCTGGTGCGGCTGGCTGCCCGTGAAGGAGGCGATCGCCACCGTCACCGGCTGCGTCGCGTCGCTGGACAGCTGGCTGGAGATCAGGAACTCGTTCCACGAGGAGATGAACGCCAGGATCGCGGTCGTGAACACCGCGGGAGCGGCCAGCGGCAGGATGATCTTGCGGAACGCCTGCGCCTGCGTGCATCCGTCGATGCGGGCGGCCTCCTCCAGATCCCACGGCATCTCGCGGAAGAACGAGACGAGCGTGTAGACCGTCAGCGGCAGGGCGAACGAGATCTCGGGAATGATCAGCGCCTGGTACGTGCCCATCCACCCGATGTTCGTGAACAGCTGGAACAGCGGGGTGATGAGCGCGACGCCCGGGAACATCGAGGCGGCCAGGATGATGCCCAGGATGATGCCCTTGAACTTGAACTCGAGGCGCGCGAGCGCGTACGAGGCGAAGATGCCGACGATGAGGGAGATCGCCGTGACGCAGATGCCGATGAACAGCGAGTTCAGCAGCGCCTGGCCGAGGTGGTTGCCCAGGTTGGTCGAGAGGGCGGTCACGTAGTTGTCGAACGTGATGTGGGTGAACCAGGGCGTGTTGTCGCTGGTGTACCCGACGTCGCGGAACGACGTCACCACCATCCAGTAGAACGGCAGCAGGCACCACACCACGATCACCAGCGCCTGCAGCAGCGTGCGGGTCATCTGGTTGCGGTTGCGGGACCTGGTGCGGTTCTTGGTGCGCGTGCGGGGGAGGGCCTCTGCCTCCGCGGTGGCCGATGCGGGCCCGGCGACGGTGGTCATCCCTTCGCTCCCTTCGCTTGTGTCTCCTGCGTTCGCACCACGTTCGTGCCGAGGAATCGCACGAAGATGAACGCGACCAGGAAGATCAGGATGAACGTGATGGTGGAGAGGGCGGCAGCGCTGTTGAAGCCCTGCCTGATCTGATTGACCACGAGGATGGACAGCGTGGTCGTCGCGTGGCCGTTGCCTCCGCCGCCGCCCGTGAGGATCTGCGGGAGGTCGTAGATGCGGAGCGCGTCGAGCACGCGGAACAGGACCGCGACCATCAGCGCCGGCTTCAGCAGGGGCATCGTGACGCGCCAGAAGCGCTGCCACGTGCTGGCCCCGTCCATCTTCGCCGCCTCGTACACGTCCTCCGGGATGATCTGGAGGCCGGCCAGGATGAGCAGCGCCATGAACGGCGTGGTCTTCCAGGTGTCGGCGATGATGACCGCGAACCGCGATGCCCATTCGTCGCTCGTCCAGAGGATGTGCGCGTTGAGCACGGCGTTGGCGACACCGGCGACCGAGAAGATGAAGAACCACAGCTTCGCGGTGACGGCGGTGGGGATCGCCCACGGGATCAGGATGGCCGCGCGGACGAAGCCGCGGCCGCGGAAGGCGCGGTTCATGATGAGCGCGAACCAGAGGCCGAGGACGGTCTCGAGGACCACGGTCGTGATCGTGAAGAAGAAGGTGACCCCGACCGCGCTCCAGAAGGTGGAGCCGAGGTTGCCGGGTGGGCACGACACCGTCGTGCCGTTCGGTCCCTGGCACTGCTGGAACAGCCAGTGGGCGTAGTTCTGGAATCCGGCGAAGCCGCCCTGGACGAACAGGCCCGTCGCGGGATCGAGGCCGGCGTCCTTCTGGAACGACATCACCACGGCACTGACGATCGGGTAGCCGATGACGACGGCGAGCAGGATCAGCGTGGGGATGATGAGGTACAGGGCCCAGCGGCTCTGCTGGCGGCGGTTGTGCTTGACTCCGGCGCGCTGCTCGGGCGGCCTGTTCTTTGTTGGTGAGGGGGCGACGACGTTCGACGTTGACATGTGCGGCCTCCGGGGAGAAGACGGTGGGGGTGGGGAGCCGGGCCTGTCTCTTCTCCACATCTGACGCTGCCGACGAGGAATTGTAAGTGTAGATCTCGGTGGTCGCCGTA
>NZ_JBXAPS010000001.1:1591165-1611857 GCF_058806435.1 Leifsonia sp. GW821-FHT13C09 | reverse complement strand
CTCCGGGGAAAAAGAGTGGGGGGTGGGGGACCGGGGGGGGGGGGGGGCCCCCCCCCCCCCGCGACCGTGATGGGCTCTACTGGCCCGAGCTCGCGGTCTTGATGGCCGCCGACATGTCCTTCAGCGCCTGGTCGACAGACTTGCTGCCCTTGAGGGCGGCGTAGGCGTTGTCCTGGACGGCCTTGGTGATGGCCGGGTAGAACGGCGACACGGGGCGCGGGACAGCGTTCGCGATCGACGTCTTCAGGGTGGACAGGTAGGGCAGCTGGCTGTTCAGGCCCGGGTCGTCGTACAGCGAGGTGATCACCGGCGCGAGCGAGCCCTGCGTCACGAAGAACTTCTGGGTCTCTTCGCTCTGCAGGAACTGCAGGAAGGCGAACGCGGTCGCCTTGTGCTTGCCGTAGACGCTGATCGCGGCGTTGTGGCCGCCCAGGCTGGACACGCCGGGCTTGTCGGCGCTGACGCCGGGCAGCGGGGCGATGCCGAAGGTGTCCTTGACCGTCGACGAGCCGTCGGTCTTGGCCAGCTTGTAGACGTACGGCCAGTTGCGCAGGAACATCAGCTTGCCGGCCTCGAACGCCTGGCGGCCCTGCTCCTCCTGGTAGGTGATGGCCTCGGCCGGGATCTGGCCGTTCTTGAAGCCGTCC
This sequence comes from Leifsonia sp. GW821-FHT13C09, assembly GCF_058806435.1. Classification (NCBI taxonomy): domain Bacteria; kingdom Bacillati; phylum Actinomycetota; class Actinomycetes; order Micrococcales; family Microbacteriaceae; genus Leifsonia; species Leifsonia sp. GW821-FHT13C09. The sequence continues at coordinate 1,611,210 of NZ_JBXAPS010000001.1, read as the reverse complement.
ACCAGGCGGGTCAGACCCGCGTTGGCCTGCGAGCTGTCGACGGTGACGGTCTTGCCGTCGTCGCCGACGATGGTGCCGCCGTTGGTGTTGATGGCCTCGGCCACGTTCACCGTCAGGCCCTCGTACTGGGCGAACTGACCGGCGTAGCAGCCGATGCCCTTCGCCTTGGCCACATCGCAGTCCTTGATCATCTCATCCCACGTCTTGGGCGGAGCGGCGACGAGGTCCTTGCGGTAGTACAGGATGCCGCCGTCGGAGGTCTGCGGCGCCGCGTACTGCGTGCCGTTGTAGGTGCCCGACTTGACCGTCGGCGCCAGCAGCTTGGAGTTGTCCATCTTGAAGTTGCCGGTGAGCGGCTGCAGCCAGCCCTTCGCGGCGAACTCACCCGTCCACACGACGTCGACATCGACGACGTCGTAGTTCGGGTCCTTCGCCTGGAAGTGCTGCACGAGGTCGTCGTGCTGCTGGTCGGCCTGGTCGGTCTGCTCCTTGAAGGTGACCTTCTCGCTGGGGTGTGCTGCGTTCCACTTGTCGACCAGGGGTCGGACGACATTCGAGTTGTCCTTGCCCTGCACGTAGGTGATGGGGCCTTTGCTGGTGAGGTTCGCGCCGGCGTCCCCGCCCGCGCTCCCCCCGGATCCTGAACCGCCGCCGGTGCATCCCGCAAGGGCGAGGCCGGCGATGGCGACCCCTGCGATCACGGCGAGACGTGCTGCTTTCATTTCACTCCTCGTTGAGCTAGTGGTGCTCGATGTCGAGCGTGGTGCTCTTGGTGCAGGCGCGGGTGCGCCCGGGCTCAACGTACTCCGGGTGCGGACTCCGTGCAAGCGTTTACGTCAAGCGCTTGCATTGCGATTCGGTCACGGCGGCTTCACGCCGACGTAGGCTGTGCGTGTGAGCGGAATGCGTGGCATGGGCGGCGGTGGCGCCATGCGCTCACGGGTCAGCGGCGGCGACGCGGCGGCGCAGCGGGCGCTGAACGCGGAGGCTCCGCGCATCCGGCACCTGTTCCGCCGGATCGTGTCGCTGTTCGCCGCGCACAAGGTCGCCATCATCACCACGATGGTGCTGGTGCTGATCGGCGCGGCACTGTCGGTCGTGCCGCCGCTGCTCACCCAGCGCGCCTTCGACGACGGCCTCTTCCCGAAGTCCGGAAAGCCGGACATGCCGGTGCTGATCGAGATCGTCGTGGTGATGATCGTGGTCTTCGTCGGGTCGGCGCTGCTCGGCGTCTGGCAGACCTACCTGACCTCATCGGTCGGCAACAAGGTGATGGGCGCACTGCGCGTGCGGCTGTTCTCGCACCTGCAGTCGATGGAGCTGAGCTTCTTCACCAAGACCAAGACCGGCATCATCCAGTCGCGGTTGCAGAACGACGTCGGCGGCGTCGCGAACGTGCTCACCAACACGATGTCGAGCATCCTCGGCAACACGGTGACGGTGATCGCCGCGCTCGTGGCGATGCTGCTGCTCAACTGGCAGCTCACCGTGGTCGCGGTCATCCTGATGCCCATCCTGGTGATCGCCCAGCGCCGGGTCGGGCAGGTGCGGGCGCGGATCGCGACCCGGACCCAGGAGTCGCTGTCGGACATGACCGCGATCACGCAGGAGACGCTGAGTGTGTCCGGGATCCTGCTCTCCAAGAGCTTCAACCGGCAGCAGGCCGAGATCGAGCGCTACTCGGACGAGAACCGCACCCAGATCCGGCTGCAGGTGTCGCAGTCGATGAGCGGCCAGTGGTTCTTCGCGATGGTGAATATCTTCCTGTCCTCGATCCCGGCGATCGTCTACCTGGTCTCCGGCTGGCTGATCCTCGGCGGGGCCACGGACATCACCGCGGGCACCATCGTCGCGTTCACGACGGTGCAGGCGAGGCTGCTGTTCCCGCTGCTCGCGCTCATGCGGGTGGCGCTCGACCTGCAGACTTCCGGTGCGCTGTTCGCGCGGATCTTCGAGTACCTCGACCTGAAGCCGGCCATCGCCGACCGCCCGGACGCGGTTCCGGTGGATCCGGGACGCGACCTCGGCCGGATCGAGTTCGACCACGTGGTGTTCCGCTACCCGGACGCCCGGCCGGGGGAGCGCAACACGCTGGATGACGTGTCGTTCGTGATCGAGCCGGGCGAATTCGCGGCGTTCGTCGGGCCGAGCGGCGCGGGCAAGACCACGGTGAGCTACCTCATCCCGCGGTTCTACGACACGACCTCCGGACGCATCCTGTTCGGCGACAGCGACCTGCGTGACCTGCAGCAGGACTCGCTGGTCTCGCACATCGGCGTGGTCAGCCAGGAGACCTACCTCTTCCACGCGACCATCGCCGAGAACCTGCGCTACGCGCGGCCGGACGCGACGCAGGCCGAGCTGGAGGCCGCGGCGAAGCGCGCGAACATCCACGAGACGATCGTCGGCTTCCCCGACGGCTACCAGACGGTCGTGGGGGAGCGCGGCTACCGCCTGTCGGGCGGCGAGAAGCAGCGCATCGCGATCGCGCGCGTGCTGCTGAAGGACCCCGAGGTGCTCATCCTCGACGAGGCGACGAGCGCGCTCGACACCATCTCGGAGCGGGTGGTGCAGCAGGCGCTGGACACGGCCTCCCGCGGACGGACGACCATTGCGATCGCGCACCGGCTGTCCACGATCGTCGCCGCGGACGTGATCTTCGTGATCGACCACGGCCAGGTCGTGGAGCGCGGCACGCACCGCGAGCTGCTGGACCTCGGCGGCATCTACGCCCGCCTGTACCGCGAGCAGACCGAGACCGCCCTCCTCGACCGCGACTGACGCCGGCCTGCCGGACCACTGTCGCTCGGGCGTTTACCAGACCCTCGATCATTGTTAGGCTGGGCTAACAATGGAGTCAGGGAACGCGAACGTGACGGTGGAGGTCGAAGAGCGACCCGTTCGCGCGCGCCTGCGCCTGTGGTTCCTGCTCGGGCCGGCCTTCGTCGCCGCGATCGCCTACGTCGATCCGGGCAACGTGGCGGCCAACCTGACAGCGGGCGCCCGCTACGGCTACCTCCTGGTCTGGGTGCTCGTGGCGGCCAACGCCATCGCCGTCTTCGTGCAGTACCAGTCCGCGAAGCTCGGGATCGTCACCGGCCGCAGCCTCCCGGAGCTCCTCGGTGCGCGGCTCGGCCCCGGCGCCCGGAGGGCGTACTGGGCGCAGGCCGAGCTGGTCGCCGCCGCGACGGACATCGCGGAGGTCATCGGCGGTGCGATCGCTCTGAACCTGCTGTTCGGCCTCCCGCTGCCGCTCGGCGGGGTGATCGTCGGAGTCGCGGCGATCGCGCTGCTCGCCGTGCAGACCCGGCGCGGCCAGCGGCCGTTCGAGGCGGTCATCCTGGTGCTGCTCGGCGTGATCGCCGTGGGCTTCCTGGCCGGGCTGATGGTCAGCCCGGTCGATTGGCGGGCCGCCGCGGCGGGGCTCGTGCCGCGCTTCGACGGCGCGCCGACGGTGCTGCTGGCGGCGAGCATGCTCGGCGCGACAGTCATGCCGCACGCCATCTACCTGCACTCAGCGCTCGCCCGCGACCGGCACGGCGCCGGCGGCGACGAGGGGCGCCTCCGCACCCTCCTGCGGGCCACCCGGCTGGATGTCGTGCTCGCGCTCGTGCTCGCCGGAGCGGTCAACATCGCGATGCTGTTGCTTGCCGCGGCCGCGCTGCCGGGCGTCGCGGGGACCGACACGATCGAGGGAGCGCACGCCGCGATCAGCGCGGCGCTCGGGCCGGCCATCGGCGTGATCTTCGCGGTCGGGCTGCTGGCGTCCGGCCTGGCGTCGACGTCGGTCGGGAGCTACGCGGGCGCCACGATCATGAGCGGCCTGCTGCGGGTGCGGGTGCCCCTGCTCGCCCGGCGGATCGTCACGCTCATCCCGGCCGTGGTCATCCTGTCGTTCGGCGTCGACCCCACCTGGGCGCTCGTGATCTCGCAGGTGTTCCTGAGCCTCGGCATCCCGTTCGCGATGATCCCGCTGCTGCGCCTCACCGGGTCGCGCGCGGTGATGGGGGAGCGCGCGGACGGCGGCTGGGTGCGGGTCGTGGGCTGGGGCGTCGCGGGGCTCGTCGTCGCCCTGAACCTCGCCCTGGTCGTCCTCACGCTGCTGCCGCAGTAGCGGTCAGGCCTCGGCGACCCAGACCGCGGCGGCGGCCGTCGCCCCGAGGATGATCGTCGCGCCGCCGACGTGCACGGTCACGTCGCCCGCGAACGCGCGGTGCTCGTCCACCGTCAGCTCCGCGTCCAGGCCGACGCCGCGCTCCCCGAGGTAGCGCAGCACGGCCGGGTCGGCGTCGGAGATGCGCACGACGCGGAGCGGGACGCCGGCGGGCGCGGAGAGCAGCGGAACGGCGTCCGGGCGCCGCGGCGTTCCGTCCGCCGTGGGGATGGGGTCGCCGTGCGGGTCGCGGGCGGGGTAGCCGAGCCGGCGGTCGATGCGGTCGACCAGTGCGTCGGAGACCGCGTGCTCCAGCACCTCGGCCTCGTCGTGCACCTCGTCCCAGCCGTAGCCGAGCTCCTCCACCAGGAAGGTCTCGATCAGGCGATGCCTGCGCACCATCGCCAGCGCGCCGCGGCGGCCGACGTCCGTGAGCTCGATCGCGCCGTACGGCTCGTGGACGACGAGCCCCTGGTCGGCGAGCCTCCGGATGCCGTCGGACACCGTCGCGGCGCGCACGCCCATGCGCTCTGAGAGCTGCTTGACCGTGATCGGGTCGGCCGCCCACTCGGTGGCCGACCAGATCAGCTTCAGGTAGTCCTGAGCGACGGGCGAGAGATCGGACACCGGCATGCCAGAAGTCTAGGCGGGGGCCCGCAGCGCGGATGAGCGGGTCATACTGCGGCGACGCGCGGAGCGCCCTGTTACCGTTGACGGCGTGAAGTACGCAGAGACCATCATCGACTTGGTCGGCGACACTCCGCTCGTGAAGCTCAACAGGCTGACCGACGGAATCGCGGCGACGGTACTCGTCAAACTCGAGTACCTGAACCCCGGAGGTTCGTCGAAGGACCGCATCGCCTCCCGCATCATCGATGCGGCGGAGGCGGACGGGCAGCTGAAGCCCGGCGGCACCATCGTGGAACCGACGAGCGGCAACACCGGCGTGGGCCTTGCGCTCGTCGCCCAGCAGCGCGGCTACCGCTGTGTGTTCGTGCTGCCCGACAAGGTGGGCGAGGACAAGCGCAACGTCCTCACCGCCTACGGCGCGGAGATCGTGGTGACGCCCACCTCGGTGCCGCCCGACCACCCGGACTCCTACTACTCGGTCTCGGACCGGCTCGCGGCGGAGATCCCCGGCGCGTTCAAGCCGAACCAGTACTTCAACCCGAACGGCCCGCGCAGCCACTACGAGACCACAGGTCCGGAGATCTGGCGCGACACCGACGGCCGCATCACCCACCTGGTGGCCGGCGTCGGCACCGGCGGCACCATCACGGGCACCGGCCGCTACCTCAAGGAGGTCTCCGACGGCCGCGTGCGCATCGTCGGCGCCGACCCGGAAGGCTCGGTCTACTCCGGCGGCACCGGCCGGCCGTACCTCGTGGAGGGCGTCGGCGAGGACTTCTGGCCTGGTGCGTACGACCCCAGCGTGGTGGACGAGGTCATCCCGGTCAGCGACGCCGACTCGTTCCACATGACCAGGCGGCTCGCCCGCGAGGAGGGCATCCTCGTCGGCGGCTCCAGCGGCATGGCCGTCGTGGCCGCGCTGCGCGCTGCGAAGGACCTCACCGCCGACGACATCGTCGTGGTCATCCTCCCGGACGGCGGCCGCGGCTACCTGGCGAAGATCTTCAACGACAAGTGGATGCGCTCCTACGGCTTCAGCGAGGTGCCGGACGAGGCGACCGTGCACGACGTCATCCGCACCAAGCGCGGCGACCTGCCGGACCTCGTGCACGCGCACCCGTCCGACACGGTCCACGACGCCATCGAGATCATGAACACGTACGGCGTCTCCCAGCTGCCGGTGCTGACCGCGGAGCCGCCGGTGGTCATGGGCGAGGTCGCCGGGGCGCTCGACGAACGCTCCCTGGTGGACGACGTGTTCGGCGGCCGCGCCAAGATGAGCGACCCGGTCGGGGCGCACCTCGGCGAGCCGCTGCCGCTGATCGGCGTCAACGAGCCGGTCACCGCCGCGCGGGCGGCGCTCGCCGTCGCGAACGCGCTGCTGGTCACGGAGGACGGCAAGCCCGTCGCCGTGCTGACCCGGCAGGACCTCCTCACGTACCTGAGCGAATAACCGCTCGCACCACTCAGACCCCCGCATTGGAGTAAGGATCCCGATGACCCACGGTTTCGCCACGCGCGCCATCCACGTCGGCCAGGAGTTCGACCCGACCACCGGCGCGATCATCCCGCCGATCTACCAGACCTCGACGTTCGTGCAGGACGGCGTCGGCGGCCTCCGCGGCGGCTACGAGTACGGGCGCGCGGGCAACCCGACCCGCACGTCGCTCGAGGAGCTGCTGGCCTCCCTGGAGGGCGGCGTGCGCGCGCTGTCGTTCGCCTCGGGCCTCGCGGCAGAGGACGCCCTGCTGCGCGCGGTGCTGCGCCCGGGCGACCACGTCGTGCTCGGCAACGACGTCTACGGCGGCACCCACCGGCTCATCAACCGCATCCACGGCGCCTGGGACGTGCGCAACACCACTGTCGACCTCGGCGACCTGGACGCGGTGCGCACGGCGCTCGGGACCGACCGCACCCGCGTGCTCTGGATCGAGACCCCGAGCAACCCGCTCATGAAGATCAGCGACCTCGCCGCGCTCGTCGAGCTCGGCCACGGCGCCGGCGCGCTCGTCGTGGTGGACAACACGTTCGCGTCGCCCGCCCTCCAGCAGCCGCTGTCGTTCGGCGCGGACGTGGTGGTGCACTCCACCACCAAGTACCTCGGCGGCCACTCCGACGTGATCGGCGGCGCCCTGGTGTTCGCCGACGCCGAGCTCGCCGAGAAGGCGCAGTTCATCCAGTTCGCGGCCGGCGCAGTGTCGTCGCCGATGGACGCCTGGCTGACGGTCCGCGGGATCAAGACGCTCGACGTGCGGATGAAGCGGCACAGTGAGAACGCGCAGGCCATCGCCGAGGCGCTGATCGGCCGCCCCGGGATCGACGCGGTCTACTACCCTGGCCTTCCTGACCACCCCGGCCACGACCTCGCCGCCCGGCAGATGAGCGGCTTCGGCGGCATGCTGTCGGTCGCGCTCAGCGGGGGAGCGGCGGCGGCGCGACGGTTCGCGGAGTCGACCGAGGTGTTCCAGCTCGCCGAGTCGCTCGGCGGCGTGGAGTCGCTGATCGGCTACCCCTCGGAGATGACGCACGCGTCGGTGCGCGGCACCGAGCTGGAGGTCCCGGACAACGTCATCCGGCTGTCGGTGGGCATCGAGGACGTCGCCGACCTGCTCGCGGACGTCGAGCAGGCGCTGGGCCGCTAGGTCGATCTCCTTCGCGAGCGCAGGCCCGTCGCGGGCTGACATGCTCGAGGGACCGATGCAGCAGGATGGGAGCATGACCATCATCCGCCCGGCGCGGCCCGCCGACGCCGACGCCGTCCTGCGCCTGTTCGACGACGCCATCGCCTGGTTCGTCACCATTGGGAACACCGGGCAGTGGGGCACGCGGCCGTTCTCGGAGCGGCCGGAGCAGGTGACCCGGGTGCGGGGCTGGGTCGCCGAGGCCGGGACCTGGATCGCCGAGCATCCGGAGGCGGGCGTCGTCGGTTTCCTCGCGCTCGGCGCGGCCACGGAGTACGTGCCGCCCGCGACGGAGCCGGAGCTCTATGTGCGGGTGCTGATCGGGTCCCGCGACCCCCGCGCCAGGGGCACCGGACGCCGGCTGCTGGAGTTCGCGCATGCCGAGGCGGTGGCCGCGGGGGTCGGGAAGCTGCGGGTCGACTGCTACGCGGGCGGGACCGGCGACCTGGTCCGGTTCTACGAGTCCTGCGGCTATACCCGCACAGCTCCGTTCCGGGTCGGCGAGTGGCCCGGCCAGGTGCTGGAACGTCCGGTCGCCCTCCCGGCCTAGGCGGCGCTGGGCGGATTCACGGACTTCAGGGTATTGCTCCCTGAGGACCCCTCACCGATAGTGGTTGCGTGAGGACTTTCGGGGTGGAGGAAGAACTCCTCTTGGTCGATGAACGCGGGATCGCGACTCCGGTCGCCCCGTTCGCGCTGGCGGATGCCCCCGCCGGCACCGAGTTGCGGCTCGGCGCAGAGATCCAGCAGGAGATGATCGAGACGCAGACGCTGCCGCGGCTGACCACCGACGAGCTCTACGCGGACATCGTGGAGGGTCGCACGCTCGCCGACACCCTCGCCCGCCGGCACGGCGCCCGGGCGGTGGCGCTCGCGATGTCGCCGCTGCCGCTGCACCCGCACGCCACGCCGGACCCGCGCTACGACCAGATGATGGCCAGGTACGGGCTCACCGCGAAGGGCACGCTGGTCTGCGGCTGCCACGTGCACGTCGCGATCCATTCCCGCGAGGAGGGCGTCGCCGTCCTCGACCGCATCCGCACCTGGCTGCCCACGCTGCTGGCGCTCACGGCCAACTCGCCGTTCGTCGGCGGTGTCGACACCGGGCACGCCAGTTACCGGTTCGTCGCCTGGCACCAGTGGCAGAGCGCCGGGCCGACGGACGTGTTCGGTTCGGTGGAGGCCTACGACCGGTTCGAGCGGCTGCTCGTGGAGACCGGGGTCATCCTCGACAAGGCGATGCTCTACCTGGACGCGCGGGTCTCCCACAAGCAGCCGACCGTGGAGGTGCGGGTCGCCGATGTCTGCCTCGACGCCCGCGACACCGTCGTGCTGGCCGCTCTGGTGCGCGCCCTCGTCGACACCGCCGTCGGCGAGTGGCGTTCGGGGGTCGCGCCTCTGGCGACGCCCTCCGCCGCCCTGCGGCTGGCCGAGTGGCAGGCAGCCCTGACCGGGGTCGGCGGCAAGCTCCCGCACCCGGTGACCGGCCGCGAAGGCACCGCCGTCGCCGCCCTCGACGCCCTCCTCGCCCACACCGCGCGGGCGCTGGAGAGCTACGGCGACCTGGAGCTGGTGCGCAGCGGGGTGGAGCGGATCCTGCGCAGCGGCGGCGGGGCCGGCCGGCAGCGGACCGCCCTCGCCCGGAGCGGACGGATGCGCGACGTCGTCACCGAAGCGGTCGCGGCGACCCACGACGCGGGCGACGAGGGCGACGGCCGTTTCGTGGCGTAGCAATCCCTTCCGCCGGAGGCCGGACGCGCTTACGCTCGGAGATGAGAGGGAGGGCCGGGACGTGGAGGCGGACATGACGGGGAAGGAACTGGCCCACCAGCACGCCGTTTACACGTACGGCACGCTCCCGCTCACGCTCATGTACAGCCCGACGGCGACGGCGGCGTGGGAGGTGTACTTCGGCGGCGACTACCTCGGACTCGTCGAGGAGGCGCACGTCCCTGGCGACCCGTGGCCGTCGTTCGTCGCCCGGCCGCCCGGCGAGGAGGAGACCGGCGACGGCATCCCGGCGCGGGACTGGCGGGTGGCGGTGGAGCTGCTGGCGGCGCGGGCGGGGTTGTGAGGACGGCGAGCACACTGCTGGGAGTCACCGTTCTCGGCTATGCGGATCAGCTGGTGGAGATCGAGGCCGTCGCCGCGATCTCCGACCACGGAAGCGACGCCGGCGACATCGCCTAGGCGCCGCACCCAGGATCAGAAGGCGAACTGCGCCCACTCCGCGCGGTCGAGGCTCACGCGCTCGCCGTGCCGCTCGACCACCCAGTGCGAGGGCGTCCCCGCCAGGTATGTGCAGAGCACGGTCTCGCTGCTCCAGCCGTCCGCGGACCGGATCCATCTCACCAGATGGATGTCCTGGCCCGCTTTCGGCGCGTTCCCGATCGGCGTCTCGTAGGTCGTCACGCTGCACCCCTCCCCAGTTGTGCAGCCGGTCCTGGACCGCCGAGGGCGCGCCTGACATCGCTTCCGCCGGTTCGGGACTGGCTCCTGGACTAGACCCTAGTGGGGTACAAGGCCGGGGGACAAGAGCATTCAGGTGAACGGGAGCGCACAGCTTTCGAACGGGTTCAGACTCCGGGGTCGTCCTCGTCGTCCGCGGCGGCGTCGTCCTCGGGCTCGAACACGCCGTCGGCGTCGTACGGGCCACGGCCTTCGCCCTCCGCGAGGGCGTCGGTGTCGATGGGCTCGCCGGAGGGCGTCTCCGGCCAGTTCTCTTTCGCATCGGTCATGCCGCGATGGTAGGCCGATCGCGGTACTCGCAGTACCTCCCTGTCGCGCCCGCGCGGCGCGTAACGTCGGAGCCACGACATCGAAGGCACGAGGAGAACGCACGATGGAATACACCCGACTGGGATCGACCGGCCTCACCGTCAGCCGCCTCGCGCTGGGCTGCATGAGCTTCGGCGACAGGGCGCGCGGCTTCAACGAGTGGGCCCTGGACGACGAGGGCGCAGCCCCGATCTTCCGCCAGGCCGTGGAGGCCGGCATCACCTTCTGGGACACTGCCAACGTCTACGGTTTCGGCAGCTCGGAGGAGATCGTCGGCCGCGCCATCCGCGAGTACACCAAGCGCGAGGACATCGTGCTGGCGACCAAGCTGAACTTCAGGATGCACGACGGCCCGGGCGGCGCCGGACTCTCCCGCCGCGCGATCCTCGAGCAGATCGACGCGTCGCTGACCCGGCTGAACACCGACTTCGTGGACCTCTACCAGATCCACCGCTTCGACCCGCAGACACCGGTCGAGGAGACGATGGAGGCGCTGCACGACGTGATCAAGTCCGGCAAGGCGCGCTACATCGGCGCCTCCTCGATGTGGGCGTGGCAGTTCGCCAAACTCCAGCACGCGGCCGACCTCGGCGGCTGGACGCGCTTCGTGACCATGCAGGACCAGTACAGCCTGATGATGCGCGAGGAGGAGCGCGAGATGTTCCCGCTGCTGGCGGACCAGGGCGTCGGCAGCCTCCCGTGGAGCCCGCTCGCGAAGGGCCGGCTGACGCGGCCGTGGGGTGAGCAGACGCTGCGCGGGGACACCGACCCGCTGCAGGCGCGGTACACCGAGGAGCACGACCGGCCGATCGCGGAGGCCGTGCAGCGGGTGGCCGAGGCGCGCGGCGTCCCGATGGCGCAGGTCGCGCTGGCCTGGGTGCTCCGCAACCCGGTCGTGGACGCGCCGATCGTCGGGGCGACGAAGCCGCACCACCTCCCGGACGCGGTCGCCGCCGTCCACCTGGAGCTGACCGACGACGAGGTCCGCGCCCTCGAGGAGCCGTACACGGTCACGGTGCCGACGGGGTTCTGAGCCTCTCCATCCACATGACAGGACACGCCGCCTCGCGAGCGTGCGAGACGGCGTGTCCTGTCAGTTCGTGGGCGTCCTACGCCTCGGCCTTGGCCTCGGCGATGGAGGCGCGCACCGCGTCCATGTCGAGCGCCTTGACCTGGCCGATGAGGTCCTCGAACGTCGGCGCGGGGAGCGCGCCGGGCTGCGAGAACACCAGGATGCCGTCGCGGAACGCCATCAGCGTCGGGATGGAGGTGATGCCGGCCGAGGCCGCGAGCGCCTGCTCCGCCTCGGTGTCCACCTTGCCGAAGACGACGTCGGTGTGCTCCTGCGACGCCTTCTCGAAGATGGGGCCGAACATGCGGCACGGGCCGCACCATTCCGCCCAGAAGTCGACGAAGACGATGTCGTTCCCGGTGATCTGGGACTCGATGTTCTGAGCGGTGAGCTCGACGGTTGCCATGAGGGTCTCCTGCTGGTCGAGGGAAGTGTGTGGGCGGCGCTCCGGATGAAGCACCCGCTCTGAGTGGAACGGTACGCCCGCCTGCCGCATTCCCGCACGGGAGGCCCGCAGACGTGACGGCGGCCCTCGACGGGGGTTGGCGGCAGATGGGCGATGACTGGCCGCCGATGGACGGCGGATGTCGGCGGTTCACGCCAGGATGGACCAGTGACCGATAGCGTTCCCCCCGCCACGCGTGTGGACACAGCGCGTGTGGACACAGCGCGTGTGGACGCAACGCGCACGGACGCAACGGCCCCCGTCGAGCACCGCGGGCGCCTCGGCGTCGCCGGCGGCACGGCGCTTTACGTCGCCGCCGTCCTCGGCACCGGCATCCTCGTCCTCCCCGCGCTCGCCGCCGCCGCAGCCGGGCCGGGCGCAATCCTCGCCGTGGGCGCTCTCGCGCTCATCTCCATCCCGCTGGCCGCGACGTTCGCCGCGCTGGCGCGACGCCACCCCGACGCGGGCGGTGTCGCCACGTTCGCCCGGCGCGCCTTCGGCCCCACCTCCGCCCGGATCGTCAGCTACTGGTTCTTCTTCGGCACGCCGATCGGCGCCCCCATCGCCGCGCTGATGACCGCCCGCTACGTCGTGGCGGTGATCGGCGGCGGCGCCGTGCAGACGATCGTCATCGCCGTCGCCCTGATGGTCGTGCCCGTAGCGGTGACCGCGTTCGGCGTCCGCTTCGCCGCCTCCGTCCAGCTCGTGCTCTCCGGCGCGCTCGTCGCTGTGCTCGTCTTCGTCCTCGCGGCCGCCGCGCCGCACGCGCGGGCCGGGAACCTCCAGCCCGTCCTCCCGCACGGCTGGTCGGGCGTCGGGCTCGCGATGAGCCTCTACATCTGGGCGTTCGCCGGCTGGGAGGCCGTGGCCGGGATCGGCGGCGAGTTCCGGAACCCGCGGCGCGACATCCCGCGCGCGACCGCCCTGGCGCTGGTGATCGTGTCGGTCGCCTACCTCGCGATCCAGACCGTCACCGTCGCCGTGCTCGGCGGACGCGCCTCGACCTCCACGGTGCCGCTGCTGGACCTCGTCTCGGTCGCGACCGGCTCCGGCGGCGGAATCGTCGTCGCGGTCATCGCCGCCATCGTCGTCACCGGCGTCTTCAACGCCTACCTCGCCGCCTTCAGCAAGCTGGGCGCCGCGATGGGCCGCGACGGCGACCTCCCCGCCTGGTTCGGCCGCGGCGCCGAGAACGGCGCGGTCGCGCGGCGCGGGCTACTGCTGTCGGCGGTGGTGATGGCGCTGTACTCGGTCGTCGTGCTGGCCGGCGGCGACCTGCAGCCGTTCATCCTCGTGCACACCAGCATCGCGGCCGCGGTCTACGGCCTGGGCGTAGCGAGCGCGATCGTGCTGCTGCCGACCCGCTCGCTCGGCTGGTGGATGGCGGTCCTGTCGGTCGTGTTCGCCGCCGGGCTGCTGGTGCTGGCAGGTTGGCACCTGGTCTTCCCGGCCGGGATCGCGCTGATCGCCGTCCTCGTGGGGGTGCTCGGCCGGTGGAGGTCGCGGCGAAAGGCGGCCGCCCGTGCCTCTGTGGGCTGAGCCCGCCGTGCACGCCCGACCGCCCGGCTTCCCGGATAATGGCTCCGTGACCCACGACTCCGCGCCGCGCGCCGCGAGCATCCGCGACGTCGCGCAACTCGCCGGCGTCTCGCACCAGACCGTCTCGCGGGTCATCAACGACCACCCCAGCATCCGGGAGTCCACGCGCCAGCGGGTCCTCGACGCGATGGAGCAACTCCAGTACCGGCCCAACCGTGCCGCGCGGGCCCTCGTCACCGCCCGCTCCCGCACCCTCGGCGTGCTCTCCACGACCGCCGCGGCGCTCTACGGGCCGGTGTCCAGCATCAACGCCGTGCAGAGCGCAGCGCGGGAGGCCGGCTACTACCTCGCCGTCGCCCAGATCCCCGAGCTGACCGGCGCCGGGATCGCCGCGGCGCTCGACCACCTGCTCGCCCAGGCAGTCGAGGGCATCATCGTGATCGCCCCGCAGGACCTCGTCCTCGACCGCATCGCGGACGCGCGGCTCACCGTCCCCTACGTCACCCTGCAGGGCGGGTCCGAGTACGTCGCTCGGGAGCTCACGGTCGACCAGGAGGCCGGAGCCCGCGCCGCGACCGCCCACCTGCTCGGCCTCGGCCACCGCCGGATCGTCCACCTCACCGGCCCGCTGGCCTGGTTCGAGGCGCAGGCGCGCGCGGCCGGCTACACCTCGGAGCTGGAGGCCGCCGGCGTCCCGGTGCCGGCGCTGCTGGAGGGCGACTGGTCGGCGGAGTCCGGGTACCGCGCCGCACAGTCGTTCGTCCACGATCCCTGGACGACCGCGGTGTTCGCGTCGAACGACCAGATGGCGCTCGGGGTGTACCACGCCGCACGCGAGGCCGGGCGGCGCATCCCGGAGGATCTGAGCGTGGTCGGCTTCGACGACATCCCGGAGGCCGCGCATTTCTGGCCACCGCTGACAACGGTGCTTCAGGACTTCACCGAACTCGGCCGCCGCAGCGTCGAGCGGCTGGTCGCCGAGATCGAGGGCGGGGAGGAGCCCGGGCCGGCGAGCCTCCTGCCGCGGCTGATCGTCCGGAGCTCCACCTGCCCCGCGCCGGTCTGATGGTCGGGAGTCCGCCGTCCGGGACACGTCGTAGGCTCGGAGGATGAGCACGGACGGGGGACCGGCGGTCGCGCCCGGGCGCCTCGCCAAGCCGGAGGGGGTGCTCGCGCCGCGCTACCGCTGGGTGAGCATCGGCATGTGCCTGCTCGTCACGCTGGCTGCCTTCGAGGCGCTGGCGGTGACGACGATCATGCCCAGCGTCAGCCGCCAGCTCGACGGCGCCGGGCTGTACGCGTTCGCGTTCGCCGGGCCGCTCGCCGTCGGAGTCGTCGGCATGGTCGTCGCCGGCACCTGGTGCGACCGCGGCAACCCGCGCACCGTCCTGTTCGCGTCGGTCGGGCTGTTCGCCACCGGCCTCGTCCTGGCCGGCCTCGCCCCGACAATGGGGCTGTTCGTCACCGGCCGGCTCGTCCACGGGCTCGGCGGCGGCGCGCTCACCGTTGCGCTGTACGTGATCGTCGCCCGCGTCTACCCGCCGCGGCTGCACGCCCGCATCTTCGCCGGCTTCGCCGCCGCCTGGGTCATCCCGTCGCTGATCGGCCCCGTGATCGCGGGCGCCGTGGCCGAGACGGTCGGCTGGCGATGGGTGTTCCTCGGCGTCGTGGCCCTGGTGGTCCTCGCGATGCTGATGGTCGTGCCGGCGATGAGCGGCCTCCATGGACCCGAAAGCCGACCGGCGGGAGGCCGCCGGGAGCTGGCCCGCGCGGGGCTGGCCACGCTCGTGGCGCTCGCCGTCCTCGCCCTCACCCTCGCCGCCGAGGCCCGCGGGCCCGTCCAGTGGCTGCTGCCGGTGTTCGCCGCCGTGGGCGCGATCGCCGCGCTGCGGCCGCTGATCCCGGCGGGCACGCTGCTCGCGCGCCGTGGGCTCCCGAGCGTCGTCCTGATGCGGGCGATCGTCGCCGGCACGTTCTTCTCGGCGGAGGTCTACGTCCCGCTGCTGATGGTCAGCCAGTACGGCGCGTCCCCGGCCGCCGCGGGCCTCGCGCTGACCGCCGCCGGCCTCAGCTGGCCCGCGGCCTCCTGGGCGCAGGGCCGGTTCCCGGGGATCGGCCACCGCCTCGCCGCCCGGCTCGGCGCGCTCGGCCTGACGATCGCGATCGCGTCGCTGCTGGTGACGGTGCAGACCGGGGCCTCCCCGGTGCTCGTGGTGGCCGGCTGGGCGTTCGCCGGGGCGGGGATGGGGATCCTCTACCCGCGGCTCGGCGTCCTCACCCTGGAGTACTCGACCCCGGCCGATCAGGGTTTCAACAGCTCGGCCCTGTCGATCGCGGACTCCACCGGCTCGGCCATCGCGCTTGCCACGACGGCGATCGCGTTCTCGGCGCTCGGCGGCGCGGCGTCGCCGGCGGCGTTCGCGGGGGTGTTCGCGGTGAACGGCCTGCTGTGCCTCGCCGCGTGGCTGTGCGGCGGTCGGATCGTCCGGGGCTGACCGCGGCGGTGGCTCAGGGAGTGGTGGGAGCAGCCTCCGCCTCGCCGGCGCCGCCCCGCGCCCCGGCCGAGTCCGCCGGGTCGCCCTGCCGCCGGCTCGCCAGCAGGAACGGGATCCCGATCAGCTCGATCGCCCCGCCGATGACGAGCGACGTGCCGTAGCCCCACGCGTCGGCCGCGCGTCCGAGTCCCGGCTGGATGACCACCCCGCCCAGGCTCCCGAACAGCGAGTCGAACGACAGCACGGTCGCGCGCTGCTGCGACGGGATCATGTCGTTCAGGTACGCCTGCCGCACCGGGCCGGCCACGGCGAAGACGAAGCCCCAGATCACCAGCAGCACCACCGCGAACCAGAAGAACGCCGTCAGCCCCATCGCCACGAGGATGACGATGCTGGCGAGCGAGGCGCCGATGATCGCCGTCGTCCGTTTGGCGAACAGGCGCCGGAGCCGGGGCGCGAACATGCCGCCCGCCACCTGCGCGAGCGAGAGGATGGCCGCCGCGAGCCCGGCCACCGAGTACGCCTTGGGGTCGCCGTACAGTTCGAGCAGGTACGGCTGGAGGGCGTAGAACGCGTAGATCCCGACGCCGGACGCGAACGGGGCCGACAGGATGACGTAGCGCACCGAGCGCTTCCGCAGCCCGTGCTCGATCGACTGGGTGAGGACGTTCCTGGTCGCCCGCCACGGTCCCATCGACCGGTCGGGGGTGAACCCGATGTCGCGCATCGCGACCAGCGCGAACACGAACATGAAGACGAGCACGGCGGCGCGCAAGAGGAACGGCACTCCGAGGTTCGTCACCTGCGCGATCACCCCGCCCAGGACGGACCCGGCGAACATCGCGGCCCCCGTGACGACGAGCGCGCGCCCGAAGACCGACTCCAGGCTCCCGGTGTACCCGGTGAACGTGAGCGCGTCGACCAGCCATGCGTCGGTGGCGCCCGAGAAGAAGGTGAAGCCGAGCCCGAGCAGCATGGAGGCCACCGCCCACCAGAAGAACGGCGCGTGCCACAGCCAGAGCAACCAGTAGAGCACGGTCGACAGCGAGAGGGTGATCGTTCCGAGCAGGTAGGAGGCGCGGCGCCCGATGGTGTCCGCGACGACGCCGGTCGGGATCTCGAAGACCACCATCCCGGCGGTGAAGAAGGCGTTCGCCGCGAACGCCTCGAAGTTGGTCAGCCCGGCGTCGAGGAGGAAGAGCGTGTTGATGCCCCAGATGAAGGAAGCGGCGAGGGTGTTGCCGAGGAGGAGCGTGAGGTACACGGCCTGAACCCGGCGGGGCGACGGGTTCATGGCCGTGGACCGAGTGGTGCGTTCATGCGGGACATCATCGTCCGGTCGGGGGTGTGGTGCCAGGGGGCGGGGATCGTGTGCGGAGGGGATGGTGGTGCGGCGGGGGATGGTGCGGAAGTGGTGCGGGGAGCCGCGGCATGATGGCCGGAGCGCGGTCGCGGGGCACGGTCGCGGTGCCCGGTCGCGGGGACCTGGTCGAGCCCGGCGACCGCACACCGCGATGCCCGGTGGTCTGTGCCAGGGTGGTGGGGATGAGCACCGTGGTCTTCGCCCCCGACTCCTTCAAGGGCTCCGCGACCGCGGCGGAGGTCGCCTCGGGGCTCGCCGCGGGCTGGTCGTCCGTGCGGCCGGACGACCGTGTGGTGCTGGCGCCGATGGCGGACGGCGGCGAGGGCACGCTCGACGCGTTCGAGGTGGCCGTGCCCGGCTCCACCCGCCGTCCCGTGCGCGTGACCGGACCGGACGGCGCCCCGCGGGATGCGAGTTGGCTCCTGCTGCCGGACGGCAGGGCTGTCGTCGAGCTGGCCGAGACCAGCGGGATCGGCCTGATGCCGGCGCTCGCGCCCTTCGACGCGCAGACCACCGGGTTCGGCCAGGCGATCGCGGCCGCACTGGACGCGGGCGCGACGGGGCTGCTGCTCGCGATCGGCGGCAGCGCCTCCACGGACGGGGGAGCGGGGATGCTGGCGGCGCTGGGGGCGCGGCTGCTCGACGCTTCCGGCCGCCGCATCGCCCCGGGGAATCGCGGGCTGACCGGCCTCTCCCGGGCCGAGCTGACCCTGCGGGCGCTTCCCGCCGGAGGCGCGCGCGTGCTGAGCGACGTGACGAGCCCGCTGCTCGGACCTGCGGGTGCGGCGGGGGTGTTCGGGCCGCAGAAAGGTGCGCGTCCGGAGGATGTGCCCGTGCTGGAAGCCGGGCTCACCCGCTTCGCCGAGGTGCTGCGGGAGGCCGGGGTCGCGGTCGACCCTGCGACCCCCGGTGCGGGCGCGGCCGGCGGCACCGGGTTCGGCCTGCTCGCCTGGGGTGCGACGATCGCGCCGGGGTCGTCGGCGGTCGGGGAGGCCCTGGGGATGCCCGCGCTGGTGGCGGGCGCGGATGCTGTCGTGACGGGCGAGGGGCGCTACGACGACCAGTCGGCGGCGGGGAAGGTCCCCGAGTACGTTGCGGGATTGGCGCGCGCCGCTGGCATCCGCGCGTTGCTGGCGGCGGGGTCGATCGCGACGGAGCCCCGCGGGTTCGCCGGTGCGGCGTCGCTGTCCGAACTCGCGGGCGGCCCTGCGGCCGCCATCGCGGACCCGCTCCGCTGGGCCTCGGCCGCCGGCGCGGAGCTGGCCCGCCGCTTCGCCTCCGTCGGCAACGCAGGAGATCGGGCCTCTCAACGGCCTGATCTCCTCCGTTGACCGCTTTTTGGGGAGGCTGGCGCCGGGATGTCCTCCGTTAGCTGCGGCCGTATTGCGGGCGCTGCTCCCGGATCACCGCCCGCGTGTCCACCGCCAGCGGCGCCGCCGCCTCGACGGTCCACGACGGCCGCTCACCCGTCAGCGCCCACGCTGCCTGGACGGCTCCGCCGTCCGCGACGTACTCGCCCGGCGCCGGCACCACGACCGGTGCGTCGAACACCTGCGCCGCGATCGCGGCCACTGCGCGGTTCTGCGCCGCCCCGCCGATCAGCAGGATGCGCTTCTCGCGCACGCCGACCGCGCGCACGGCGTCGATGCCGTCCGCCAGCCCGCACAGCATCCCCTCGATGGCCGCGCGCGCGAACGTCGCAGGGCGCGTGGTGGCGATGGTGAGCCCGTGGAGGCTGGCCTTCGCGTCGGGGAGGTTCGGGGTGCGCTCGCCCTCGAAGTACGGGACGAGCACCACGCCCTCGGCGCCGGGCTCCACCGACAGGGCGAGCTCGGCGAGGGTGTCGAAGTCCACCGAGAGCAGGTCGGCGATGGAGCTGAGCACGCGGGCCGCGTTCAGCGTCGCGATGAGGGGGAGGCTGAGACCGCCCGCGTCGGCGAAGCCCGCGACGGTCCCTGTCGCGTCCGCGACGGGCGCGTCGGTCACGGCGAAGACCGTACCGCTGGTGCCGATGGACACGACCACGTCGCCATCCGCGGCGCCGAGGCCGAGCGCGGCGCCCGCGTTGTCGCCGGCGCCGGGGCCGACGAGCACGCCGTCCGGGGTGCGGCCGGCGGCGTCCGCCGGGCCGAGCACGCGCGGGAGGACCACCGCGTCGGCGGACGAGCCCAGAGTCCCGGCCTCCCGCCCCGCACGCCCGAGCGCCCGCTCGAACAGCTCGAAGTCGTACGCCCCGGTGCCCGCGCTCCAGTACGCCGTCCCGCTCGCGTCCGACCGGTCCGTGGTCAGCGCCTCCAGGTTGGGCCCGAGCGGGCTCTCGTCCGCCGGGCCGTAACCCAGCAGGCGCCAGGTCAGCCAGTCGTGGGGGAGGGCGACAGCGGCGACGCGCGCGGCGTTCGCCGGCTCGGCGTCGCGCAGCCAGCGCAGCTTGGTCGCGGTGAAGGACGCCACCGGCACGACGCCCACGCGCGAGGCATACGCCTCGGCGCCGACCTCGTCGATCAGGTCGCGGGCGGCCTGGGCGCTGCGGGTGTCGTTCCAGAGCAGGGCGTCACGGATGACGCGGCCCTCCGCGTCGAGCACGACCATGCCGTGCTGCTGGCCGGCGATGGAGATCGCGGCCACGTCATCCAGTCCGCCCGCGGCCTCCAGGGCCGAGCGCAGCGCGCTCCACCAGGCGGCCGGATCGACCTCGGTCCCGTCCGGGTGCGCGGCCCGGCCGGAGCGCACCAGCGCCCCGGTCTCCAGGTCGCGGACGACCACCTTGCAGCTCTGCGTCGACGAGTCGACTCCGGCGACCAGCGTCACGTGCGGTCCTCACTTCTCAGATCGTTGCGAAGGGGGGGGGGGGGGGGGGACCGGCTCCCATGCACCAAGAGAAACGCGGTG
>NZ_JBXAPS010000001.1:1547512-1591155 GCF_058806435.1 Leifsonia sp. GW821-FHT13C09 | reverse complement strand
CGGGTTTCATTTGTTTTCCACACTTTCCAGCTTTTGGAGAGTGGGCGCGGGGACGATTGTGTTCCCACGCGCCCCGGGAACAGCTCAGGTCAGCCGCGGGCGCCGAGCAGGTGCTCGAGGGCGAGCTGCTGCAGGCGGACGAAGCCGAAGCCTTTGCCGCCGAAGTAGGCGCTCGCGTCGAAGTCCTCGTACGCGCTGCGGTCGGCGAGCAGGTCGTCGTAGCTCTCGCCCGCGCCGAGCGTCGGCTGGGACAGCTCGGTCACGCGCGCCGACTGCAGCGCCTCCTGCACCTCGGGGTCGGCGCGGAACGCGGCCGCCCGCTCCTTCAGCAGCAGGTAGGTGCGCATGTTCGCGGCGGCCGAGTCCCACACGCCGGTGATGTCCTCGGTGCGCGACGGCTTGTAGTCGAAGTGGCGCGGGCCGTCGTAGGCCTGGCCGCCGTTGGGGCCGCCGTTCTCGAGCAGGTCGACGAGGGCGAACGCGTTCTGGAGGTCGCCGTGGCCGAAGACCAGGTCCTGGTCGTACTTGATGCCGCGCTGGCCGTTGAGGTCGATGTGGTAGAGCTTGCCGTGGTAGAGCGCCTGGGCGATGCCGGCGGCGAAGTTCAGGCCCGCCATCTGCTCGTGGCCGACCTCGGGGTTGAGGCCGACGAGTTCCGGGCGCTCCAGCGAGTTGATGAACGCGAGGGCGTGGCCCACGGTCGGCAGCAGGATGTCGCCGCGCGGCTCGTTCGGCTTCGGCTCGATCGCGAAGCGGATGTCGTAGCCTTTGTCGGTGACGTAGTCGCCGAGCAGGTTGACGGCCTCCCGATAGCGCTCGAGCGCCGCCTGGATGTTCTTGGCCGAGTCGTACTCGGCGCCCTCGCGGCCGCCCCACATGACGAACGTCTTGGCGCCGAGCTCGGCGGCCAGGTCGAGGTTGCGGAGCACCTTGCGCAGCGCGAAGCGGCGGACGGCGCGGTCGTTGGAGGTGAAGCCGCCGTCCTTGAAGACGGGCGCGCTGAACAGGTTGGTGGTGACCATCGGCACGATGACGCCGGTGTCGGCGAGCACCTGCTTGAGGCGGTCGATCTGCTTCTGGCGCTCGGCGTCGGTCGAGCCGAAGGCGAACAGGTCGTCGTCGTGGAAGGTGAGGCCGTAGGCGCCGAGCTCGCTGAGCTTGGTCACCGCCTCCACCACGTCGAGCTGGGGGCGGGTCGGGCCGCCGAACGGGTCGGTGCCGTTGTAGCCGATGGTCCACAGACCGAACGAGAACTTGTCGGCGCGGGTGGGAGTGAGGCTCATGGAAGGTTCCTTCAGCGTCGTCGTGATTTGTTGTTTCGATAAACTTATACCAGGACCGACGCCCGAGCGCCACTCCGCGCCCCGCATTCACGACCAGCTCAGATCCGCGACGCCAACCAGGCCGCCTGCTTGTGCCAGTGCGCCGCCTGGCCGCCCTCGTGGTCGTTGAACGGGTACACCTCGATCGCCCGGTCCGTCGCGGCCAGGTGGTTGTAGGCCGCGAACGTGGTGGACGGCGGCACCACCGAGTCCATCAGCGCCACCGAGAACAGCGACGGCGCCTGGATGCGGCGGGCGAAGTTCACGCCGTCCAGGTACGAGAGCGTGCGGAACACCGAGTCCACCTCGTCGCGATGGACCGACAGGTAGGTGGCCAGTTCCTGGAACGGGCCGCCGACCGCGACCTCCGCGCCACGGCGGTACGCGCACAGGAACGCGACATCCGGCAGCACCGCCTGCACGTCGGCCAGCGCGCCCGCGGCCAGCGCGATCCCCCCGCCCTGGCTGCCGCCGGTCACCGCGATCCGCGCGGGGTCGACGAACGGCAGCGCGCGAGCGGCGTCGACCGCCCGGACGGCGTCGGTGAACACCCGGCGATAGTAGTGCTCGCGGGGGTCGTGGATGCCGCGGGTCATGAAGCCGGGCGTCGCCGGTCCCGAGCCGTGCGGGTCGGCGGTCGCGCCTCCGGTGCCCCAGCCGCTGCCCTGGCCGCGGGTGTCCATGAAGACGTGCACGTAGCCGGCGAGCGCCCAGTCGACGTTCTCGCCGGCGAGCCCGCGGCCGCCGCCGTAGCCCTGGTACTGCACGACGGCGGGCAGCGGACCGTCGGCGTGCAGCGGACGGGACACCCAGGCGCGCACGGGATCGGCGCCGAACCCGGGGAAGGTCAGGTCCTCCACGATGAGCTGGGTGACCGGGGTCGTCGCCGGCGTCAGCACGGGGTCGGCGCCGGCCGCGCGCGACTCCGCGAGCGTCGACTCCCAGAAGGCGTCGAAATCGGCGGGCTCCTCGACCTCCGGGCGGAAGTCGATCAGTTCGGCGAGGGTGAGGTCGGTGAGCGGCATTGGTCTCCTCGTGCATGCTGGTATTGGGGGGCGGGTACGGAAGTTTCGGGGAACGGCGCGAAAGCCTGGCCGACATTGTGGCACAGTGTCTGCATGGCCGAACCGACCACTGCGCCGAGCCGCCCCACGCTGGACGCCATCGCGCGCCAGGCGGCCGTGTCGCTCTCGACGGTCTCGAAAGTCCTCAACGGGCGCCCGGGCGTCTCCGCCCCGACCCGGGCCCGGGTGGAGGAGCTGCTCCACGCCTCCGGCTACGCGCGGCGCGGCCCCGAGCCCGAGCGCGGCGGCCTCGTCGAGCTGGTGGTGACCGACCTGGTCAGCGAGTGGTCGGTGGAGATCATCCGCGGCGTCGAGCGGATCACCCGGGAGGCCGGCTTCGTGCTCGCCCTCTCCGCGCTGGGCGATCACCTCGAGCCGGGAGGCGACTGGATCGGCGGCGTGCTCAGCCGCAAGCCGGTCGCGGTGATCCTGCAGTTCTCGAATCTGACGGCCGAGCACCGACGGCAGCTCCGCACCCGCAACATCCCGTTCGTGGTCGTGGACCCGGCGGGGGATCCGCCGCCCGACGTCCCCGCGATCGGCGCAACCAACTGGGCGGGCGGCGTCACCGCGACCCGGCACCTGCTCGACCTCGGCCACACGCGGATCGCGGTGATCTCCGGGCCTCCGGACCTGATGTGCTCGCGCGCCCGGGTCGGCGGATACCAGTCGGCGCTCGCCGAGGCCGGCCTCGAGATCGACCCGGCGCTCTCCGGGGTCGGCGAGTTCGGCCGCGCCGACGGGGAGCGGGAGGGCCGTCGGCTGCTCGACCGTGCGGACCGCCCGACCGCGGTCGTCTGCGGCAACGACCTGCAGGCGCTGGGCGTGCTGGACGCCGCCTTCGCGCTCGGGCTGGACGTGCCGGGGGACGTGTCGGTGGTCGGCTTCGACGACGTGGCGCCGGCGTCCTGGGCGCGGCCGGCGCTGACCACCGTCCGCCAGCCGCTGCAGGAGATGGCGGAGGTCGCGACGCGCACCGCTCTGCGCCTGCGCGCCGGCGACGTCGAGAACCCCCGGCTCGAGCTGGCGACCTCGCTCGTGGTGCGCGACTCGACTGCGCCGCCCCCGCGCTGACCTCCCTCCCGCTGGAAAGTTTTCCAAGCTGGCGCCGAAACTTGCGACGGCCGTCACCGCGGATTAGCGTCACGCACGGACACCGAACGGCACGCACGACGCGAAGGAGCGGGGACGGATGACGGAAGCGGCACGCGAGCTGCGGGTGGCGATGGTCGGCTACGGCTTCATGGGCGCCGCCCACTCCCAGGGCTGGCGCGTCGCTCCGCGGTTCTTCGACCTGGCGGCCGAGCCGGTGATGGCCACGATCGTCGGCCGGGACCGCGATCGGGTGGAGGCCGCCCGCCGGAAGTTCGGCTGGCAGCGCGCCGAGACCGACTGGCGTCGCGTGGTCGAGGACCCGGACATCGACATCGTCGACATCTGCTCTCCCGGCGCCTCCCACGCCGAGATCGCCATCGCGGCGCTGGACGCCGGCAAGCACGTGCTCTGCGAGAAGCCGCTCGCCAACACCGTGGCCGAGGCGGAGGCGATGGTCGCCGCCGCCGAGCGCGCGGCGGCCGGCGGCGTCCGCTCGATGGTGGGCTTCAGCTACCGGCGCGTGCCCGCGATCGGCTACGCCCGGCGCCTGATCCAGGAGGGCCGGCTCGGCGCGATCCGTCAGGTGCGCGCGCTCTACCTGCAAGACTGGCTGACCGACGAGTACGGCCCGATGACCTGGCGGCTCGACAAGGAGGCCGCCGGCTCCGGCTCGCTGGGGGACATCGGCGCGCACGCGATCGACCTGGTCGAGCACCTGACCGGCTCCCGGCTGGAGTCCGTCTCCGGCACGCTCGCCACCTTCGTGGAGGAGCGACCGCTACTCGGCGAGACCGTCGGGCTCTCCGGCACGGCCTCCAGCGAGCGCGGCCGGGTGACCGTGGACGACGCGGCCTGGTTCACCGCCCGGCTGGACGGCGGCGCCGCGGCCGGCGCGATCGGCGCGTTCGAGGCGACCCGCTACGCGACCGGCCGCAAGAACGCCCTGCGCATCGAGCTGAGCGGTTCCCGCGGCGCGATCGCCTTCGACCTGGAGGCCATGAACGAGCTCCAGTTCTACGACGCCACCGCGCCGGCGGGGGAGCAGGGCTTCACCCGGATCATCGTGACCGAGCCCGAGCATCCCTACATGGCCAACTGGTGGCCCACCGGACACGCGATCGGCTACGAGCACGCCTTCAGCCACCAGATCAAGGACTTCGTCGACGCGGTGACCGGCGGTGCCGACCCCCAGCCGTCCTTCGCGGACGGCCTCCACATCCAGCGCGTGCTCGCCGCCGTCGAGACCTCCGCCGCCACCGGCAGCGCCTGGACCCCCACCGCCTGAAACAACCTCCCACCTCAACAGCGACTACGCCCGAAATCAGCCCGAAACCGTCGAGTACGCGAACAATCTGCGTACTCGGCGGTTGCGATCGGAAGGAACCATGACCAGACAAGCCCTCGTCGTCCGCGGCGGCTGGGACGGGCACATGCCCGTCGAGACCACGAACCTCTTCATCCCGTTCCTGGAGGAGAACGGCTTCGCCGTGCGGGTGGAGGAGAGCCCCGCCGTCTACACGGACGAGGCGTTCATGGACACGGTCGACCTCGTCCTGCAGATCAACACGATGAGCACCATCGAGCCCGAGGAGTTCGCGGGCCTCCAGCGCGCGGTCCTGAACGGCACCGGGATGGCCGGCTGGCACGGCGGCATCGCGGACTCCTACCGGAACAACGCGGACTACCTGCACATGATCGGCGGCCAGTTCGCCCACCACGCGGGCAAGGACCCGGCCGAGCGCACCGGCGAGCAGTCGGACAACTACATCCCGTACACGGTGCACATCACCGACTACGGCACGGCGCACCCGATCACCGCGGGCATCGAGGACTTCGACCTGGTGACCGAGCAGTACTGGGTGCTGAGCGACGAGTACAACGACGTCCTGGCCACGACCACGCAGACCGTGCGGCCGTGGGACGCCTGGAACCGCCCGGTCACCGCGCCGGCGATCTGGACGCGGCAGTGGGGCAAGGGCCGGATCTTCGTGTCCGCGCCGGGCCACCGGCTGGAGATCGTGGAGTCGCAGCCCGTTCGCACCATCATCGAGAGGGGGCTGCTGTGGGCAGCACGCTGAACGTCGGAGTGATCGGGGTCGGCGTCATCTCGGCGCAGTACTTCGCGGAGTTCCCGAAGCTGCCGAACCTGCGCCTGCGCGCGGTCGCGGACCTCGACCTCGACCGGGCCCGGGCCGTCGCCGCCGAGCAGGGGGTGGAGGCGATGACCGTGGACGAGCTGCTGGCGCACCCCGATGTGGATGTCGTGCTCAACCTGACCATCCCGCTGGCGCACGCGGACGTCGCCTTGCGCGCGCTCGCGGCGGGCAAGCACGTCTACGGGGAGAAGCCGCTGGCGTTGACGACCGCCGAGGCGGAGCCGGTGCTCTCGCGCGCCGACGAGCTCGGGCTGCGCGTGGGCTGCGCGCCGGACACGGTGCTCGGGACAGGCATCCAGACCGCGCGCGCCGTGCTCGACCAGGGCCGGATAGGCACCCCGCTCGGCGCGGCGGTGGCCTGGACCGCTCCCGGGCACGAGCTGTGGCATCCGGCGCCCGCCTTCTACTACCAGCCCGGCGGCGGCCCGCTGTTCGACATGGGGCCGTACTACCTGACCTCGCTCGTGACCTTCTTCGGGCCGGTCGTGCGCGTCTCCGGCGCGACGCGACGCTCGGAGCGTCCGCGCACCATCGCCACCGGGCCGAACGCGGGGACCGAGCTGCCGGTGGACGTGGACACGCACGTCACGGCCATCCTGGAGCACGCCTCCGGCGTCGTCTCGACGGTGACCGTCTCGTTCGAGGTGTGGGCCACCCGGGTGCCGCTGTTCGAGGTGTACGGGACCGCGGGGACGCTCGCCGTGCCCGACCCGAACCACTTCTCCGACCCGGTCCTGGTCGCGGACGCGGCCGACCGGGAGTTCCGCGAGGTGGAGGTCGCCGGCGGCTACGCCGACGCGGGCCGCGGGTACGGGCTGGCCGACCTGGCACGCGCGATCGAGACGGACCGGCCGCACCGGGCCTCCGGCGAGCTCGCCTTCCACGTGCTGGAGATCATGGAGGCCGTGCTCGCGGCCGGCGCGCGGCACGAGGTCGTGACGCTGACCTCCACGGTCGAGCGGCCGGAGGCGGTCCCGGCGGGAGCGCGGCCCGAGACGTGGTGAGTCCCCGGCCGTCCGCCGCACCCCGCTACCTGTAATACAGTGTCCGGGACCATGAACGGCAGGACGACGGCGGGGACGAACCTCGACACGGTGCGGCGGCACAACCTCTCCGCCGTGCTCGGGATGGTGCACCGCGAGGGCCCGCTGGCGCGCTCGGCGCTCACCCAGGCGACCGGCCTCAACCGCTCGACCATCGGTGCGCTCGTCGCCGAGCTGGCCGAGTTCGGGCTCGTGCGCGAGCGGGAGCCGGAGACCAGCAACCGGGTCGGGAGGCCGTCCCCGGTCATCGCCGCCGACGGCCGCGTCGTCGCGCTCGCCGTGAACCCCGAGATCGACGCCGTCACCGTCGGCGTCGTCGGGCTCGACGCGCACGTCCACCGCCGTGTGCGCTATCCCACCGGGCACGTGCCGACCGCCGCGGAGGCCGCCGCCCTCGCCGCCGCCGTGATCGACGGGCTGCGGCCCGAGCTGGCCGCGGCATCCCGGGTGGTCGGCGTCGGTGTCGCGGTGCCGGGGCTCGTGCGGGAGGAGGACGGCGTCGTGCGCCTCGCCCCGCACCTGGAGTGGGCGGAGGAGCCGTTCGCGGCCGAGCTCGCCGAGGCGACCGGCTACCCCGTCGCCGCCGCGAACGACGCCAGCCTGGGCGCGAACGCCGAACGGCTGTTCGGCGCGGGCCAGGGCGCGGCCGACCTCGTCTACGTCAACGGCGGCGCGTCCGGCATCGGCGCGGGCGTCATCGTCGGCGGGAGGCCGCTCACCGGCATCAGCGGTTACGCCGGCGAGCTCGGCCACACGCTGGTGAACTCGGCCGGCGTGCGCTGCCACTGCGGCGCGATCGGCTGCCTGGAGACCGAGGTCAGCCAGCGCGCGCTGCTCGCGGTCCTGGGGCTGGCCTCCGCCGACCCCGACGAGCTCTCGCGCGCTCTCACCGCAGCGGTCGCCCGGGGCGACGCGGCGGTGCTCGCCGAGGTGGACCGTCAGCTCGGCTTCCTGGCGACGGCGCTGCGCAACGCGACCAATGTCTTCGACCCGGAGCGGATCGTGCTCGGCGGGTTCCTCGGCGCGCTGCACGAGCTGGCGCCGGAGCGGCTGCCGGAGCTGGTCGCCTCCCAGGCGCTCGCCGCCTCCGCCGAGACCCTCACCATCACGCGCGCGGCCCTCGGCAGCGACATCCTCATGATCGGCGCCGCCGAACTCGCCTTCGCCCCACTCCTCGCGTCCCCCGCCGCCCCGTAACCACCTGCCGAGTACGCGCGAAATCAGGCGAAAACCGCCGAGTACGCAGAGAATTCGCGTACTCGGCGGTTTGCGGATGGGGGTTAGCGGGTCGGGGCGTCGCCGTGGTCGGGGATGGGGAGGCGGGCGCCGTTCTGGAGGGCGCTTTCGTGGGCGATGATGCCGGGGAGGGTGTAGCGGGCGGCCTGCCAGGCGTTGACGGGCGGGAGGGTGCGCGTGTTCACGGCGCGCACGAAGTCATCCGCGAGGAAGTGGTGGCTGCCCTCGTGCCCGTTGGTCACGTGGTCGAACTCTCGCGGCAGCCGTGAGCGGTCGTGGATGGGCGCGCTGCCCGAGGTGAACGCGTCGCGCAGCGCGGGCGAGACGTGCGCGAGCGACGGGTCGTCCGGGGAGAGGGTCGGCTTCGGCTGGAGCAGATCGGTGATGTCCTCGACACCCTCCTTCGAGGTGCGGTGCGAGACGGTCGCCAGCTGCTCGAAGCTTCCCTCCGTGCCGAAGAACCGGAACCGCGACTCGCGGAGGTGCGACGGGTACCCGACCCGGCGGAACTCGTTCGTGCGGAACGACCCGCCGCCCGCGACCTCGAACAGGGCGGTCGCGTTCGAGAAGTCGTTGCCGAACATGCTCACCTCTCGGTCGAAGACGCCGTCGCCGCGGTCGTCGGTCACGCCGATCGCCGACACGCTGACCGCGTGCGTGCCCCAGGCGCCGAGGATGCCGCCGATGGAGTGCGTCGGGTAGAGCAGCGGCGGATAGCTGGCCGTCGCCTTCCACTGCTCGCCGCCGGAGTAGCGGTAGGCGTCGTAGAAGCCGAGGTCCATGTCGTGCACGTAGTCGCCCTCCGCGTAGAAGACGCGGCCGAAGGCGCCCTCCGCGATCTGCGACCGGGCGTAGACGGTGGCCGGGTTGTAGTGGCTGGTCTCGCCCATCATGTAGGTGAGGCCGGTGCGGCGGACGGCGTCGATGATCGCCGCGATCTCGTCGGCGCTGATCGCCATCGGGACGGCGGAGTAGACGTGCTTGCCGGCGTCCAGGGCTCGGACGACGAGCGGGCCGTGCGTCCAGCGCTGGGTGAAGATCGCGACAGCGTCCACGCGCGGATCCTCGAGGGCCGCCTCGAAGGAGGGGAGGGCGCCGTCGAGCCCGTGCTCGGCGACCAGCCGTTCGGCGCGCTCGGGCAGGAGGTCGGTTGCGTACACCGCGCTCACGCCGGGGTGCAGCGCGAAGAGCTTGGCGAACTGCCCGGCGAACTGGCCGGCGCCGATCAAGGCGATGGAGAAGGACATGTCACTCGCTTTCAAGAGGGGTGGTGGTGGATGCGGCAGGGGCCGTTCAGCCGCCCTGCTGGAAGAGCTGGTCGATCTGCTGGTTGGTGGTCGTGAGGGTGGAGACGGGTGCGCCGTTCGCGTAGACGTTCTCCATCGCAGGCACCATGAGCGCCGCCACGTCCGCGGCGTAGCCGGTGATCGGGAACGAGAACGTCGTCTTGTCGGCGACCTGCTTCGTGAACGGGGTCACGTCGATGCCGCGCGCCTTGTACGCGGCGATGGCGTTCAGCGTCCCGCTCTTGGCCGCCGGGAACACGATGCCCTGCCGGCCGACGACGTTCTGGCAGGCGGGGGAGGCGAGGTAGGCGACCCACTTGGCGGCGCCGGGCTTGTTGGCGGCGTTCTTGGTGATGGAGTCGGCGAGCCCGTTGAGCATCGAGGCGCGCTTGCCCGTCGGCCCGGTCGGCGTCAGCGCGATCCCGAGGTCGACGCCCTTGAGCTGGGCGTAGGTGCTGATCATCCAGGAGCCGTTCATCGAGAGTGCCGCCTTGCCGCTGCCGAGTTGCACCTCGGGGCCGTTGGAGGCTGAGAAGTCCGTGAACGGTGCGAGGTAGCCTTTCTTGGCGAGGCCGAAGTACCAGGCGATGGTGCTCTGGAACCGCTTGTCGTCGTAGTTGTAGTGCGTGCCCCACGCGGCCTTGTCCGTGTAGGTCCAGCCGGTGGAGCCCGTGAACGAGCTCCACTGCGTCTGGCCGTCGAAGCCTCCGGCATCGTTGGTGGCCAGGCCGTAGGTGGCGACGTGGTTCTTGTCGAAGCCGGGCTGGTCGCCGCGCACGCCGTTCTTGTCGATCGTGAGGTGCGCGAGCAGCTTCTCGAAGCTGCCGCCGTCGGTCGGGTTCCAGCTCAGGTCGTTGAGCTGGGCGTCGGTGACGCCGGCCGCGGCGGTGACCTTCTTGTTGTAGAAGATCGAGATGGTGTCCCAGTCCTTGGGCGTGCCGTAGCGGTGGCCGTCCGGTCCCATCCAGGCGCCGGCGAGGCCCGGTTGGTAGATGCTGTCGTCGAGGCTCTTGGTGGCGTCCAGCTCGTCCAGCGGCTGGAGCACGCCGAGGTCGACGAACTGCGCGAACTTGGAGATGTGGTCGGTGAAGACGTCGGGCTGCGTGCCGGCGATGAAACCGGCGGTCAGCTTGGTCCAGTAGTCGTTCCAGCCGAGCTGGGTGATCTCGACCTTCAGCCCGGGGTTCGCCTTCTCGAAGCCGGCGGCGCACTTCTCGTAGGCGGGGAGCTGGTTGGAGTCCCAGAGCCAGTAGCTGACCGTGTTCTTCGGCTCGGCCGAGGAGCCGGCCGAGGAGCCGGCGGCGCAGCCGGAGAGCAGGAGCGCGCTCGCTGCGGCGACGGCGGTCGCGACGGCGGCCAGACGGCGGGAACGGGTGCGGGGGAGTCTCATGAGGCGGCTCATTTCAGTCCGGTGAAGCCGATGGAGTTGACGATCCGGCGCGCGAAGACGCCGAACAGGACGAGCATCGGCAGCGCGGCCACGAGGGTCGCCGCCATCAGCCCTGACCAGTCCGTGCCGCTCTGCGGGGTCTGCGACCGGAAGACGCTCAGCGCGACGGTGAGGACGCGCGACTGGTCGGTGTAGCTGACCATCAGCGGCCAGAAGTAGTCGTTCCAGGCGGTGATGTAGGTGAGGATGCCGAGGGTGACGATCGGCGCCGACGACATCGGCAGCATCACCCGGAAGAAGACGCGCACCTTTCCCGCGCCGTCGAGGAGGGCGGCCTCCTCGACCTCGCGCGGCACGTTCAGGAAGAACTGCCGCAGGAAGAACACCGCGAACGGCGTCATGAACAGGCTCGGGAGGGTGATGCCGAGCAGCGTGTCCACGAGGCCGAGCTGCTTGATGAGCACGAAGTTCGGCAGCAGGGTGAAGATGCTCGGCACCATCAGCCCGGCCAGGAAGACGGCGAACAGGACGTTCCTGCCGCGGAACCGCAGCCGCGCGAACGCGTAGGCGGCCATCGCCGAGAAGAACGTCTGGCAGACGGCGATCGTCGTGGCGACGACCACCGAGTTGAGCAGGTACCGCCAGAAGTCGACGGAGGCTCCGGAGCCGCCCTGGGCCAGCGCCTCCTTCGTGCTCTGCACGCCGAACACCCGGGCGAAGCCGCCGAGGCTGACGTCGACAGGGAGCAGCGAGGACGGGTCGGAGGCGAGCGCGGTGTTCGTGGAGAGCGCGGTGCGCAGCATCCAGTAGAAGGGGAACAGGGTCACCAGGATGATGAGCACCATCACGATCCAGGAGATCATGCGGCCGAAGGGGAGGCGGCGTGCGGCCCGGGGGGCGTCGGTGCGCGGCGCTCCGGCGCGCGGGGCGTCGGCGTTCCTGGGCGACTGCGGCAGCGTCGTGTCGAGGGTTGTCATGTGCGTGGCTCCTTCGCCAGTGGTCGGGGCGGCTGTCGCCGGTCAGTCGAGGTCCGTGCGGCCGGCGCGGGTGAGGCGGTACTGCACCACGGTGATGACGCTGAGCACCACCAGCAGCGCGACCGAGAGCGCCGACGCGTAGCCGAACTGGAAGCGACCGAACGCGAGATCGTAGATGTACTTCTGGAGCACGTTCGTGGCGTTCGCGGGGCCGCCGTTCGTGGTCACCGAGACCGTGTCGAAGACCTGGAACGACCCGATCACGGTGATGATCAGCACCACCGCGAGCACCGGGCGCAGCAGCGGCATGGTGACGCTCCAGAACATCCGCCACTCGCTCGCGCCGTCCACCCGCGCCGCCTCGTAGAGGTGGGCCGGGATCGCCTGGAGGCCGGCGAACAGCAGCAGCGCGGTGTAGCCGACGTGCCGCCAGACGTTCACCAGCGCGATGGTCGGGATGGACCAGGTGTCGCTCGCGAAGAACGGGATGTGCTCCAGTCCCAGTGCGCCGATCAGCTGGTTGCCGATGCCGAGCTGGGTGTCCAGGATCCACAGCCAGACGATGCCCGCCACGACGTTCGACACCAGGTAGGGCGTCAGCACGATCCCGCGGACGAACGTGGAGCGGGTGAGGCGCTGCATGAGCACCGCGATCAGGAGGGCGACGACCGTCTGCACGCTGATGTTGATCAGGACGTACTCGACCGTGACGCCGAGGGAGTGCCAGAAGATCGGGTCGCCGGCCATCCGGATGTAGTTGCCGAAGCCGATCCATTTCTCCCGGGTCAGCAGGTTGTAGCTGGTGAAGCTCAGGTAGATGCCGCGCAGCGTCGGCCAGGCGAGGAACACCAGGAAGCCGATCGCGGCCGGCGCGATGAAGAGCAGGGCGATGAGGCCGTCCCCGCCGGAGCGGTGGCCGCGTGGGGTGGACGAGGTGCTGCGGGACGCCGGCGCGGCCGCTGAGTAGTTCGGTCCCGGGTGGGCCGGCGCCGGGCCGGAGGTGGTGATGGCCATCGTGACTCCTTCGTCTGACCGGATTGGGCTTAACTTTGTTGCAAAACTAAATGGCTGTCAATACCCGACTTTTCGAGGCGGAACCGTAGGATGTCCCCATGTCAGGAAGTGTCGTGGCGGAAGAAGGCCCCGCCAGCGCTGAGCGCGTGATGCTGGAGATCCTCATCCACGGCCCGCTCTCGCGCGTCGAGCTGGCCGAGCGCCTGGGGCTGTCCGGCCCCAGCCTGACCCGCCTGACCAAGCCGCTGCTGGCCTCCGGGCGGCTCTCGGAGGGCGCGCCGCTCGCGCGCGCCGCGGGGCGTCCGATCCTGCCGCTGGAGCTCGACCCGGCGGCCGAGCACTTCGCCGGCGTGAAGATCACGACGACCGCCGTGTACGCCGTCGTGACGGACCTGCGAGGCGTCATTCGCGCGGAGATCGAGCAGCCGCTGGCCGGACACGAGCCGGACATCGTCGCGGACGCCGTCGCACTGGCCGTCCGCGCCCTCCCGGAAGAGTTCGCGCCGCTGTCCGGCGTCGGCATCAGCCTCGGCGGCAACTCGGCCGACGGGCGGACGGTGCGCGCGTCGCACTTCCTGGAATGGACCGACGTGCCGCTGGCCGACCTGGTCGAGCAGCGCATCGGCCTCCCGGTCACGGTGGCCAACGACGTCAACGCGCTGACCCAGGCCCAGCACTGGTTCGGCGCCGGGCGCGGGCTGGACACCTTCGTCGTGGTGACGATCGGCGCGGGCATCGGCATGGGCGTCGTCGCCGGCGGCAACGTCGTGGCCGGAGCGCACGGCGCGGCCGGCAGCATCGGCCACCAGCTCCTGACCTGGTCGGAAGCCGTGTGCTGGAAGGGGCACCACGGCTGCGCGAGCGCGCTGCTCAGCACGGCGGCGGTGGAAGGGGAGGCTGCGCGGACGACCGGCGCCGCCGTGGACTACGACGCCGTGCTGCTCGGCGCCTCCCGGGGTGACCCGGCGCTGCGGTCGGTCGTCGACGAGGCCGCCGCCGCGCTCGGCCTCCTGCTCGCGAGCGTGACGAACACGATCGACCCGCAGAAGATCCTCCTCGCCGGGGAGGGCGCGCGGCTGGGCGAGGTCGGCGAGCACGCGATGCTCGCGGCGATGGCCGACGCCGCCGACTGGGGCGTACGCACGCCGGTGGAGGTGCAGCCGTTCGCGTTCAACGAGTGGGCGCGCGGAGCGGCGGCGACGGCCATCCGGGCGCGGATGCTGCGGTGACGGCGGCGGCCGCCGACCTCACACAGCGGTGACGTCCACCAGCCACACCCGGTCGGGATACGACAGCGGCGCGGCCAGCCCTGCAGTCGCGAGGGCGCGGCCGGAGAGCACCACACCCTCCACCTCGGCCGGGGAGAGCTCGCGCGACAGCGGGGTGACCCCGTCGGTCCCGGTCGGGACACCGGTCGCGGCGCCCGCGAACCACGGCGGCACCCGGTAGCCGCCGGCCGGGTCGCCCAGCGCGAGCGGGCGCACGCGGTAGCGGCGGTCCGGGTCGAGGCCGCGCAGCGTGATCCGGCCGAGCGGGCCCTCGGACGAGCGGCCGAGGTAGGCCAGCGAGTAGAGTGCGCGCGTTCGGTCGGGCGCGACGACGCCGCTGATCCACAGGGTCGGGTCGACGTCGTCCATCCGCACCAGGTCGCCGCCGTGCAGGAGGTCGCGGCGCTCCCGGTAGAACGCGATCCAGTCGCCCAGGGCGGCCAGCTCGGACTCGCTCGCCTGCGCCAGGTCCCACTCGATGCCGAGGTGGCCGATCAGGGCAGTCGCCGCGCGGAACGCGAGCTCGTGCTCGCGGTGCGTCGTGTGCGAGCGACCGGAGGCGATGTGCGCGCCGAGCAGCTCCGGCGGGAGCAACTGCTGGGTCCAGCGGTGCATCTCCTGCCGCTCCAGCGGGTCGATGCAGTCGGACACCCAGACCCGGTCGGTGCGCTCGATCACGCCGAGGTCGACGCGGGCGCCGCCGGAGGCGCACGACTCGATCTCCAGACCGGGGAAGCGCTCCTTGAGCTCGTCCATCAGCCGGTACGTCGCGAGGGTCTGCGCGTGCACGCCCGCCTCGCCGCCCGGCGCCGTTCCGGCATCGACCAGGTCGCGGTTGTGGTCCCACTTGATGTAGGCGATGGCGTTGTGCGCGAGGATGTCGGCCATCCGGTCGCGCACGAACGCGTACGCCTCCGCGATGCCGAGGTTCAGCACCTGCTGGTGCCGCGACTCGACGGGCAGCCGGCCACCGGTCTGCATGATCCACTCGGGATGCGCGCGCGCCAGGTCGGAGTCGGCGTTCACCATCTCCGGCTCGAACCAGAGGCCGAACTCCATCCCGAGCGCGCGCACGCGCTCGATGAGCGGGGTGAGGCCGTCGGGCCAGACGGTCTCGTCCACGTACCAGTCGCCGAGGCCGACGTGGTCGTTCCTGCGATGCCGGAACCAGCCGTCGTCCAGCACGTAGCGCTCGACGCCGATGGCGGCGGCGCGCTCGGCCAGGTCGAGGAGGCGGTCGAGGTCGTGGTCGAAGTACACGGCCTCCCACACGTTGAGGGTCACCGGGCGCGGGGTGCGCGGATGCTGCGGCCGCGCGCGCAGGTGCCGGTGCAGGCGGCGCGCCTGGTCGTCGAGGCCGTCGCCGTAGACGCCGAACAGCCACGGCGTGCGATAGCTCTCGCCCGTGGCCAGCACGATCTCGCCGGGCAGCAGCAGTTCGCCGCCGCCGGCGACCTGCTCTCCGGTGGACAGCCGTTCGGCGTAGTGCCGGTGGTTGCCGCTGAAGCCGACATGGACGCCCCACACCTCGCCGCGCGCGAAGCCGAAGCCGGGCTCGCCGACGGTGAGCAGGGTGGCGGCGTCGGCGCCCGTGCGGCCGCGGCGGCCCTCGCGGAG
Source organism: Leifsonia sp. GW821-FHT13C09 (assembly GCF_058806435.1). Classification (NCBI taxonomy): domain Bacteria; kingdom Bacillati; phylum Actinomycetota; class Actinomycetes; order Micrococcales; family Microbacteriaceae; genus Leifsonia; species Leifsonia sp. GW821-FHT13C09. The sequence continues at coordinate 1,575,687 of NZ_JBXAPS010000001.1, read as the reverse complement.
ATGCGTGCCGACGCGGAGCTCGCCGCGCTGAGGGGTGCGCTCCTTGCCCCAGCGGCCGGCGAAGTCGAGGATCTCGCGCGCCCGGGCGGGCAGCGGGAGGGCGAGCGAGAGCTCGTCCAGCCGGTAGTCGGAGCCCCGGTTCGTGAGCGTCGCGGCGGTGCGGAGCACGCCCGCCGCGGAGAGCTCGAGGTCGACGGTCAGTTCGAGCTGGGCGACCTCCTCGCGGGCGGTCACGGAGACGCAGCCGCCGGGGAGGGTGATGTGACCGGTGGGGGCGGCCGCACCGTCCACCCGCACTTCGACCACCCGGAACCAGGGCGACCACGCCCGCCCGTCCCTGCTGCCGCTGAGCCCCGGCCGGCCGAGCCACCCCGTCCGCTGCTCGGGGAGCAGGGCGACGCGCACCGGCTCGTCCATCGTGTTGTTCGCCTGCGCCGGCACCCCGGACAGGACGAGCGCGCTCGCCTCCGTCGCATCCAGGTCGCCGAGGGCAGCGCCCCAGTGCGCGATCACCGGCAGCAGGCCGCCGCGCAGATCCAGCAGCACGCTCACCCCGCCGGCCGTCAGGTGGATGGTCTCGACTCCATCGACGCTCATCCTGGGTCCCTTCTACTTACTTCCTCGACAAAACTATCGCATGGGGATGCTGGAGCGCGCGAAATCCACCGCCAGGAAAATAGGCCAATGTGCACGTTCACATTTCGGGGCGGAAGGCTGTAAGCTGGACAGGCGCCCGCGGTCGAATCGATTCGAACGGGCGGCTCCCAGCACCGCGTCCCGCCGCGGTGCTGTCGTTTTGCGTCCAGCGACGGGCGCGTACCCCTCTCCCCGCACGCCCTCCAGCAGAAGGACTCTTTCGTGACCACCGTCGTGCATCCCGGCGACTCGCTCACCGGCCGCCAGCGCTTGGCGTACATCCTGATCCTCGGCGCGCTCACCGCACTCGGGCCGTTCACGATCGACATGTACCTGCCGGCGCTGCCGACGCTGGAGACCGACTTCCATGTCTCCACGGCGATGATCCAGCTCACGCTCACGGCGACCACGATCGGCTTCGGCCTCGGCCAGCTCATCGTCGGCCCGTGGTCGGACAAGATCGGCCGCCGGATCCCGCTCATCGCGGCGACCGGCGTCCACATCTTCGCCTGCCTCGCCGCGGCGATCGCGCCCAACGTGGAGCTGCTCGGCATCGCCCGCGCGCTGATGGGCATCGGCGCCGCCGCCGGCGGTGTGGTCGCGATGGCGATGGTCCGCGACTTGTTCGGCGGCCGTCCGCTGGTGCGGATGCTGAGCCGCCTCGCGCTCGTCAACGGCCTCGCGCCCGTCCTCGCCCCGGTGCTCGGCTCGTGGCTGCTGCTGGTCATGCCGTGGCGGGGCATCTTCGTCGTGCTCGCCTGCTACGGCGTGTTCGTGATCACCTGCGTCTCGCTGTGGATCGCGGAGACCCTCCCGAAGGCGCGCCGGCACGACGCGGGCCACTCGACCGTCGGCCAGCGCTACCGCTCGGTGCTCAGCGACCGGGTCTTCGTCGGCATCGCGATCGTGGGAGCGGCGAACTTCACCGGCCTGTTCTCGTACCTGTCGGCGAGCCCGTTCATCTTCCAGGGCCTCTATGCGTTCACGCCGCAGGAGTACGGCCTCCTGTTCGCGGTCAACTCGATCGGCATCATCATCGGCGTGCAGTCGGCGTCGCGGTTGACCAAGTACGTCGGGCCGCAGTGGATCCTCGCCGTCTCGACGGCCGTCATGTTCCTGGCCTCGGTCACGATCGTGGTGCTCGACCAGGCCCACGTCGGGCTGTGGGGCGTGGCGATCCCGCTGTGGTTCTTCATCGCGGCGTGCGGCTTCGGGTTCCCGTGCGTGCAGGTGCTGGCGCTGAACAACCACGGCCACGAGGCCGGGACGGCGGCGAGCCTGCTCGGAGCCCTCAACTTCGGCGCGGCGGGTGTGTTCTCGCCGATCGTCGGCCTCCTCGGCACGGGCAGCGCCGGACCGATGGGCTCGATGATGGCGATCTGCGCCCTTGTGTCCATCGCGTCGCTGTGGCTGGTCGTGCGGCCGCGGACGGTCCCGGAACTCGCGCACTAGGGCCGGGGCGGCCGCTCGCAGCGGGCGCGCGGCGGGATCCGGCCCGCTGCCGCCGCACGGTACCGTGATCCCATGACCGCCTCCCCGCCGCTCCACGTCGCCCGGCGCATCCAGCGCCGCTGGCCGTTGATCTCGGCGTCGGTCGCCGTCGGACTGGTGCTGCTGCTGGGCGCGATCATCGCGTTCCGGCCGCACGAGCCGTTCGCGATCGACCTGAAATGGATGGCCGAGGTGGTCGAGCACCGGTCACCGGTGTGGACCCTCCCCGCCCTGTTCTTCAACTGGGTCGGCGGCGGGCTCGTCGGCTCGGTGGTGATCCCTGTCGCGATCTTCCTGCTGCTGCTGGCGTTCCGGAGGCCATGGGGCGCCGCCTCCTTCGCGATCGCGAGCGTCGTGTCGGTGGTCTGCGTCCAGGTCTTGAAGCACACGGTCGGGCGGGCGCGGCCGTCGGAGATCCTGGTGATCGCCGACCCCGGTTCATTCCCGTCCGGGCATACGGCCAACGCGGCGACGATGGCGGTGGTGTTCGCCATCCTCTTCCCGCGCGTGTGGGTGTGGTGCGTCGGCGGCGCGTGGGCCATCCTGATGGCGATCAGCCGCACCTACCTCGGCGCGCACTGGCTGAGCGACACGATCGGCGGGCTGCTGCTCGGCGCGGGCGTCGCGGTCATCGTGTGGGCACCACTGGCGTACAAACTGGCGGCCGAGAGCACCCGGCCGCATCCGTTCATCCTCAGCAGGACGGGCCGGACGCAGACGTAGCTGCCCGCATCGCCTGACGCCCCACGCCGACCGCGATCGACGGCTCGCCGCCGCTCCGTTCCGACCACGCCGCCGAGAGCCCGGCCCCGGCGAGCGCCCAGCGCAGCATCCGCCGTTCCCCGATCCCGGTCTCCGCGGCGATCAGGGCCACCGTGCGCTCGAGCCGTCCCGGCGCCAGCGCCACCTCCGGCGAGGGGTTGCAGAGGATGTTGGCGAAGTCGAACGCCGGATCGCCGTGGAGGTGCTTCGGGTCGATCGCGAGCCAGCCGTCCCGGCCGAAGTCGAGCACGTTGCCGTGGTGGAGGTCGCCGTGCAGCACGACGTCGCCCTCCGGCGCGGCGAGCAGCGAGCGGGCCTCGGCGGCCGCGCGAGGGAACAGGCCGTCGTGGGCCTGCGGGCGGACGGCCGCGTGCTCGAACAGCTCGGCGAACCAGCGGGGGAGACCGACGAGCCCCGGGGGTCGCGGCCGGTCGGTCACCGCGTGCAGGCGCAGCGCGGCGCTGCAGAGTACGCGGGTGGCCTCGTCGTCGCCGTCCGGTCCGGAGGCGGCCATGGCCGCCAGCGACTGGTCGCCGGTGGTGCGCGCCAGCACGAGGGCGTCGCCCTCCGCCGCGAGCACAGGCGCCGCGCCGCGACCGTCCCACCAGCGCAGGACGCGTCCGCCCGCGGCCTCCTCGGCATGGGTGGCCAGCTTGAGGAACGCCGCCCGGCTGTGCAGCACCACCGGCTGCAGCACGCTCGACGGGGTGGCGAAGGCGGGTCCGTCCGGCGTCAGCCCCCAGCGTGCCCGCCACGGCGCGAGCAGGGCGTCGGGATCGCGCTCCATCACGCTCGCCCGCCCTCGGTCGCGTACGACGAAATCACGCTGCCATACTTTCACGATGACCTCGATCCGCCCCTACCGCCCGGCAGACCGCGCGGACGTCTACGACATCTGCGTGCGGACGGGGGCGAGCGGGGCGGATGCGGGCGGACTGTACTCGAACGACGATCTGCTGCCCGACGTCTTCGTCGGGCCGTACGTGGCGTACCAGCCGGACCTCGCGCTCGTGGTCGACACGGGGAGCCGGGTCGCGGGCTACGTGATCGCCGTGGCGGACAGCCACGCGTTCGCGGACTGGTACGACGAGCACTGGCTGCCCGGATTCCGCGAGCGCCACCCGCTGGAGGAGGCGCCTTCCGCGAAGGAGCGGGAGGCGATCGGCTTCGGACTCGACCAGCACGCGGCGATCGTCCCCGAGGCCGACCGCTATCCCGCGCACCTGCACATCGACCTGCTGCCCGAGCTGCAGGGCCAGGGCTTCGGTCGCCTGCTCATCCGGGAGCTCCTCTCGGCGCTGCGCGACCGCGGGGTGCCGGGCGTCTACCTGCGGATGTCCCCCACGAACACCGGCGCGCGGGCGTTCTACCACCGGCTCGGCTTCCAGGAGCTGCCCTCCAGTCGCCCCGACGCGCCCGCGCTGGCGATCGCGACCGACGCGGACGTCTGAGATCGCTGACGATACTCCCGGGTCGCCCTAGACTCCCGGGTCGCCCTAACGGAACCGCGGCATCCGTTCGAACCAGTACAGCAGCTCGGGCGAACGGCGCCGCAGCTGCGTCATGGTCAGGATGTCCTCGGGCCGCGTCACCGGAACATCGAGCTCCTCCGCGACTAGCTCCATGTCCTCCACCGACCAGAACTGCCCGCGCATCCGGAGGAGCACCCGGCCGTCGCGGCCGAGGACGAAGAGCTGGGGGACCGTGTCGAGCGTGCTGCCGTCGTACAGGCGCACGAGCAGGATGGAGGCGACGTCGAGAGAACGCACGATCCGGGTCTGGCCGAAGAAGCCGCGCTCCCGGACGCTGCCGGGCCGGAGCGTGATCGTCGCGCTGAGGAACGCGTACACCCCGAGGACCGTCGCGATCACGACCAGCACGTGGGCGAACAGCACGTAACTCCAGGCGCCGCTCGGGATGGTGAGCCAGTACAGCACGGCGAAGACCGGTGTGGTCAGCGCGAGCACCGCCGTGAGCCCGCGCGCGAACAGATCGCGGAACGGGCGCAGTACAGTCTCGCTGACCACGTCCGAGCCGACCCCCCACTGCTGCTGACTGCTCATCAGGTCGAGCTTGACGGATTTCCCCGATCGTTTGTAGCGGCATTTTGGGGGACACGGCGTTCCCGTTCCGCGAGGTGCTTGACGCGGAGGGAGCGCACCCGGAAGGCCGACAGGATGGTCGCCAGCACGCCCACCGCGAAGACGATCACCGTGGCGACATCGTGCATCGAGCGCCCGATCAGCACGGTCACCGCAGCGATCGCGACGGTGGCGCAGAGCTGGGAGAACATCCGGGCGGTCATCGTATATATCTAACATGCGAGACCGCCCTCGCGCCAACTCCGGGTGCGCCCGCTCCGGGCCGAACCGTCAGCCGAGCGCGACCGCGGTCCAGGAGACCGGGGGCAGCTCCACCGTCAGCACGCCGTCCGTGAGGGCCGCCGTGGTGTTGGCGCGGAGTCCGACACGCTCGGGCTCCGCGAGCGTGTTCTTGGCGTAGACGTCGTCGTCGAACAGGCTCAGCGCCTCCCGCACCGCACTCGCGCCGAGGTCGCGGACGTCGATCGTGACGGTCTCCGTCTCGGTGAGGCTGCAGTTCACCAGGAACACCGCCGACGCACCGGTCGCAGCGTCGTGCGTCGCCACCGCGTCCACGACGTCCGCCGTGCCGTGCACCGTGGTCTCGTAGCTGCCGGTGCGGACGGCCGGACGCAGCACCTCGCCCCGGGCGAGCCGGCTGGTCACCGAGAACGGGAAGAACGTCGTCTGCCGCCAGGCCGCGCCGCCGGGCTCGGTCATGATGGGTGCGATCACGTTGACGAGCTGGGCGAGGGACGCGCTGCGCACCCGGTCGTGGTTCTTCAGGAGCGTGATCAGCAGGTTTCCCACGACCACCGCGTCGGCGACCGAGTAGACGTCCTCCAGCTGGCGCGGCGCGACGCGCCACTCGTCGTTGACCTCCTCGGAGGCCTGGTGCTCGTCGAGGTACCAGACGTTCCACTCGTCGAAGGAGATCGCGATCTTCTTGGCGCTCTTGCGCTTGCTGCCGACGTGGTCCGCCGCGGCGACGACCGTGTCGATGAAGTACTGCATGTCCACTGAGGAGGCCAGGAACGACCCGAGGTCGCCGCCGCGCTCCTGGTAGTAGGCGTGCGCGGAGATGAAGTCGACGTGGTCGTAGGCGTGCTCCAGGACGGTGCGCTCCCAGTCGCCGAAGGTCGGCATCCCGGAGCCGGACGAGCCGCAGGCGACGAGCTCCAGGTCTTTGTCGGCCATTTTCATGGCGGCCGCGGTGCGGGCGGCGAGCTTGCCGTAGTCGTCGGCGGTCAGATACCCGGTCTGCCACGGGCCGTCCATCTCGTTGCCGAGGCACCACATCCGGATGTTGTGCGGCTCGACCGTGCCGTTGGCGATGCGCTGGTCGCTGAGGGCGGTCCCCGACGGGTGGTTGGCGTACTCCAGCAGGTCGAGCGCCTGCTCGATGCCGCGGGTGCCGAGGTTGACCGCGAGCATCAGCTCGGAGCCGGTCAGCTTCAGCCAGCGCGAGAACTCGTCCAGCCCCACCTGGTTGGTCTCCAGCGAGTGCCAGGCGAGGTCGCGGCGCACCGGGCGCTGCTCGCGCGGGCCGACGCTGTCCTCCCAGCGGAAGCCGGAGACGAAGTTGCCGCCGGGATAGCGGATGGTGGTCGAGCCGAGCTCCTTGACCAGCTCGACCACGTCGAGTCGGAAGCCGTCCTCGTTCGCGGTCGGGTGCCCCGGTTCGTAGATGCCGTCGTAGACGCAGCGGCCGAGGTGCTCCACGAACGAGCCGAAGAGGCGGCGGTCGATGGTCGCGACGCGGGAGGAGCGGTCGAGGGCGATGTGGGTTTCCGGCATGTCTGCTTCCTAGTTCTACAACGTTGTAAAGAACATGATCGCTGTCGCGATGTGACCGTGTCAAATGGACTTCCGCCGAGAGGCGGTGCGATGGGAGCCGGGCTCGCATCTGCGATGTCAGTTCAAAATGTAAAGGTTTTATGAGAAGAATCCCGGCAAGGTCAAAGGTTGATCGGTCGCTCACACCTTCGAAGGGGAATCATGCGAAACAAATGGACCAAGTGCGTCGGAGTTCTTGCTCTGCTGGTGACGACCGGGGTCGGGATCAATTCCCTGGAGCCCGCTCGTGCCGCGACCAGCCCGGCGCCGCCGAGAGATCCAGCTCCGATAAGCGCGTGGCCTGACACGAAGGGAATCCCCCCGGCAACGCGAGCGGCGATCCAGGAACTTGCCGCTTCGCCCGCGGGGGAGAAGATCAACGACCTCACGTGGGATGCGGAATCCGGCGTGCTCGACATCCATGTCGTGGACGGGGATGGGAGCGTGATCGAACCCGCCCTGAAAGAAGCTTTCGGTGATGCCTACGAGCTTGTTCAGGACCGCTACCGTGCGACGGAGTTGCGTGAGCTTGCATTCGCACTCGCCACTGACGGGGTCGCAGCAGGCATGCCGATCGCATCGGTGAGTACCACGGCAAACAACTCGGGACTGACCGTCGCCCTCGTCGAAAACGCCACGATGAGACGGGAGGTCGGCGTGGGCCGGGAAGAACTCCGGGCCACCAGCCCAGTGCCGCTCGAGTTCGCCACCACCAGCGCTGCGCCGAAGCAGACCAATGGCTGGCGATGGGGAGACGGCGCAGCCTTCTGGGGTGGCTCTCGCATCTACAACTCGGCCGGCATCTCCTGCACGTCAGCGTTCCCGGTCATCAACCGGCAGCCTGGCTACAACGCTGTCGCCATGCTGACTGCCGATCACTGCGGGGGGACGGGGGAGGCATGGCGTTCGGGCCAAGCCGGAAGCAGTAATTGGGCGGTCGGGACATTGCAGAGCGGGAACTCCGGCGGCTCCGACATCCGTCGCCTGGGTGGACAGAGCTATCAAGGCAACACATATGTCGGCAACCATAACGACGGCAGCTACATCAACATCAAGGGCGCCTATTACCCCGTCACTGGTGACATCGTGTGCCCCAGTGGCGCTTTCTCCGGCCTCGCCTGCGACGCGAAAGTGCAATCCACGAACGATGTGGTCTGCTACTTCGGTGGCTCCTGCTATAACAACCTGGTCACCGTCCGAAGCATCTCTGGTGGGCCGTTGTTCGGCCACGGCGACAGTGGCGGACCGGTCCTTGTCGGTGCGATAGGGGGCGGCGCGCTGCAAGTCGGAATTATCAGCGGCATCAACGGGGGCGGGAATGAACGCCCGTGCAACGGAATGCCAACAGACAAAGACCGCAAGTGTTCATCCGTGGGCTACTTCGCCAACGTGCGCGCCTACTTCGACAACAACCCCGGCTGGGTGCCGTTGACGAACTAGCTAGAACAGTGTCGGCGGCGCGGATTCCACCGGCCTCCGCGCCGCCAGCACCACGGCAATGCCCGCGCCGAAGCTCGACAGAAGCGCGACGCCGATCAGCACAGTTCCCCAGAGATGCTGCGCGCCACGCCTCCCTGCGAAGAAGTCGTCACTGCACCGTACGTCCTTTGGGTCCGCGCACTGCAACAGGGTCGCGGCCTGAATCTCACTGGTCAACACGACCACCCCCAGCGCCGCCGCCGCCGCCGAAAGAATTAGCAGCGCGACCGCGAGGATGAAGAATCGGCCTCTCCGAGGTTGCCCGGTCATTCCGATTGCCTTCATCCCACGCCGCATCTCCACGACTCCCACTATCTCAGCTCTGGCTTGTTCGGTCGGCCCAGTCCGATATCCGAGCGAAGGAGGTCAGACGGAATCGCGATGTGGTGGCGCTGTCAATCGCCGGCGAGTGCGGTGGATTCGCGGGCGATGAGCCGGTACGGGACGAGGATCTCCTCCGGCGTGAACGGGGCGGAGCCCCCGTCGATGCGCCGTGCGAGCAACTCGACGGCGGTGCGCGCGATCTCCTCGCGGCCGGGGTCGATCGTGGAGAGGGTCGGCATCGAGTACTGTGTCTCGTCGATGTCGTCGAAGCCGATCACGGCGATGTCCTCGGGTACCCGCAGGCCGGACTCCTGGAGCACGCGGAGCGCTCCGAGGGCGATGGCGTCGTTGAACGCGACGACGGCGTCGAACTCCACGCCACGCGCGAGCAGGTCGCGCATCGCGTCCGCTCCGGTGCGCCGGTGCCAGGAGTCCACCGGGACCACGAGGTCGTCGTCGTACGGCAGGCCGGCCGCGGCGAGGGCCTCCCGGTAACCGTCGAGGCGCAGCGCCGCCGAGCCGATCACCTCGCCGGGGTGGGCGCCGAACGCGACGACGCGGCGGCGGCCGAGCCCGATCAGATGCTCGGTGGCGGCGCGGGCGCCCTCGACATTGCGCATGGTGACGTGGTCGCGCGGCCCGTTGAAGATCCGCTCGCCGAGGAGGACGACCGGGACGGGCATCCCCGCGATGATGTCGACGTCGTTCTGGTCGAGCGCGAGCACGCTGTAGAGCACGCCGTCGACGAGCTGCGGTCGCGGTCGCCGCAGCGTTTCGATCTCGCGCTCGCGGTCGCTCCCGAACTGCTCGATGAGGACGGTCAGACCGCGCTCCGCCGCCGCCCGCATCACGGAGTCGGCCAGCTCGGCGAAGTAGGCGTTGCGGAGGTCGGGGATCATCAGCGCGATGACGTCGGTGCGCCCCGACCGCAGGCTGCGGGCCGAGAGGTTCGGCGTGTATCCGAGCGTCGCGATGGCGTCGAGGACGCGCCGCCGGGTCTCCTCGCGGACGTAGGGGTAGTCGTTGATGACATTCGACACCGTCTTGATCGACACCTCGGCGAGCCGGGCGACGTCGTGCATCGTCGCGGCCACGGTACCCCCGTCTCTCGTCTCCCCGGCTCACTTTACAACGTTGCAGGCACCACGATTCGTGCCGAATGTCGGCTCTGGCCGCGCCAAAGGCGACATTCGTGCCGAAATGTCCGGCGGCCGGCGCTGTCAGGCGTCGTGCACGTACGAGTTCAGCTCCGGGCCGGGGCGCAGGACCCCGTTCACGATCGCCTCGATGGCGAACTCGCTCGCCCCCGCGAGGTCGACGGCGGCCGGGTCGAGCAGCCACTGCAGCTGGAGCCCGTCCATGACGGCGAGGATGGAGGCCGCGGCCCGGTCGATCGTGGCCGGCGCGGTCACACCCTCCTGGGCGCAGAGCGCGCGGAACGCGGCGTCGACCTCCGCCCGGAGGTTGCGGTACCGCTCCTGGAAGTACGCCGTCGCGGGGTGACCCTCGGTGACGGACTCCGCCGAGAGCACGGTGAACACCTGGACGATCCCGGGCCGCAGCGTGTTGCGCTGGGCGGTGGCGACGAGGTGCGCGAAGAGCGCCGGGCCGCCGGGGATGTGCTGGTCGGCGAGGTGGGCCACGTCGTCCCTGTCGCGGAACTCCAGCACTTCAAGCAGCAGGTTGTTCTTGGAGCCGAAGTGGTGCAGGACGCCGGCGTGCGTCATCCCCACCTGCTCGGCGATGTCGGCGAGCGTGCCGTTCGTGGACCCCTTCGTGCCGAACGTCTCGATGGCCGCGTGCAGGATGTCGACGCGCTTCTGCTCGGTCTCCGGACGGGTACCGGTGCCGCTGCCGTGGATGGCCATTTCCGTCGCTCCTGCCGTGCTGGTTGCGGCCGAGCTTACCAGCCAGTAACCTCACCTCAACCAACTTGCTTTCTGACCAGTAAGCAAGTTATCGTCAGCCGACATTCCGCAGCATCAGGACACAACGGATGTGTCCGCCACGAAGGAGAAGCAATGAGGCTTACCAAGTATCTGATCACGGCATCGGCGATCGCCGCCGTCGGCGCGCTTGCGCTGACCGGCTGCTCGTCCGACGGCAAGTCCGGCGCCGGCGCCGGCAGCACCGGCTCGCTCACCGTGGCCAAGCCGGACGGCGCGGCCGTTCTGGCGACCCAGATCAACAACCCGTTCATCACCACCGGCTCGGGCATGTCGCTCGGCTACGACCGGATGATCTACGAGCCCCTCGCGATCGTCAACCCGGTCGGCAAGAACGAGACCACGCCGTGGCTCGCCTCGAAGGTGCAGTGGAACGCGGACTACACCCAGCTCACCGTCACCCCGCGCTCGAACGTCAAGTGGAGCGACGGCAAGGCGTTCACCGCCGACGACATCATCTTCACCTACAACCTGATCAAGAGCACGCCAGCCCTCGACCTGGGCGGCCTCAAGCTGGCGGACATCAAGAAGGACGGGAACAACGTCGTCCTGAGCTTCAGCGAGTCCAAGTTCGTCAAGCAGGGCGACGTGCTGCAGGTCCCGATCGTTCCCGAGCACCAGTGGAAGTCCGTCGCCGACGCGACGAAGGACCCGGTGACGAACGCTGTCGGCACCGGCCCGTACACGATCAAGTCCTTCTCGTCGCAGGGCGTCGTCCTCCAGGCGCGCAAGGACTACTGGAAGGGCACCGTCCCGGTGGCCCAGCTCAAGTACCTCGAGTACAACGACAACACCGGCCTCCTCCGCGCACTGCAGAGCGGCGAGACCGACTGGGCGCAGATCTTCATCACGGACTACCAGAAGAACTACGTGGACAAGGACCCGAAGCACAACGTGTTCTGGGGCGCCAACGTCCTGAGCCCGGACATGATCGTGGTCAACACCGCGAAGGCGCCGTTCAACGACGTGGCGCTCCGCAAGGCCGTCAACATGGTCATCGACCGCAAGGCGCACGCCGTGACGGCGCGCGGCAACGCCGGCCCCGAGCTGACCAACGTGACGGGCATCCCGCAGCCGACCGGTGACCAGTACATCGCGTCCGACTACAAGGACCAGACCTTCAAGATCGACGTCGACGGGGCCAAGAAGGTCCTCACCGGCGCCGGCTACACCTGGAAGTCCGGCGCGCTGACCGACCCGTCCGGCAAGGCGGTCTCCTTCACCTTGCAGGACCCGCAGGGCTGGAACGACTACGTCACGGGCATCCAGCTCGTCGCGACGCAGCTCAAGACCACGCTCGGCATCGACGCGAAGGTCGCCACCCCGGACGCCGACACCTGGTTCGCCAACGTCGCGTCCGGCAACTTCGACGCCGTGCTGCACTGGACCGGCTCCGGCTCGAACCCGTGGCACATCTACGACGATGTCATGAACAGCAGCTACCTCGACCAGGCCGCAGGCGGCAAGGTCTCGGACAACTTCGGCCGCTACAGCAACCCGCAGGCGACCGCCCTGCTGAAGGAGTACGCGCAGGCGTCCGACGACAGCGCCCGCACCGCGGCCCTGGCCAAGCTGCAGAAGATCTTCGTGGACGACGTCCCGGCGATCCCGATCGGCACCCACCCGCAGCTCGCGCAGTACAACACCCGGAAGTTCGTCGGCTGGCCGAGCGAGCAGGACCAGTACGCGACCGCCGACCCGACCCAGCCGTCGGCCGTCCAGGTGCTGATGAACCTGAAGCCCGCGGGCAAGTAGTCGCCTCGCGCGACCTCAGCCCAACCGTCCGGGGTGGGCGACGGCCTCGAGCCGTCGTCCGCCCCGGGCGACCGCGGACAGCATGAAAGCGACGCCATGACAGACTCCCTTCTCTCCGTGCGCGACTTCTCGGTCGTGTACGACGTCGACCCGCCGGTCGCGGCGGTCAAGAACGTCTCCCTCGACATCAAGCGCGGCGAGATCGTCGGCCTCGCCGGCGAGAGCGGCTGCGGCAAGACCACCCTCGCCTACGGGGTGCAGCGCCTCCTCAAGCCCCCGGCCGTGATCACCAGCGGCAGCGTCGTCTTCCACGACGAGAGCGGCGAGGACATCGACATCAACGCCCTCGACGCGGAGGAGATGCGACGCTTCCGCTGGGACAAGACCTCGATGGTCTTCCAGGGGGCGATGAACGCCCTCAACCCGGTGGCGACCATCGGCTCGCAGCTCGACGACGTCTTCCAGGTGCACCGGCCGGGCATGAGCCGGGCCGAACGCCGCGCGGCCGTCATCGAGCTCCTGGAGATCGTGAAGGTGGGCGGCCAGCGGCTGCGCTCCTACCCGCACGAGCTCTCCGGCGGCATGCGCCAGCGCGTGATGATCGCGATGGCCCTCGCCCTCCGCCCGCAGCTCATGGTCATGGACGAGCCGACGACCGCGCTGGACGTGCTCGTGCAGCGCGAGATCCTCAAGCAGATCTCCCAGCTCCGCCATGACTTCGGCTTCTCCGTCGTCTTCATCACCCACGACCTCCCGCTGCTGCTGGAGATCAGCGACCGGATCGCGATCATGCGCGACGGGGAGATCGTGGAGCTCGCCACCGCCGAGCAGATCTGGACGAACCCGCAGCACGAGTACACGCAGAAGCTGCTGCAGTCGTTCCCGCGCCTCACCGGCGAGAGAGGAGTGGTCGTCCGATGACCACGCTCGAGTTCCGAAACGTCACGAAGATCTACAACGTCCGCGGCTCCGGGCAGCTGAAGGCCCTGGACGACGTCAGCTTCACGCTGGGCCAGCGCCAGACGATCGGTCTGGTCGGCCAGTCCGGCAGCGGCAAGTCCACCATCGCGAAGATCCTCACCCAGCTCGAGACGCCCACCCGCGGCGACGTGCTGCTGGACGGCGCCCCGATCCCGCGCTCGGGCAAGCGGCTGCGGCAGTACCGCCAGCAGCTGCGGATGGTGTTCCAGGACCCGTTCGCCTCGCTGAACCCGTCGCACACGATCCGGCACCACATCGAGCGCCCGCTCCGGCTGGACCACGTCGTCCCGAAGAACGAGGTGGACGACGAGGTGCGGCGCCTGCTGCGCCGCGTCCAGCTCGACGCGGACGCCGTGATCGACCGCCGGCCGCACGAGCTCTCCGGCGGCCAGCGCCAGCGCGTGGCCATCGCCCGCGCGCTGGCCTCCCGGCCGACCCTGCTGGTGGCCGACGAGCCGGTGTCGATGCTCGACGTGTCGCTGCGCGTCGGCGTGCTCAACCTGCTCGCCGACCTCCAGCGCGAGGAAGGGCTCGGCGTGCTCTACATCACCCACGACCTGGCCACCGCGCGGCACTTCAGCGACGAGATCATCGTCCTCAACCAGGGCAGGATCGTCGAGCACGGCCCCGCCGACGACGTCATCCTCCGCCCGCAGGACCCCTACACCCGCGAGCTCCGCGCCGCGTCCCCCGACCCGGAGAAGCACTTCGGCGCCCTGACCGCACAGACCGCAGGAGGTGCGCTGTGAGCGCTGAGACAGTAGGCACCGAGAGAGTGGGCACGGAGACCGTGAGAGCAGACTCCGCCCCCGTCGACCCGACCCTCGTCGGAACCACCGCCACCCGCGCGGAGCGCCGCGGCGTCCGCGTCCCGTGGCGGTTCATCGGCGGCAGGGTGGCCTTCTACGTGTTCACGCTCTGGGCGGCCATCACGATCAACTTCTTCATCCCGCGCCTGATGAAGGGCGACGCCGTGTCGTCTTATATGGCGCGCAGCCAGGGGCAGCTGACCCCGGACGCCGAGAAGGCGCTGCGCCTGCTGTTCGGCGTCGACAAGTCGGTGCCGCTCTGGCAGCAGTACCTCGACTACTGGAACATGCTGCTGCACGGTAACCTCGGCGTCTCCATCTCGACGGGCATGGCGCCGGTGGGCGACGCGATCGCGTCCGCGCTGCCGTGGACGCTCGGCCTGGTCGGCTTCGCCACCGTGGTCTCGTTCCTGATCGGCACCGCCCTCGGCGCCGTGATCGGCTGGCGGCGCGGCGGCAGGCTGGACGTCTTCATCCCGATCACGACCTTCCTCGGCACGATCCCGTACTTCTGGCTCGGCCTGATCTTCATCGCGATCTTCTCCACGACGCTCGGCTGGTTCCCCGCGGGGCACGCCTACGAGCTGGGCGTGGACCCGGGCTGGAACGCCGACTTCATCAGTCAGGTGCTCTCGCACGGCGCCCTCCCGATGGCCACCATCGTGGTCGTCTCGCTCGGCGGCTGGGTGCTCGGGATGCGCAACATGATGCTCACCGTGCTCGACGAGGACTACATCACCGTCGCGCAGGCGAAGGGCATGCCCGACCGGCGCGTGCTGTGGCGGTACGCCGCCCGCAACGCGGTGCTGCCGCAGATCCAGAGCTTCGCTCTCGCGCTCGGCTTCATCGTCAGCGGCACGATCGTGATGGAGATGGTGTTCTCCTATCCCGGCATCGGCCTGCTTCTGCTCAACGCGACCAACGCCAAGGACTATGCGCTCATGCAGGGAATCTTCCTGGTGCTCGTGCTCGCCGTCCTGATCGCGAACATCATCGCCGATATCGCGTACGCCATCCTCGACCCGCGCACCCGCCAGACGGAGGCCTGATCATGACTCTGCCCCAGACCGCCTATATCCAGGCGGTGACCCCCGAGCCGCCCGCGCCGAAGAAGACCACCTTCTGGTCGCAGCTGAAGGCCTCGCTGGCCATGTTCAGCAACCCGAAGTCGGCCGCCGGCCTGATCATCCTGGGCGTGTTCGTGCTCGTCGCGATTTTCGCTCCGCTGATCGCCCCGTACGACCCGAACGCGCAGAACCTGAAGGAGACGCTGCAGCCGCCGTCGTTCACGCACCTGCTCGGCACGACGCACATCGGCCAGGACGTCTTCAGCCAGCTCGTCTACGGCACCCGCGGCGTGCTCGTCGTGGGCTTCCTGGCGACGATCATGGCCACGGTCGTCGCGATCGTCGTCGGCGTCACCGCCGGGTACCTGCGCGGCTGGAAGAGCGAGTCGCTGTCGGCGCTGTCGAACGTGTTCCTCGTCATCCCCGGCCTGCCGCTGATGATCATCGTCGCCTCGCAGTTCCAGGACCCGCCGCTGCCGCTCATCGCCGCGGTGCTCGGCCTGACCGGCTGGGCGTGGGGCGCACGCGTGCTGCGCGCGCAGACCATGTCGCTGCGCAACCGCGACTTCATCCAGGCCGCCCGGGCGAACGGCGAGCCACTGCACCGGGTGATCCTGGTGGAGATGCTGCCCAACCTGCTGGCGATCATCGCCTCCAGCTTCGTCGGCACTATGACGGCCGCGGTGCTGGGACTGACCACGCTCGCGTTCATCGGCGTCATCCCGGTGTCGAACCTGAACTGGGGGACCATCCTGTTCTGGGCGCAGCAGAATAACGCGTTCCCGGACTACTGGTGGTGGTACGTCCCCGCCGGCCTGTGCATCGCGCTGCTCGGTGTCTCCCTCGCCCTGATCAACTTCGGCATCGACGAATACGTCAACCCGCGCCTGCGCTCGGCGGGCGAGCGCGCCCGCGCGATGAAGCGCAAGGGCATGAACCTCAACGCCGCCGTCACCCAGGTGCGCACGACCTCCACGACGGCCCCGGCCGCAGCGACCCCGGAAAGCAACACCGCATGACCTCGATCCTCCCGTCCACCACCACCGCCGTTGCAGAGGAGACCCTTCCGTACCAGGACCCGTCGCTGACGACCGCCGAGCGCGTCCGCGACCTCCTCGACCGCATGACGGTGGAGGAGAAGGTCGGTCAGATGCTCCAGCTGGACGCGCGCGACGACCTGGAGGACCACGTCCTGCGCCGCCACGTCGGCTCCATCCTGCACACCTCCCCGGAGCGCATCCTGGAGGCCAACCGGCTCACGGCGCAGACCCGGCTGCGGATCCCGCTGCTGGTCGGCGAGGACTGCATCCACGGCCACTCGTTCTGGCCGGGCGCCACGATCTACCCGACCCAGCTCGGCATGGCCGCATCGTGGGACGCCGAACTGATCGAGCGCGTCGCCCGCGCCAGCGCGGAGGAGGTCGCCGTCACCGGTGTGCACTGGACCTTCTCGCCGGTGTTGTGCATCGCCCGCGACCTGCGCTGGGGACGCATCAGCGAGACGTTCGGCGAGGACCCCTTCCTCATCGGCGAGCTCGCCAGCGCAATGGTCCGCGGCTACCAGGGGACCGGGCTGGACGACCCGACCGCGATCCTCGCGACGGCGAAGCACTTCGCCGGTTACTCGGAGACGCAGGGCGGCCGCGACGCGAGCGAGGCCGACATCTCCCGGCGGAAGCTGCGGAGCTGGTTCCTGCCGCCGTTCGAGCGCGTCGCCCGGGAGGGCTGCCGCACCTTCATGCTCGGCTACCAGAGCACCGACGGCGTGCCGATCACCGTGAATGACTGGCTGCTCAGCGAGGTGCTGCGCGGCGAGTGGGGCTACACCGGCACCCTCATCACCGACTGGGACAACGTCGGCCGGATGGTCTGGGAGCAGAAGGTCCAGCCCGACTACGCCCACGCCGCGGCCGCGGCGGTGAAGGCGGGCAACGACATGGTGATGACGACGCCGCGTTTCTACGAGGGCGCCCTGGAGGCCGTCGAGCGCGGGATGCTCGCGGAGGACGCCTTCGACGCCGCCGTCGCCCGCATCCTCACGCTGAAGTTCGACCTCGGCCTGTTCGAGGACCCGCGCCTCCCGTCGCCCGACCTGGACGCCGTGGTCGGCAGCGCGGACCACGCCGAGCTCAACCTGGAGGTCGCGCGCCGCTCGATCGTGCTGCTGGAGAACGACGGCACGCTGCCGCTCGCGGCTTCGTCGCCGCTCCGCGTGGCCCTGGTCGGCCCACTCGCCGACGACGCCCAGACCCAGCTCGGCGACTGGGCCGGAGGCTCCGGGCAGGCCGGCTGGCTCGACGGCCAGCCGCGCGAGATGATCACGACGGTCCTCGACGGACTGAACGCGATCGACGGCTGGGAGGTCACCCATGCCCGCGGCGCCGACATCCTCACCCTGGAGGACGACCCGCGCGGCTCGACGTTCCCGGACGGCCAGCCCCGGCCCCGGGTGGTCGTGCCGTGCGCACCGGACGAGCAGCTGATCGCGGAGGCCGTCACCGCCGCGGAGGCGGCCGACGTGGTGGTCGCGGTCGTCGGCGACCGGATCGAGCTCGTCGGCGAGGGCCGCTCCACCGCGACGCTGGAGCTGATCGGCGGCCAGAACGCGCTGCTGGACGCGGTGATCGCGACCGGCACGCCGGTGATCGTCGTGCTGCTGGCCTCCAAGCCGCTGGTGCTGCCGCCGTCCGTCGCTCGCGCCGCCGCGGTCCTGTGGGCCGCGAACCCCGGCATGAAGGGCGGCCAGGCCCTCGCGGAGCTCATCGCCGGCGAGGTGGAGCCCTCCGGCCGTCTCCCGATCTCCTTCGCCCGCCATGTCGGCCAGCAGCCGACCTACTACAACCAGATCCGCGGCCAGCACGGCGACCGCTACGCGGACCTCACCCAGTCGCCCACCTGGGCGTTCGGCGAGGGGCTGTCGTACACGACGGTGACCTACAGCGACCTGACGCTGGCTGCCGCCACCCTCGGCGTGGCGGACTCCGTCGAGGCGTCGGTGACGGTGACGAACACCGGCTCGCGCCCGGTCCGGGAGACCGTGCAGGTGTACGTGCGCGACCAGGTCACGAGCGTGAGCTGGGCCGACAAGGAGCTGAAGACATACCGCCAGGTGGAGCTGGCGCCGGGGGAGTCGGCGCGGGTGCGCGTGACGCTGCCGGTGGCGGAGTGCACGATCGTGGACGCGGCGGGGGAGCGGCGCGTCGAGGCGGGCGGCTTCGAGCTGCTGGTCGGGTCGTCGTCGCGCGACGACGACCTGCTGGCGGCGGGGTTCGAGGTGCGCTGAGGAAGGACCTTTCCTCGAGCGTGAGCTGCAGCCGTTCCAGCGCGTTCACTTCACGCAGGGCACTCCGCCGGAGGGGAGCGGCGCGGTGGGATCCGTATAGGTTCCGTTCGGGGCGGAGGCCCCGGCCGCCGGGGCCGGCGCCGCGGCCGCGGAGCCGGACGGTTGCGTGGCTTTCGCCCCCTTCGCCTGTGCCTGTTTCGACGGGGCCGCCTTCGCCGGGGCGGGGCTCGCGGTGGCCGGGTTCAGGAGTTGCCGCACGGCGGCGTGGATCTGGTTCGTGTCGACGAGGTTGACGTCCTTGCCGTCCTTCACGCCGTAGCCCGCGATCGGCAGCGTGTTGAACGTGATGTTCCCCCCGGCGAAGTGGGAGGCCTCCGACGCGAAGTCGAGCAGGTTCAGCCCGGAGTCGAGGGCGATGTTCTGCTTGGCCGCCGAGATCAGCGACTCCAGGGTCGCCGGGTTGGCGAAGGTGTCCGCCTTCTTCAGCTTCGTCGCGAGCGAGACGATGAACGCCTGCTGCCGGCGCTCGCGGTCCAGGTCGGTGAAGTTGAGCGACGGGTTGCTCTCGTCCCGGCGCTGCCGCACGAAGCTGACCGCCTGCGAGGCGGTCAGCTGCTGGACGCCGGCCGAGAAGTCCGCGCCGGAGTACGGGTCCTTGGTGTCCTCGGCGATGCACACGGTGACCGGCTGCACCGCCTGGGCCACCTGGTAGAACGCCGCCATCGTGACCTCGATGAAGTGGTTGATCGGCACCCCGCCGAGGAACGTCGAGACGGTGGCGATCTCGGTCCGCCTGGCCGCTGCGCGGGCCTCCTGGTAGGCGTCGGCGCGGCTGAGCTTGCCGGCCTTCATCAGTGCGGTGAGCGTCTGGTCGAGCTGCAGCCCGTAGGCCTCCTTGATCTTCGAGTGCGTGACGCCGTCCGGCGAGCCGGCCAGCGGCACGTAGTCGTCGCGCGGGATCGAGATCCCGACCGCCTTGCCGCCGTCGGCGGGGATGTGGATGAGCATCAGCACGTTGGCGTTGTAGCCGCCGTCGTCCTGGTTTCCGGCGTGCAGCGCGTTGTAGACGTCGGCCGGGAGCGCGTCGCCGTTCTCGTCCAGCCGGCTGTCCAGCCCCATCACCAGGATGTTCTGCTCGCCGCCCGCGGCGGAGGCGAGGTCGGAGCGGTGCAGGCCGGTGACCAGGTCGGCGAACGAGAACACGGCGAACGCGACGACGGCGATGACGAGGAGGACACCGAGAGCGAGCGTGCCGGCGACGATCCGCCTGCGCACGTAGACGCTGCGCGGGTGGCGGCGAGCGGGACGGCTCCGGGGCACTAGCGGCGCCGGCGTGTCGGTGCGCGCGGGGGCGTCCGGCGTCCGCGGGCCGGGCAGCACGGGCGGCTTCACTCGAATCACTCCTCCGCCGGCCTGGAGGTGACGGCCGGCCCTGCCATTGTCACCTGGCCGGAGCGGAATCCGCCGGAGGCGGGTCGTGGGACGCCAGGATTCGGATGATCCGCCCCCACGCGTCGTCAGAACCCCGCGGGCTCCCGGGGCGTGTATGCCGCCTCGAGCCGGGCGACCTCCTCCTCGGTGAGTGCGAGGTCGAGGGCCGCGACCGCATCGTCGATGTGGTGCGGCTTCGTCGCGCCGACGATCGGGGCGGTCACGGCGTCGCGGCCGGCGACCCAGGCCAGCGCGACCTGCGCCATCGGCACGTCCCGCGAGGACGCGATCGCGGCGACCGCGTCGACGATGGCGCGGTTCGACTCCACGTGCGTGCGATACAGCGTCTTGCCGAACTCGTCGGTGTCGGCGCGGGTGCCCGAGCCGGGGGCGTCCCACGGGCGGGTCAGGCGGCCGCGCGCGAGCGGGCTCCAGGGCAGCACGCCGACGCCGGTGGCGCGGCAGTACGGGTGCATCTCGCGTTCCTCTTCGCGGTCGAGCAGGTTGTACTGGTCCTGCATCGAGACGAAGCGGGTCCAGTGGTTCAGCTCGGCGACCCGCTGGAGTTCGGCGAACTGCCACGCCCACATGCTGGAGGCACCGATGTAACGGGCCTTGCCGGCCTTGACGACGTCGTGGAGCGCCTCCATGGTCTCCTCCATCGGCACGTCGGGATCGAATCGGTGGATCTGGTACAGGTCCACGTAGTCGGTACCGAGGCGGGTGAGCGACGCGTCGATCTCGTGCATGATGGCGGCGCGCGAGAGCCCGGCGCCATTGCGGCCGCCGCGCATCCGCCCGTTCACCTTCGTGAGGATCTGGACCTCCTCCCGCGGGCCGAGCTCGGCCAGCAGAGCGCCGGTGATCTCCTCGCTGGAACCGAGGGAGTACACGTTCGCCGTGTCGAAGGCCGTGATGCCCGCTTCGAAGGCCCGGCGCACGAAGGGCCGCGCGTCGTCGATGCCGACGCTCCACGGGTGGCTGCCGCGCTCCGGGTCGCCGTAGGACATCATGCCCAGCACGATCCCGCTGAGCTCGAGACCGCTGTTGCCGAGTCGGACCGTCCGCATGGGGGCTCCTCTGCTCGTGGAAGGGTGTGATCCAACTCTATTCGTCACGATCACGTGCGCCCCGGGCGCCCCGATGGCGGCGGAGGTCGCGGCCGCGACCGCCCGAACCGCCAGAATGTAGACATGACCGCCGCCGACGCCCTCCTGAGTCGTTTCGTCCGCACCATCGACCGGGAGGGGCTGGGCGCGTACGGCGCCCACGCGCTCGTGGGCGGCGACGAGGCGCAGCACCGCTGGCGCAGCGACGACCGGGTCAACCTGTACTCGGTGTCGAAGGGCGTCAGCGCGCTCGCCGCGGGCATCGCGGTGGACGAGGGCATCCTGACGCTCGACACGACCGTGGCCGAGGCGCTCCCGCAGCTCGAGCTCGGAGCCGGTGTCGACCGGGTGACGCTGCGCGACCTGCTCACGATGTCGAGTGGCATCGACTTCCAGTGGTTCGGCGACGAGCCCGTCCCGGGTACGGACGTGGCGCAGGAGATGCTCCGGCGCCCCACCAGCGGTCCCGGGGAGCGTTTCCTCTACACGGACTCCAGCACCTACGTGGCGATGCGGATGCTCGGGGCGGCCGTCGGCGACGTGCGCGACTGGCTGCTGCCCCGACTGTTCGGCCCGCTCGGCATCGACAACCCGCAGTGGCTGCGGTGCCCGCTCGGCTGGATCGTCGCGGGCACCGGCCTTCTCCTGCGCACCGAGGAGCTGGCCCGCATCGGACGGGTGCTGCGCGACCGCGGCGAGTGGCGCGGCGAGCGGATCGTCGGCGCTGCTTGGATCGACGGGATGCACACCGGCTGGCGCGAGACCGGCAACACCGGGTCGCTCGCGCACTACGGAATCGCCACCTGGGAGGGCCCCTCGGGGCTGTGGCGGTTCGATGGGCGTTACGGCCAGTACGTCATCGTCGACGACGCGCACGACGCCGTGCTCACGGTCACCGCGCATGAGGAGTTCCGCACCGACCGGCTGCTCGAGGTCGCGCACGAGGCGCTGCTCGCGGGATAGCCCGACCCGTCGTCGTGGCGTGGCGCTACGACGGTCCCCCTGCCACGAGCCGGTGCAGGTTCGCGATCGCCGGCTCCAGGCCGGCACGATAGCGCGCCAGGGCGGCGGCGAGCTCCGGGCGTGACCGCTGCTCCCGGAGTCCGCGCGAGATGTTGGTCCGTGCCCCGTCCATCCACTCCGCGATGTCGTGTTCCCGGGCCCAGCCGGCGTCGGCCTGCCACCCGATGAGGGTGCCGCGGAGCCAATCGGCGGGGGTGTCCGGCTGGCGGTTGGGCGGGCAGAGACGGTTCTTGACCGCGTTGTCCGAGCGCGTCGCCTCGATGTAGCCGATCAGCGACGAGTTGAACGGTGTGAGGCCGATCCGCATCGACTGCAGCCGGATCCGTCCGGGAGCGAAGATCGGGACCTCGGGCGCCGGGTTGAGACCGCCGGCCGCGGCGTAGACGTGCAGGGTTCCCCGCGTCGTGGGGATGGCGCTCCTTTCCAGCCGGATGGTGTCGGCCTCGATCCGACGCACCCGTCCCTGGCGGGTCACCCCCTCGACCCGTCGGAGCTGCTCGATCTCGGCCGTGCTGGCGGTCGGACTCCGGAACATCGTCGGAGCGACGTCGGTGTCGACGCGCAGCAGTTGCTCCGTCTCGGCCAGGCGATCGAGGAGCTCGCTCTGCGACCCGGCCTCCGCGCACGCCTCCGCCTGCAGCGCGAGTCCGTCGAACAGCGTGGCGAGCAGTTCGCCGCCCTGCGTGAACCGGCGATTCAGGTACCAGGCCTCGCGAGGCTTGATCCAGCGGATCATCGCTGGCGGGACGTCGTTCTGCAGCAGGTAGAGGATCGCGTCGGCCCCCGTCTTGCCTGCGCCGACGACGGTGTAACCGTCCGGGGGCTCCTCCTGGCGGGCCAGCTCGTTCACGGGCGCGCAGCGGACGCCGTCCTCCACCTCGAACGCGGGAGGGCTGGTGGCGGGGACACGGGGCTCCAGGTAGGCCGCGTCGACCACGGCTCGGCGCACGGCGACTTCGAAGCGATCGCCGGTCAGCCGGGAGACGACCTCCCCGTGCCCGGCGTAGTCGTGCTGCGGGAAGAAGCGGACCCGACCGGAGGCGAGGAGCCGCTCGTTCATCGCCCGCTCGTAGTACGCGCAGATCTCCCGCCCCGACGCGCGCTCGTACATCCCGGCATTGACTCCGGTCGTATCGATCGTGTCGGCGCCGAGCGGCAGCGAGTCGACGCCGTAGTACGCGGACGGCTGGTGCAGCCGGATGAAGGGGTAGCTGTCGTTCCAGTGGCCGCCGGGCGCGAACCGCCGATCCACCATGATCACGTCGGCGTCGGACGCCGCGATCAGGAGTCCGCGAACGCCATCCCCGACGCGCCGGCGCCGACCACCAGATAGTCGGTCTCCAGAGTCCTGCTCACCATCGCTGCCGTCCTCCGCACGATCCAGGAGTCAGCACCCGATCGGACGCCCGATCGGGTACTGCAAGCATGCGCCCGGCGATGGCGGGACGGCCACCCCTCGGAGTAGACCGGCCGCTACCTAGGCGGCGGTTCGTTCGTCGCCGTCACGGACCCCGGCGGCGCCCGGAGCCGCCGCGGGAGCGGACCACGGCTTCGCCCGTGGCAGCCAGCAACGCACCTCCGCGCGGTAGGCGCGGAACCCGGCGCCGAAGCGCTCCTCCAGGTCGGCCTCCTCGAAGGGGCGGACCAGAGTGTTCCAAACCAGCGAGCCCGCGAGTGCGTAGCCGACCACCAGCCAGGACTCCATCAGGAGTCCCACGGCGACGCCCTGGGCGATCCCGGCCAGGGCCATCGGGTTGCGCACCCAGCGGTAGGGACCCGCGACGACCAACCGGTGCGCCATCGCCACCGGCAGCGGAGTTCCGCCCCCGAGCGTCGCCATCGTCACCGCCGACCAGATGCCGAGCGCGCTCGCGGCGATCAGCACGACAGCGCCCACGCCCGCCGTCACGGGCGGGACGTCGACGCCGACACCCCACCGTCGTTCCAGGAACATGACGGCCAGCGGCAGGACGACGAGGAAGAACGACCAGAACACCGCGATCTGGCCCAGCGTCCCGAGGAGCAGCGCGGCAGGCGTTCGCCCGGGCCGGGCGGAAGCGGAACGGTCCGCGTACGATCCACTCGGCCGGCAGGCGCCCGAGGAGTACTGCCGAGAGCGCGAGGAGCGAGCATCCTGCCGCCCCGAGCATGAGGAGCACGCCCCAGCCGGCCTCCGCGGTGACGGTGGCATACACGACCAGACCGACCGCGACGAGCCCGGTCCAGCCCGTCGCGACGACCGCCGCCAGGTGCCATCCCACGGCTGCGAGGGCGGACGCCGCGACGAAGAGGGGGACGTCCGCCGCAGCTACCGCGACCGGATCGAGCGCGCCGAGCGTCGCGGTGCGCACGAACGGCGAGCCGAACACCGCGATCCACCACGCGGCGCCCGCGATCGCCTGCAGCGCGAAGTAGGTGCGCCCCCACGCGGCGGGAACGACGATCGAGACCCCCATCCCGAGCATTCTGCCGGGTGCGCGGATGCCGGACAACGCGGCGCGGCGACGATCCGGAACGGGAGGTCTCTTCGGCTAGTCGAAGTAGTGGCCGTGTTCGATGTCGTCGACCAGACCGGGATGCGTCGGCTCCCAGGAGAGCGGCTGTCGGCTGGGGACGCTGGAGGCAGGCATGTCTGCGCCGAGCACGGCGCCGAGCGGCATGCCCAGGTCCTCCGGCAGCCGGGATTCTGTCGGCACACCGAGACGCCGGCCGATGGCCTCAGCGATGTCGCGAACCCGCACGCCTTCCTCGCTCATCGCGGTCGGCGCCGTCATGACCCCGCAACGCCATGCCGCAGCGCTCCGCCGGATCGCGATCACCAGAGGGAACGCTGAACTCGAAGAGCGAGGCCAGCTCAAGCTCGCCCACCTCGCCGCTTCGATCGTCCAAGCCCTGAAAGAGCACGGCGTCGAGGAACTCACCGCCCGGCTCGCAGCAGAGCTGGGGCTGCTGGCGTTCCGCGTGGGCTTCGAACGGTGGCTCCGCGCTGACGCGACCGAAGACTTCGTCCCGTTCGCAGTGACGGCGCTGACGGAGCTGTTGGCGCGCTCTCGGGAGTTGGGGGCACCCGGGGGACTGCGGACAGGGTAACCCCGCGACGGGTCCGTTACGTGGTGGCAGGCCGGCGGCTGGTGGAGTCCCGGGTGACCAGCCGGTACCGGGCGCGGGTCACGTGGGTGGGCGCATCCGGCTGCCCGATCCGCGCGACGAGGGCGTCGACAGCGGCCTCCGCGATCTCGGCGCTTCCGACGTCGATCGTGGTGAGTGCGGGGCTGGAGAACTCGGCCTCCTCGACGTTGTCGATTCCGATGACCGAGACGTCGGCCGGCACGCGGAGCCCCGCGGCCTGCAGCGCGTAGATCGCGCCCAGGGCCAGCGTGTCGTTGAATGCGAAGATCGCGTCGAACGGGACGCCCTGATCGAGAAGTTCCGAAACCGCACGGGCTCCGTCGCGCAGGTGCCAGGGGCCGCCCTCGACCACCAATTGCGGATCGAAGGCGATCCCGGCGGCCTCCAGGCCGGCCTTGTAGCCTTCCAGTCGGAAGACGGCGGCGCCGACCTTCTCGTCCGGTCTCGCACCGACCGCGGCGATCCGGCGATGGCCGAGTTCGAGCAGGTACTCGGTCGCGGCCTTGGCGGCCTCGACGTTCTGGATGGTCACGTGATCCACTGTCGCGGTCTGGATCGTCTCGCCGAGAAGAACGAGCGGGCCCGAGCCCGTCAGAAGGTCGGCGTCTTCGGTCGTCAGCAGCGCAGGGTAGAACAGGACGCCGTCCGTCATCTGCCGTCGCGCGTTGGAGAGGGCCTCGATCTCGCGCCGGCGGTCGAGCTCGGTCTGCTCGATCAACAGCACCAGCCCACGCCGTTCGGCGGCCTCGAAGATCTGCGCACTGAGCGAGGCATGGTACGACAGCCGCAGATCGGGGACGACGAGGCCGATGAGGCCGGTGCGCCCGAGGCGGAGGCCGCGGGCGGACTGGTTGGGCCGGTAGTCGAGCTCATCGATGGCGGCCCGCACCCGCCGGCGGGTCTCCTCCGACATCTTGCCCTGGTTGTTGACCACGTTCGAGACGGTCTTGAACGACACCCCGGCGCGCGCGGCAACGTCTCTCAACGTCGCTCGTTGCTCCATGGATCGGCTCCTTCGCGATGGTGCGCCGTACCGGACGGGCGCTCATGGTGGTTCTCCGGGGCCCGGTCCCATCGTGTCGACGGATGGCCGTAGGAGAGAGTTTGCTACTTCAGGCTGCCCAATGAGAGGCCGCCACGCCAATAGCGCTGGAGCGACACGAACGCGACGGTGAGCGGCACGATCGAGACGAGAGCGCCGCAGATGATCAGGCTCCACAGGGACTGACCGCCGTTGTTGTTGGCGGACGCGAGCGACTGCCACAACCCGATGCCCACCGTGAGCGGGTAGAGGTTCGACGAGGAGATCATCGCCAGCGGGAGGAAGTAGTTGTTCCAGGTCGCGACCACCGACAGCAGGAGCACGGTCACGACGGCGGGGCGCATCAGGGGCAGGGCCACCCGGAAGAAGATCCGCAACTCGCCCGCGCCGTCCATGCGTGCGGCATCCAGCAGTTCGTCCGGGATTGCGTCCGCGCAGTAGACGCGCATCAGGTACACACCGAAGGGGCTGAGTAGCGACGGGAGGATCACAGCCCAGACGGTGTTCGTGAGGTGCACGTTCGAGAAGAGGATGAACGTGGGGATCACGAGCGCCGTCAGCGGAACCATGACGGATCCGAGCAGCAGGGCGAACGCGAAGTTGCGCCCGCGGAACTCGAACTTGGCGAAGCCGTAGCCGGCCAGCACCGCGATCGCGGTCGCGCCGCCGCCGCCGGCGAGGGCATACAGCGCCGAGTTGCCGAGCCAGCGCAGGTAGATCCCGCCGTTGTAGGTGAACAGCTCGGAGATGTTCTGGAACAGGACGAAGTGGTCGTCGAACCACAGCGCGCCGGAGAGGCCGGAGAACAGCCCGTGCGCGTCCTTGGTGCTGGCCACGATCACCCACCAGAGCGGGATGAGGAAGTAGATCGCCAGCACCGCGAGGAAGAGGTGCGCGGCGCCATCCGCAAAGCGGGAGCTCCGCTGCGAGAGGCGGGGGGTGCGGTCGAGCGCGGTCATGAGAACAGGGATCCCCTCTTGCGGGTGAAGAACATGAAGACGTAGACGGCGATGAACACGACGAGTCCGAGAGCGAAGGAGATCGCGGAGGCGTAGTTGAACTGCCCGTAGGAGAACGCCAGTGTGTAGGCGTAGATGTTCGGCGTGAACTCCGGTGTGATGGAGCCGTTCGAGATCGTCTGCAAGACCTCTGGCTCGGTGAAGAACTGCAGCGTCCCGATGAGCGCGAACACCAGGATGAGCATCAGCGACGATGTGACGAGCGGCACCTTGATGCGGAAGGCGATCTGCCAGCTGTTCGCTCCGTCCATGTGAGCGGCGTCGTAGAGGGCTGGGTCGATGCCCTGGAGGGCGGCGTAGATGATGATCATGTAGTAGCCCGACCATTGCCAGGTCACGACGTTCACCAGGCCGTAGAAGACGGTGCCGTGCGCCAGCAGGTTGGGCGCCTGGGCGCCGAACACGCTCGCCAGTTGCTGCAGCGGCCCGAAGTTGGGGCTGTAGAGGAACCCCCACATCAGCGCGCCGATCACGGCCGGAATGGCGTAGGGCAGGAAGATGAACAACCGCGACAGGGTGGCGAATTTGGACGTGACGGCGTCGAGCACGAGGGCGGCGGCCAGCGACACCGCCATCTGGACCGGGATCAGCACCAGGGCGAAGCGCACGACGAACCACACGCCCGACAGGAACAGCGGGTCGGTGAACGCCTGGATGTAGTTGCCGAGTCCGGCGAAGGTGGTTCCCGTCGCCAGCCCCTTCGTGTAGAGGCTGAGGTAGAAGGCGTAGGCGAGGGGCGCGATCAGGAACAGGACGAAGACGATCGCGAACGGCGCCACGAAGGCCATTCCGACGATTCCCCGCCTTCGCACGACGCTTCGCCTCCGTCCGACACGTCGCTGCCGCGGAGCCGGAGCAGGGCCGACGGGACGCGGCTGCGTCGCCGACTCGGATGGTGAACTGAGTACAGACATGTTGTTCTTCCGCTTTCGTGGGCCCGGGGGGGGGGGGGGGGGGGCCCCCCCCGCCGCG
>NZ_JBXAPS010000001.1:1309156-1547502 GCF_058806435.1 Leifsonia sp. GW821-FHT13C09 | reverse complement strand
GTGTTGTTTTTCCTTTTTTGTGGTCCCGGGTGGGCGGCTGCGCCCCCCCACCCGGCGGTGTTCACTTGACCGTGAAGCCCTGGCTCTTCGCGTACGCGACCATCTGGGACTGAACGTTCGCGGCGACCTGGTCGCCGGTGACCGAACCCTCGTTCAGCGCGACGAGCTGCGTCTGGAGCTTGTCGTAGAAGTAGACCGTGAACGGCCCGAAGTTGAAGCCCTTGTAGGCGTTCGACGCCGGGATGTAGACCTCCTTCTGGGCGAGCTGACCGCCGAAGAACTGGCTCTTGTCGTTGACGAACTCCTGCGACTTCAGCGCACGCTCGTTGAGCGGGAAAATGTTCTGCGACTGCCACCCCGCGGTGAGCGAAGCGTCATCGGCGTACAGGCTCTTCGCCACCTTCGCGGCGAGCGGCTTGTCCGTCGCCTGGGTGGTGACGGCGAAGGTCGATCCGCCCCAGTTGATCGCCACCGGGTGGCTCGTGTCCCACTGCGGGATCGGCGCCACGCGATAGTCGCTCGAGGCCTGGTCCTTGCCGACCCCCGCGCCGCTGAGATAGCTCGGGGTCCACGCGGCGGAGGGGTAGGTCGCGTACTTGCCGTTGCTGAACCCGGCGACGTAGTCGCTCGTGAACTGGTCCTGGGTGCCGACGAGACCGGCCTTGACGAGGCCCTGCCAGTAGTTCAGCACGCTCTTGACCTGCGGGGTGTCGAAGTGGATGCCGATGGTCTTCGGCTGCTTCAGGTCGTAGTCGAAGGGGGCTGCGCCCTTCTGCGACAGGTAGGCGACCATGGTCGCCGGCTGGTTCGCGGCGAGGTCCGCGAAGAGCGGACCGCCGGCCTGCTTGACCTTGGCGGCGTCGGCCTGGAACTCGTCCCACGTGGCCGGGGGCGTGGTGATGCCGTACTTGGCGAGGATGGCCTGGTTGTAGATCAGCCCCATCGGGCCGCCGTCGACAGGGATCGCGTACACCTTGCCGCCCTGCGAGACGTCGCTCCACGACCCGGGCGTGTAGTGCGACTTCAGGCTGTTGGCTCCGTAGGCGCTCAAGTCCACGAGCGCGCCCTGCAGCTCGTAGTTGGTCAGGTGATCGGCTTCCAGCATGATCACGTCGGGCGCGCCGCGCCCGGCGGCGATGGCCGTCTGGAACTTCGTGTACTCGGGCGCACCGGCGCCCGCGTTGGTCCAGCACACCTGGACATCGGTGTGCTCGTGGTTGAAGTTGTCGACGATCGTCTGCATGTTCGGATACCAGGCCCAGACCGAGACCTCGGGGGCCTTGGGGTTCAGGATCTTGTTCGTGCAGCCGGACAGCTTCGGGTCCGAGGCCGCGCTCGAACCGCCGTCGCTGCACCCGGCCAGGAGGCCTGCGATGGCGATGGCGGCAGCCGTGACAGCGACCAGTGGTGTCAATTTCATTGAGAACTCCCTCGTTGCAGTTGCTCGAACGAATGCGGTGGGTACAGCGTTGCACTCGTTGGGTACAACGATGTAGCGTAAACGCACTCGGACGTCGACGCAACAACGAAGTCGTGTCCGACTGATCCAGCCGGCGCAGAACGAACTGCCGCCCCATCCGTGAGGAGTCCCATGCCCGCAACCGTCACCGCCACGATCGACATCGCCGCCGGTCGTCCCGCTGTCCGCTACAGCCGGGACGTCTTCGGCCAGTTCATCGAGCACTTCCACCGCCAGATCTACGGCGGCATCTTCGAGCCGGGCTCGCCGCTCGCCGACGAGCGGGGGTTCCGCACGGATGTCCTCGACGCGCTGCGCGAACTCCGCGTGCCGTCCATCCGCTGGCCAGGTGGATGCTTCGTGTCGGCCTACCACTGGCTCGAAGGAGTCGGGCCCGACCGCGTCCCGACGTACGACCGCGCCTGGCGCGTCACCGATCCGAACACCTTCGGAACCGACGAGTTCATGGCCTGGTGCCGCGAGCTCGGCGCTGAGCCGTACATCTGCACCAATGCGGGGACGGGCACGCCGGACGAGATGGGCGACTGGCTCGAGTACACCAACCTCGAAGTGGGCAGCAAATGGTCGAACCTGCGCGCCGCCCACGGTCACGCCGACCCGTACGGTGTCCGCTACTGGAGCATCGGCAACGAGAACTACGGCGACTGGGAGATCGGGGCCAAGTCGCCCGCCGAATGGGCGGCGTTCGTCACGGAATCCGCGAAGATCATGCGTCGCATCGACCCGAACGTGTCTCTCCTCGCCGCCGCCGTCGACGACCTCGACTGGACGATGCCGCTCCTGCGCAGTGCCGGAAAGTACCTGGACTACATCTCCATCCACGGCTACTGGGACCGCCTCGACGCGGTCAACGAGCCCTCGAGCTACCTCGAGGCGATGGCGCTCACCCTCGAGCCGGAGAAGGCGATCGCCCGCGTCGAGGCCATGATCCGCGCCAGCGAGCAGGATGTCGCGATCGCCTTCGACGAGTGGAACCTGCGCGGCTGGCACCACCCGTGGTCGGGGGAGGGCTCCGTCGAGGCCCGCGACCTGAACGACGACAATTCGACCTACACCATGGCGGATGCGGTGTTCTCCGCGTCCTTCCTCAACGCGTGCCTCCGCCACGCGGGGAGCGTGCGCATGGCGAACATGGCTCCGACGGTCAACACCCGCGGCCCCCTGTATGTGCACCCCGAGGGCATCGTGAAGCGCACCACCTTCCACGTGATGCAGATGTACGCGACTCTCCTGCAGGACGAGGTCCTCGACGCCGCGGTGTGGAGCCGGCCGCTCGCCACCGGCGCGACCGAGGTGCCGGGCGTGGACGCGATCGCCACGATCTCCTCCACCGACGGACGGGTCTCGCTCGCCCTCATCAACAAGAACCCCGACGAGTCCGCTCGCTGCGAGATCAGCGTGGACGGCCGGCTCGTCACCGGTCCCATCGAGGCGACGGTGCTCTCAGGTGACAGCCCGGACGCGTTCAACGACGTGAGCAGCCCCGAGAGCGTCGTTCCCAGCCGGGTCGACGTCTCGGACGGGACCGGCGCGGTCATCCTGCCGCCGCACAGCGTCACCATCTGCCACCTGTCCGCTCCGCTGTCCACAGGCGTGCGTGAAGACGGCTGGCGCCTCGGCGGTCTCGGCGGCGAGTGGAAGCCCGCTGCCGCGTAGCACCTGACGAAAGCCACGGCGGTGACGCCGGTGGTCTCAGCCCGCTGAGGCCGCCGGCGTCACGCCTCGGCCGCCCGGCGGGTGGTTCGAGCCACCGGATTTCCGGGGAAGTACAGTTGAGTCCAACATTGAGCTAGAGGGGGGCGCGTGCCCGGCCGGAAACCATCGATCAACGATGTGGCGCGCATCGCGGGGGTCTCGTATCAGACCGTGTCACGGGTCATCAACAGCGCGCCGGACGTCAGCCCGGCCACCCGGGCCCGCATCCAGCAGATCATCGCCGATGTCGGATACCACCGCAATCGCGCGGCGGCCGCTCTGGTCACCAACCGCTCGACATCCATCGGCATCGTGACGGACGGCTCGCCGCGCTTCGGCCCCGTCGGGACTCTGCTCTCGCTCGAGAGCGTCATCCGCGAGCGCGGATACACCGCGACCGTCGTCTCCGTGAACGAGCCCTACGAAGCGTCGGTGCAGACGGCCTTCGACACCCTCGATGAGCTGGGTGTCGATGGCATCATCATCATCGCGCCACGGCTCTCGATGGCGTCCGCAACCGTGAACGCGTCGGTCCGCGTGCCGGTCGAGATGATCGCGGCAGGCGCCTCAGGCACACCGAATGTCGTCACGTATTCCGAGAATCAGGAGCTGGGCGCCCGGATGGCCACCCAGCATCTGATCGATCTCGGTCACACCGACATCGCGCACATCGCGGGCTCGATGGAGTGGTTCGACGGCCTGGTGCGCAAGCGCGGCTGGGAGAGCGCGCTGCGCGATGCCGGCATCCGGCCGGGCCTGTGCATCGAGGGCGACTGGAGCCCCAAGTGGGCGTACGAGACGGGCCTGCGCCTGATCGAGGAGGGACGGGTCCCTGGCGCGATCTTCGCCGTCAGCGACCACACGGCTCTCGGGCTCATCCGGGCCTTCGTCGAGAACGGTGTGCGTGTGCCCGAGGACGTCAGCATCGTCGGGTTCGACGACGTCGAGGGGTCCGACTACTTTCTGCCGCCTCTCACGACTGTCCGGCAGGATTTCCCGGCGCTGGCGCGCGCGACGATCGACGTCCTCCTGAGCGCGGTCGAGGGTCACGTGGCCGATCGCGCCCCGCATGTGCCGACTCTGGTGGTGAGGAAGAGCGCGATTCGCGCGCGCTGATCCGCTCGGCGGCGCTGACGAGTTCGAGCGCGTGATCGATCCGTGACTTGACAAGCGACACCGTGAACGTTCACGATGTGGAGACGTTGTGAACGTTCACGACGGGTCCACCGGTAGATTTCTCCGAAATCACGCCTCGCCTCCGATGTCAGTGACGACTGTCGACGAGAAGGGCGAACGGCCAGAGGGCCCGAGCTGCGACGTCCACTGCGTGCGTCAGTCCTCGCCGATTCGCGAAGACGGCGCAGCTGAGCGGCACTTCCCCGAAGAGGCGCACCGGTTTGATGGCGAACCGGCGCGATGCCAACACCTCCCCGTCGCCATTCCGAAGGTACTGGAGAGACCATGTTCCGTAGAACAGCACTGCTGGCAGCAGGCGCCGCGCTCGTA
Source organism: Leifsonia sp. GW821-FHT13C09 (assembly GCF_058806435.1). Taxonomy (NCBI): domain Bacteria; kingdom Bacillati; phylum Actinomycetota; class Actinomycetes; order Micrococcales; family Microbacteriaceae; genus Leifsonia; species Leifsonia sp. GW821-FHT13C09. The sequence continues at coordinate 1,542,821 of NZ_JBXAPS010000001.1, read as the reverse complement.
TTCGCGGTAGCCGGCTGCAGCTCGACGACGAGCGCCAGCAGCAACGACAACTCGGCCGCCTCGCAGAAGGCGGAGCAAGCGCTCAAGAAGGTCACCGGACAGGTGCTGAGCAAGGGCCCGAACGGCGAATCGCCGTCCCCTGCCTCCGCCGCCGACCTGAGCGCGCAAGAGATCGCCAAGGTGCGCGGGCTCAACGCCACCGCAGCGATCGTCATGCACTACGGGGGCAACGACTGGGCGACGGCACAGATCGCGGGCCTCAAGAGCGAATTCCAGAAGCTCGGCATCAAGGTCATCGCGACCACCGACGCCAACTTCAAACCGGACAAGCAGGTGTCGGACCTGGAGACGGTCGAGGCCCAGAAGCCCAACATCATCGTCTCCATTCCCACCGACCCGGTGGCGACGGCATCCGCGTACAAGGCCGCCGCGGCCACCGGAGCCAAGCTCGTGTTCATGGACAACGTCCCGCAGGGCCTGACGGCCGGCAAGGACTACGTCTCGGTGGTCTCCGCCGACAACTACGGCAACGGCGTCGTCTCCGCCCACGAACTCGCGAAGGCGCTCGGCGGCACGGGAACCATCGGCACGATCTTCCACCAGGCCGACTTCTTCGTGACGAAGCAGCGCTACCAGGGCTTCAAGGACACCATCACCAAGGAATACCCGGACATCAAGATCATCGCGGAGAAGGGCATCGCGGGGCCGGACTTCGCCGGCGACGCCCAGGCGGCGGCGAACGCGATGCTCACCGCCCACCCGAACCTCTCGGGCATCTGGGGCGTCTGGGATGTTCCGGCCGAAGGCGTGATGGCAGCGGCACGCGCCGCCGGCCGCGCCGATCTCAAGATCGCGACAGAGGACCTCGGCAAGAACGTCGCGATCGCGCTGGCGAAGAACCAGCTGGTCGTCGGCCTCGGCGCCCAGGTCCCGTTCGATCAGGGTGTCACCGAGGCGCGGCTGGGCGCAGGCGCCCTTCTGGGGAAGACCGCTCCGGCTTACATCGCCCTGAGTGCGCTTCCGGTCGACCACGCGAACGTGCTCGACGCGTGGAAGAAGGTCTACCACCAGGATCCCCCGAAGGATCTGCAGGACTCGTACAAGAAGTGACGAGCGGGCCGGGGGGCCCACAGCCCCCCGGCCGACCGAAAGGCACTCTATGACCACCACAACCACCACCGACGTCGTGCGGATGCGCGGCATCTCCAAGGCGTTCAGCGGCGTCGTCATCCTCGACGCTGTGGACTTCGAGGTCCGATCCGGCGAAGTGCACGCCCTCGCCGGCGGCAACGGCGCAGGTAAGTCGACGCTGATGAAGATCCTCCAGGGCGTCTACCGCTTCGATGCGGGCGAGATCCTCATCGCGGGAGAGCCCGTGAACATCGCCTCCATCCAGGACGCGAAGGCCGCCGGCATCGGCATGGTCTTCCAGGAGTTCAGCCTCGTGCCGAGCCTGACGGTCGCGCGGAACATCTTCCTCGGCTCGGAGCCGCTGACCCGGTTCGGCCTCATCGACGAACGGGCCCTCGTTTGTCAGACGGAGGAGGTCTTCGCCCGGATGGGCGTCGAGATCGACCCCCGTGCGGAAGTCGGCCGGCTCGGCACGGCCTATTGGCAGCTCACGGAGATCGCGAAGGCGCTCTCGCAGAACGCCCGGGTGCTCATCATGGACGAGCCGACGGCGAGCCTCGCGCGGCACGAGACCGAAGCCCTGTTCGAACTGATCGAGCGGCTGAAGGCCGGCGGGATCTCCGTCATCTACATCTCGCATCGCATGGATGAGGTCTATCGCATCGCGGACCGCATCACAATCCTCCGCGACGGCCGCCGGCTGCTGACCGAGCCGCTCTCCGCGATGACCCCGGAAGCGATCGTGGAAGGCATCGTGGGAAAGAAGGTCGAGAGCCAGCTGACCTACCGGGAGCGGGACCGGGTCAGCCAGGAGGGACCGCCGCTTCTTGAGGTCCGCGGTCTGACCGCCGGCGATCGGGTCCGCGACGTCTCCTTCGTACTGCGCAGGGGGGAGATCCTCGGGTTGGCCGGCCTCATGGGCAGCGGGCGGACCGAGCTCGCCCGAGCGCTGTTCGGCATCGACAGCGCTCGGGGGGAGGTCCTCGTCGACGGCAGGCCGCTCTCGCTCTCGTCGCCGAGACACGCGATCGCCGCCGGGCTCGCCCTGGTGCCGGAGGACAGGCGCGATCAGGGCCTCGTGCTCGACCATTCGGTTCGCGAGAACCTGCTCCTTCCGCTCCTGGACGATATCCGCCGCGGACCGTTGCTCGACACGGGCGCGGGGCGAGCCCTCTCGGGGTCGCTCATCGAACGGCTGAACATCAAGGTCGCGCATCCCGGCCGACCGGTGCGTCTGCTCTCCGGCGGCAACCAGCAGAAGGTCGTGATCGCCAAATGGCTCGGAACCGACCCCGACGTGCTGATCCTCGACGAACCGACAGCCGGCGTCGACATCGGAACCAAGAGCGAGATCCTCGAGCGGATCCGCGAGCTCGCCGCCTCGGGCAAAGCCATCATCGTCATCTCGTCCGAATACCCGGAACTCCTCGCCGTCAGTGATCGCATCCTCGTCATCCGTGACGGCTCGATCGCGCGCGAACTCGAGCGCGGCGACATCGCGGACGAGGAATCTCTCCAACGTGCAGTGCAGGGAGTCTGAAGAATGAACAAATCACCGGTCATCGAGAGCACCGAGCCGCGTGCCCGTCTCGGCCTCGGAAAAGTCATCACCGCCTGGGACTGGCGACGGTACGTCATCTACATCGGCTTCGTCGTCGTGTTCCTGTTCTTCGCGGTCCTCCTCCGCGACCAGGGGTTCCTCTCGCCGAACAACCTTCTGAACATCTTCCGGCAGACGTCGACGATCACCGTGATCGCGGTCGCGATGACGTTCGTCATCGCAGCGGCTCAGATCGACCTCAGCGTCGGCTCGACCGCCGGCCTCGCCAGCGTCGTCACCGCGATGGGCATCTCCGCGTGGGGGCCGATTCCCGGCATCCTCGCCGGGCTCGCGGTCGGGGCCCTGGTCGGTGCGACGAACGGCGCCCTCGTGAGCCTGCTCGGCATCCCGTCGTTCCTGGTGACGCTGGGGATGATGGGGATCGCGGTGGGGGTGGCCCAGTGGATCACGGCTTCGGCGCCGCAGCCGATCCTCGACGACACCTTCAACACGGTCTTCGGCTCCGGTGACATCGGTCCCATCCCCGGGCTCCTCGTCTGGTCGGGCCTCTTCGTCGCCGTCGGCGCCGTCGTGCTCGCCCGCACCAAGTTCGGCCGGCAGGTGCTCGCGACCGGCGGCAATCGCACCGCGGCGGACTTCACCGGCATCAACACCAAGCGGATCACCTTCCAGGTGCTGCTGATCTCCGGGATCGTGGCCAGCATCGCCGGGATGCTGTACGCCGGCCGGCTGCAGTCCGGTCGCTTCCAGTGGGGCTCCGGGGACGAGCTCTCCGCGATCGCCGCGGTCATCCTCGGCGGCACGAGCCTCTTCGGCGGTAGCGGCACGGTGATCGGAACGCTGTTCGGATCCCTGCTCATCGGGCTCATCAACAACGGTCTCATCCTCGCGGGGCTGGACAGCAGCCAACAGCAGGTCGTGCGCGGCGGCATCATCATCCTCGCCGTGGCGCTCGCCCGCAAAAAGTGATTCAGAACCATCGGAAAGGCGGAACGGAAATGCGACTCGGATACTGCTCGATCACGTGGGGAGGCGTCGTCGGCCATCCCACAGGGGTGACCAGCGTCAAGGACCTCTTCTACCTGACCCACGGCGACATGCGCCGGGCGGTCGCGGACATCGCGGCGGCGGGCTACGAAGGCATCGAGATGTTCGACGGGAACCTCGTCGACTTCGCCGACCGGCCCGGGGAGCTCACTGATCTCCTGGACCGGGCGGGCGTGGAACTCGTGAGCGTCTATGCGGGAGCCAACTTCATCTACCCCGACATCCTGCCCGATGAGTTGCACCGCATCCGGCGTTCGGCCGAGCTCGCGGCCTCCTTCGGCGCCGAGCGTCTGGTGGTCGGGGGAGGCGCGCGCAGAGCGGCCGGCACGACCGCCGACGATTACGCCCGGCTGGCCGAGAGCCTGGACCTCGTGACCGACATCGCCGAGAGCCACGGCCTGGCTGCGAGTTACCACCCGCACCTCTCGACCATCGTCGAGAGCCCGGACGAGCTCGATCGCCTGCTGCCGAACACCCGCATCGGCTTCTGCCCTGACGTCGCGCACCTCGCGGCCGGCGGAGGCGACCCCGCGACGGTCATCCGCACGTACGGAGACCGGATCAGCCACGTGCACCTCAAGGACCTGAGTCGCGACCCCTTCGCCTTCCTGCCGCTCGGCCAGGGCGAGCTGGACCTGCCCGGCATCGTCGCCGCCATCCGCGACAGCGGGTACGACAGCTGGCTCATGGTCGAGCTGGACGAGTACGACGGCGATCCCCGCGAGGCCGCCGAGCTCAGCAGGAATTATCTGCGCGATCTTCTCGCGGTCTGACCGCGCGCGGAACCAACGAAATAGCTTCGAAAGGACAACAGATGAAACAGCTCAACGTCGGCCTCATCGGCGGCGGGTTCATGGGTAAGGCCCACTCTCTCGCTTACGCCGCCATGCCCATGTTCTTCTGGCCGGCCCCGGCCATCCCGGTGCGTCACACCATCGCGGAGGCGAGTGAGGAGCTCGCCGCCGAGGCGGCGCAGCGTTTCGGCTTCGAGCGCTCCACGTCCGATTGGCGGAGCGTCGTCGAAGACCCCGCCATCGACGTGGTCGACATCGCCACACCGAATCACCTGCACGCCGAGATCGCCATCGCCGCGGCCAAGGCGGGCAAGCACATCATCAGTGAGAAGCCGCTCGCGCGCACCGGGGCGGAGGCGAAGGAGATGTACGACGCGGTCGTCGAAGCGGGCGTCGTCAACATGGTCGCCTTCAACTACCGCCGCACACCCGCAGTGGCACTCGCGAAGAAGTTCATCGACGAGGGTGCGATCGGCAGGATCCTGAGCTTCCGGGGAACGTACCTGCAGGATTGGAGCGCGAGCCCGGATTCGCCGCTGTCGTGGCGCTTCCAGAAGGCCATCGCAGGCTCCGGCGCCCTGGGCGACATCGCGACCCACGTCATCGACATCGCCCGCTACCTCGTCGGCGAGTTCGGCTCCGTCAACGCGATGATGTCGACGTGGATCCCCGAGCGGCCGCTGCAGTCGTCCGGGGCCGATGCGCTCGGCACCGTACGGGGCGGCGACGGTCCGCGCGGAGCCGTGGATGTCGATGACCAGGTGATGACCATGATCCGTTTCGCCGGCGGCGCCATCGGCTCGATCGAGGCGACGCGCAACGGTTACGGCCGGAACAACTTCATCACCTTCGAGGTGCACGGGACCGAGGGAAGCATCGTCTTCAACTACGAGCGCCGCGACGAACTCCAGGTCTGTTTCGCCTCGGACGGCGACGACCGCCGGGGCTTCCGGACGATCTACACCGGGCCGGCGCATCCCTACGGGAAGGACCTGTGGCCGATCCCGGCGCTGGGTATCGGCTACGGCGAGACGAAGATCATCGAGGCGCACGACTTCTTCACCGCCATCGCCAACGGAACGAGTGTCAGCCCGAACTTCGGCGACGGCTACCAGACGGCCCTGATCGACGACGCCATCGTCGAGTCCGCCGAGAACGACGCGTGGGTGGACGTTCCGGGGATCGACTGACGCTGCGATCCGACGTGTGGTCCCCGCAGCTGCCGGGGTAGAACAGGGCGAAGGCCTCGATTTCCGCGTGATCACGCGGATCTCGAGGCCTTCGCGGTCTGCAGTCCTGCGCCGTGCTCGGCTCAGCCACTCGGGCGGTCGACGGTCTCGCGCACGTGCGCCACCAACTCGGCGATCACGAGCGCCGCCTGCGTCTCGGCGGACCGCTCGGCGACGCCATGTCCGAGCAATGCCTGGATCCGCTCCAGCCGGTTGATGAGTGTGTTGCGGTGCAGGAAGAGGCGTTCAGCCGCCGGAGCGATGCGCATCCTCGTGTCGAAGAAGACGCGGAGAGTGTCGCGCATGTCCGCCAGCTCGGGCGTGTCGGCGGCGAGCTCGCCGAGCGCGTGCTCGACGAACCAGCGGGCGCGCTCCTCGTCCCGGCCGAGGAGGATCGCGAGCGCCGCATCGCCGTAGCGGACTCCGCCCGACACGCCCAGGCGGGCGGCGAGGTGCAGCGCATCGGACGCCTCCAGGAAGGTCTAGCGGAAGCCGTCGGTCCCCTGATGCGGTTCGCTGACACCCACCACCAGAGGTGACGGCACGCGAAGGTCCACCACCCTCGGCGTCCGCGGCGCCGGACGACTGGACGCTCTCGGTGCGATTTGAAGGACACTTTCGCGCAGGAGTCGCCTCCCGGCTCGCAGAACTGATCATTGATCCCTACCGGCTCGCATCTGAGAGACAAAGTCTCCGCAGCAGGAGAAGGCTGCTGCCGGGTGCCCGAACAAATTGCCGCGGCCTCGTCGGATCGGTCGCCCTTTCTCCTTGGTCTCATCGGCTGTGTCACACGATGGCGCGGGCTCTCAGTCGACGACTGGCACCTCACGCGCTCCGCATGTCGATAGGGAATATCCTACTTACACACTGTTTGTAATTTAGGTCCCAATGAGTTACTGTGATTTTCGGCGCCACTCCCGGCCGCAAAATTCCAAGATTCTTCGCCCTCTCAAGGAGAGAAACAATGTCGTTTCGTTTGTCGATGCGCCGTTCTGTGCGCGTGATAGCTGGTGTCGCTGCCGCGGGCCTGCTAGCGGCCGGACTCGCGGCCTGCTCGGGTTCGAGCGGAGCTCAAGGCTCCGCGACCAAAGCCAACCTGAACTGGTGGGGGTGGACGCCCGATCAGGCTGTCGCCCAGAACGCGATCAGTGAGTTCAACAAGACGTACCCGAACATCCACATCACCTTCAAGAAGATCCAGGACGCCGATTACGCGGCGGCCCTGCGCCCGGCGCTTGCCTCATCCAGCGGCCCCGACGTCTTCAACCTTCTCGTCGGCGGTACGGGTGCCGCGGTGAAGACGTACGGTGTCGATGCGGTCGACCTCACTCCGGCAATGTCGAAGCTTCGAGGGTCGGACTGGGAGAAAGGCATGTTCGCAGCCGGCGTGAAGGACTTCACGGTCGACGGCCAGTTGAAGGCAGCGCCCATCGGCAAGGTCGCGTCGGGCATGATGTGGATCAACCAGGGTCTCTTCGACCAGTACGGTCTCAAGGCCCCGACCAATCTTCAGGAGTGGGAGAAGGTCTGTCGGGTATTCCAGTCCCACAATGTGGGCTGCTTCCGCGAAGGGGTCGACCCGGCCGGCTTCGAGCAGGACACGCTGCACACCATCGCGAACAGCGTGAAGCCCGGGTTCTATGAGGACGCCGTCACCGGTAAGGCCAAGTGGACCGACCCGGCAATGGTCAAGACCCTCACGATCTGGAAAGACCTCACCTCCGACGGCATCCTCGACCCGGGAGCCCTCGGAATCCAGCAGTATCCGGACGTGAACAACGCCTTCCTGTCCGGCAAGGTCGCTATGGTCCAGATGGGCACGTGGTACCGCCAGTACACCCGTACTGACACGTTGAAGGCCGCCCTGCAGGGCGCGGGAGTCGCCTCGACCAGCAACCTCATCACGATGGCGCCGATCCCCTTCCCGGACGTTGCAGGCAACGGAAACACCATCGCAGCGTTCAGTGACCCGGACTACGCCCTCGCGGTCAACAAGAAGTCCAAGAACACGGCGGCGGCAGAGACGTTCGCGACCTGGCTCTCGGGAAGCACTGCCGGTCAGCAGGTCATCGCGAACAACCTGGACGAGGACCCGGTCATCGCCGGGATCACGCCCGACTACAAGAGCGTTCCGCTGGTGGACTCCGCGAAGCAGACGCCCGGGCTCGACTGGCTCTCGAAGTACACGTCGAACGTGACGGAGGCGCGCCTGGCGAACATCTCCGGCCCGCTGGACCAGGCCCTGCTCGACTCGGCGAGTTCCGTCCTCGCGGGGAAGGCGACCCCGCAGCAGGCCGCCGCCACGCTGCAGTCGCAGTCGGGACAATAGCAAACCGGTCGCGGACCCCGACCTCGGGGTCCGCGACCGACCATGAGAACGGAGTTGTTCCACTATGGCGACGGTCAGCACTCTCGCAACACCTACGACCAGGAAGCTGGAGCGGCGGCAAACGCTGTACGGCAGCCGCGCGGCCAACTTTCTCTGGCTTCTTCCCGCACTTGTCGTTTCTGTCGGCGTGATCTATTTCTGCGTCGGCTACACCGGCTACATTTCGCTCCTGAATTGGGACGGAGTGAGTCCCGACACCGTGTTCGTCGGTCTCCAGAACTACGCGCGAATGCTGGCCGACCCGGTGTTCTGGATGAGCATCCAGCACACGATCACGTTCTTCATCGTGACGTTCGTCGGACAGGTGTTCTTCGGCTTCGTCTTCGCGGTTCTCCTCCAGTCGAAGATCCGTTTCGCTGTGGTGTACAAGGTTCTGGTCTTCGTGCCGGTGGTGATCGCGCCGGCCGCGATGGCTCCGATCTTCCGGGTCATGTTCACCCCGACCGGTCAGGTGAACCAGGTGCTCGCTGCGATCGGCCTGGGCGGCCTTCAGCAACCGTGGCTCGGTCAGGACAGCACGGCGCTTCCGGTGATCATGGCGATCGCGATCTGGGGCGGCACGGGTATCTCGTTCATCCTCTATTTCGCCGCAATCGGCCAGATCTCGCCGGAGATGATCGAGGCGGCGCGTCTGGATGGTGCAGGCAACGTCCGGATCATCAGGAGCATCATCTGGCCGAACTTGCGCGGCACGACGGCGGCGATCGCGATGCTGACCGCAATCGGCTCTCTCAAGCTGTTCGACATTCCCCAGCTCGTCACGGTCGGCGGCCCCAACTACGCGACCGAGTTCCTGGGCCTACTCATCTACCGTCAGGCCGTACCGCTGAACGCGGTCGGATATGCGTCTGCGATCTCCATCACCCTTCTCGTGCTCGCCGTGGCGGCCGCGATTCTGTTGAGGATGACCGGGGTCGAAAGGAAGGAGGCTCGTCATGCTTGAAGGGCGCCGTTGGCCGTCCAAGGTGGTCCTGCAGATCGTCGCGACGCTGCTGGTGCTTCCTTTCGTGTTCCCGCTCGTCGCGATGGTCCAGGAATCGCTGTCCGGAGCGGGATGGGGTAACTACGCAGCGGTTCTCGCCGTTCCGGAGCTGCCGGTCTTCTTCCGCAACAGCATCATCATCGCGGTCGTCGTGATCACCGTGGTGTACATCTGCACGATGCTGGCCGCTTTCGCCTTCTCGAAACTCCGAATCCGGGCTAAGGAACTCTTCTTCTGGCTTCTCCTGGCCGCCCTGACGCTGCCTGAGGTCGTGATTCTGGCGCCGTTGTTCGCAACGGCGACAGCGCTGGGTATCTACAACACGTTCATCTCAGTGATCCTGCCCCTGACGGCGCTGCAGATCCCGTTCACGGTGCTGCTGGCGCGCAACTTCGTCGACGGCATCCCGAACGAGTTGCTCGATGCGTCCCGCGTGGACGGCGCATCGACGTGGCAGAGCTTCTTCCACGTCGTCTGGCCGCTGACCAGGCCGATCGGCGCTGCGATCATCGTGCTGACCCTGATCGGAACCTGGAACGACTATCTGCTCCCCTTGGTCTTCCTTCAGGATCCGGCGCTGCAGACGGTGACCTTGGTGCCATCGTTCTTCGTCGGTGAGTTCAACAACGACCAGACGAAGGTCGTCGCCGCGGCAGTGGTGACCGCAATCCCGGAGATCCTCGCTTACCTGCTGCTTCAGCGGTTCTTCGAGCGCGGCCTCGCTGCCGGAGCACTGAAGTAAAAACCGTAGCCGTCCAACCACCGTGCGTGGCGACTGCCTGAAAGGAAAGACTGACACATGAGCCTTACCCGAGCCGATTTCCCGGACGACTTCGTCGTCGGCACGGCGACCGCCGCCTACCAGGTGGAAGGATTCACCGCCGGCGGCGGGCGTGGCCCCAGCATTTGGGACGACCTCGCAGCCACTCCCGGTGCCATCGCGGACGGACTCACCGGCGACCCGGCCGACGAGCACTATGCCCGCTACCTCGACGACGTCGACATGATGGCCGGTCTGGGCCTCGATGCCTACCGGTTCTCGATCTCCTGGTCCCGGATTCAGCCGGACGGCACCGGTCCCGCACACGCTGAGGGGCTCGCGTTCTACCGCAACCTGGCCGAAGCCCTCATCGCCAAGGGGATCACGCCGTACGCGACGCTGTACCACTGGGATCTCCCGTCGGCTCTCGAGGAAAAGGGCGGGTGGCTCAACCGCGAGACAGCAGACCGGTTCGCCGAGTACGCACGCGTCGTCGTGGAGGGCCTCGGCGACTTGGTCACCCACTGGATCACCCTCAATGAGCCCTGGTGCTCGGCCTTCTTGGGCTATGCAGCGGGCGTTCATGCGCCGGGGAAGAAGCGAGGACCCGAGGCCGCGCGTGCAGCGCACCATCTCCTCCTGGGCCACGGTCGCGCCGTGGCCGCGATTCGGGAGATCAGCCCGGAAGCCACCGTCGGCATCACCCTGAATCTCTACTCAGTGAAGGCAGCCACTGCGAGCGAAGCGGATCAGGATGCCGCGCGGCGGATCGACGGCCTGCAGAACCGTCTCTTCCTCGAACCGGTTCTTCGCGGCGCCTACCCGGTCGACGTCCTGGCCGATCTCGGCGAGCAGAACTGGTTCGCGGCGAATCCTGCGACCGACGCTGCCGAAATCGCCGCGCCGATCGACTTCCTCGGGGTCAACTACTACAGCCGCCACACCGTCCGGGCAGGCTCCGCCCCGTCCGACGGCGTCGCCAGCGCGAACCCGGGCAGCGAATTCGTGGAGATGGTCGACACCGGCGCTCCGAAAACTCAAATGGGCTGGGAGATCCATCCGGACGGCCTCGTCGACGTTCTGCACATGGCCCATGTTCTTCGACCGGAGCTCCCGCTGTACGTCACCGAGAACGGCGCCGCGTACGAAGACGTACTGGTGGACGGCGCGGTCGACGATGAAGAGCGTCGCGACTACCTCGAGAAGCATCTCTCTGCGTGCGTCGACGCGCTATCGGTCGGCATCCCGTTGAAGGGCTACTTCGCCTGGAGCCTGATGGACAACTTCGAGTGGGCCTACGGCTATACGCGGCGGTTCGGGATCGTCCACGTCGACTACGAAACACAGGTGCGGACGGTCAAGAAGAGCGGGCTCTGGCTCGCTGGTTTGCTCGGCGGGTCACTGGCCGCGACCACCCGAGAAGCATGGAGTGAGGCAGCCAAGTGAGCCGAAGGCGAAGCGCGACCCCCTCTCGTACGCCGCGACGGCGGACGGCTTCGCCCTCGAAGTGCACGACAACGACCTGCGCACGGGCGACGACCGCTGGGCACCCGGCGCAGTCGTTCGCTGGCGCGATGTCGCTCTCGGCGAGCTGAGCCTCGCCACACCGGCCTCTTGAACTCGAAACGACCAACAACGAAAGGAACTCCCATGCCCCACGCCCGCATCGACCTCCACGAATCGCACCGCAGCCGCCTGCCGCAGCTGAGCGACGCCATCATCGACGGGATGGTCGAGGGTCTCGCGATGCCGCGGGAGGACTTGTTCCAGATCTTCCGCCTGCACGAGCCCGGCGAGCTGTTCTACTCACCGACCTTCCCCGAGCAGAACCGCGACGACATCATCTTCGTCGAGATCCTTGCCCAGTCCGGCTACTCCGACGACGAGAAGCAGGCTGCGATGGACGCTGTCGCGACCAACATCTCCAAGCTCGGCATCACCAAGGACAACGTGCTGCTCATGTTCCTCGAGGTGCATGGTGCCGCCTGGTTCGCCCCGGTGACCAACGGCCTCCCAGAGGGCGTCACCCACGCTGCGAACGTCGGGCCAGGGGTCGCCTGATGGCCGACTACCGCGAGCTTGCTCCCGGCCAGCGCTCCGAGATCTATGTCGCCGGAGTCGACGGGGGAGAGCCCACCCTGCTCTTCTCGACCGATGATCTGCTGGTCGAGGCACCGAACTGGTCGGCCGACGGAAAGCACCTGATCGTCAACGGCAACGGGAGGGTGTGGAAGCTCAGCGTCGACGCACCCTATTCGCTCGAGGAGGTCTTCTACGACGGCCTCCCTCCGGTCAACAATGATCACGTGCTCGGCCCCGACGGCACCATCTTCTTGTCGACGATGGACAAGCACATCTACCGCGCGTCCCTCGAGGGCGGCGCGATCGAGCGCGTCTCGCCCGAGGACGGTGCCTGGCACTTTCTTCATGGCGTCAGCGGCGACGGCTCCCGGATCGCCTATGTCGAGATCACCGAGTTCGGCACGCCCGGAAGACTCGTCGTCGCGCCGGCCGACGGTACCGGCGGCTCTGTCGTCGACACCGGCCCCGACCACATCGACGGCCCGGAGTGGTCGCCCGACGGCGCGTGGCTCTACTTCAACACCGAAGGTTTCACGACAGCGCCAGGGCACGCGCAACTCGCGCGTGTTCCGGACGGTGGCGGCGCTGTCGAACGCTTGCATACGAGCGAGACGGTCGACTGGTTCCCTCACTTGTCGCCCGATGGGTCGAAAGCCGTCTACATTTCGTTCCCGACCGGAACCGAGGGGCACCCCGCGGACCTCGACGTCGTTGTCACACTTGTCGACACGTCGGACTGGTCGACACCACTCGCCAGCTATCCGCTATTCGGTGGTCAGGGAACGATCAACGTCAACAGTTGGGCGCCTACAAGCGATCGCTTCGCTTTCGTCGCGTACCCGGTGTGGTAGCGGGAACTTACTTACGCCGTGTAATATGAGGGGGCACTATGTCAGACACGCAAACGTTGGCGCGCTCTCCGCTTCATTTCGAGCGGTATGGTGATCGAATGACCGCCGTCGGCCTCGTGCTCACCCGCGAAGCGCTGGAGGACAGGCTCACCGTGGCGCTGGTTCAGGCGTTGGGCGACTCTCTGGCCGATGCGGGCGTCTCCTTCGTCACGCGCGTCGTCGAGGACCTCGACGAGGAGTTGCAGGTGTATCGCGCGTGGCGCTCGCCGAACGCTGTTCAGGCGGTGGCTCTCTTCGGGGTCGATTCCGACGACCGAAGGGTGCGGGAGCTCCGCGAATTGGGAATTCCGTTCGCAGCGCTGGGCGAGACCGACCACGTCGACGGCTACTCCGCCGTCGTCTACGACACCGCGGACTCCCTCGATGTCATCCTCCGCTATCTCAGCGGGGCTGGACATCGGCGATTGCTCTATGTGGCCGGCCCAGAAGGTACGAGCATGGCCGACGCTCGAGTCGCGGCCATCGATCGTTTGTCAGGAGGGCCCGCAATCGAGGTCATTCGATCGCGGCCGGACGCGGTGGTGCAGGATGCGATGGCCGCCCTCGCAGACGAGCCCGCTGTCATCTTGGTCGATAGCGACGTGGCTGCTGTCGCGTTGACCGCCGCCCTCACCGCGCACGGACTGGTCGTGCCGGCGGAAGTGGCTGTTCTGTGTTGGACGGACTCGGTTCTGTGTCAGAGTGCGCAGCTGAGAATCACTGCCGTGAACAACCGGGCGAGTGAGCTCGGGGCGCTACTGGGCGATTGCATCATGCGGGCGGCAACCAGTGACGATCCCGTCATCGTCGCCGCGCCGCTGCCGTTCATCGTCGCGAGAGAGAGCGCGTGATGGCGGACACCGTCAGCCGGCGAATAGGGCCGTCGTCCGAGAACACACGAAGCGCGATACTCGACATGATCCGCTCCAGCGATGTGGTCAGTCGCATAGAGCTCGCCGAGATGTCGGGTCTGACGGGTGCCTCGATCACTCGTATCGTCAAGTCGCTCATCGCCGACGGGCTGGTTATGGAGACGGGCTACGGTGACTCCACCGGAGGAAAGCGCCCGACCCTCCTCGCGCTGAATGCCCGAGCCCGCTACGCCATCGGCTTGTCGCTGGATGACGCTCGGCTCACGTACGTCGTCACCGACCTCTCTGGGGCGATGGTCGGCAGACTTGTTTCTCGAGGGATCGAAGGCACCCGGCCGCGCGAGGGGATTCAGCGTGTCGCTGCCGAACTTCACGACCTCCTGGCGGAACTCGAGATCGATCGATCCGACGTGGTGGGGGTCGGTGTCGCGGGGGCGGGACTGGACATCCGGAACACTGCGGAGCGATTCTCTCTCAACGCCGAGGAATGGGATAAGTTCGCGGTTCGCGAAAGCCTCGAGGCGTCTACCGGACTGCCCGTCGTGCGCGAGAACGACGCGGCATGCGCCGCCCTCGGCCAATTCTGGGCCGGCCGGATCCCGGCGACGCAAGACTTCGCAACGGTCTACATGGCGACCGGTTTCGGGTGCGGAATCATGGTCCAGGGAGCGCTGTACCGCGGCGCCTCCTCGAATGTCGGCGAGATCGGCCACATGGTGCTGCACGTCGACGGCCCGGAATGCTGGTGCGGTTCGCGCGGCTGCCTCGAAATGCTTGCCGCTCCGCGAAGTGTGGTGCGGAGGGCGATGCGCCAGAACACGCTTGCGGCGGACCTCAGGCTTTCCGGCCACGGTGACAACGTCCGGCAGGATTTCGCCCGGGTGGCGCGAGCCGCCGTCAACGGCGACGAACGTTGCGTAGCGCTCATCGAGGAGTCGGCACACTACCTTGCGAACGCGCTCCTTTCCCTCGTGAACGTGCTCGACCTGGACCGGCTGTACTTCGCGGGCCCCGGGTTCGCGGACGCCGGGGCGATCTACCTGCGCGTAGCTCGGGAGACAATCGCTCGCCTCGCTAGGACGCGGCACCTCCATCCGGTGGAGGTTCTTCTTTCCGACCCGGTACTCGACCCGGCTGCGGTAGGGGCTGCCACGCTTGCCTTGCAGCAGGCGCTCACACCGCACGTCCGTCCCTACAGGGCTGGTTCCGGCGACTGACCACCAGGCCCGCGGGTGAGAGAACCGCACGGCTATGCCTCGACTAACTAACATTACCTAAGGAAGTACGCCGTGGGCTTCTCCGCGGCCCTCCACGTCGAAGGGACCCTCCTTGAGCATTCGCTCGATTCACCTCAATGTCGCTGACGTCGCACGTTCGGTCGATTTCTACACGCGGCTGCTGGATTTGCAGCCCATAGACACTCCGGATGCGGATGGCGCAGTGCTGGACGCCGTCACGGCGACGCTTCAGTTGCACCGTACGGAGGGCGGCCCCTCGGCATGGCAGCCTGACGATCTGCAAACCGGGTTCCGGCACATCGGCTTCAAGGTCGCCGAACTGGATCCTCTCGTCGATCGCTTGCGCGCTGCGGGCACAACCTTCCACCTGGATCCCCTGGATGCTGAAGGAGGCGTGCGAATCACGTTCTTCTTCGACCCGGACGGAGTGCTCCTCGAGCTCGTCGAGGGACCGCTGCAATATCACGAGGTGATCGATGGCGATGAAGTCGATCGGGATTGGGCCATGGGCACTCCGTCGCGCCCTCGCTTCGATCATGTCGCTGAAACCGTCGAAGACCTCGCGAGAACAGAGGAGTTCTACCGGCCGCTCGGCTACGTCACGATGGCGGGAATCCACCAACCGCATGATCCGCGTGGTTTCGAGATCACATTCCTGCGTTCGGGCGATAGCTCCCTCGAGCTGTTCGCCTTCGATCGTGCGGAGACCCGCGTGCGCCAGACCACCCGCGCCGAGCTCGGGTTCCTCGCGATCGAACTCGACCATCCTGCCACGCGGGCCGGCGACGACGGGCCGCGTACGCCGGACGGCCGCGCACTCGTGGCGGACCCTGACGGCCTGCTCCTGGTTGGAGACTTCGTATGAGTCAGACGCTGGAGCGTCGTGGCCTGGGCAAGACGGGCCTGGACGTGTGCAGCGTGACGGTCGGCGGGGCCCCCTTGGGGAGCATGCCCGAGAATTTCGGTTACGAAGTGGCTGAGCGCGACGCGATCGATCTCGTGAAGGCGGTGCTGAGCAGCGACATCAGGTCGATCGATACGGCCAACGGGTACTCGGACGGCCGCAGCGAATCCCGGATCGGGCAGGCGATCGCCGAATACGGCGGCCTCCCTGACGACTTCCTCGTCACGACGAAGGTCGACGCGGACGGCGCCGACTACTCCGGTGAGCGGGTGCGGGCGTCGCTGCGCGAGAGTCGCGAGCGGCTTCGGGTGCCTCTGCGTCTGGTGCACCTGCACGATCCGGAATTCCATGATTTCGCCGCCATGACTGCACCAGGGGGCGCAGTGGATGCGCTGGTCGAAGCGCGCGAGCGCGGCGAGGTCGAGCACATCGGCTTGGCCGGGGGCGACGTCCACCAGATGAGGCGCTATCTCGATCTGGGCGTATTCGAAGTGCTCCTGGTGCACAATCGATGGACTCTCGTGGACCGAAGTGCGGGAGAGCTGATCGACGCAGCGCTCGAACGCGGGATGGGCGTGGTCAATGCGGCCGTCCTGGGTGGCGGCCTCCTGGCCGACCGTACGGGGAGGTCCACCCGCTACGGTTATCGTCCTGCGTCCGCCGAGACCCTCGATGCGGTCCGCGCCATGCGGCAGGTGTGCGAGCGTTACGGCACCGACCTCGCGACGGCCGCGATCCGGTTCTCCACGCGGGACCCGCGGTTCGCGACCACCATCGTGGGCATCAGCCGGCCCGGGCGGATCGAGACGACGAGTGCAACGGCCGAAGCCGATCTGCCGTCAGAGCTCTGGGCAGAACTGAACGAGCTGCTCCCCGCCCCGTACAACTGGCTTGACCACCGCGCCTAGGTGATGAACGGTCTTGACCACTGAATCGGTCGGCTGAGGAAAGAGCGAAGGCCCCGACTTCCGCGTCATCACGCGGATCTCGGGGCCTTCGTCATCTAAAGGAATGGCGGAGAATGGGGGATTCGAACCCCCGAGGGCTTGCACCCAACACGCTTTCCAAGCGTGCGCCATAGGCCACTAGGCGAATTCTCCTGGGTCGCCACCGCCCCTGCGGGCGACGGCTCACAATATCTTAGCGGACGCCGGGGGCGCCTCTGTGCACGGCCTCCCAGGGACACCCGCTAGACTGGTTCGCGGCTCCCCACGTGGCGCCATCCAGGCGAACTCCCCCAGGGCGGAAACGCAGCAAGGGTAACCGGGCTCTGGCGGGTGCGTGGGGGGTCTTTTTCGTGTTCAGACACCCGCCATGCGCGCCGCGTAGAGTGTGCTCAGCACAGCAGCTGACCACATCCTCCAGATTGTTCTACGCTTTGTAGAATGACACTCCGACGAGTCGAGGTGCGCGTATGACCGAGCAGGGAGCCGCCGAGCACGGGATCGCCGAGCTCGCGTCCGAAGCGTTCGTTGTGGGGTTCCCGCTCGTATTCGACGTGGAGCAGGTCGCGCGGTTCACCCGCGAGGGGCTGGGCGCGGTGCCGCCGACGCCGTTCAACGAGTTCGGGCACGCGCGCACCCTCGCCGGCCCGGAGACCACCTTCGTCTCCGTCAACAACGACACCCTGTACTCGATCGCGCAGCTGGACCTGAGCGTCGGTCCGGTCCTGCTCACCGTCCCCGCGGTCGGCGACCGGTACTACGTGCTGCAGTTCGTGGACGCCTGGACGAACAACTTCGCCTACGTCGGTACCCGCGCGACCGGCTCGGCGGCGGGTGAGTTCCTGCTCGTCCCGCCCGGCTGGGCGGACGAAGCGCCGGATGACACCACCGTCATCCGCTTCCCGACCCGGGTCGGCACGATCGTCGGACGCTGGGCGGTCGCGGGGGAGGACGACCTCCCTGCCGTGCACGCCCTCCAGGACGCCACCGCGCTCACCCCGAAGCTGGAGGGGTTCGCGCCGCCCGCCGGCATTCCGGAGCCGCAGCCCGGCCCGACGGAGGCGCTGACCTTCTTCGAGCGGATGCGGGTGTGGTCGCAGGAGTTCCCGCCGGCCGAGCACGACCGGGAGGCGCTGGCGACGTACGAACCCATCGGGCTCACCGGCTCGACGCCGATCGCCGAGCTGCCGGAGCACGTCCGCGACGCGCTCGAGGAGGGCTACGCGGTCGGCAAGCAGGCGCTCGAGTCGTCGCTGCACACGTCCATCCCGACCACCGACGGCTGGCAGGTGAACCTCCACGTCTTCGACTACAACACCGACTTCTTCGAGGTCGGCGCGCTCGACGGCGGCGGCTGGCAGCTCGCCGACCCGACCACGCGGTACGCCCGCCGGGCCGGCGCCGCTCTCGGCGGACTGTGGGGCAACCACGGCTACGAGGCCGCGTACTTCCCGACCTACGTGGACGCCGCCGGCGAACAGCTCAGCGGCGCACACGTCTACCGGCTGCGGCTGAGCCCGACCCCGCCGGTGGGCGCGTTCTGGTCGCTGACCATGTACGACCTCCCGCACTTCTATCTGGTGGAGAACCCGATCGGGCGGTACTCGATCGGCGACCGCACGCCGGGCATCGTGTACGACGACGACGGCGGGCTGACCATCACGATGAGCGCGAGCCGGCCGGCCGACGCCAAGGCCGCCGCGAACTGGCTTCCGGCGCCGGAAGGCGACTTCCGCCCGCTGCTGCGGATGTACGCCCCGGGCGCCGCGGTGCTCGACGGCAGTTACCGCCTCGCGCCGATCGAACGCATCGACTCCGAGACAGACCGCGACACAGACGAGGAGACCCGCTGAAAGTGGCCCGTTCGCTCTACATCACCTCCGCGGAAGGACACACCGGCAAGTCGACGGTGGCGCTCGGCGTCGTGGAGTCCCTGCGGCACTCCGTCGAGCGCGTCGGCGTGTTCCGGCCGATCGCTCGCTCCGCCGTCGAACGGGACTACGTGCTCGAGCTGCTGCTCGACCGGGTGACCGCCGACCTCGGCTACGAGGAGGCGATCGGCGTCACCTACGACGACGTGCACGCCGATGCGGATGAGGCGCTCGCCGAGATCGTCCGGCGGTTCCGGGAGGTGGAGGCGCGCTGCGACGCGGTCGTCATCCTCGGCTCCGACTACACCGACGTCGGCAGCCCGACCGAGCTCGGCTACAACGCGCGGATCGCGGCGAACCTCGGCGCCCCGGTCCTGCTCGTGCTCGGCGGCCGCATCGGCCAGGGCTTCGGCGAGCGGCTGGGTCAGGCCGAGCCGCGCTCGCCCGAGGAGCTTCGCCAGCTCGCGGAGCTGGCGCTCGCCGAGCTGCGCCAGGAGCACGCCGGCGTCATGGCCGTCATCGCCAACCGCGCGGACCCGGACAGCCTCGACGCGATCGTGGCCGCCGTCAGCGGCGCCGTCGCAGCCGCCGGCCCTGCGGTCGCGTCCGGCCCGGACCTCCCGCCGGTGTGGGCGATCCCGGAGGACCTCTTCCTGGTCGCGCCCAGCATCCGCTCGATCATGGAGGTCATCGACGGGGAGCTGATCGCCGGCGACGAGGCCCTGCTCGCGCGCGAGGCGCTCGGCGTCGTCGTCGGGGGCATGTCGATGAACAACGTGCTGCCGCGGCTCGTGGAGGGCTCCGTCGTCGTCGTGCCCGGCGACCGGACCGAGGTGCTGCTCGCCGTGCTGATGGCGAACGCGTCCGGCACTTTCCCCTCCATCGCGGGCGTCGTCCTGAACGGCGGCTTCGACCTCCCGGAGCCGATCGAGCGGCTGCTGGCCGGCTTGCGGTCTCCGCTGCCGATCGTGCGAACGGATCTGCAGACCTACGACACCATCGTGCGCATCACGCACGCGCGCGGCCGGCTCGCCGCCGACTCGCAGCGCAAGTACGACACCGCTCTCGCGCTGTTCGAGCGGCACGTGGACGCGGAGCGGCTGCTCGCCCTCCTCGACGTCTCCCGGCACGAGGTGGTCACGCCGCTGATGTTCGAGTACGACCTCATCGAGCGCGCCCGCGCCGCGGACAAGCACATCGTGCTGCCGGAGGGGGAGGACGACCGTATCCTGCGCGCCGCCGCCACCGTGCTTGCCCGCGGCGTCGCCCGGCTGACGATCCTCGGCGAGCCCTTCGAGGTGCGGTCGCGCGCGATCGAGTTGGGCCTGGACATCGGCAAGGCGGAGGTGCTGAGCCCGTTCGACGACGTACTGCGGCTGCGCTTCGCCCACGAGTACGCGAAACTCCGCGCGCACAAGGGCATCACCGTCGACCAGGCCGCCGACACGGTGACCGACGCCTCCTACTTCGGCACGATGATGGTGCACCTCGGCCTCGCCGACGGGATGGTGTCGGGCGCGGCGCACACGACAGCGCACACGATCCGGCCGGCGTTCGAGATCATCAAGACCACCCCCGGCGTCTCGGTCGTGTCGAGCGTGTTCCTGATGGCGCTGGCCGACCGGGTGCTGGTCTACGGCGACTGCGCCGTGGTGCCGGACCCGACCGCCGAGCAGCTCGCCGACATCGCCATCTCGTCCGCCCGCACGGCGGAGCAGTTCGGCATCGACCCGCGGGTCGCGATGCTGTCCTACTCCACCGGCGATTCCGGAGCCGGCGCCGATGTGGACAAGGTGCGCACCGCGACGGAGCTGGTCCGGGAGCGCGCGCCGCAGCTCGCGGTCGCCGGACCCATCCAGTACGACGCGGCGGCGGACACAGCGGTCGCGGCGGCGAAGATGCCCGGCTCGCAGGTCGCCGGCCGTGCCACGGTGTTCATCTTCCCCGACCTCAACACCGGCAACAACACGTACAAGGCGGTCCAGCGCAGCGCCGGGGCGGTCGCGATCGGGCCGGTCCTGCAGGGCCTCCGCAAGCCGATCAACGACCTGTCCCGCGGCGCGACCGTCGAGGACATCGTGGACACGGTCGCCATCACCGCGATCCAGGCGGCGCTGTCATGAGCGCGGTGCTGGTGATCAACAGCGGCTCGTCGTCGCTGAAGTACCGGCTCATCGACGCCGGGAGCGAGGAGGCGCTGGCCTCCGGGCTCATCGAGCGCATCGGGGAGTCCTCCGGCCAGATCCGGCACAGTGGCCCGGGCGGCGCCTTGGAGTCGACGCTCGCGATCCCGGACCATACCGTCGCCTTCCGGGTCATGCTCGACGCGTTCTCCGCCGAAGGGCCGAGCCTGGACGAGAACCCGCTCGCCGCCGTCGGGCACCGGGTGGTGCATGGCGGCAAGCGCTTCTTCGAGCCCACGATCGTCACCGACCTGGTGGAGATCAACATCGAGGACCTCTCCGACCTCGCGCCGCTGCACAACCCGGCGAACCTGCAGGGCATCCGCGCGGCGAAGAAGGCGTTCCCCGACGTGCAGCACGTCGCTGTGTTCGACACGGCGTTCCACCAGACCCTCGCGCCCGCGGCGTACACCTATGCGATCGACGCGGCGCTCGCGGAACGGCACCGCGTCCGCCGGTACGGCTTCCACGGCACCTCGCACCGGTACGTGTCGGGTGCGGCGGCGGAGTTCCTCGGCCGCCCGCTCGGCGAGCTGAAGCAGATCGTCCTCCACCTCGGCAACGGCGCGTCCGTGTGCGCGGTCGATGCCGGCCGGTCGGTGGACACCTCGATGGGGATGACCCCGCTGGAGGGGCTCGTCATGGGCACCCGCTCCGGCGACCTCGACCCGGCGGTGCTGCTGCATCTGGCCCGGCGCGCGGGCCTCGGAATCGACGACCTCGACGAACTCCTTAACCGGCGCAGCGGCCTGCTCGGGCTCTCCGGCCACGGCGACATGCGGGACGTCCGCCACGCCGCCGAGTCGGGAGACACCGCCGCGCGCCTCGCGCTCGACACCACCGTGCACCGGCTCAAGCACTACATCGGCGCGTACACGGCGGAGCTCGGCGGCCTGGACGTGCTCGTCTTCACCGCGGGCATCGGCGAGAACGACGCCCGGCTCCGTGCCGAGGTGTGCGCGGGCCTGGACGTGCTCGGCATCCGGCTCGACCCGGAACGCAACGCGAGCGCGTCCCCCGGCGCGCGGCTCATCTCCGCCGACGACTCCCGGGTCACCGTGCTGGTGGTGCCGACCGACGAGGAGCGGGAGATCGCCCGCCAGTCGCTGCAGGCGGTGGGCGCGGGCTGAGCGGGCGGGTGCACGATGCGGCGGCGCGGCGTGGAAGCCGGGCGGGACGACAGGACCACCCGGGCGGCCGGGCTGCGGCCGGCGCTGGCCGCCATCGTCGCCGCGGTGCTCGCCACCGTGCTCGCGGCCGGCGCTGCGCTGACCGGCTGCGCCGCTGACGGCGACCAGGTCGGCCCGCGCTTCATCACGCCGCCCCTGATCCGCTACAGCTCCGTGCTGTGGCCGGTCCCGCTCGAGCTGATCGACGCCGAGCCCGGCACCAGGGTGCGGATCACGGCCTCCCTCGACTCCGCCCGCGGCACCTGGACGTCGGCCGCCAGCTACGACGTCGCCGGCGACGGCACGGTCGACCTCGCGCGCGACAAACCGCTGTTCGCGCCGTTCGCCGAGCCGGACTCGGCCGGCCTGTTCTGGTCGCTGCGCGGACCGACGCTCGGCTCAGCGGAGCTCGCGCAGCAGTGGATGCACGACACGAACGCGGTCACGCTGACCGCCAGCGACGGCGACCGGGTGGTCGCCAGGCGCACCTTCCGGCTGGAGGGCCTGGGCGGCACCCTGAACGGCCGCACGGTGTACACGCACGACCTCGAACCGTCCGCCGACGTCACGCCCCCGCCGCACGAGACGCACGAGGACGTGCCGGTCGGCCGGTTCTACGACGCGTCGTCCATCGAGCGGCCGACCGGGCCGGCCGTGCTGATGTTCGACGATCCGACGCCGGGGGCGTCGGCGGCCTTCACGGCGGCGCTGCTGTCGCAGTTCGGCGCGTCGGTCTTCGTCGTCCCGATGACCTCGGCCGACGGGGTGCACCTGTCGACGGTGACGGACGCCGGGACGATCAGCGCGGTCCTCGACTGGATGGACCGGCTGGCGTCGGTGGACGCACGCCACGTCTTCGTCTACGGTACCGGCGCGTCCGAGCAGCTCGCGATCTGGGCGGCCACTCGCTTCCCGACCCGGCTGCACGGGCTGTTCGGCGGCGCCGGGCCCGCCGAGCTGCTCTGCCTGGCGGGCTCCAGCGCGTCGCCGGTCTTCGAGGGCAGCGTGGGCGTGCCGTGCGAGCGCAGCCCGGGAGTCGGGACGACGTCCGCGCCGCCGCTGCGCGTGAACGGGCCGGTCGTGCTGACCTGCGGGCAGGTCGATCGGGTGTTCCCCGCCGCGTGCGCTGTGCAGCAGGAGCTCACCGCGAGCCGGACGCCGCGCGCGGGCGACAAGCTGCTCGTGACCCTCGGCGCCGCGCACGCGGTGACGGTGCCGCCCGGCCTCCCCATCGCCCTGCCCGCGCCGGGCGACCGATCGGGCGCCGACGGCCAGGCGACGGAGCAGGCGCGGATCGCCTTCTGGAACGCGGTGGGGCAGCTGCTGCTGCGGGCGGTGCTGTCGTGAGAAGGCGTGCGCGCGCTCTCGCCGTCGCTGCCGCCGTCGCCGCGGTCGCGGCCCTCGCCGGCTGCGTCGCCCCGGCCGGCGGCGCCCGCATCGTCGTCGCACGCTTCGGCAACGCCACGGCCGACCCGGTCGTCGTCTCGCTCACCGGGCTGACGCCGGGGGAGGACGTCGTCCTCCGCGCCGCCGCGACCACGACGGCCGGCACGTGGACCTCCCGAGCGGTCTATGCCGTGCCGCCCAGCGGGCGGGTCGCGCTCTCCTCCCAGCAGCCGATCACCGCCCCCTACGTGCGACCGGACGCGGCCGCGCCGTTCTGGAGCATGTCCGGCCCCGCCCTGAGCCAGTCGCAGCTCGAACGGGCCTGGGCGGAGGGGCCGGTGCGGGTCGAGCTGACCGCCGAGCAGCAGGGCGCCAGGGTCGCGGTCGCAGAGGTGCCGCGCACGCCGCTGGCCGCCCAGAGCGTCGAGCGCGCGGTGACGGTCGACGCGCTCGCGCAGGCCGCCGCCGCGGCCGGAACGGGCCTCACCGCCGATCAGCGCCAGGCGCTGCGCACCGGCACGCTGTTCACCCCGCTGCCGACGCTCGTGCACCCGCGACCAGGCGTCGTGCTCATCGACGGTGACGGCGACGCCGCGTCCGCCGCCTTCGCCGCGCGCCGGATCGCCGCGATCGGCTTTCCCGTGCTCGTGCTGCCCGCCTTCGGTCCGGAGGGGCAGATCCCCGGCTCGGCCGCCCTCTCGGTGGAGGCCTTCGACGCCGCGCGGGCCTGGCTCGCGCGCGATCCGGGCGTGGATCCGGACCACATCGTCGTCTACGGCACCGGCCGCGCCGCACCGCTGGCGCTCTGGTTCGCGGCAGGAGAGCCGCAGACGGTCTACGGCGCCATCGCCGCGAGCGGACCGACCGCCGAGCTGTGCGTTTCGTCGTCCGGCGCGCCCACGCTCCTGAGCGAGGGCCGCCCTGTGCCGTGCGCGAGCCCGAACCGCCGCATCGCGGACACGCCCATCCTCCCGCTGAACCGCATCCCCGGGCCGCTCCTGCTCGCCTGCGGCACGGCCGACGAACTGCTCCCGAGCGCGTGCGACTGGACCCGCGCCGGTGCCGACGAGCGCGGGGCGCGGGCGCTGGGGGAGACGCTGATCGCCCCGGGTTCGGCGCACGAGCTGAGCGCGCCGCCGATGCTGCCCATCGGACTCGACGGCCTCCCACCGGCCACGGCGCAGGCGACGGAGGACGCCAGAGTGGCATTCTGGTCCCGGGTGACCGCGCTGCTGGAAGGAGCCATCGGACCGTGAACCCCGCCGGGAGGACCCGCCGCGCCGCGCGCCGCGTGCTCGCGGCGCTGGCCGGCGTCGTCCTGGCCGCGGTGGGGCTGGCGGGCTGCGGCGAACAGCAGGGGGCGGCGGGGCCGCGCTTCGAGGTGAGTCTGAACCCGAGCCCGGTGTGGCAGCCTGTCGGCATCCAGATCCTCGCGCTGCCGCCCGGCCAGGAGGTCACGATCCGTGCGTCGCTGGTCCCCGGCGGCCTCTGGTCGTCGCAGGCGGTCTACGCCGTGCCCGCGGACGGCGTGGTCGACCTGGCACGGGACGTCCCGCTGGAGGCGCCCTTCAGCGGGGCGGACGGGATGGGCCTGTTCTGGACGATGCGCAGCAGCACAGGGGAGGCGGCGACCTCCGACGTGACCTGGGGCGGCGCGTCCTTCTCGGTCGACCTCCAGGCGTCCGTCGACGGACGCCGAGTCGCCAAGACCCGGGTGCAGCGCACCGGCCTGTCGGTGGCGGCGCCGTCGCGGGCGGTGTTCGACGACGGCATCACCGGCGACTTCTTCCAGCCGACCAGCTCGGCCGAGGGCCTCCGGCCCGGCATCATCGTGTTCGACGGCACCGACCCGGGGGAGCCGACCGGCGTGCTCGTCTCGGCGACGCTGGCGGCCTACGGGTTCCCGACGCTCGACCTCTCCACCTATGGGTCGGCCGGGCAGGTCGACCCGCTGCGCAGCCTCCCGGCCGAACGGTTCCTGTCGGCCGTGAACTGGCTCCGGTCGCAGCCTGGCGTGGACGACCAGCGCATCTTCACCTTCGGCGCCTCGCGCGGCGCTCCGCTCGCGCTCTGGGCCGCCTCCGCCTATCCGGGCACCGTGTACGGCGCGATCGCCCCGGGCGGGACCACGGGGCTCATCTGCCCGTCGCCGGTGCCGAGCCCGGCCGTGACGGTCGGCGGCGACTGGGTGCCGTGCACGACCGGCACGCACGACCCGGCGCCTGCCGCGGTGCTGGACGTCCAGCGCATCCCGGGGCCGGTGGTGCTCGGCTGCGCCGGACACGACGAGGAGCTCGCGAACGGCTGCGCGTGGCTCGACGCCGCCGCGCTCAAGCGGCCGGCGCGGGAGGGCGACGCGTACCTGAAGGCGCCCGGCGCGACGCATCTGTTCTACCTGCCGCCCTACACGCCGCTGCTGCTTCCTGCGGCCCTCGCGGCTCAGCCGACGGAGCGGGCGCGGGAGGCGCTCTGGGCCGACATCATGGTCGCGCTGACCGCGCCGTCGTCGGTGCCGGGGCACTGAATCCGGCCCCGGCGGAGCCCGCGCCGATCGGGGTTGCCCGGGAGTCTTCGCGGGGCGGCCGGATTGTCGGCGGCGGCAAGTAGCATGTGTGGGTGGTAACCGCTCTGTATCGCCGCTATCGGCCTGACACCTTCGCCGAGATGATCGGCCAGTCGCAGGTGACGGAGCCGCTGATGACGGCGCTGCGCACCAACCGGGTCAACCACGCCTATCTGTTCTCGGGGCCGCGCGGCTGCGGCAAGACCACATCCGCCCGCATCCTCGCCCGCTGCCTCAACTGCGCGGAAGGGCCGACCGACACCCCGTGCGGAAAGTGCGAGAGCTGCGTCGAGCTGAGCCGCGACGGCTCCGGGTCGCTCGACGTCGTGGAGATCGACGCCGCGAGCCACAACGGTGTGGACGACGCCCGCGACATCCGCGAGCGCGCCATCTTCGCCCCCGCCCGCGACCGCTACAAGATCTTCATCCTCGACGAGGCGCACATGGTCACGCCGCAGGGCTTCAACGCCCTGTTGAAGATCGTGGAGGAGCCGCCGGAGCACGTGAAGTTCATCTTCGCGACCACGGAGCCCGAGAAGGTCATCGGCACCATCCGCTCGCGCACCCACCACTACCCGTTCCGGCTCGTCCCGCCCGCGCAGATGCTGGAGTACGTCCAGCAGCTGTGCGACAGCGAGGGGATGACGGTCGCGCCCGGTGTGCTGCCGCTCGTCGTGCGCGCGGGAGGCGGCTCGCCGCGCGACACGCTCTCGCTGCTCGACCAGCTCATGGCCGGCTCCGAGGGCAGCAGCATCGAGTACGAGCGCGCGGTCGCGCTGCTCGGCTACACGCACGCCGCCCTGCTGGACGAGGTCATCGACGCGATCGCCGCGCGCGACGCCGCCGGAGCGTTCGCCGCGGTCGACCGGGTCATCCAGACCGGCCAGGACCCGCGGCGCTTCGTGGACGACCTCCTGGAGCGGCTCCGAGACCTGATCGTGGTCGCCGCGACGAGCGTCGACGGCGCCGCCGCGGTGCTGCGCGGGGTGCCGCAGGACGAGCTCGACCGGATGGGCGTGCAGGCGATGAAGTTCGGCGCGGCCGAACTCAGCCGGGCCGCGGACATCGTGAACGCCGCGCTCACCGAGATGACCGGCGCGACCTCGCCGCGGCTGCACCTGGAACTGATGATCGCCCGCGTGCTGGTGCCGTCGAGCGACGACAGCGAGCGCGGGGCCCTGGCGCGCGTGGAGCGGCTGGAGCGACGGGTCGGGGTGAGCGACGCCGGTGCGGCGCGGGATGGTGCTGGCGTCGCTACGTCTGCGCCGGTGGCCCCAGCGGCAGCTGCTCCCGTTTCCGCTCCTGCTCCTGCTCCCGTTTCCGCGCCGGCTGCTTCGGCGCGGGTGGCCGCTCCGGCCTCGCCGCCGGCCGCCGCGGAACCCGTCGCGCCCGCTGCGAAGGCGGCGAAGCCGGCTCCCGAACCGGTCCCGGCGCCCGCCGTTCCCGAGCCGGTGGCCGCGCCCGCGGCTCCTGCGGCGCCCGCCGCCGTCGGCGCGGTCAGCACGCAGCAGGTCAAGGATTCCTGGCCGCAGATCCTCGACGCTGTCCAGCGTGCCAAGCGCAGTGCGTGGATGGTCGTGTTCACCGCCCAGGTCCGGTCGCTGAACGACGACGTGCTGACGCTGTCGTTCCCGAGCGACAACGACGTGCAGAGCTTCCGCCAGCCGCAGTCGCAGGGCGGCCAGAGCGTGAGCGAGTACCTGCGCCAGGCGATCATCGACATCCTGGGCATCCGGGTCAAGTTCATCGCGCGAGCCGACGGCGCTCCGTCCGGCGGGGGACAGGCCCGGCCGTCCGCCGGCGCGCCCCCGGCTCCGGAGGCGCCGACCTGGCCCGGCGCCGATGGAGACGGTACGGCCGCCGCCCGCCCGGCGTCGTCGACGTCCACCTCCCGTCAGGCGGGAGGTA
This sequence comes from Leifsonia sp. GW821-FHT13C09, assembly GCF_058806435.1. Lineage (NCBI taxonomy): Bacteria > Bacillati > Actinomycetota > Actinomycetes > Micrococcales > Microbacteriaceae > Leifsonia > Leifsonia sp. GW821-FHT13C09. The sequence continues at coordinate 1,514,918 of NZ_JBXAPS010000001.1, read as the reverse complement.
CGCAGTCCGCGGGGTCCGCCGCGCCTGCGCCCTCCGCCGCTCCGGCGCCGTCCGCTTCGGCATCGTCGCCGTCGGCCTCGGTCACCGAGTGGGCCACCGTCGCGATCCCGTCCTCCGCGCCCGCCGCTGTGGCCACCCTGGAACGGCCCGAGGCTCCCGCGGCACGCGCCGCCGCTCCGTCCCCGGCTGCTCCGGCCCCCGCCGCTCCCGCCCGGTCCACCGCTGCGCTGCCCGACGACCTTCCGCCCGACGACCTCGAGCCGCCGGAGGAGATCGAGCCGCCCTACGAGTCCGCCGTCCCCGAGGAGCCGGCAGGCGACTGGTCCGCCGCGCCGTCGGAGCCGGTCGCAGAGTCAGCGCCCCCGGTCCGCGCCGCCGCCCCTGAGCGGTCCGGCACGCAGGGCCAGGCCCCGCAGCGACCCGCCGCCGACCGTCCCGCGACCGAGCGCACCCCCGAGCGTCCCGCCGCCGAGCGCTCCGCGCCCGCCTCCGGCGCCCGCACGCCCACCTTCCAGGCCCCGCAGCGCTACGGCGAGGCGGTCGTGCGCGAGATCCTCGGCGCCCGCTTCCTGGAGGAACAGCCCGCGCCTCCCATGAACGGCATGAGGTAACGCCGTGTACGAGGGCATCGTCCAGGAGCTGATCGACGAGCTGGGCCGGCTTCCCGGCATCGGGCCGAAGTCGGCGCAGCGCATCGCGTTCCACATCCTGCAGACCGAGAGCTTCGACGTCACCCGGCTGGCCGAAGTGCTGCTCGAGGTGCGCGACAAGGTGCGCTTCTGCGAGATCTGCGGCAACGTCTCCGAGCAGGCCACCTGCTCGATCTGCCGCGACCCGCGCCGCTCGCCCGACGTCATCTGCGTGGTCGAGGAGGCCAAGGACGTGGTCGCCATCGAACGCACCCGCGAGTTCCGCGGCCTCTACCACGTGCTCGGCGGCGCGATCAGCCCGATCGACGGCGTCGGGCCCGACGACCTCCGCATCCGGCAGCTCATGCAGCGCCTCGCCGACGGCACCGTCCAGGAGGTCATCATCGCGACCGACCCCAACCTGGAGGGCGAGGCCACGGCCACCTATCTCAGCCGCCTGCTGACCACGCTCGAGATCCGCGTCACCCGGCTCGCCTCCGGCCTCCCCGTCGGCGGCGACCTCGAGTACGCCGACGAGGTCACCCTCGGCCGCGCCTTCGAGGGCCGCCGCCAGGTCTCCTGACCCGCCCGCGGCAGCCCCGGCCGTTGACGTCACATGGCGGGGGCGGCATATCCCCGGCCGGTAGAATGGTCACTCCCGTGAGTTCTGGAGTGCCTGTGGCCCTGATCGTTCAGAAATACGGCGGCTCGTCCGTCGCCGACGCCGAGAGCATCAAGCGCGTCGCCAAGCGCATCGTCGAGACGCGCAAGGCGGGCAACGAGGTCGTCGTGGCCGTCTCCGCGATGGGCGACACCACCGACGAGCTGGTGGACCTCGCCCACGAGGTCACGCCGATCCCCGCGCCGCGCGAGCTGGACATGCTGCTCACGGCCGGGGAGCGCATCTCGATGGCCCTGCTCGCGATGTCGATCAAGAGCATGGGCTACGACGCACGATCCTTCACGGGCAGCCAGGCGGGCATGATCACCGACGCCCAGCACGGCGCCGCGCGCATCGTGGACGTCACCCCCGGCCGCATCAAGGAGGCGCTGGACGAGGGCGCGATCGCCATCGTCGCCGGATTCCAAGGCTTCAACCGCGACACCCGCGACATCACCACCCTCGGCCGCGGCGGCTCCGACACGACCGCCGTCGCCCTCGCCGCCGCGCTCGGCGCCGAGGTCTGCGAGATCTACACCGACGTCGACGGCGTGTTCACCTCCGACCCCCGTCAGGTCCCGCTCGCCCGCAAGATCGACCGCATCACCAGCGAGGAGATGCTGGAGCTCGCGGCAGCCGGCGCGAAGGTCCTGCACATCCGCGCGGTGGAGTACGCCCGCCGCCACAACGTGACCCTGCACGTGCGCTCCTCGTTCTCGAACCGGGTGGGCACGTACGTCCTCAACGAAGCAGCTGCGGCCGAGGCCGCGAAGAAGGATGGAACCGTGGAAGAGCCGATCATCTCCGGAGTGGCCACCGATCTGAGCGAGGCGAAGATCACCGTCGTCGGCGTGCCCGACGTCCCGGGCAAGGCGGCGCAGATCTTCAAGATCGTCGCCAAGGCCAACGCCAACGTCGACATGATCGTCCAGAACGTGTCCGCCGCGGCCACCAGCCTCACCGACATCTCGTTCACCCTCCCGAAGTCGGAGGGCCAGCGCGTGCTGACCGCACTGAGCAGCGAACGCGACGAGGTCGGCTACCAGGCCCTGCAGTACGACGACCAGATCGGCAAGCTCGCGCTCGTCGGCGCCGGCATGCGCACCAACTCGGGCGTCTCGGCCAAGCTGTTCGAGGCGCTGTACGAGGCCGGCATCAACATCGAGATGATCTCCACCAGCGAGATCCGGATCTCGGTCGTCACCCGCGCCGACACCGTGGCGGAGGCCGCCCGCGTCGTTCACACCGCCTTCGGGCTGGACGGCGACGAGAAGGCGATCGTCTACGCCGGCACCGGCCGCTGAGCCGCACGCGCCGCTCGCGGGAATGGCAGCCGTCGCCATCCCGTTCCCTTCTTCAGACCACGAACCGAATCTCCAGACCACGACCCGGAGGACAACACCATGACCGAGACCACCCCCGGCCTTGACATCGCCGTCGTCGGCGCCACCGGCCAGGTCGGCGGCGTGATGCGCCAGCTGCTCGAGGAGCGCGACTTCCCGGTCAAGAGCATCCGCTTCTTCGCCTCGTCGCGCTCGGCGGGCACGAAGCTGCCGTTCCGCGGCGAGGAGATCACCGTCGAAGACGTGGAGACGGCCGACGTCTCCGGCATCGACATCGCCCTGTTCTCGGCAGGCGCCACCGGCTCCAAGGCGCACGCTCCGCGGTTCGCCGAGGCCGGCGCCATCGTCATCGACAACTCCAGCGGCTGGCGGATGGACCCGGACGTTCCGCTCGTGGTCTCCGAGGTCAACCCCGAGGCCATCGCCGACGCGCGCAAGGGCATCATCGCGAACCCCAACTGCACCACCATGGCCGCCATGCCCGTGCTGAAGGTCCTGCACGAGGAGGCCGGCCTCCAGCGCCTCATCGTGAGCACCTACCAGGCGGTCTCGGGCTCGGGCCTCGCCGGCGCCGAGGAGCTGGCCGGCCAGATCCGCACCGCGGTGGCCGACGAGAACCTGCTTCAGCTGGTGCACGACGGCTCGGCCGTCGCGATGCCGGAGCCGGTCAAGTACGTCCGCCCGATCGCGTTCGACGTCATCCCGCTCGCCGGCTCGATCGTCGACGACGGCTTCAACGAGACCGACGAGGAGAAGAAGCTCCGCAACGAGAGCCGCAAGATCCTCGGCCTCCCGGAGCTGCTGGTGAGCGGCACCTGCGTGCGCGTTCCGGTGTTCACCGGCCACTCGCTGTCGATCAACGCCGAGTTCGCGTCGCCGCTCAGCCCCGAGCGGGCGACCGAGCTGCTGTCCGACGCCCCCGGCGTGAAGCTCACCGACGTCCCCACCCCGCTGGAGGCCGCCGGCCAGGACCCGAGCTACGTCGGCCGCATCCGCGCGGACGAGGGCGCTCCGGAGGGCCGCGGCCTCGCGCTCTTCATCAGCAACGACAACCTCCGCAAGGGTGCCGCGCTCAACGCGGTGCAGATCGCGGAGCTCGTCGCCGAACGCCTCGCGAGCCGCGTCGCCGGCTGACCGGATGTCTCGATATCGAGACAGATCTCCGCGCGACGACAGGGGATGAGCGCGCTCGCCGTAGGATTGTCGGGTGAGCACTGACCCCATCGACGTCGTCCTGATCGGCGGCGGCATCATGAGCGCGACGCTGGGCTCCATGATCCAGCGCGTCCAGCCCGACTGGACCATCCGCATCTACGAGTCCCTGGGCGACGTCGCCCAGGAGAGCTCGAACCCGTGGAACAACGCCGGAACGGGCCACGCCGCCCTCTGCGAGCTGAACTACATGCCAGAGGCGGCCGACGGCAGCGTCGACCCGGCCAAGGCGATCAGCATCAACGAGCAGTTCCAGCTCAGCCGCCAGTACTGGGCCTCCCTGGTCGCGGCGGGCCACCTGCCGGCCCCGCACACCTTCATCAACGCGACGCCGCACATGACGTTCGTGCGCGGCCGCGACAACGTCCGCTACCTCCGCAAGCGCTACGAGGCGCTCAAGGACCAGCCGCTGTTCGAGGGCATGGAGTACTCGGAGGACCCTGCGACGATCGGCGAGTGGACCCCGCTGCTCACCAAGAAGCGCAACCCCAAGCAGCGCATCGCCGCCACGCGCCAGACCGCGGGCACCGACGTCGACTTCGGCGCGCTCACCCGCGCGCTGGTGGACGACCTGGTCGCCAACGGCGCCGACCTCGCGCTCAACCACAAGGTCCTCAGCATCAAGCGCACCCCCGACGAGCTCTGGAAGATCCGCGTCCGTCACGAGGTCGGTCACACGCCGCACGAGGCGCTCGCCCGCTTCGTGTTCGTCGGCGCCGGCGGCGGCGCACTGCACCTGCTGCAGAAGTCCGGCATCCCCGAGATCAAGGGCTTCGGCGGCTTCCCGATCTCCGGCCAGTTCCTGCGCACCACCAACCCGAAGATCGTCGCGCAGCACCAGGCGAAGGTCTACGGCAAGGCCGCGGTCGGCGCCCCGCCGATGTCGGTCCCGCACCTCGACACCCGCGTGGTGGACGGCGAGACCTCGCTGCTCTTCGGCCCGTACGCGGGCTTCAGCCCCAAGTTCCTCAAGAACGGCAGCTGGTGGGACCTGCCCGGCTCGGTCCGCGCCGGCAACCTCGGCCCGATGCTGGCCGTCGCGCGCGACAACTTCTCCCTCATCAAGTACCTGGTCGGCGAAGTGCTCGCCAACCGCGAGAAGAAGCTGAAGGCGCTGCAGGAGTTCATGCCCACCGCGAAGTCGGAGGACTGGGAGCTCATCACCGCCGGCCAGCGCGTCCAGGTGATGAAGAAGGACCCGAAGAAGGGCGGCGTGCTGCAGTTCGGCACCGAGGTGATCGCCTCCGCCGACGGCTCGATCGCCGGTCTGCTCGGTGCGTCCCCGGGTGCCTCGACCGCGGTGCCGATCATGGTCGACCTGCTGAAGCAGTGCTTCCCCGACCGCTACGAGAGCTGGCTGCCGACGCTGAAGCAGCTCATCCCGACGGTCGGCACGACGCTCAACGACCGCCCCAAGGAGGCCGCGCGCGTGCTGGCCGAGACCGCAGCGGTGCTCGACCTGGTGGAGAGCCCCGCCGGTCAGCTCGTCCGGGCCTGACGACCGGCCGTTCGCAGCCGATCCGTACCCTCCGGTACGGATCGGCTGGACAGCCGTGTCCGCGACCTGTTATGGTCGTCCACGCTATGAAGTAGAACCTCTTCTCGTCCCGCGCCCGAGGCGCCGTTGTACGAGCGGCCCCAGAGGTCATGCGCCGCCTGGTCATCCAGCACCGGGCGCTCCGGCGCACTCGCGACGGAAGTCCGCCCGGCGGGAGCCTGCTCCGTGATGGAGCGCCCGGAAGGTGGTTCGCATTGCCAACTCTCACTCTCACTCCACTGCGCGCCGACGGTGTCTCCGTCAGCTACGGTGACCGACGCGCGCTCACGGACGTCTCCCTCACTGTGGCCCCAGGTGCGCGCCTCGGCCTGATCGGCGAGAACGGCGCGGGCAAGTCCACGCTGCTGCGGGTGCTCGCCGGGGCCGAGACCCCGGACTCCGGGGTCGTCTCGCGGCCGAAGCGGGTCGGTTTCCTCTGGCAGGAGGTCCGCTTCCGGCCCGACGACACGTTCGCCACGCTGATCGAGGACGCCCTCGCCGACGTCCGCGCCATCGAGCGCGAGCTGGAGGCCGCCGCGGCGGCGCTCGCAGGCGACGACCCCGCTGCGCACGCGCGGTACGACGCCGCCCTCGCGGCGGCGGAGCTCGCCGAGGTGTGGTCGATCGACGCGCGTCGGGACGCCCTCCTCGACGGCCTCGGGGTCGGCGCCATCCCGCTGGGCCGGCGGCTGGACGAGGTGTCCGGCGGCCAGCGCAGCCGGTTCGCGCTGGCCGCGCTGCTGCTCGGCCGGCCGGAGGCGCTGCTGCTCGACGAGCCGACGAACCACCTGGACGACGCGGCGGCGGCGTTCCTGGAGTCGCAGCTCCTCGGCTGGCACGGTCCGGTGCTCTTCGCGAGTCACGACCGCGCGTTCCTCGACTCGGCGGCGACCGGCCTGCTCGACCTGGACCCCACACGCTCCGGCACGACGGTGTTCGGCGGCGGTTACAGCGCGTACCTCGCCGAGAAGGCGGCGGAGCGGCACCGCTGGGAGAAGCAGTACGCGGACGAGCAGGCCGAGCTGAAGGAGCTCAAGCATGCGGTCGACGTGACCGCGCGCTCGATCGCCTGGTCGGGCAAGGTGCGCGACAACGACAAGTTCGTGAAGTCGTACAAGGGCAACACCCTGGACCGGCAGATCAGCCGGCGCGTGCGCAACGCGGACGGCCGGCTGGACGAACTCACCCGCACGCAGGTGCGCAAGCCGCCGAAGCCGCTCGGCTTCTCCGGGATCCCGGCCGGCTTCCAGGCCGTGAGCGACGAGGGCGGGTCGCTGCTGCAGGCGGACGACCTCCACGTGCCGGGTCGGCTGACGCTCGACCGGTTCGCGATCGACGCGCAGTCGCGCGTGCTGGTCACCGGCGCGAACGGCGCGGGCAAGTCGACGCTGCTCTCGGTGCTCGCCGGGCGGATCGTGCCGCTCGTCGGCACGGTGCACCGCCGCCGCGGCCTGCGTGTGGAGCTCTTGGAGCAGGACGTGCGCTTCGCGGACCCGACGCAGACGCCGCGGCGGATCTACGAGCTGGCGCTGGGCGAGCGGCGCGCGGAGGCGGTCCCGCTCGCCGGGCTCAGCCTGATCGCGCCGCGCGACCTCGACCGCGAGGTCGGCACGCTGTCCGTCGGGCAGCAGCGCCGGCTCGCGCTGGCGCTCATCATGGCCCGGCCGCCGCACGTGTTCCTGCTCGACGAGCCGACGAACCACCTCTCGCTCACCCTCGCGACCGAACTGGAGGCCGCCCTCGGCGGGTACCCCGGCGCGGTCGTGGTGGCGAGCCACGACCGGTGGCTGCGCGAGCGCTGGTCGGGGGAGGTGGTGTCGCTGCGGAGCGCCACACTGCGGGAGACTTGACGGGCATTCGAACATATGTTCGAATAGCCCTATGAGGTGGAGCGGGCAGGAACTGGCGGTGGAGACGCCGTCGGCCCTGCCCGGTCTCGCCCGGCTGAACAACCTGGTGCGGTCGGTGCGCACGCCGGAGTTCGCGAACATCACCTTCCACGAGATTCTCGCCAAGTCGGCGCTCAACAAGATCCCGGGCGGCGGAGGGCCGATGCCGTTCGGCTGGACGATCAACCCCTACCGCGGCTGCTCGCACGCCTGCGTGTACTGCTTCGCCCGGCCGACGCACAGCTACCTGGAGCTCGACCAGGGCAAGGACTTCGACCAGGAGATCATCGTCAAGGTCAACGTGGCCGACGTGCTGCGCAAAGAGCTGACGAAGCCGAGCTGGGGCCACCACCCGGTCGCGCTCGGCACCAACACCGACCCGTATCAGCGGGCGGAGGGTCGCTACGCGCTGATGCCCGGCATCATCGACGCGCTGGCCGACTCTGGCACGCCGTTCAGCATCCTCACCAAGGGGTCGCTGCTGCGGCGCGACCTGGACCGGCTGGCGGAGGCGGCGACGCGGGTTCCGGTCGACCTGGCGATGTCGATCGCGGTCTACGACGACGAGCTGCAGCAGTCGGTCGAGCCGGGAACGCCCACGACCAAAGCGCGGCTGGCGACCGTGACCGCCGTCCGCGAGCACGGCCTCGACTGCTCGGTGTTCCTGATGCCGATCCTCCCGTACCTCACCGACACGCGGGCGCATCTGGACGAGGCGCTGCGCCAAGCCAAGGAGGCCGGAGCGACCAGCGTGCTCTACACCGCGCTGCACCTGAAGCCCGGGGTCAAGGAGTGGTACTACCTGTGGCTGGGGCGTGAGCACCCGGAGCTACTGCCGAAGTACCGCAGCATGTACGGCCGCGGCACGTACGCGCCCAAGGAGTACCGCGCCTGGCTGGCGACCCGGATCAAGCCGCTCATCCGGGCGCACCGGCTCGAGCGCGGTCAGGAGGATCCGCTGACCGGCGGCGTGCGGTCGTCGGCGCTCGGGATGCTGCGCGACGGGCAGGGGGAACGGCGCACGGTGGAGCGGCGCACGGTGGAGCGGCCTTCCCTGGAACGGGTCGCGCCGGAGGAGGTCGCGCCCGAGTCGGCTCTGGTGACGCTCGGGGTGCAGCCGACCCTGTTCTGAGGGCACGCACCCCACGGGGTACAACACGCCGACGGCGCCCGGGGTACACAGCGGGCGGGAACGCTGCCATAATCCCCCCTGGGAGGCCGCCGATGCGTGGTCTGCCACCGGCGCCCTCACCGTCGGTCCCCTCTCGCGCCGAAGGAGTCCGGTGTCGCTCGGCCTTCCCAGCCACCTCTCCAGGGCGGCGAACTCCCGAGCGTTGGCGACCGCGGCGCGCTGGACCGCGGTGGTCTGCTTGGAGCTGGCCGCCGTCAACGTCGCCGTCTCGACGATCGGCGGTACCACAGGCGCGGCCTCCTGGCTCAGCGCCCTCGTCCTGCTGCCCATGATCGCGCTGCTCGTCCTGCTGGCGCGGGGGCGGACCGTCCTGCTCACCGTCGTCTACCTGCTCGTGGGCGCGGTCTGCACCTACTTCTACATCTACCTGCTCTTCGCCAGCACCCCGGAGTACCGGGACACCGACCTGCTCGTCGTCGCCCTCCCCGTCGTCGCACTGACCCTGGTCGGTGGCACAGGCGTCGGCTCCCTCGCCGGCGTGCTGTGGGCCACGGTCGGATTCGCGGTCGCCGAGACCGCCGTGTTCTTCGGGGCGACCGCGGCCGGGCGAGACTTCCAGCCCGACGCGATCTCGCTGAGCGCCTACCTGCTGCTAGTCGGCGTGCTCACGTTCGACGGGCTCACCCGCGGCTCGCGCTCGCGCACGCAGGGCGCGATCCACCGCGCCGTCCGCGACGCCCGGCTCGTCGAACTGCGGCGCGAGCTGCTGGCGGAGTCCACGGCCGACCTCCACGACACCGTGCTCAGCGAACTGCTCGCCGTGGCGGCGACGGAGCCGGGGGAACTGCCTGCGCGGCTCCGGCAGCGCATCGAATCCGACCTCCACCGGCTCGGCGCCGCGGGCCTGCCCGCCGACGACCACGCGCCAGCCGACGAGGACCCCTGGTACGACAGCGAACTGCGCCGGGCCATCGAGGACGCCCGCGACGAAGGCCTCGCCATCGATGTCTCCGGCGAGCGGGAGGCCGTCGCGCGGCTGACCCCCGACGCCCGGCGTGCCGTCGGCCTCGCCGTCCGCCAGTGCCTGGTCAACGTGCTGCGCCACTCCGGCAGCGCGACCGCCGAGGTCGCGTTCTCCCACGGCGAGACCTCCGTGTCGGTCATGGTCGTCGACGGTGGTCGCGGCTTCGCCGCGGCCGGCGCGCCCGGCGGCGACCGCTTGGGCCTGCGCCAGTCGGTGCACGAACGCATCAGCAAGGTCGGCGGCACCGTCACCGTCTACTCCGCCGAGGACGTGGGGACGACGGTGATCATGACACTCCCGGTCGCGGAGGCCGCATGAACGAGGTGCTCTCCGAGACGATCGTCCACTACCGGTCGCTGCCCGTCGAACGCACGCCGCAACGGCTGGACCCGCTCGGGGTCCAGTCGGCGTGGCTCCTGATGCCGCTGCTCGGCGGCGTCGCCGTGACCTACGCGGTGTTCTCCACGCTGCTGCATCACGCCCAGCTGCGCAGCCCCGCCCTTGCGGTGTGGGCCATCGTCGTCCTCCTCGTCGCCGTCATCGTCGCGTCCATCCGCACGCACCCGGGGCTCGCGCCGCTCGGGCTCTGGTCGCACCTGGCGATTATCGGCGTCGCGGTCGTCGGAGCGTGCCTGTTCGACGCCGCGGTCTGGGGCCACAACCAGCGCATCCAGGACGACTGGGGGCAGATCGCGGTCGCCCTGCTGGTGATGGCGATGCCGCTCTACCGGCCGGTCGCCGAAGTGCTCACGGTGGCCGCGCTCGCCGCACTGGTGCTGGGTGCGCTGGCGGCGGCGCAGGGGGCGTCGCTGGTCATCTCCAACCATCCGCTCGTGTATGCGATGGTGGCCGCGACACCGGTGCTCGCGCTGGCCTCCGGCGGCGCGGGCTACGCGTGGACCATGACCGGCGAGACGCTCCGCTGGCGGGAGGTCGCCCGGGCGGGTCAGCTCCGGCTCGACGCCGAGCTGCGGCAGGTCGCCGCGCGGATGATCGCGCAGGAGCGGACCACCGCGCTCAACGCGGAAGCGGTCCCCTTCCTCACCGCGCTGGCCGCCCGCGGTATCGTCACCGAGGAGGACAGGCGGCAGGCGCGCCGCATCGCCGAGCACCTCCGAGCGGCCGCCGTCGAAGCGCTCGAACGGAGCTGGCTGGCCGAGACCGTCGCGCTCGCCCTCTCCCGCCGGGGCGCCGTCGCGGAAGCGGCCAGGGCCTCCCGCGTGCACGACCCCGACCGGCTCGAACAGGTGCTGAGCGAGGAGCAGCGCGCGATCGTCGGCGCGCTCATCGGAACCATCGCCACCCTCCCCGGGCTGGACGCGGACAGCCTGGCGGTGTCGGTGACGCAGCCCGGCGCGCCGGTCTTCCGGCTCACCGCCCGGGTGGACGAGCCGAGGCGCTCGCTCCGCTCCGAGCTCGTCCCGTTCCTCAGTGCGCTGCAGTCGGTGTCCATGGTGGCGTCGATGCGCGTTCGAGCGGGCGGGCTCACCGTCCGATTCGCCTATCCTGAGAGGCGAGCACCATGAGCACCAACACAGAACATCCCGGGTCCACCGCGGCCCCCATCCGGCTCGCCATCCTCGACGACCATGAGATCCTCCTCGACAGCCTCGCCGCGTGGATCGAGCGGAACGCCCCCGACTTCGACCTCGTCGTCCGGGCGGGGAGCTGGCTGGAGCTGGTCCACAGCGATGCCTTCCCCACCGACCTGGTCATCATGGATCTCCAGCTTCGCGAGTCCGTGTCGATCGGCGCGCGCGTGCGCACCTGTCGCGCGGCCGGCGCCAAGGTGGTCGTGCTGAGCGCCGTGGACACCCAGGAGGACCGCGACGCCGCGCTCGCGGCAGGTGCGGTCGCCTACGTCACGAAGACCCAGCCGATGGCCGAGCTGATCGCTGCGGCGCTCGCGGCCATGGGCCGTTCCGGCGCAGCGGGGGAGACGGAGCCGGCCCCGGCCCCGGCCTGGCGGCCCCGTCCGTCCGTTCCGGAGGCCTCCCGGCCGAAGCTCAGCGACGGCGAGCGGCAGGCTCTGGTGCTCTACGCCGACGGCCGGACGACTTCGGAAGTGGCCCGCGCGATGAACGTCCAGTACGAGACCGCGAAGACGTATCTGCGCCGGGTGCGCGAGAAGTACGGCAAGGTCGGCAGGCCGACCAGCTCCCGCGCGGACCTCATCCGCCGCGCCGCGGAGGACGGCTACCTCACCTGACCCTCCGCCGCCCGCATAGGATTGCTCCGTGGCAAAACTGTATTTCCGCTACGGCGCGATGAACAGCGGCAAGAGCACCGCCATGCTGCAGGCGGCGTACAACTACGAGGAGCGCGGGCACCGGGTGCTGCTCGCCAAGCCGGCGATCGACACCAAGGGTGACATGGGCATCCTGTCGCGGCTCGGCGTGACCCGGCAGGTCGACTTCCTCATCGCGCCGGAGACGGATGCGTACGGACGCTTCCAGCAGCACCGCGAGCGTACCGTGAAGCGCTTCGGCCGCGACGTCAGCGCACTGCTCGTGGACGAGGCGCAGTTCCTCACCGAGGCGCAGATCGACGACCTGCTGCGGATCGCGCTGCTCGACGACGTGCCCGTGCTCGCCTACGGCATCCGCACCGACTTCCAGACGGTCGCCTTCCCCGGCAGCCGGCGCCTCCTGGAGGTCGCCCACAGCCTCGAAGAGCTCAAGACCATCTGCCGCTGCGGACGCAAGGCGATCTTCAACGCGCGCAAGATCGACGGCGTCTTCGTCTTCGACGGCGACCAGGTCGCCATCGACGGCGCCTCGGTCAGCTACGAGGCGCTCTGCGGCAACTGCTACCTCGACGAGAGCCAGGGCGTGCTGAACAACGGCCGCCGGCACTGGCCCGTGACCTCGCCCACTGCCTACGACAGCGAACCGGACCCGGACTTCACCTGATGCGCATCTCCGTCATCGGCGTCGGCTACCTCGGAGCCGTCCACGCCGCAGCCATGGCCGACCTCGGCCACACCGTCGTCGGCGTCGACGTGGACGAGGCGAAGATCGCCGCCCTGTCCGAGGCGCGCGCGCCGTTCTTCGAGCCCGGCCTTCCGGAGGTGCTGGCCTCGGCCACCGCCAGCGGACGGCTGCGGTTCACGACCGACTTCGCCGCGGTCGCCGACGCCGACGTGCACTTCGTCGCCGTCGGGACGCCGCAGTCGGCGGAGGGGGACGCAGCGGACCTGAGGTTCGTGGACGCCGCTTTCGGGTCCCTGCTCGAGCACGTGAAGCCCGGCGACGTGATCGTGGGCAAGAGCACCGTCCCGGTCGGGACGGCCTCCCGTCTGGCGGAGCTCGTGGCCGAACGCGTGCCCGGCGCGACGCTCGCCTGGAACCCGGAGTTCCTGCGCGAGGGTTTCGCCGTCAAGGACACGGTCAGCCCTGACCGGCTCGTCTACGGCGTCCCGGAGGGCGAGGAGGGCGCACGTGCCGCGCGCATCCTCGACGAGGTGTATGCCGCCGCCGTGGCGAACAACACGCCGGTGATCGTCACCGACTATGCCACTGCGGAGCTGGTGAAGGTCGCGGCGAACGCGTTCCTGGCGACGAAGATCTCCTTCATCAACGCGATGGCGGAGATCGCGGAGGCCACCGGCGCGGACGTGACCCAGCTCGCGGACGCGATCGGTCACGACGCCCGCATCGGGCGGCGCTTCCTCAACGCCGGCGTCGGCTTCGGCGGCGGCTGCCTGCCCAAGGACATCCGCGCCTTCAGCGCCCGCGCCCGCGAGCTCGGCCGTGGTGACTCGGTGCGGTTCCTCGACGAGGTCGACAAGATCAATCTGCGGCGCCGGCAGCGCGTCGTCGAACTGGTGCGCGAGGAGGCCGGCGGCCTCGATGGCGTGCGCGTCGCCGTGCTCGGCCTGGCGTTCAAGCCGCACTCCGACGACATCCGCGACTCGCCCGCTCTGGACATCGCGATCCGCCTCGCCGACGGCGGGGCGATCGTCACGGCGACCGATCCGGAGGCCAACGCGAACGCACGCCGCCGGGCCCCCAACCTCACCTATGTGGAGTCGGCGTCCGAGGCGGCCGCGGGCGCGGACATCGTGGTGCTGATCACCGAGTGGCCCGAGTTCACCGGGCTCGATCCCGAGGAGCTGGGCACGCTCGTCTCCCATCGCCGGATCATCGACGGCCGCAACGCGCTCGACGCCGAGCGGTGGCGCTCGGCGGGCTGGCGGTTCCGCGGTCTGGGTCGGTAGCAACACTCAGTCAGCGGCGCACCGACGGCCGGCGGCCTCCTCGCCCTCGTTCGGGGGGTTCCTCACCCCTGGGGTAAAAAGTGAGGATTTGTTATCTTTGGGTCATGTCGAACGGACTCGCGGAGGACGACGCGCCTCCGGTTCGCGGCGAGGAAGGACGGCGCCGCCGTCCCGTCGTCGTCGCCGTGCTGACCGTCGTCCTCATCCTGCTCCTCGGCGCCGGCTGGATCGGCTGGCGCGCCTACCTCGCTCGCCAGGAGCTGAAGGCCGCGCTGTTCGACGTCGACGCGGCACGTTCGGCGGTGGAGTCGGGCGACACGGCCAAGGCCACGGCGATCGCGACCGACCTCGCGCGGCACGCGCGCACCGCCGCCGACCTCACCAGCGACCCGGTCTGGCGCGCCGGGGAGACCGTGCCGTGGCTCGGCGGCGACCTCGCGGCGTTCCGCGCCGTCGCCGCCGCCACGGAGACGTTGGCGACCCGCGTCGTCCAGCCGCTCGTGACCGTCGCGAACTCCGTCGACCCGCGCAGACTCACGCTGTCCCACGGCCGCGTCGACCTCGCGCCGCTGGTCGCGGCCGCGCCGATCGTCGAGAAGGCCGAGTCCGGATTCGTCGCCGCGCAGCGCCAGGTCGACGCGATCGACGAGAGGCGGCTGATCGACCCGGTGAACCGCGCGGTCACCCGCATGCGGACGATGCTCGACACGGCCGGCGGGCAGCTGGAGGCGGTCGCGAACACCGCGCGCCTCCTGCCGGGGATGCTCGGTCAGGACGGCCCCCGCACCTACCTCATTGTGGCCCAGAACCCGGCCGAGCTGCGCGCGACCGGCGGCCTCATCGGCTCCGTCACCGAGGTCAGGACCGATCGCGGCGTCATCACCCTGACCGCGCAGTCGCCGGCCTTCGGTCCGTGGCCCGAGCCGGTCGCTCCCGTGCCCGCCACGACGACGGCGCTGTTCGGCACGGTGGTCGGCCGCTACCTCCAGGACGCCAACGTGACGCCCGACTTCCCGCTCGCCGCTCGGACGACGGCAGCGATGTGGGTCCACGACCACGGCGGCGTCGTCGACGGCGTCGTCGCCCTCGACCCCGTCGTGCTCAGCGGCCTCCTGCGCGCCACGGGACCGGTCTCCCTGCCGACGGGCGACACGCTCACGGCCGACAATGCGGTGAGCCTGCTGCTCAGCGAGGTCTACCGCCACTATGCGCACCCCGCGGACCAGGACGCGTTCTTCGCGTCGGCGGCGGCCGCGGTCTTCGCGCGGGTCGCCGAGGGGGGTGTGAGCGGGTCCGCCCTCGTCGGCGTGCTCGCCGACGCGGGATCCTCCGACCGGGTGCGGATCTGGAGTTCGCGCCCGGCCGAGCAGACCGTCCTCGCGACCACCGCTCTGGCGGGGGGTCTTCCGGTCTCCACCCCAGACACCGCGGCGCTCGGCGTGTATTTCAACGACGCGACGGGCGGAAAGATGGACTACTACCTCGCCGACTCGGTGGCGGCGGGAGCGAAGGTCTGCCGGGCCGACGGCCGCGTGACCTCTCTGGTCGAGGTGACCCTGACCAACCGGGCGCCGGCGGACGCGGCGACCACACTGTCGACCTACGTCACCGGTGGCGAGCTCTTCGGCGTTCCGCGCGGCTCGATCCTGACCAGGGTCGCCTTCTACGGTCCGCAGCGGGGACTGCTGGCCGGCGTGCGCAGCGGCGGCACGAGCATGTCCTCCGTCGCAGGGAGCGACGGCGGGCGCCCGGTGGCCGTGGTGGAGGTCGAGCTGAAGCCGGGCGAGTCGCGGACGGTCGCGGTCGAGTTCCTCGGCACCGTGCAGAAGCGTCCGGGGGTGAGCGTGGCGGTGACGCCCACCCTGAACGGCGACGGCACGACCCCCGTTATGGGGTCACCGAAGCCGGTGGCCGCCATCGCGGTCCCGTGCGGCGCGGGTGTAAAGTGAGAATTAATCAGTAACACCTCGTGCGTCGGCAGAGGGGAACGTGAGCCTGATGTTGAAGAGGATCCTGGCGGCTGCGGCCGTCACCGCGGGTCTGTTGCTCGCCGCGCCTGCCGCGGCCGACGCGGACGTCTACACCAGCGGCGCTCCCTGCAGCGTCGACGTGAGCACCATCCAGGCGGGGGGCACCGCGACCGTCACGTGCATCCCGGGCACCTGGGCTCCCAGCGAGCTCGTCACCTGGACCGGGACCGGCTTCAACGGGGCGAACATCCACATGGCGAGTTCCGTCACCTTCAGCAAGCACGCCAACGCCGACGGGAGCGACATCCTCCACGTGACGCTGCCGTCGACCGCGGACGGTGTCTACACCATCACCGGGGTCGGGTCGGAGAGCGGCCACGTCTGCTCGGTCTCGATCACCGTGCTCCCCGCCGACACGACGGCGTCGACCATCAGCAGTTCGGGCTCCGGCCTTGCTGACACCGGCTCGGTGATCGCCGCGTGGTCCCTCTGGGTCGGCGGTGGCCTCCTGGTCGTCGGTGTCGTGGCGGTCGCGGTGGCGGCATGGCTGCGCAAGGTGCGGTCGTCCTGACTGGACCGCGCGTCGGCCGGCCGGAATGAGCGGAGGGGCCCGGCGGTTGCCCTCCCTGTGACCTCCACCAGCATCCCCCTCAACGTCCTCGACCTCGCCAGCCGGCCGGCAGGCGGCAGCAACGCCGACGCGGTGGCCGGGACCGTCCGCCTCGCACAGCAGGCGGAGCGTCTGGGCTACCGGCGGTTCTGGGTGGCGGAGCACCACGGGATGCCGGCGATCGCCTCCAGCGCGCCGGCCGTCCTCATCGCGGGCGTCGCCGCCGCGACCGAGCGCATCCGGGTCGGTTCGGGCGGGGTGATGCTCCCCAATCACGCGCCGCTCGTCGTCGCCGAGCAGTTCGGCACCCTCCGCGCCCTGTACGGCGACCGCATCGACCTCGGCATCGGCCGGGCGCCCGGCACCGACGGCGCGACCGCCATGGCCTTGCGCCGCAGCGCGGAGGGCCTCGGCGTGGACGACTTCCCGCAGCAGCTCCTCGACCTGTTCGGCTTCTTCTACGGCGGGATGAGCGACGCGAACCCGCTGCACGGCATCACCGCCGTGCCCGGGCTGGGCGACGCCCCGCAGGTCTGGCTGCTCGGCTCCAGCGGCTACAGCGCCCAGGTCGCCGCGGCCCTCGGCCTGCCGTTCGCGTTCGCCCACCACTTCGCCGGCGAGAACACCGAGGCCGCCCTGGACCTCTACCGGTCGCGCTTCGAGCCGGGGGAGCAGCTGGCCGAGCCGCACGCCATGATCGCGGTGAACGTGGTGTCGGACGACGACCCGGAGCAGGTGCGGGCCCTGTCGCTGCCCGGCCAACTCTCGTTCCTGCGGATGCGCCGCGGCCTCAAGCCCCAGCCGGTGAGCGTCGAGGAGGCGCTCGCCTACGAGTTCAGCCCGGCCGAGGAGGAGTTCATCGCCGCCCGCAACGCGCGGCAGGCGATCGGGACGCCGGACCACGTGAAGGCGCGCCTGGACGCGCTGATCGCCTCCACAGGCGTGGACGAGCTGATGATCTCCTCCGGCGCCGCGACCGTGGAGGGGCGCATCCGCTCGCTGGAGATCGTCGCGGAGCTGTACCCGGCGGCCTGACGGGCCGTGTCCTGCCGTGTAGGGCCGTGACGGGCCGTGTGACGGGCAGTGTCGCGGCGGCGTGCCGGACTCCATGACGGACCATGACGCCCGCAAGGGCGTTGCGTGAGGCCCCGGGGTAGCGTTGGGCGCATTCCCGGCCCCACCCAGCGAAGGCGGTATCCCGCATGGCACACGCACCCCACGTCGTCGGCGTGAGCGGCAGCCCGACCGCGCCCTCCCGCACGACGGTCCTCGTCGACGAGGTCGCCCGCTCGTTCGCCGAGGCGACGGGTGGGACCTCCACGACCATCGAGCTCGCGCCCCTGCTGGCCGAGCTGGGCGCCGCCCCGTTCCGCGGCGGCCTGAGCCCGCGGGTGCAGGAGGCCCTGGAGACGGTGGAGAAGGCCGACGTCATCGTGGTCGGCTCACCGGCCTACCGCGCCACCTACACGGGCCTGTTCAAACTGTTCTTCGACCACATCGGCCAGTACGCACTGGTCGACAAGCCGATCGTCCTCACCGCGACCGGAGGCAGCGACCGCCACGCGCTGCTGGTGGAGCACCAGATGCGCCCGCTGTTCGGCTTCTTCCAGTCGCTGACGCTCCCGCTGGGCATCTACGCGAGCGAGATCGACTTCACGGACTACGCGATCTCCTCCGACGACCTCCGCGAACGCATCAACACGACGGTGTCGCGCACCCTCCCGCTGATCCGCTCGCACATCGACCCGGAGTCGCTGTACGCGACGGTGGACTTCGCGCGGCCGGATGCGTTCTGAGGCATAGTTCCTTCGTGCTCGCCGACTCCGGCAGCTCAGCTACAGATCGATCGCGCAACAAGGTAGTTGACCGTCAACCAACCAGCTGGAACGACGATGATCACCAGGCTTGACGCAATAAGTCGCGCGCGCACTGGCGTGCGTACACGCAGTGAGAGGACAGCGACCGCCCCGAGCCCCTGAACGACGGGTATCGCCGTCGGGGAGTTGAGGAACCGATCGTCCGACAGTCCGAACGCGTAGGAAATGAGCGCGACGACGCCGACCCAGAGGGTGTAACCAATCACCACCATCAGCGTTGTGACACCGATGAAGCCCCGAGTGGGGACGCGAGCCACGATGTGCGCAGTCGCGCTGGCCAGCATCAACATCGAGAACAACGCCACCCGCCCCCATCCGATCGTAGGATCGTCGACGACGCAGCCCTGGTAGTACCTGGTCTGTTCGAAGATCTCGCGAGCATTCAGGTCGAGCAAGTTGCACCACGAAACGGCAAATGCCGTCGCGACAAGCATTCTGGCCGCACTCCACCGGAATGAATTCATCAGAGTCCGCGAAAGACCATCTCAGTGAATCCCCTCGCGACGAGGTCCCGTTCCGCCTCGTTGGGGCGGCGGACATCTTTAAGCACCAGTCCTGTTGGCATATCCACCCAAAACGTCGGAGTGGTGAAGAGGTGATGTACAGCTCGAACTGCGATGTTCCGGTCGAGGTTGAAGCGTTCGGCGGCAAAGCGTCGCCGCCGCGAGACGGGATCCCGCGAACTGGCGGCCCACAACTCGCGCATGACGGAAGGTAACGTACTACCGGCATTTCTGAGCTGAATCGCGGCGAGGTAGGCGTCCATATCCGCGATCAGGTCGTCGTGACCGAACCCGCTTGCGTCGCCTTGTTCGGTGTCTTCGCCAATTCTCGCGAACCACGCCGACACGCCGGACGAGTAACCATTGAGACGGTCCAGTTCGTACGCCTTCCAGGCTTGCGCGAGATCGAGAGCCCATGCTCCGAGGTCGCCCACCTGCGTCTCAGGCGATCCACCGTACGTGCCCCACTGGAGGTAGCCGCGCAGCGAAGCCGCGAAGTGCTGTGCGTCGTAGACTTCGCCATCGATGAGTTTCCGCATGGCCGCCGCGCGCGACGCTGCTTCGTCAGGGTCTTCTCCCCGTTGCGGGCGCGAGCCGTCGCGCGGCAGGCGCGCTTCGAAGAGGGCCTGCGGATGCACCAGACTCGGATTGAGCGGGGTATACAACCAAAATTTGTAGTCCCACTCTTTGGGTCGCTGCATCGTGTTGAGGACGACTTGAGCTAGATCATCGTCGGTGAGCCCCGCGAAGTCCTCGGCGCGGAATACTTCCGCTTGAAAGCAGTACTCTTCGAACGCCCAATGCAGTGACTTGTCGAACGAGCCGCCAGCGGCCGGCACCGGCCGCATTGTCTTCATACTCACCGGTTTGGCGCGACTCGACGATGCATTGCGGTCGATCTCGATGTACCGAGCCCCGTTGCCCGTGGACGTCTCGTCAATCTGGTCGTACGCCCAGTTCTTGGGCAGTGGGAAGCCCAGGTTTGCGCTCCACCCTGTCGAAAGTCCGGCGACGAACGTCGACTCGGCCAAGCCCGCTTCGGTGACCTTGATACCGACATTGCGCGGCCCATAGCAACCAACCGTGTACGGGACAGTGCTGGAGAGCGCGACTCCCTTCTTCACCCCGCGGTAATAGTCGAGGACCAGCGCTTCGATCTCGTCAGCGGTCGCGTCCGCGTCGATCGGGAAGTAGATGGTCGTGCCTGCCGGGAAGCCGATCTGGCGCGCCCTGAGGGAAGCGGCGCGTCCCTGACGATAGCCGAAGGTCTCGGCGCCGTACTCGCGCAGCTCTTCGAGGCTGTTCCACTCCTGATAGATGGGGAAGATCGAGAGCCCCGCGTCGGCTGCCGCCGCCAGCTCGCTCGCCTGCAGCCCCTTGCCCGAACCGTTGAGATAACGGCCGACCGCTCGGTACCCGGCAGAGGCGAGCTGAGCGGCGGTGTCCTTGGTCAGCGGCGTGCTCGTATCGCACGCCGTGACCGGCCGATCCGGGTCGCCTGTCGAAACCAGCAACGACGCCCACGTTGTGAAGTCCGCCGAGCCGTGCGAAGGCAGCTCGCAGAACGACTGGAACGCCTTCGCGGCGGTCTGCGTCTTGCTCGAGTACTTCCCGTTGAAGTCGCTGTCGTACCCGTTGAAGATCAGCGCGGCCTGGAACAGCGAGACGAATCGTCGCTCATCGTCCGACGAGCCGACCGACAGGTTGGCTTTGGCCTTGAGCCCGGATTGCGTGCCTGGCCCGAAGTTGCCATTGGCGGTCCCGTCGGCCATGCCCAGACCGTACTGGATCGCATACATCAGGCCTTGCTGCACGTCGCGGGAGTAGTGCCCGTCGCACGGCATGATGCGGAAATCCTCCCGCTCCCAGTACTTGCCGTTGAGGAACTGCTGCACGCTGCGAACGGCCGCGCTGCCATTGTTCACTGTGACGTACGCATCCATGTTCAGCAGGCTCTTGAACAACTTCGGCGGAACGGTCGGAGAGGCGCCAAGCCCCATGTCCGCCCGGATCGAAGCAACCGCGGCGCCGACCTCGGAGGTGAACGACCCGATGTTCTTCGCAGGATTCGTCTCGGTGAAGGGAACGATCACGCCGCCGGCGTAGCCCTTGCACCACAGCGCGCACTGGATGATGGTCACGACGTTCTTGTTCTTGGTGAAGCCGGAGCCGATGGTCCCGCATTTCGACGCGAGCGTCGACATCGTGGTCGGGCCGAAGTTGTCGGAGGGGGTCGTGATGCCCAACTCGATCTGAAGGGCGCGGGTGAGGGCGTACATCGTCTGCCAGCCCGTCGAGCCGTCTTCGCTGATTCGGGCGTACCCCGGACGGCCGATGTACGTCGCATTCAACCACTTCTGAGACTGGAGGACGAGAAGGTCCATCAGATCGATCCTTTCGCTGCGTCGGACTGCTCGACGGTCCCGGACTCCGTCACGTCGATGAAGGTGCTGCGGCCGGTGAGACGGCGTGGACGGTCGGCTGATGGGTCGGTGACGAACTCCGCGCGAGCGAAGACGAGTCCCTCGGGAACCGTCGGTCGTTCGCCGTGGGCGAGGGGCTCGGCAAGTACTTCGAGCACGGACCCGGCAGGGATTTCGACTCCCGGCGCGACGTTCACGCGCAGCTCATTGCTGACCCGCGTCGTCTGAATGTGGACGCGAGCCATGTCGAGCGGCGCGCTGTCGAGCGAAACAGCTTCGATTGCGATCTCCCTGACCAGGTTCGCGTCGACAGTGACGCTCACGGCTCCTGCTGGAGCGGGTTGTGGCCCGACGCTCGCGACACGAACAAGGCTGGGCGATCGATACGTACGGGTCTTTGCACCCTCGCGGACGTCTGTGGTGCTCCACGCGCCGGACACATCGACTCCCCACGGTGCGACCGGGCGTTCAAGCGCCGTGCCGAGGAGGTCGAACGTCTCGGGAGTCGTGCGCGAGGGCGCGGTCAGCGTGAGAACGGCAGGGGAGAAGGTCCCGATGTTCTCGGAGGGATACAGCGGACGCGACGTCAGTGGCAGCCCGATCCCGACGGTCTCCGTGTCTCCGAAGGCCCGGTCGATCTCGAACGAGACCTGAGTCCGCCCGAACCCCGAGTTCGTCGTCGTTGTCGACACCGAGCGCACAGCTCCACCGCTGAAAAGCGTCGCTTTGCCGGCGGCGAAGAAACGGTCGTCGAATTCCACAACGGCCCGAGTGCCCGCGGGAACAAGGGTTGCCGCGCCGAGCTCGACGACGGCTGACCAGTCGGCTGTGAAGGCGGCCCCGAAGTCCTCGCTGTAACACTCCATGCTCTGGGTCAGGAGATTCGCGACAGTGGGTGAGGGGGAGTCGCCTTCTTCGGTGATCGCTGATGCCGGGTCGCTGCGGAGAAGTTCGGCCAGGACCGCGCCTCCACCGCCCGTGACGAGCGTCCGTCGACTGACCGTGAACATGAGACCTCCGAGCCGTTCAGCGGGCTAAAATGTATAGTCCTACAGTATGAATCCCAGTCAAATCCAGCCATGTGTCGATCGGGCCATCTTCTCCGTCAGCGACAGCTCGTGCTTGAACGTCGACGGCATACTCGAGCAGACGATGGAACATCTGCGTCACCTCGAGCTCCCCGTCCCCGTCGAAATCGACGCCGAATGCCGTTCCATCGTGAAAGGGATCGTGCTGGAGGTCGCGGCCGAGTTGCCCGAGACTCTGCGGCCGTCGAAGGCGCCCGGTCCGTTCCTGAGCTATGTCGCGAAGAAGGACGACCTGGAACTGGGCGAACTCCACTCGGAGCGCCGGTCGCATCCTGCGGAGAGCCTCGTCATCGCCGACATCCTTTTCGACGTGGCGCTGCCGCATTTCGTCGACTGGGGCGCACAGCTGGGGTGTGACACGATCCATGTCGTCCGCGTCCTCCACCACGTGATCTGGCGTCGCTTCCCGGCCGGCGCGATCGGATACACGGAGGGGCTTCGTCGGCGGCTCTTCGAGACGGACCGCGAATCCCGGCTGCGAGTCTCACGAGATCTCCATGACCGCGTCGCCCACGGCATCGCGGCGGGCATCCAGCGAGTCGAGCTCGGCATGGCGGGTGGCGGCGCGGTCAGCCATTTGGATGACGCCCTCGCCATACTTCGGTCGTCTTTGGAGGAAGTCAGATGGATCGCCACCGACCTTCGTCGGCACGTCGGCGATCGCACGCTCGAGGAGTCACTGTCGGCGCTCGCGGACGACGCTCGAGCGGACTGTCTCCGACTCCACGTGCGCAGCGAAGGCCAGCCGCTGGTGCTGCCGGTCGCAACGCGTGAGGAGGTCTACCTCATCGCGCTCGAGGCGATCCGGAATGCGAGAGAGCACGCCGATTCCGCTCACGCGATTCAGGCGACGATCTCATGGAGCGGCCGTGAGCTGACGGTCACCATCGCGGATGACGGCGGGGGCTTCGACCCAGAGCGGACCGTTCCGCGGGGTGGACTCGGCATCCACGCGATGCGCGAGCGCGCGCTGAATCTCGGCGGGACGTTGTCCATCGACTCTGTCGTCGGGCAGGGGACATCCGTGGAGCTCATCGTCCCGCACTCGGGGGATCGAACGTGAAGCCCGTGAGGATCGTCGTCGCAGACGACCATGTGCTCTTCCGTGAGGGGTTGCTCGCCATCTTCGGATTGGACCCACGCGTCGTGGTCGTCGGTGAGGCGTCGAACGGGACAGAGGCGGTCGCAACGGCCGTGAGGGAGAGCCCCGATCTGCTGCTGCTCGATGTCAGCATGCCGGGGCTTCCCGTCCTCGCGACGATCACGACGGTCAGGCGACGGGCTCCGGGCACGCGAATCGCAATCTTGACGATGCACGACGAGGCCGCCCTCGGCGAGAGCCTGCTCTCCGCCGGCGCGTCGGCGTTCTGGTCGAAGTCCCACCCCAGCCGGGACCTGGTCGAAGCCATCGTCGCGCTGATCCGTGCTCCGAGGACCGGACGGCACGAGCCTGCGCGGCGCCGAAAGCCGGCCGCCGGCGTGCTGTCCCCGCGCGAGGTCGAAGTCGTTCAACTGGTGGGAACCGCTCTCACCAACAGGGAGATCGCGGCGCAGCTCGGCATCGCCGAAGGCACGGTGAAACGGCACCTGAGCAGCATCTTCGAGAAGCTCGGCGCAGCCAGTCGACTGGATGCGGCCAGGAAAGCCGCGCGGCTGGGGATCGTCGCGCTCGACTAGAAGAGCGAAGGCTCCCCGCCTGAGTCGGAGGGGAGCCTTCAAGTGTGGTCGGGGTGACAGGATTTGAACCTGCGGCCTCTTCGTCCCGAACGAAGCGCGCTACCAAGCTGCGCCACACCCCGATGGCCAACGGCCTCAACAAGAATACACGAGCCGGAGGGGTGGTCGTGACCAACCCGTCTGCTGCGACCGTCGCAAATGTGACGAACGGCACATCGATAACACTGCCGTCTTTTCATATGTTGAACGTAAGATTTGGGCTGGCGTTTGGAGAATCCATTCGAGTCCAACGTTCAAGTGAAAGGGAAAGACCTTGAAGCAGACGCGAACCAGCACGCGGACAAAGCTCATACGAAAGGGCGTCACAGCGCTGGCCATTCCGGCCGCGCTCGCAATCGGGCTGATCGACGCCCCAGCCGCCATGGCGGCATCGTCGTGGACCTCGTTCACCTGCGGGAATCCCGAACCGTACCAATATCAGTCGGCAACGTTCCGCACGGGCGTGCCTGATCGGTGCATGTGGGCCGAAGTCCAAGAGGTTGCCCGAGGCCATGGCGGCGGGTACACAGGCCCGCTCGACGGGATCATGGGGCCAAACAGTTGGCGCGGGATCCAGAACGTCCTGAACGCTGGCGGTTGTAACGCTGGCGTCGCCGATGGAGTTCCCGGAAAGAACACCTACTCTGCCATGCAGCGAGCGGCGCGCGCAGGCGGATACACAGGACCGATCGATGGCGTCATGGGCCCGAACAGTTGGAAGGGCTTCAGTAGCGTGATCCAATTCGCCAACTACAAGTTCGTGTCGCCGCGCTGCTAACGGAGACTCGGCGGTGGCAGATCACGATCAGCCACCGCCGAGCATTCGCGGAAGTTACTCCGACGCCGTCAGCGTGACCAGCGTCGCCTCCGGCCGGCACGCGAACCGCACCGGCGCGTAGATCGACGTCCCGAGCCCCGCCGACACGTTCAGGTACGCCGCGCGGAACGCGTGCCGCCAGATGCTGAGTCCCTTGACCTGCGAGCGCGGGATGTCGCAGTTCGTCACCAGCGCGCCGAAGCCCGGCACGCAGACCTGGCCGCCGTGCGTGTGCCCCGCGAAGATCATCGAAGCGCCGTAGGTGACGAACGCGTCGAGCACCCGTCGGTATGGTGCGTGCACTACGCCGAGCGTGACCGTGGGGCGCTCCGTGCGCGGCGTGTCCGCCGGCCAGGTCGCGTCGTCGGAGTACGGGTCGTCCTCGCGCAGCTCGTCCAGCGCGCCCGGGATGGCCTCCACCCGGTCGGCGTGGATGTGCGGGTCGTTCACACCGAAGAACTCGAGGTGCGTTCCGCGGATGTCGAGGGCGCCGGCGGCGTTGTTGAGGTTCAGCCAGCCGAGGCTCTCCAAGTAGGCGGTGAGCGCCTTGTCGTCGAGTCGCGGCGCGGTGGACCCGTTTCGTTTCGACGGTCCGCTGAAGTACTTGAACGGGTTCTTGAGCTGCGGGCCGTAGTAGTCGTTCGAGCCGTGCACGAAGACGCCGGGGACGCCCTGGAACGCGTCGAGCGCGGCGCGGACGCCCTCCAAGCCGTTCTCGTGACTGAGATTGTCTCCCGTGTCCACGATGAGGTCCGGCTGGAACCGCGCCAGCTGGCGCACCCACTCCTGCTTGTCCGCCTGCCACGGGGCCATGTGCAGATCGGACAGGTGCAGCACCCGGATCGGCGCGGCGCCGGCCGGCAGCACGGGGACGCTCACCTCGCGCAGCGTGAACGCGCGACGCTCCACGAGCGAGCCGTAGGCGAACGCGGCCGCGCCCGCGCCCGCGAGCACCGCGAGTGCGGCGCCCACCGGCCGGAAGCCCGAAGCGCGGGTCACTGGCCGCCCGCTCCCGGTCCGGGAGTCGGGGTGCTGGTGCTCTTCTGCAGGGTGAGGGTCACCTGGGTGCCGGGCTTCGCGGCCGTGCCCGCACCCGGATCCATCGCCTGGACGACATCGTTGGGCGAAGCGCCGCCGGTGACCTTCGCGCCGAAGCCCGCCGCCGTCAGGGCGGCCTGCGCGTCGGACAGCTTCTGGCCGACGACGTTCGGGATGGCGACGAGTGAGCCGTTGCTGGTGTAGATCGTGATCGAGCTGCCCTTGCCGACGGAGGCGCCCGCGGCGGGGTTGGTCGAAGCGACTGTCCCGGCCGGCGCGGCCGAGTCCTGCGGGCCGCCGTCCGCGCTGTCGAGGCCGAGGCCGGTCAGGATGCTCTTCGCCTCGTCCGGAGTCTTGCCGGCGAGGTCGGGGACGGCGACCTGCACTCCACGCATGAGCTTGTCGTTGACCGACGGGAAGTTGTCGCCACCGTACTTCTTGACCGCGGCCATCATCATCGCGTTCTGGACGTTGACGCGGGCGTTCGCGACGGTCTTGCCGTGCGAGGGCCTGATGACACGCATCGACGTGGCGCCCTCGACGTTCCCTGCCCAGTAAGCGCCCGCGACCTTCGTAGTGGCGGCGACCAGCCAGACATGTTCGGCGTTGTCGGTGGTGCCCGTCTTGCCGAGCATGTCGACGCGGGACGTGTTCACACCGCTCGCGGTTCCTCCCGGTCCGAGTGGCTGCTGCAGCGCGTAATCCATTGCGGCGGCCACATTCTCGTCAACGGCCTGCGAGCAAGCGGATTTCGGGGCCGCCACCTCTGTGCCTGCACCGTCGACGATCTTGTCGATCGCGATGGGCGTGCAGACGACTCCCTTGTTGGCGACTCCCGCGAATGCAGTCGCCATCGAGAGGGGAGCGACCTCGTTGGTACCCAGGACGCTCGCGGCCGTCGAACCGAGCTCCTTGCCCGGTACGGCGGAGTGGACGCCGAAGGACTGCGCGTCGTTCTTGATGTTGCAGAGGTCGAGCTGCTTGGCCATCCCGACGAACGCGGTGTTCACCGAACCGCGCGTGGCCTGGATCGCATTCATCGTGCCAGGGTTGCTGCCGTCGTCATTCGTCGGCTTCCACGGACCGGACCCGGACGACGTGCACGAGTTCTTGAACGGCCAGTTCGAACCGCCATAGGTCTGCACCCGCGCGTTCACGGTCTCGTTCAGGGAGTGACCCTGCTTGAGCCACTCGGCGAGCGTGAACACCTTGTACGTCGATCCGGGCTGGAAGCCGCTCGATCCCCCGTAGTCGTAGTCCGTGTTGAAGTTGATGCCGGTATAGACGGTCGGGTTGCTCGCGACCACGTCCGGATCCTGCGTGTAGTCCTTGTTCTGAGCCATGTACAGCACGCGGCCGGTTCCGGGCTGGACGCCGACCAGGGACGCACCGATGTTCTGGTTATAGCCCTTGGGCATCCAGTTGTTCAGAGTGTCTTCGGCGACCTTCTGCAGGTCGAGGTCGAGCGTCGTGTAGATCTTGTATCCGCCGCGGTTGAACGCCGCCGCGCGGGTATCCCGGTCCTTGCCGAACGACGGGTCGTTGAGGAAGATCTTCTGCACATAGTCGCAGAAGTACGCCGCCCCGCCCGCCGTCTGGCACCCGCGCGTCGACGGCGTGATCGCCGGCTGGATCGGCGTCTTGATCGCCTCGTCGTACTGCGCCTTGGTCAGCTTCTTGTACTCGTACATCTTGCCGAGGATGTAGTCGCGGCGTTCCTTGTTCTTGGCGTAGCCGTTGGCGGCGCCGTTCGTCGCCGAGGCAGGGTTGTCGATCTTGAGGCCGGTCGGCTCGTTGACGATCGCGACCAGGCTCGCGGCCTGCGCCGGGTTCAGCGCTGCTGCCGTGGTGTTGTAGTAGTAGCGGGCCGCGGCCTCGATGCCGTAGACCGAGCCGCCGAAGCCGGCGATGTTGAGGTAGCCCTCGAGGATCTGGTCCTTGGTGTACTTCTTCTCCAGGCCGATGGCGTACTTCATCTCCTTGACCTTGCGGTCGGGAGTGACGCCCGTCGAGTCGTCGACGCAGTTCTGGTAGGTCTTCTTCTCCGCGTCGGTCTTGACCGGCATGGCCTCGCACTTCTGCAGCAGGACGTTTTTGACGTACTGCTGGGTGATCGAGGAACCGCCCTGCACGCCGCCGCCGGAGACCGTCGAGAGCACACCGCGCATGGTGCCCTGGATGTCGACGCCGCCGTGGCTGTAGAACCGCGGGTCCTCACCGGCGATGGCGGCGTCCTTGACCGCCTGCGACATCTGGTCGAAGCCGACCGGGAGGCGGTTCTGGGAGTAGAAGGTCGCGAGCGGGACGTCCTGGTCCCCGTTCTTCGCGAAGATCGTGGTCGGTTGGGCGAGCTGACCGATCTGGAGGTACTCGGGAAGGCCCTCGAAGACGCCGATGCCGTTGTTGGCGGCCATGCCCGTCACGGCGATGGCGGGGGTGACGGCAGCGGTGACCAGAAGACCGGCCACGGCACTCATGCCGACGAAAGCGCCGACAGCTCCGAGCACACCTCTAGCCTGTGGTTTTTGCGCAGACATAGGATCAATCTAGGCGATGAACCTGTTAAACCCCCCGAATGAAAAGAGCACCATGCTGCGCTGGGAATACCTTACGACTCCTCTCATGATCCATAACACGGCCGCCATCCTCAACAATTGGGGTTCGGAGGGCTGGGAGCTGGTGCAGGTGGTGACCGGCCCCGAGGGCGGTCTGGTCGCCTACCTCAAGCGTCCGGTGCGGGCCGGGGACGCCGCCTGATGGGCGCCGTCGAAGCGCGCCTGGCCGAGCTCGGGATCGACCTCCCGGACGTCGTGCCGCCCGTCGCCGCCTACACGCCCGCCGTCGTCGACGCCGGCCACGTCTACACCTCCGGCCAGCTCCCGATGGTCTCCGGCGCCCTCCCGGCGACCGGCAAGGTCGGCGACGGGCACGGTCTCGTGCCGGCCGACGACGCGAAGGAGTACGCCCGCATCTGCGCGCTCAACGCGCTCGCAGCGGTCAAGAGCGTCATCGGCTCGCTCGACCGCGTGACCCGCGTCGTGAAGGTCGTGGGCTTCGTCGCGTCCGACCCGTCGTTCACGGGTCAGCCCGGCGTGATCAACGGCGCCTCCGAGGTCCTCGGCGAGATCTTCGGGGACGCCGGAGTGCATGCCCGCTCCGCGGTCGGCGTCGCGGTCCTCCCGCTCGACGCCCCCGTCGAGGTCGAGATCGTCGTCGCGTACGAGTAGTAGCCGCTCAACGACGAAACCGCCGCGGATCGTACCGATCCGCGGCGGTTCTTCGTCCCTGAGGCTTCCTTGTCCGGCAGCGCCTAGGTGAGCTTCGCCTGGATGGAGCTCATCACCGCCGTGTCGGCGAGCGTGGTCGTGTCGCCGACCTCCCGGCCCTCCGCCACGTCCTTCAGCAGACGGCGCATGATCTTGCCCGAGCGCGTCTTGGGCAGCTCCGTCACGACGAAGATGTCGCGCGGTCGCGCGATCGCGCCGATCTGCTCGGAGACGTGCTTCCGCAACTCCGCCGCGACGTCGATCGACTCGGCGGTCTCGAGCTGGTTCTGCTTGATGATCACGAACGCGACGACGGCCTGGCCGGTCGTCTCGTCCGCGGCGCCGACGACCGCGGCCTCCGCCGTGAGCGGGTGCGCGACCAGCGCGGACTCGATCTCGGCCGTCGAAAGCCGGTGACCCGAGACGTTCATCACGTCGTCCACGCGGCCCATCAGCCAGATCTCGCCGTCCGTGTCGTAGCGGGCGCCGTCGCCGGCGAAGTACTTGTCGCCGAACTTCGACCAGTACGTCTCCACGAAGCGGTCCGGGTCGCCCCAGATGCCGCGCAGCATGCTCGGCCACGGCTCGGTGACGACGAGGAGGCCGCCCTGATCCTTGCCGACCGGCACTCCTGACTCGTCGAGGATGTCGATCGAGATGCCCGGCAGCGGCACCTGCGCGCTGCCCGGCTTGAGCGTGGTCACGCCCGGAAGTGCGGAGACCATGATCGCCCCGGTCTCGGTCTGCCACCAGGTGTCCACGATCGGTGTGGAGCCGCCGCCGATGACGTCGCGGTACCACATCCACGCCTCGGGGTTGATCGGCTCACCCACCGAGCCGAGCACGCGCAGACTCGACAGGTCGAACTTCTGCGGGTGCTGGCGCCCGATCTTCATGAAGGAGCGGATGGCGGTCGGCGCCGTGTAGAAGATGGAGACCTGGTACTTCTCGATGATCTCCCACCAGCGGCCCGGGTGCGGGGTCTCCGGGGTGCCCTCGTAGAGCACCTGGGTCGCGCCGTTCGCGAGCGGCCCGTAGACGACGTACGTGTGGCCGGTGATCCAGCCGACGTCGGCACTGCACCAGTAGACGTCGGACTCCGGGTGGAGGTCGAAGACGTTCTTGTGCGTGAACGCCGCCTGGGTCAGGTATCCGCCCGAGGTGTGCAGGATGCCCTTCGGCTTCCCGGTCGTGCCGGAGGTGTAGAGGATGAACAGCGGGTTCTCGGCGGGGAAGGCCTTGGCGACGTGGTCGGCGTCCACGAGCGCGATCTCGTCCTGCCACCACAGGTCGCGGCCCTCGGTCCAGGCGACTTCGTTCTCGCCGCGCTTGACGACGAGCACGTGCTCGACCGTGGACTCGCCGTTCGCGAGAGCGGCGTCGACGGCGTCCTTGAGCGGGAACACCCGGCCCTTGCGCCAACCGCCGTCGGCGGTGATGACGAGCTTGGCCTCCGCGTCGTCGATGCGGGACCGGAGCGACTCGGCGCTGAACCCGCCGAAGACGACGGAGTGGACCGCGCCGATGCGCGCGACGGCCAGCATCGCGATGACGGCCTCCGGGATCATCGGCAGGTAGATCGCGACGCGGTCACCGGCCTGGATGCCGAGGCTCGTGAGCAGGTTGGCCGCCTTCTTGACCTCCGCGGTCAGCTCGGCGTAGGTGATCGAGCGGGTGTCGCCCGGCTCACCCTCCCAGTGGATGGCGACGCGGTCACCGTTGCCGGCGAGCACGTGCCGGTCGAGGCAGTTGTAGGCGACGTTGAGTTCGCCGTCGTCGAACCACTTCGCGAACGGCGGGTTGGTCCAGTCGAGCGTGCGGGTGAACGGCGTGTGCCAGTGCAGGAGGTCGCGCGACTGGTCGGCCCAGAATCCGAGCCGGTCGGCCGCCGCGCGTTCGTAGAGCTCGGCCGTCGCGACCGCGTTCGCGGCGAACTCCTCGCTGGGCGCGAACCGCCGGGCTTCGTGCAGCAGGTTGTCGATTGTGTTGCTCATGGGGAGTCTTTTCGCTCCTTTGCGATGCTGGTGTTCGAGTCGTGGCGCGACAATTCATGACTCTACAACCAGCAGGTGACGGCCTCGGAGCAGACTTGCGTTTGCATTGATTCTGCGTAAACTAGTCAGCGGCCGAATGATAATTCTGGCGTGCGGCGCAATCGATTCCCCCCAATCATGCGCCGCAGTGGCCGCACCTGTTCCCCCCAATAGGTGCGGCCCCCCTTTTTTAACCCGCCGGATCATGCATCGCCTTCGTCGCGGGTTGTCCCCGGCCTCCTGTGGATGAGTCGGGTTCTCCACTGAATCTCGTTGTCCGGGCCGCCGGTCGTGACGCTTCCCTAGCGTCGAGGGCATGAGTACTGCAGCACAGTGGATGACGCCGACGATCGCCCGGAGCGGTCTGTCCGAGCCGAGGGCGCGGCCCGCCGCGATCACGCCGCGATACCGCGACCCGGACCCGCCGCCGTCCCCGGCGCCCCCCGACCTCTGGGACACGTTCGGCCCGCTGGCTCCGTATCTGATGCGCGAGGGCGTCACCGACCTCTTCGTGACCGGCGATGGTGTCCTCTGGTCCGACGGCGGTCCGCGCGGCCTGCACCGGGTGGACGGCTGGTCACCCGACGCGCACGCCGCGCGCCGGCTGGCGACGCGGCTGATCGCCACAGGAGGCAGGCACATCGACGAGGCCACGCCGTTCGTCGACGTGCGGCTTCCCGGCGGGGTCCGCGTCCACGCCGTGCTCCCACCGATCTCCACCGGAGGGACGCTGCTGTCGATCCGCATTCCCGCGCCGGTCGCCTTCGACCTGGACGACCTCGTCCGGGCCGGTTCGCTCACCGCCGACGGAGCGGCCGTACTCCGCGCCGCGGTGTCCGCCCGGACCAATATCCTCGTGACCGGGGCCGGCGGCGCGGGAAAGACCACGCTGCTCGCGGCAGTCCTGGCGCACGCGCCGCCCGCCGAGCGCATCGTGCTCATCGAGGACGTCGCCGAGCTCCGCATTCCGCATCCGCACGTGGTCGGCCTGCAGACCCGTCAGCCGAACCTGGAAGGCGCCGGCGGCGTCGGGCTGCGCCGGCTGGTCCGCGAGGCGCTGCGGATGCGGCCGGACCGGCTCGTCCTCGGTGAGTGCCGAGGCGAGGAGGTGGCCGACCTGCTCGCCGCGTTGAACACCGGGCACGACGGCGGCGCCGGCACCCTGCACGCCAACTCGCTGGGCGACGTCCCCGCCCGGATGGAGGCCCTCGGGGCCCTCGCCGGACTGGACGATATCGCGACCGCGCGCCAGACGATCAGCGCGATCGGGTTGATCGTGCACGTCGAGCGCGCGGGCGACCGGCGGCGCGTGGCGGGCTTCGGGAGGTTCACCACGACCCCGGACGGACGACTGGCGGTGGTGCCGCATGAATGAGCGACGCCGAGCGGCCCGCGATCGAGCAGCCCGCCCCGCCGACGACCTCCTCTCGAGCTCGGTGGAGGCGCTCGCCGTGCTCCTCGACGCGGGCATCTCGCCGCGCTCGGCATGGGAGTACGTGGCCGCGGAAGCGACGCATCCGGCCGTCGTGCGGGCTGCTGCGCTCGTCGCGACCGGGGTGCCCCCGTCCGAGGCGCTCGCCGCGGCGGCGCGGGCCGGCCGCGCGTGGGCGGGTGCTGCGGGTTCCGTGGGTCGGGGTCGGTTCGCGCCTGCCGAGCGGGTCGGAAGCACGGCGGGCGGGCGCTGCGGGAACACGGCGGGCGTCCGCGGCGGGAACACGGCGGGCGGCGGCGGCGGGAACACGGCTGTTGGGCGCGGCGGGAACGTGGCGGGAGCGCGGCACGGCCCGGCTGGCAGACGCGACGCCGGCGCGGCCGTGGTGGCCGCACGGCACGGACCGCCTGCCGGCGGCGACGCCGGCGTGGCCGCCGTCGCTGCCGCGTGGGGCGTCGCGGAACACGCCGGAGCGTCGCTCGCACCCGCATTGCGCGGCGCAGCCGAGGCGCTTCGCGACCGCGCCGGAGCCGAGCGCGACGTCGCGACGGCGCTCGCCGGCCCGCAGGCGACGGCACGACTGATGTCGTGGTTGCCGGCCGTCGGCGTCGTCATGGCCTACGCGATCGGGGTCGACGTCCTCGGAACGCTGGTCGCCGGCCCGCTCGGCTGGATGGCAGCGGTGCTCGGGTGCGGTCTCCTCATCGCGGGCCGGTCCTGGACGCGCCGGCTGGCCCGGTCGGCGTCGCGGACCGGACCCGTCGCCGGGATCCAACACGACCTGACCGCGATCGCGCTCGCCGGCGGCATGTCGGTGCCGGCCGCTCGGGAGACCATCGCGGAGGTCGCGCGTGTCGTCGGGATCGCTGAGGTCGCCGACGGAGACACGTCGGTCGACAGGGTGCTCCGCATCGCCGAGCGGGCGGGAGCGCCGGCGATCGAACTCCTGTCCGCGGAGGGCCGCCAGGGGCGGCGCGCCGCCCGCGCGGAGGGTCGCCGCCGCGCGGAGCTGCTCGCCGTCCGGCTGCTGCTCCCGCTCGGCGTGTGCGTGCTGCCCGCGTTCGTGCTCCTGGGCGTGGTGCCCGTCATCCTCGGGATGATGTCCTCCACCATCGCCGGCCTCACGTGAGTTGTCCACGGATCCGGGAGCGACGCCCATCGGAGCAACGCGAGACGAGACGATCGACCTGTGCCGCCGGACATCGGCGGGACGACACCCACACATCGAAGAAACGAACGAAAGGACAGACACATGCGGGAGATGATCCACCGGTTGCGCTGGGAGGAACGGGGAGCGAGCACGGCGGAGTACGCCGTCACCACGATGGCCGCGGTCGCATTCGCGGGCGTGCTGCTGATGCTGTTGCGCGGCGACGAGGTGAAGTCCGTGCTCACCGACCTGGTCAGACGGGCACTCACGGTCGATGGCTGACAGCGTTGGACGGCGCCCGGCGCGCGGGGGAGGCCCGCGAGCCGCCGTGACCGGGATCGCCAGAGGGCGAGCGCTCGACGATCCTGACCGGTCATGTGCGGGCGGGCCGGGTGCCGGCCGGTCGGCGCTCGGCTCGCCGGACGCGCGCCCGTGGGATCTTCGGGTCGATCGCGGCAGCGTCACGGCCGAGTTCGCGGCGGCCCTTCCCGCGGTGCTCGTCTGCCTGGCTCTCTGCGTCGGCGCCGTCCAGGCGGGCGCTCAGCAGGCGCGGCTGCTCGATCACGCGGCGGCCGCGGCGCGGCTCATCGGACGCGGCGACGCGGCTCCCCTGCCGCCGGAGGGGGCGACCCGTCGCGTCGGCTCGGGCGACGGGCTCCTGTGCGTGACCGTCACGGCGCCCAGCCGCGCGGGCGGCCTCGGTGCGCTCGGGCTCAGCGTGTCGGCCCGTTCGTGCGTGCTCGACGACACGGAGGAAGGGTGAAAAGTGCATCGATCCTTGTCGGGCAGCACGAGCGATGGCCCTCCGCTGCGGCGGCGTGAGCGCGGGGCCGGCTCCGTCCTCGCGCTCGTCGCCGTCGCTGTCACCGTCGCGGTCACGATGGCGGCGGTCGGCGTGACCGGGGCTTGGGGCGCGCGTCAGAAGGCCGCATTCGCCGCCGACGCCACGGCGCTCGCCGCGGCGGACGTCGCCGTGGGCAGCGCCGGCGGCGAGCCGTGCGCCCGCGCCGAGGCGGTGGCAGGCGCGAACGGCGCGACTGTGACCGGATGCGCCGTCGCGGGAGTCGTCGTCACCGTCGAGGTCTCCGTCCCGTACCTCGGCTGGGCAGCCTCGGCGTCCGCCCGCGCGGGACCGCCGGGGTCCCGGTGACGCGATCGGACGCCGCCTCCGCGCCGCGCGGGTCGGCCCATCCGCCTTAGTCGAACACCGTCTCCACGTAGCGGTACGCCACCGCGCTCGGAAGCGATCCGCTCGGATCGTCCGACGCGTACTCGGTCTCCGACGCGGAGCCGCGCACGTACAGGTAGTGCTTGCCTCCCGACGCCGCGCGGAGTTCGAGGCGGGGCCGCGGGTCGCCCGAGTCGAGGAAGGACGTCGCGACCGTCTTGCCTTCCAGCGGGCCGTCGATGAGCTTGGCGGTGTACGTCGTCATTGATGTCGTTGCCATGCTGACATTGTCCTCCGGGGGTCGCCGGAACAACAGGCCCGGCCGGGCGAGCCGTCCGCCCGCGGCGAACGGGGCGGCCGGCGATTAGGCACACAAGCGGCCTAGGTGTGTATGGTTTGCCTGTTGGGCCGTGCGGCCCACGCTCGCCGCCCTCTGCGCGGCGCTCGGGGGAGCGCGCTTCGGACCAGTGAGGTCCCTGCGAACACAGTTGCTATATAAGAGGAGTCAAGTGCCTGGCACGAAGAAGCTCGTCATCGTCGAGTCGCCGAACAAGGTGAAGTCCATCGCCCAGTACCTCGGCGAGGGCTACGAGGTGATGGCATCCGTCGGACACGTCCGCGACTTGATCGAGCCCAAGAACCTTCCTCCGGAGCTGAAGAAGGGGTCGCTCGGCAAGTTCTCCGTCGACGTCGAGAACGAGTTCGCTCCCTACTACGTGGTCTCCGACCAGAAGAAGAAGACCGTCGCCGACCTCAAGCGCGCCCTCAAAGACGCCGACGAACTCCTGCTCGCCACTGATGAGGACCGCGAAGGGGAGGCCATCGCCTGGCACCTGGTCGAGGTCCTCAAGCCCAAGGTCCCGGTCAAGCGGATGGTGTTCCACGAGATCACCCGCGAGGCCATCGAGAAGGCGCGCGACAACACCCGCGACATCGACACCGCCCTGGTCGACGCGCAGGAGACCCGGCGCATCCTCGACCGGCTGTACGGCTACGAGGTGTCGCCGGTGCTGTGGCGCAAGGTCGGCCCCGGGCTCTCCGCCGGTCGCGTCCAGTCCGCGGCGACCCGACTCGTGGTCGACCGCGAGCGCGAGCGGCTCGCGTTCGTCGCCGCTTCCTACTGGGGCCTCACCGCCCAGCTCCTCCCGGAGGGCGCCTCGGCGTTCGAGGCGCGGCTCGCGCGCCTCGACGGCGAGCGCGTCGCGACCGGCCGCGACTTCGACGACCACGGCCGGCTGACCTCCGGCGCCACCATCCTCGACGAGACCGCCGCGCAGGCGCTCGCCGACGCCGTGCGGCAGCAGAGCACGGACGTGACGGTCGCGAAGGTCGACTCGAAGCCCTACTCGCGTCGCCCCGCCGCGCCGTTCACGACCTCCACGATGCAGCAGGAGGCCGCCCGCAAGCTGCGCTTCTCCGCCCGGCAGACGATGAGCGTCGCCCAGACCCTCTACGAGAACGGGTACATCACCTATATGCGCACCGACTCCGCGTCGCTGTCGCAGCAGGCCACCAACGCGGCGCGCGCCCAGGCGGCGAAGCTGTATGGCCCGGAGACCGTGCCGGACAAGCCCCGCGTCTACGCCTCCAAGAGCAAGAACGCGCAGGAGGCGCACGAGGCGATCCGCCCCGCGGGCGAGGTCTTCCGCACGCCCGCCGAACTCGAGAAGTCCCTGCGCGGTCCCGAGCTGCGGCTCTACGACCTGATCTGGAAGCGGACCGTTGCCTCCCAGATGGCCGACGCCAAGGGCCAGACGGCTTCGGTCACGGTCGAGGCGCGGATCGGCGAAGGCGAGCTCGCCGGCACGGTCGCCGAATTCACCGCGAGCGGAACGGTGATCACCTTCCGCGGCTTCCTCAACGCCTACGAGGAGGGCCGCGACGAGGAGCGCAATGCCGACGCGAGCGGCGACGCCAAGCTGCCGCCGCTCACCCAGGGCCAGACCCTCGGGGTCCAGGACGTCGCGGCGGACGGCCACGAGACCACCCCGCCGCCGCGTTACACCGAGGCGAGCCTCGTTAAGTCGCTGGAGGAGCTCGGCATCGGGCGTCCGTCGACGTTCGCGAGCATCATCTCCACGATCATCGACCGCGGCTACGTCACGCAGCGCGGGCAGGCGCTCGTGCCGAGCTGGGTCGCGTTCTCCGTGGTGCGTCTCCTGGAGGACTACTTCGGCGACCTCGTGCAGTACGACTTCACGGCCGAGATGGAGGACGACCTCGACCGCATCGCCGACGGCGAGGCCGAGCGCGTCGACTGGCTGAACAGCTTCTACTTCGGCAGCGACAAGCACAAGGGCCTGCGCCGCGTGATCGACAACCTCGGCGAGATCGACGCGCGCAGCATCAACTCGATCGCGATCGACGACGGCGTGACGCTGCGCATCGGCAAGTACGGCCCCTATCTGGAGGTGCAGGAGCCCGGCGCCGCCGAGGACGCAACGCCGCGCCGCGTCAACCTCCCGCCGGAGCTCGCGCCCGACGAGCTCACGCCCGCGAAGGCCAAGGAGCTCATCGAGGCGCCGGTCCAGACCGACCGCGAGCTCGGCACCAACCCGGAGAGCGGCAAGCTCGTCCTGGCCAAGGACGGCCGTTTCGGGCCCTACGTGACCGAGGCGGACCCGGAGCCGGAGCCCGAGGTGGACCCGCAGACCGGCGAGGTCGTCGAGCCGAAGAAGACCGCGAAGAAGGCGGCGGCCAAGCCGCGCACGGCCTCCCTGTTCAAGTCGATGGACCTCTCCACGATCGACCTCGACACCGCGCTGCGTCTGCTCGACCTGCCGCGCACCGTCGGAGCCGACCCGGAGACCGGCGCCGAGATCCAGGCGGCGAACGGCCGCTACGGCCCGTACCTGAAGAAGGGCACGGACACCCGTTCGCTGCCGAGCGAGGACGACATCTTCGGGATCGACCTGGCCGGCGCGCTCGAGCTCTTCGCGCAGCCGAAGTACGGCAACCGCCGGGCCTCCAGCGCACTCAAGGAGTTCGAGGCCGACCCGGTCAGCGGCAAGCCGATCAAGATCAAGGACGGCCGGTTCGGCGCGTACGTGACCGACGGCGAGACGAACGCGACCATCCCGCGGGGTGAGACCGTGGATGAGGTCGACTTCGCCCGTGCCGTGCAGCTGCTCGCGGACAAGCGCGCGAAGGGACCGGCCAAGAAGCCGGCCGCGAAGCGCGCGACCTCCCGCGCGAGCACGGCGAAGAAGACGACGACGGCGAAGACCACGGCGGCGAAGACGAGCTCGGCCAAGACGACGGCCGCGAAGACAACGGCTGCCAAGACCACCGCCGCCAAAACGACCGCCGCGAAGGCGAAGGCCGCACCCAAGACCGGCGCGTCGACCCGCGCGGCGGCGAAGAAGTCCGCCGAGTGAGCGACTCGCACCCCGGCCTGTTCATCACCCTGGAGGGCGGCGACGGCGTCGGGAAGTCGACGCAGGCCGCGCTGCTCGAAGAGTGGCTGCGCGAGCGCGGCCGGACCGTCCTGCGTACCAGGGAGCCCGGTGGCACCGCGGCCGGGGTGGAGATCCGCGAGATCGTCCTCCACCACCGCGGCGACATCGCGCCGCGCGCGGAGGCCCTGCTCTACGCCGCGGACCGCGCCCACCACATCGCGACGGTCGTCCGACCGGCCCTGGAGCGCGGCGACGTCGTCGTGCAGGACCGCTACATCGACTCGTCCGTCGCCTACCAGGGCGCCGGCCGCGTGCTCGACGCCGGCCAGGTGCGCGACCTGTCGCTCTGGGCCGCCGAAGGCCTGCTCCCCGACCTGACGATCCTCCTCGACCTCGACGAGACGGCGGCGCGCGCCCGGCTGGACACCTCGCGCACGCGCTACGACCGGCTGGAGGCCGAGCGCTCCGAGTTCCACGCGCGCGTCCGCGCCGCGTACCTCGGGCTCGCCGAGGCGGAGCCGGAGCGGTTCCTCGTGGTGGACGCCGCCCTCCCCGTCGAGGAGATCGCCGCCGACATCCGCCGCCGGCTGGAGGACCGCGTCTGACCACCGCACCAGGCGCCGCCGCCGTACCCGCGCTGTCCGCCGTGCCCGCTAGCCTGGAACGCATGGCGGTGTGGGACGACCTGACGGGTCAGGACGAGGCGATCGCCGTCGTCCGTTCCGCCGCCGAGGCGGCCACCGCGTCCGGTCCCGCCGCCGACGCGGCGCGCGGCATGACGCACTCGTGGCTGATCACCGGCCCTCCCGGGTCCGGCCGCTCCAACCTCGCCTACGCGTTCGCCACCGCCCTGCTCAGTCCAGGCGACCCGGAGGGCGACCTCGCCACCCGGCGCCAGGTGGAGGCCCGCACGCATCCCGACCTCGCCGTCCTCAGCACCGAGCGCGTCATCATCTCCATCGAGGAGGTCCGGTCGCTGGTCGCGAGCTCGCAGTTCGCGCCGTCCGTCGGCCGCTTCCGGGTGATGGTCATCGAGGACGCCGACCGGATGACCGAGCGCACCTCCAACGTGCTGCTCAAGGCGCTGGAGGAGCCGCCGGAGCGGACCGTCTGGATCCTCTGCGCGCCGAGCGACGCCGACCTGCTGCCGACCATCCGCTCGCGCGTGCGCACCGTGCGGCTCAAGGTCCCGGACGTCGCGGACGTCGCACGCCTGATCGAGCGCCGCGACGGCGTGGACAGCGCCACCGCCGAGCGTGCGGCGCGCCACGCGCAGAGCCACATCGGGATGGCGCACCGCCTCGCCACCAACGAGGAGGCCCGCCGCCGCCGCGCGCAGACGCTCGACCTCGCGCTCGGCATCCGCTCGGTCTCCGGCGCGGTGCTCGCCGCCGCCACACTGCTGGAGGTGGCCGGGGCGGACGCGAAGGCCATCACAGAGGAGCGCGACGCCGAGGAGCGGGAGCACGCCCTCCGCTCGCTCGGCATCGAGCCGGGCGGGGCGATCCCGCCCGCGCTGCGCGGCCAGCTCCGCCAGCTCGAGGAGGACCAGAAGCGCCGCGCCACCCGCAGCCTGCGCGACGGGATCGACCGCATCCTCACCGACCTCCTCTCGCTGTACCGCGATGTGATGATGCTGCAGCTCGGCAGCGGCAGCGATCTGGTGAACGTCGAGCTGGGCGATCGGCTGACCGCTCTCAGCGCGCACACGAGTCCTGCGGCTACGCTCGCCGCGATGGACGCCGTCACGACAGCCCGCGAGCGGATCGACGGCAACGTCGCTCCCGCCCTGGCCCTGGAGGCCATGCTCACGACGATCCTTCGCGGCGGCGCCGCGCGAAAGGGGACAGACCTGTGACCACCCGAGAGGGCCATCCGGCCCGCCGGCGGGCCGCTCGCACCGTCTTCGTCGCGATCGCGGCCGTCGTCGCGCTGACGCTGACCGGCTGCGTCACCTGGTTCATCCCTGCGAAGACGTCCACGACCTCGACGCCGGCGCCCGAGAAGGTCGCCGCCGCGCTGAAGCCGTTCTATGAGCAGCGGCTGGTCTGGTCCGACTGCGCCAGCGGCAAGCAGTGCGCGACCGCCACGGTGCCGCTCACCTGGAGCGACCCTTCCGCCGGTCAGGTCTCCCTGGCGCTGATCCGCCAGCAGGCGAAGGGCGACAAGCAGGGCTCTCTCCTGGTCAACCCCGGCGGCCCGGGCGGTTCCGGGTACGACTTCGTCAAGGACTCGGTCGACTACGCGACCGACAAGACACTGCAGAGCCATTTCGACATCGTGGGCTTCGACCCGCGCGGAGTCGGCCGCTCCACCGCGGTGAAGTGCTACGACGCGAAGCAGATGGACGACTACCTCTACGGGATCACGCCGGGACAGCGCGGGTCCGACCAGTGGCTGGCGGAGAACACCGCCATCTCCCAGCAGTTCGGCGCCGCGTGCGCCAAGAACACCGGATCGCTGCTCGGCCACGTCGACACGGTGAGCGCGGCGCGGGACCTCGACCTCCTGCGTGCGGTGCTCGGGGACACGAAGCTCAACTACCTCGGCTACTCGTACGGCACCTACCTGGGCGCCGTGTACGCCGACCTCTACCCGGGCAGGACCGGGCGGCTCGTCCTGGACGGCGCGCTCGACCCGGCGGCGAGCAACGACGAGGTCACCAAGGTGCAGGCGGTGGGCTTCGAGAGCGCCCTGCGTGCCTACCTGAAGAAGTGCCTCACGCAGAAGGACTGCCCGTTCACCGGCACGGTGGACGACGGGATGAAGACCATCTCCGAGTTGCTGGCCTCGGTGGAACGCAGCCCGATCCGCAACTCGGACGGCCGCGAACTCGGCGCCAACACGCTCGTCACGGCGATCATCTACCCGCTCTACGACGCGACCGCGTGGTCGTATCTGAGCAGCATGTTCGCGGACGTGATGAAGGGCAAAGCCTCCGTCGCGTTCACCCTGGCCGACGGCTACAACAGCCGCAACAGCGACGGCACCTACTCGGACAACTCGACCGAGGCGTTCACCGCGATCAACTGCCTCGACTACAGCTACAACGCCGACCCCGCCGCCATGCGGGCGCAGGCGGCCGCGCTCGCGGTCGCGGCGCCCGTGATCGGGCCGTACATGGCCTACGGTGACATCGGCTGCGCGACCTGGCCGGACAAGACCACCGTGCAGCGCGGCCCGATCGCGGCGAAGGGCTCCGCGCCCATCCTCGTCGTGGGCACCACGAACGACCCGGCCACGCCGTACGTGTGGGCGAAGAACCTGGCGTCCGAGCTGGAGAACGGCCACCTGCTCACCTACAAGGGTGAGGGCCACACCGCGTACAACAAGTCGAACTCGTGCGTGAACAACACGGTGGACGACTTCCTGGTGAGCGGAACCGTCCCGCCCAGCGGCAAGACCTGCTGACGCTGGTCGTCTCACGCCGACACACTTGGGGCAGTCAGTGGTGCAATTTTGCAGACGGTGAAATAATCGAACGCGTGACTGTAGAGATCGGGACGGCGGAGGGCGAGCTGGGCCTCCGTGAGCGCAAGCGCATCGCGACGAGACGCGCGATCCAGCTCGCCGCGCTCGAACTGGCGAGCGAACGCGGGTTCGACCATGTCACGGTCGACGAGATCAGCCACGCGGCGAACGTCTCGCCGCGCACCTTCTTCAACTACTTCCCCTCGAAGGAGTCCGCGATCATCGGCGAGCTCCCTGAGCTCCCGGACGAGGCCAGCATCGAGCGCTTCATCGAGGCGGGGCCGGCCGAGCCGATCCTCGACGGGTTGGGCCGCCTCCTCATCGTCGCGATCGAGACGGGCGACCTCGACGGCGAGCTCGACGGCGGCCACGCGGGGGAGAACGCCGCCAGCGCGAAGGAGCTGCACGCCCTCCGCCGCGCGCTCCTGAAGGGAAATCCGGAGCTGTTCGCGCAGCGGATGGCGAGCATGCACAAGTTCGAGGATGCGCTGAGCGCCGTGGTGCAGCGCCGCCTGGCGCACGACGATCCGGCCCTCGCGGCCGACGAGGAGGCCCTGCACCAACGCGCGCGCCTGGTCACCTACGTGGCGTTCGCCGGCATGCGGCACGCCTGGTCCTGCTGGGCCGACCACGGCGGTGTCGAGCCGCTCGCGGACCGCCTCCGCAGCTCGTTCGCGCAGCTCCAGTCCCTCGGCGGCCAGCTCCACTGAGCCGGGCGTGCGGCCCGCGGCCGTGGTTGAGAGCACCCCGCCGAATCGGGTAAGCTATCTGACTGTGCCCGGGCGCGAAGCCCGGCCACGCCGCCCTAGCTCAGTCGGCAGAGCATCTCACTCGTAATGAGAAGGTCAAGGGTTCGATTCCCTTGGGCGGCTCCACTGGTACCCCCGGTCAGCGGCAGTCCTGACTCGGGGGTTTTTCTGTCCTGCGGGAGCCGTCGGTCGCCCCTGCTGATCCCGGCGCGGATTGGCGCTCCCAGCGAAGCCCGGTACGATACCCGGATGCGCGAACCGGACCAGCGCGACTCCGGTGCATCCGACAGCACCGAGTCTGAATCGACGAACCCCCCGACCACCCTCCTCCCCACCGGGGACTCCTCTGCGACGAGTGAGCCGGGCAGTGGAGCGACCCCATCGGGCCGGCGTTCCGCCGGAGTGACGGGTTCGGGGGCTGCCGTCTCCGGCGCGCTCGCCGGCGCCGTCGCGGGGGTGCTCACCGCCATCCGCACGCATCCGAAGGCCTGGATCGCCGCCGGCGCCGCCGTCGCGTTCGTGCTCCTCGGCACCGGGAGCGTGGCCCTCGGC
Source organism: Leifsonia sp. GW821-FHT13C09 (assembly GCF_058806435.1). NCBI lineage: Bacteria > Bacillati > Actinomycetota > Actinomycetes > Micrococcales > Microbacteriaceae > Leifsonia > Leifsonia sp. GW821-FHT13C09. The sequence goes on along the minus strand of NZ_JBXAPS010000001.1, from coordinate 1,472,011 downwards.
GCGACGGTCGGTTCCGCGCCGGCCGGGGCCGCGGCCGCTGCGCCTCCGACCCACTCCGCGGTCCGAACGCCCAGTGCCACGCCGACCCCCACTCCCACCGCCGACCCGACGCGGCCCGTCCCCGCCACACAGCCGGCAGCCAGCCGGGTCCGCACCTGCTCTGTCGCGTCCCTCGCCCGGGACGGCCGGCTCGGCAACCTGGAGGCCCAGGTCGTCAACGCCAAGACCGGTCAGGTGCTGTTCGACCGCGACGGCGGCAAGCCCGGCCCGACCGCATCGGTGCTCAAGACGCTCACCTCCGCCGCGGCGCTCGCGACGCTCGGCCCCGACTACCGCGTGCAGACCACGGTCGTCGCCGGCAGCGTCCCCGGCCAGGTCGTCCTCGTCGGCGGCGGCGACGTGACGCTGTCGCGCCTGCCGGGAGGCCAGGGCGCCTTCTACACGAACGCGCCGTCCATCCAGGATCTCGCCACCCAGACCAAGCAGGCGCTCGGCGGCCAGCCGGTGACCTCGATCGTGGTCGACACGTCGCTGTTCGGCGGCCCGCTGTGGCAGCCGAGCTGGGACGAGCACGAGGAGCGCGTGGTCGAGGGCTCGACGCCGTACATGTCCGCGCTGATGGTGGACGGCGACCGGGACAACCCCGGCGCGGTCGAGTCGCCGCGCAGCACCGACCCGACCGGCCGCGCGGTGCAGTACTTCCAGCAGTACCTCGGCACGAACGTGCCGGTGACCTCCGGGACTGCCCCGGCGGGCGCCCGGCAGCTCGCGGTGGTGAAATCCCAGCCGGTGACGACCCTGATCGACCAGGCGATGACCTACTCGGACAACACGATCATGGAGGAGCTGGCCCGGCTCGTCGCCATCAAGAGCGGCGCGGGGAACACCTTCGCCGCCGAGAACGCGGGGGTGCTGGCCGGGCTGAAGGGTTACGGCATCGACACCACCGGCATCCACATCGCCGACGGCTCCGGGCTCAGTGCCGACAACGCCGTCCCGCCGTCGTACCTGACTCAGCTCTTCATCAAGGTGCTCAACCGGCAGAACGGGCTCGGCGTGGTCTACGACGGGCTGCCGATCTCCGGCCGGACCGGGACGCTCGGGCCGGGCTACAGCCGGTTCACCGGGTCGAGCTCGGTCGCGGACGGCGCGGTGCACGCGAAGACCGGCTGGATCAACAACGGATATACGCTCTCCGGCATCATCGACGCGGCCGACGGATCCCAGCTCACCTTCGCTGTGTACGCGCTCGGTCCGGTGAGCGACAATGCCAAGCAGGCGATCGACGCGCTGACGGCCGGCTTCTACACCTGTGGGGACAACCTCACCAACGGGTGAGCCGGGCATCGGGCGCGCAGACGGACAGGCGAGCAGGGGAGGCCGCGATGGGCAAGGCGCTTTTCATCATCGACGTGCAGAACGACTTCACCGAGGGCGGCGCGCTCGGCGTCGACGGGGGAGCGGCGGTGGCGGCGGCCATCACCGAGCACCTGCGCGCGCACGCCGACGAGTACACGATCATCCTCGCCAGCCGCGACTGGCACGACCGCGACAACGACAACGGCGGGCACTTCGCGACGGACGCCGAGCCCGATTTCGTGAATACCTGGCCCGTGCACTGCGTCGCGGGCACGAACGGCGCGGACTATCATCCCGCGCTCGACACGTCCCGCGTGGGCTATCACATCCGCAAGGGACAGGGAGTCCCGGCGTACTCGATCTTCGAGGGCCGCACCGAGGCGGGCTCGTCGGTCCACAACCTCCTCGACGAGCACGGGATCGACACCGTCGACGTGGTGGGGATCGCGACCGACTACTGCGTGCGGGCTTCGGCGCTGGACGCGCTGAACCACGGCCAGCGGGTGCGAGTGCTGACCGGCCTGGTCGCGGGCGTCGCGCCGGAGTCGTCGGAGGCGGCCCTCGCCGAGCTCGCCCACGCCGGCGCCGAACTCGCCTGACCCGGACTCTCGCCTCGCCCACCCCTCGCCCCCGCCCATCCCTCGCCCCGCCGAGTACGCGGATATTCAGGCGAAAACCGCCGAGTGCGCAGATTATCGACGTACTCGGCGGTTACCCTGCCGAATACGCACTATGCTGATTGCTAGCTTGGTTAGGTAATCGAGCGGAGGCGAGGGTGAGATGTCGGGCAAACCGTCGGTGTGGCTGCGGGTGGGGGTGCCGACGGTGCTCATTCTGGTCTGGCTGGTGCTGGCCGGCCTCGGAGGCCCGACCTTCGGCAAGCTCTCCGGGGTGTCGAGCAACGATCAGGCCGCGTTCCTGCCGGCCAGCGCCGAATCCACCGAGGTGCAGGACTGGCAGAAGCGGTTCACGGACGCGCAGGCGCTACCGGCGATCGTCGTCATCCAGTCCGACTCGACCATCCCACCCAGCGAGCTCGCCTCGTACGCCGCCCTCGGCGCGAAGCTCGGCGAGGTGCCGGGCGTGCAGGCGCCGGAGTCCGGGCAGAGCACGAGCGTCGCCGGGCCGATCCCCTCCCAGGACGGCCGCGCGGTCGAGTTCATCGTCCCCATCACTGACCAGAACAACGTGAAGACCGTCGTCGCCGACCTGCGCAGTGTGCTGAAGAGCGAGCTGCCCGCCGGGACGCAGGGCTGGGTCACGGGGCCAGGCGGTCTGACCGCCGACCTGGTGAACGCTTTCGGCGGCATCGACGGCATCCTGCTGTTCGTCGCGGTCGGCGCGGTGTTCGTGATCCTGCTGCTGGTGTACCGGGCGCTGCTCCTGCCGTTCCTGGTGCTGCTCACCTCGGTGTTCGCGCTGTGCGCGGCGATCCTCGTCGTCTACCTCTTCGCGCTCTGGGGCTGGATCAAGCTCAGCGGACAGAGCCAGGGCATCCTGTCCATCCTGGTGATCGGCGCGGCCACCGACTACTCGCTGCTGCTCGTCGCCCGCTACCGGGAGGCACTGGAGCAGGACAAGTCGCGCTGGACGGCGATCGTGAAGGCGTGGCGCGCGGCGTTCGAGCCCATCCTGGCCTCCGGCGCGACCGTCATCCTGGCGCTGCTGTGCCTGCTGTTCTCCGACCTCAATTCGAACAAGAGCCTCGGCCCGATCGCCGCCATCGGGATCGTCTTCTCGCTGCTGTCCGCGCTGACGCTGCTGCCGACCCTGCTCGCGGTGTTCGGGCGTGCGGCGTTCTGGCCGTTCCGGCCGAAGTATGCGGGCGACCGGCACGAGCACGAGCACAAGCACGAGGTGACCGAGCGCGTCGCCGGACTCGAGGGCATCCGCGGCGTCTGGCGCCGCGTCGGCCACCTGATCGCGCACCGGCCGCGCGTGACCTGGATCGTGTCGTTCGTGCTGCTGGTCGTGTGCGCGTTCGGACTCACCGGGCTGAAGGCGAACGGCGTCGAGCAGACCGCGCTGGTGCTCTCGCAGTCGGACGCCGTCGACGGTCAGAAGGTGCTCGCGAAGCACTTCGACGCCGGGTCGGGTGCGCCGGTGCTCATCGTGGCGAAGGAGGCCGACGCGGACGCCGTGCTCGCCGCCGCGAAGAAGAACGACGGCATCTCCACCGCGACCCTGTACGCCGGCAACGTGCGGCCGAGCGGGCCGGGGGAGAGCGCGCCGGGTCCGGTCGTGAAGGACGGCCGGGTCCTCATCCAGGCCACCCTGAAGGCGCAGCCCGACTCGTCCGCGGCCGAGCAGGTGGTCCGCGACCTGCGCCGCGACCTCCCGCAGGCGGGTTCCGGCGTGCTCGTCGGCGGCGTCACCGCGATCGCGCTCGACACCAACGACACCGCGCAGAGCGACCTGCTGCGGATCATCCCGATCGTGCTGCTGGTGATCCTGCTCGTGTTGATGCTGCTGCTGCGCTCGATCCTGGCGCCGGTGCTGCTGATCGGCAGCGTCGTGCTGTCGTACGCCGCGGCGCTCGGCGTCTCGGCCCTGGTGTTCGACCATCTATTCCGCTTCCCGGGAGCCGACGCGAGCGTGCCGTTGTTCGGCTTCGTGTTCCTGGTCGCCCTCGGCGTGGACTACAACATCTTCCTGATGACGCGCGTGCGGGAGGAGTCGCTGCGGCTCGGCACCCGGCCGGGCATCCTCCGCGGGCTCGGGATGACCGGCAGCGTCATCACATCGGCCGGCGTGGTGCTGGCGGCGACCTTCGCGGCCCTCGCGGTCATCCCGATCCTGTTCCTGGTGCAGATCGCTTTCATCGTCGCGTTCGGGGTGCTGCTCGACACGGTGCTGGTGCGCTCCCTGCTCGTGCCGGCGGTGTCGTACGACGTGGGGCGGGCGATCTGGTGGCCCTCGAAGCTGTGGCGGACGCCCGGGCAGTCTGTATAGCGGGAGGCCGCCGACCGCTGCTCGGATGAGCAGGATGCTCGCCCCGTCGCCGACTCGTTGCCGCCTCTTCACCTGTCGGTCAGAGTGGCATCCATGACCCCCACGATCCTCGAGCCGGTCCTCGGCGCGTCGATCGGCGGAGCGGGCGCCGACGCCGCCGCACTGCTCCGCCGGCTCTACCGGACCCTGGCGACCGTCCGGCGCCTCGATCGCGAAGCGGTGGCGCTGCGCGGCCACGGCGTCCTCCCCGGCTACCTCGACTCCCGCGGCCGGGAGGCGGTGCAGGTGGGCGCCGCGCTCGCCCTGCAGACCGCGCGCGACCGCGCCTTCCCGACCGCCCACGAGCCAGGGATGGCGATCGCCCTCGGAGCCGACCCCGCGGCCGTGCTGCGCGCCGGGCCCGGTGACGCCGTCGAGGGGCCGGTGACCCACGCCGTCGGCTGGGCGCTCTGCGCCAAGCTCGACCGCACCGGGGGCTGCGCCCTCACCACGCTCGGCACGGGCGCCGGGTCGGCCGCGGAACTGCGCACCGCGGTGACGACGGCACGCGCGTCCGCTCTTCCCGTGGTCTTCCTGTCCAGCTCCGGCCGCACCGAAGGGGCCGGGATGCCCGTCCTGCTGGTCGATGGCGCCGACGCGCTCGCCGTCCACGACGCCGCCGTGAAGGCGCTCGAACTCGCGCGGTCGGGTGCGGGGCCCGTCCTCATCGACGCCGTCCTCCCCGGCCCGACCGCGTGGCCCGCCCGCGATCCGCTCGTGGTCTGCGAGCAGCGCCTGCGCGTCACCGGGACCGTGGATGACGGCTTCTTCGCCGAGGTCGCCGACACCGCGGACGCGCTCGCCGACCGGCTGCGCGCCCGGCTCACCGTCGGAGCCTGAACCCGGCCGCGATCGGCGAGGATGGGACCATGCGCATCCACGTCGAACGCCATCCCGGAGCCGATCCCGTCCTGCTGATCCACGGCTTCGCGACCACCGGCGCGCTCACCTGGGAGGCCACCGGCTGGGTCGCCGCGCTCGCCGAGGCCGGCCGCGGCGCGCTCGTCCCCGACCTGCGCGGCCACGGTGCGTCCGACGCGCCGCATGACCCCGCGGCCTACTCGCCCGCCCTGCTCGCGGAGGACCTGCTGACCGTGCTGGACGAGCAGGGCCTCGACCGCGTCGACGTCGTGGGGTACTCGATGGGGAGCTGGGTGGCCCTGGCGCTCGTCGGCCGGGCGCCGGGGCGCGTTCGCCGCCTCGTCGTCGGCGGCGTCGGCACCGTCGAGCAATTCGCCCACTGGGGCGTGGAGGCCGTGCGGCAGGCGATCCTGGAGGGCGCGGACACGCTTCCCGCCGACGCCCCGCTCGCCCCGCTCCTGACCTCCCTGCGCGAGGCCCCCGGCGTCGATCGCGAGGCGCTCGCCGCCTGCGCGACGGGGATGGCGCAGCATCCGCTGCCGCTGGCCTCCACCGTGCCGACCCTCGTGGTGGCGGGCGACGCCGACCCGGTCGCCCAGGACGCCGACCAGGCCGCCCGGCTGCTCGGCGCCGAGCTGGTGCTGCTGCCGCGCCGCAACCACATCACGGCACTCAGTGCCCGCGCATTCAAGCAGGCTGCGCTTCCCTTCCTGGGAGCTTCGGTCAGCCTGTAGGCGACGCGGCCGCCGGGTCGTACGATGTGCGAGGAGCGAAGGAGTGCCCGCATGATCGACAGGCTGGACGCCGACCTCATCGCGCTGCTCACGGAGGAGCCCCGGCTCGGCGTCTTCGAGGCGTCCAGGAGGCTCGGCGTCGCACGCGGCACGGTGCAGGCCCGGCTCGACCGCCTCCAGCGCACGGGCGTGATCAAGGACTTCGCGCCGACGATCGACAGCCTGCGGCTCGGCTTCCCCGTTACTGCGTTCGTCACCGCGGAGATCACGCAAAGCGACCTCTCCGTGGTCGACCACCTGCGCGGCATCCCGGAGGTGCTGGAGGTGCACACCGTGACCGGGGCCGGGGATCTGCTGATCCGGGTGGTCGCCCGCTCGAACGCCGACCTGCAGCGGGTGATCAGCGACATCCTCAGCGAGCCGGGCATCAGCCGCACCTCCACGGTGATCGCGCTGGAGACCACCATCGAGCACCGCAGCGTGCCGCTGGTGGAGTCGGCGGTGGAGGACTGAACGCGCGACGCGGAACCGACACGATACGAGACGACACGAGACGAGGAACGACGATGGATGAGAAGACCCTGCTGGAGCGCGTGCCCGACCGCCTGTTCATCGGGGGCGAGTGGCTGCCCGGCTCGAACGGCACCCTGAAGGTGTACGACCCCGCCACCGGCGACCTCATCCGCGAGATCGCGGACGCCTCGGTGGAGGACGGCACCCGCGCCCTAGACGCCGCGGTGGCCGCGCAAGACGCCTGGGCCGCGACGCCTCCCCGCACCCGCGGCGAGATCCTGCGCCGCGCGTTCGACCTGCTGCAGGAGCGCCGCGACGAGTTCGCGCTGCTGATGACGCTGGAGATGGGCAAGCCGCTGGCGGAGGCCAACGGGGAGGTCACCTACGGCGGCGAGTTCCTGCGCTGGTTTTCCGAAGAGGCGGTGCGCATCGCCGGCCGTTACGCGACCAATCCCGAAGGCACCGGACGCATGATCGTGTCGCAGCACCCGGTCGGGCCGTGCTTCCTGATCACGCCGTGGAACTTCCCGCTCGCGATGGCGACCCGGAAGATCGCGCCGGCGCTCGCCGCGGGGTGCACCGTGGTCGTGAAGCCGGCCGAGCTGACCCCGCTCACGACGCTGTACTTCGCCCGCCTCCTGGAGGACGCGGGCCTCCCCGCCGGCGTGCTCAACGTCATCACGACCTCCACGTCGGGGAAGGTGTCGGCGCCGATCATCGCCGACCCGCGGCTGCGTAAGCTCTCCTTCACCGGTTCCACGGAGGTGGGCAGGAAACTGCTGCAGCAGGCGTCGGTAAACGTCCTGCGCACCTCGATGGAGCTCGGCGGCAACGCCCCGTTCGTCGTGTTCGACGACGCCGACCTCGACCGGGCGGTGGACGGCGCGATGCTCGCGAAGTTCCGCAACATCGGGGAGGCCTGCACGGCCGCCAACCGGTTCATCGTGCACGAGGATGTCGCGGACGAGTTCGCCCGCCGGGTCGCCGACCGCGTGAAGGCGATGAAGATCGGCCGCGGCACGGAGGACGGCGTCACGATCGGCCCGCTCATCAACGAGGACGCCGTCGAGAAGGCCGCAGAGCTCCTGGAGGACGCGGTCGCGCGCGGCGCCACGGTGCTCGCGGGCGGCTCGCGGGTCTCCGGGACCGGCACCTTCTTCGAGCCCACCGTCGTCACCGACGTGCGCGCCGGCAGCGAGATCCTCCGGCAGGAGATCTTCGGCCCGGTGCTGTCGATCGTCCGCTTCCGCGACGAGGACGAGGCAGTGCGGATCGCCAACGACACCGAGTTCGGGCTGGTGTCGTACGTCTTCACGAAGGACCTCGCGCGCGGCCAGCGCATGATCGAGCGGCTGCAGACCGGGATGATGGGGCTGAACGTCGGCGTCGTGTCCAACGCGGCCGCGCCGTTCGGCGGCGTGAAGCAGTCGGGGCTGGGGCGCGAGGGAGGCCTGGAGGGCATCCACGAGTACCTCAGCACGAAGTACACGCTGACGCCCGACCCGTTCCGCGTCTGAGCCTGACCGACCCACCCCGAGCCGACCCATCAACCGAGCCGACCCATCAGCCCGAGCCGAGGAGCGCACCCATGGCCACCGAAGCCGTCATCGTCGATGTCGTCCGCACCCCCTCCGGGCGCGGCAAGCCGGGCGGCGAGCTGTCCGACATCCATCCGGCCGACCTCCTGGCCGGCGTGCTGGCCGAGATCGCGCACCGCAACGGGGTCGATCCCGCCCTCGTGGACGACGTCATCGCCGGCTGCGTCACCCAGGCCGGGGAGCAGGCGGGCAACATCGCGCGCACCGCACTGCTGAGCGCCGGCTTCCCCGAGAGCGTCCCCGGCGTCACGATCGACCGGCAGTGCGGGTCCAGCCAGCAGGCCGCCGCGTTCGCCGCGCAGGGCGTGATCGCGGGGGCGTACGACATCGTGATCGCCTGCGGGGTGGAGTCGATGAGCCGCGCTCCGATGGGCTCCAACCTCGGCGGCGCCTCCCTCGGCGGCGAGCTTCTGCACGCCCGCTACCCGGAGGGCCTGGTGAATCAGGGCGTCGCGGCCGAGCTGATCGCCGAGCGCTGGGGCTTCTCCCGTGAGGAGCTGGACGCCTTCGCGGCCGAGTCGCACCGCCGCGCGGCCGAGGCAGCGGCCTCTGGAGCGTTCGAGAGCGAACTCGTGCCCGTGCCCACGCCGGACAGCGGCAGCGTCACGGCGGACGAGACCATCCGGCCGGGGACGACCGTGGAGAAGCTGGCCGCGCTGTCGCCGTCGTTCCGCACCGACCGGCTCGCCGCGCGTTTCCCGCAGCTCGACTGGCGGATCACGCCGGGCAACTCGTCGCCGCTGACCGACGGCGCCTCGGCCGCGCTGATCATGAGCGCGGAGGCCGCGGCGCGGCTCGGGCTGCGGCCGCGGGCGCGCTTCCACTCGTTCGCCGTGGCGGGCAGCGACCCGCTGTTCATGCTCACCGGAATCCTCCCCGCGACCCGCAAGCTGCTCGACCGCAGCGGCGTGAAGCTGGAGGACATCGCCGCGTACGAGGTCAACGAGGCGTTCGCCCCGGTGCCGCTGCTGTGGCTGCGCGAGTTCGGCGCCGACCCGGCGCGGCTGAACCCGCGGGGCGGCGCGATCGCGCTGGGCCACGCGCTCGGCTCCTCCGGCACACGGCTGCTCGGCACGCTTCTCAACGAGCTGGAGGCCTCCGGCGGCCGGTTCGGCCTGCAGACCATGTGCGAGGGCGGCGGCACCGCCAACGCCACCCTCATCGAACGCCTCTAACCCGCTCCACCCGCCCCCACCCGCCCCCCGACCCCAACCGCCGAGTACGCCCGAATTCAGCCAGATTCCGTCGAGTACGTCGAATATCCGCGTACTCGGCGGCCGGAGAAAGGATCCCCCATGCAGATCGACGGATGTTCGGCGCTCGTCACCGGCGGCGCCAGCGGACTCGGCAACGCGACCGCCCGGGCGCTCACGGAGGCCGGCGCCCGCGTCGTCATCCTGGACCTGCCGAGCTCGGAGGGCGAGAAGGCCGCCGTCGCGCTCGGTCCGCACGCCCGGTTCGTCGCCGCGGACGTCACCGACGAGGAGCAGGTGCAGGCCGCCGTGGACACCGCGAGCTCCCTCGGCCCCTTGCGGATCGTGGTCAACTGCGCCGGCATCGCGACGGCCCAGAAGGTCATCGGCCGCGACGGCGTGCTCCCGCTGGAGAGCTTCGAGCGCGTCATCCGGGTCAACCTGATCGGCACGTTCAACGTGGTGCGCCTCGCCGCCGTCGCGATGGCGGAGACCGAGCCGGTTGGCGAGGCCATCCCGGGTGGTCAGGAGCGGGGCGTCATCGTCAACACCGCCTCGGTCGCCGCGTTCGACGGCCAGATCGGCCAGCCCGCCTACTCCGCGTCGAAGGGCGGCGTCGCCGCGATGACGCTGCCGCTCGCCCGCGAGTTCGCCCGCAGCCTGATCCGCGTCGTCACCATCGCGCCCGGCATCTTCGAGACGCCGATGATGGCCGGACTGCCGCAGGCCGCGCAGGACTCCCTGGCGGCCCAGGTGCCGCACCCGTCCCGCCTCGGCCGCCCCGCGGAGTACGCGCAGCTCGTGCGCTCCATCGTGGAGAACCCCATGCTCAACGGCGAGACCATCCGCCTCGACGGCGCCATCCGGATGCAGCCGAAGTAACCCCGATCCGCCACGAATGTCGCGGGGCTTAGGCGCCGGAGTGGGATTCGAGGAACGTGTAGACGTCGGAGTCGTCGACGCCGGGGAACGACCCCGACGGGAGCGGTGAGAGGATGTGCGCGTGGAGGCGCGCGCTCGGCCACGCCTTGCCTGCCCAGTGCCCGGTCAGCTCGGCCGCCGGCCGCTTGCAGCACGACTCGTCCGGGCAGCGGGACTCGGCGCGCGCCGTCGTCTCCCGGCCGCGGAACCACTTCGCCTGGTCGAACGGCACGCCGACGCTGATCGAGTAACCGCCGTCGGCCGTGCTGCCGGTCTGCGTCGAGCACCAGTACGTCCCGGCGGGCGTGTCCGTGTACTGGTAGAACTCCGTCGTGCGGTTGGTGCGTGCGAACGCGTTGCGGGCGCCCCACTTGCGGCAGACGACCTGGCCCTCGATCGAGCCGGTGACGTCGGTGGGCAGCGGCAGGCCGTCGTTCTCGTAGCCCTTGTAGAGCGTGCCGTCGTCGCCGACGCGGAGGAAGTGCAGCGGCATGTCCAGGTGCCGGGTCGCCAGGTTGGTCAGGCGCAGCGCCGCCGCCTCGTGCGTGACGCCGAAGGCGTCGCGGAAGTCCTCGACGGCGAGGTCCTTCTCCTTCTTCGCCTGCTGCAGGAACGCCACGGCCGCGGCCTCCGGCATCAGCGCGCACGCCGCGAAGTAGTTGATCTCCAGGCGCTGCCGCAGGAAGTCCGCGTAGCTCGACGGTCGCTCGTGGCCGAGCAGACGGTGCGCCATCGCCTGCAATGCCATCGAGCGGAGGCCGTGGCCTCCCGGGATGGAGGCCGGCGGCAGGTAGATGCGGCCGTTCTCCAGGTCGGTGATCGAGCGGGTGGAGCGCGGGAGGTCATCCACGTAGATGAGTTCGAAGCCGAGCTGCTCGGCCATGACGCTGACCTCGCGGTGGGTGAGAGCGCCGCGGACATGGCCGGACGCGCGCACGCGCTCCTCGGCGAGCACCTCGATGTCGGGGATGTAGTTGTTCTCCCCGCGCATCCGCTCGCGCAGCTCGGTGTTCGCGCGGCGGGCCTCCTCGGGCGTCGCGATCGCCTCGCTGGCGCGGCGCGCGAGCTCGCGGTGCAGGCCGACCAGGGCCTCCAGCGTCTCGGTCGGCGTGCCCTTGGTCGGCTTGACGGCGGGGAGGCCGAGCGAGCCGTAGAGCGAGCCCTTCTGGGCGCGGGACAGCTCGATCTCGAGCGCCGCGCGTGCGTCCGGCGGCTCGGCGGACAGCAGCTCGGCCAGCGGGACTCCGAGCGCGGCGGCCAGTGTGCCGAGCAGGGAGACGCGCGGCTCGCGCTTGCCGTTCTCGATCAGCGAGAGCTGGCTCGCGGCGACCCCGGCGGCGGCGCCGAGCTCGTCCAGGGTCAGGCCGCGCTGCGTGCGGAAATGCCGGATGCGGTGGCCGAGGGTGGCGACGTCGGCGGTCGCCGGTTCGGTGGCGAGGGAGTCCATGCCTTCACAATAGCGAAAGAATCGCGATTCTTTACCCGGGAATTGTCGCCCGGGGCTATGAATTCTGTTCGATCCTGGATCCACGCCCCGATCTTTCCGAACGAGAGGACCGACGGAATGTCCATCGCCGAGCTCCCGCTGACCGACCAGGCACACGATGCCGACGCAGCAGACGAGATGCGCGTCTACCAGGCCACCAGCACCATCGCCGAGAGCGCGAACGCCGCCGCCCCCTCGACTCCCGCACCTTCCGGCCTCGCCGGCCTCCGCGCCTGGGTCGCCGAGATCGCCGAACTCACCGAGCCCGAGAGCATCGTCTGGTGCGACGGAACGCCGGGGGAGGCCGACCGGCTGACCAAGCAGCTCGTCGCCGAGGGCAAGCTCATCCGGTTGAACCCGGAGTGGCGCCCGAACAGCTTCCTGGCGCGCACCGACCCGGGCGATGTCGCCCGTGTCGAGGACCGCACCTTCATCTGCTCCGTCAACGAGGAGGACGCCGGCCCGACCAACAACTGGCGCGAGCCGGAGGCCATGCGCTCCGAGCTGCGCGGGGTCTTCGCCGGCAGCATGCGCGGCCGCACGATGTACGTCGTCCCGTTCTCGATGGGTCCGCTCGGCGGCCCCATCTCGCAGGTCGGCGTCGAGTTGACCGACTCCGCGTACGTCGCGGTCAGCATGGCGCTGATGACCCGCGTCACCGACCGGGTGCTCGACCTCATCGACGCCGGCCAGCCCTGGGTGCCGACCGTGCACAGCGTCGGCGCCCCGCTGATCGACGACGCCGGGGTGCGTCACGAGGACGTGACCTGGCCGTGCAACGAGACCAAGTACATCGTCCAGTTCCCGGAGACCCGCGAGGTCTGGTCCTACGGCTCCGGCTACGGCGGCAACGCCATCCTGGCCAAGAAGTGCTTCGCGCTGCGGATCGCGTCGGCGATGGCGCGCGACGAGGGCTGGCTGGCCGAGCACATGCTGCTCGTCAAGGTCACCTCGCCCGAGGGTCGCGCCTTCCACTTCGCGGCGGCGTTCCCGTCCGCGTGCGGCAAGACGAACCTCGCCATGCTCAGGCCGACCATCCCGGGCTGGAAGGTCGAGACCATCGGAGACGACATCGCCTGGCTCCGGCAGGGCTCTGACGGGAGGCTGCGCGCCATCAACCCCGAGGCCGGCTTCTTCGGCGTCGCGCCGGGGACGGGCGAGCTCACCAACAAGACCGCGGTCGACACGCTCTGGGGCAACACGATCTTCACCAACGTGGCGCTCCGCGACGACGGCGACGTGTGGTGGGAGGGCCTCACCGAGACCCCGCCCGAGCACCTCATCGACTGGCAGGGCAACGACTGGACGCCCGAGAGCGGCCGCCCGGCGGCGCACCCGAACTCCCGCTTCACCGTCGCCGCGGCCCAGTGCCCGGCGATCGCTGACGACTGGGACGCGGTCGACGGCGTGCCGATCGACGCCATCCTGTTCGGCGGCCGCCGCGCGACCAATGTGCCGCTCGTGGCGCAGACCAGGGACTGGAAGCACGGTGTGTTCATCGGCGCGACCATCTCGTCGGAGAAGACGGCCGCCGCCGAGGGCACGGTCGGCGAGCTGCGCCGCGACCCGTTCGCGATGCTGCCGTTCTGCGGCTACAACATGGCCGACTACTGGGGCCATTGGCTCGAGGTGGGCGAGAAGCTCGGCTCGAACGCGCCGGCGGTGTTCCAGGTGAACTGGTTCCGCAAGGGCGACGACGGCCGGTTCCTGTGGCCCGGGTTCGGCGAGAACTCGCGCGTCATCGAGTGGATCGCCCGCAGGGTGGAGGGCACGGCCGGCGCCGCCTCGACGCCGATCGGCCGCCTCCCGCTCGTGGAGGAGCTCGACCTGGACGGACTCGACCTCCCGGACGAGGACGTCGCCGAGCTCTTCGAGGTCGACCGCGACAGCTGGCTGGCCGAGTGCGACCTCACCGAGGAGTACTTCGACCAGTTCGGCGCGCACGTCCCCGCCGCCCTCCGGGCCGAGCTCGCCTCGCTCCGCTACCACCTCCACGCGTAGCAAACCGCCGAGTACGCAGATTGTCTGCGTACTCGGCGGTTTTTACTCGATTTTTCGCGTACTCGACGGTTTGAGGACCGGGTTAGACGAGGAGTTGGTGCTTGGCCAGGTCGCGGTAGAGGGGGGTGGACGCTACGAGTTCGGAGTGGGTTCCTACTCCTACTACGCGGCCGTGGTCGAGGACGACGATCTGGTCGCTGTCCACGACCGTGGAGAGCCGGTGCGCGATCACGAGGAGTGTGCGGTCCGCGGCGACGGCGTCGATGGCCTCCCGCATCAGCTGCTCGTTGCGGCCGTCGAGGCTGGAGGTCGACTCGTCCAGCAGAAGCACCGGGGGAGCGGCCAGCAGGGCGCGCGCGATCGCAAGGCGCTGGCGCTCGCCGCCGGAGAGCATGATGCCGTCCTCGCCGACCGGCGCGTCCAGACCGAGCTCGCTGCGCTCCAGCACCTCGGTCAGGTTGACCGCGTGGAGCACGTCCACGCACTGCTCGTCGGTCGCGTCCGGCGTCGCCAGCCGCAGGTTGTCGCGCAGCGAGCCCGCCAGCACCGGCGCGTCCTGCTCGACGTAGCCGATGTTGGAGCGCAGCGCGACCCGGTCGAGCATGCGGAGGTCCATCCCGCCGAACCGGACCTGCCCGGCCTCCGGGTCGTAGAACCGCTCGATGAGCGCCAGGATGGTCGACTTGCCCGCTCCGGACGGGCCGACCAGCGCCGTGCGCTTGCCGCGCGGCACCGTAAAGCTGACCCCGTGCAGCACCCCCCCGTGCGTCGCGGCGGGAGCGTTGCTGCCGATCCCCGCCGCGGCCTCCGCCTCGGCGACGACGTCCACGCCGCCGAGCGCGCCGAGGGCGATGCGCTCGGCGTCCGCGGGCGCAACCCCGGCGGGACTCGGCTCGTCCCGCTCCGGGTTCGACGGGTAGGCGAACTCCACGTCCACGAACTCGATCGCCGGCGCCTGCGGAGCGAGCCCCTCGTTCGCCGCTCCCGCGGTCATCCCCAGCGGCGCGATGTCGCGGTCGAACTGGTCCTCGGTCGGGAGGTCGAGGATCTCCTGGATGCGGCCGAGCGCGCCGAGCGCCGAGTTCACCGCGGTGATCGCGCCGAACGCCTGGCCGAGCGGCAGGATCATCATGAACAGGAAGAGGATGAACGCGACCAGGTTCGCGACCGTGATCGCCCCGCTGGCGACGCGGAACCCGCCGACGCCGAGCACGACGAGGAACGACACCTGCATCGCTATCCCGGCGACCGGGACGACGAGCGCGGAGATCCTGGCGACCTGGATGCCCATCCTCCACGCCCCGGTCGCGTCGGCGTCCACCGCCGCGATCTCCCGCTCCGTCGCGTTCGCCGCGCGGATCGTCCGCACCGAGCTGATCGCCCGCTCGACCGCCGCGGCGAGGTCGCCGACCTTGGTCTGCGCCTTCTGGCTGGCGACGCGGATGCGCCCCGACAGGAGCGTCACGACGACGATGGAGACCGCGACGACGAACACGGTCAGCCCGAGCAGCACCGGGTCGATGATGAGCATGGCGATGAGCGCGCCGATGAAGGTCAGCGCCCCGCCGATGGCCTCCACCAGACCCTGGGTGAGCACGGCGCGCAGCAGCGTGGTGTCCGAGCCGACACGCGACACCAGGTCGCCGGTGCGCCGGGTGTCGAACTCGCTGATCGGCAGCCGCAGCATGCGCGCGACCAGCTTGCGGCGCGACGACAGCACGACGCCTTCGCCCGTGCGCTGCAGCAGGTAGTGCTGGTAGCCCGAGATGAGCGCGGAGACCACGACGAGCGCGACGAGCCCCCAGACGATCCCGTTCAGCGGTTCGCCCTTGCCCACGATGGTGATCACCTGGCTGACCAGCAGCGGCTGCGCCAGGCTCGCGGCGGCGCCGAGCACGCTCAGCACGACGACGAACGAGAGCACACCGCGGTGCTCGAGCAGGTAGGGGAGGAGCTGTCTGAACCGCGCGCGCGGTCCGCTGTCCGGCTCCCGCCGCGCGAAGGGCGAACGGCGGCGTGGAGCGGCGGTGTCGGTACTCATGGGATTCCTTCGACAGGAGTTCGGGATGCTGCTTCGACCGTACTTCCTGCGGGCTTCCGGTTTGCTGACACCGGGTGAATGTCCGCGGTCCGGGCTACAGTGCTGAACTATGCCGACGTCCGTCATCACCGCCGCCGACCTCGTCAAGAAGTACAAGGACTTCCCCGCGGTCGACGGCATCAGCTTCGAAGTCGAGGCGGGGGAGTCGTTCGGTCTCCTCGGCCCGAACGGCGCCGGCAAGTCGACGACCATGCGGATGATCGGCGCGGTGTCGACGCGCACCGCGGGCGAGCTGAGCATCCTCGGGCTCGACCCGGACAAGTACGGACCGGAGATCCGGTCGCAGCTCGGCGTGGTGCCGCAGTCCGACAACCTCGACACCGAGCTCCGGGTGCGCGACAACCTCATCGTCTACGGGCGCTACTTCGGCCTCCCGTCCGCGCGGGTGCGGAAGCGCGCCGACGAGCTGCTGGCGTTCGCGCAGCTGGAGGACAAGGCGAAGGCGAAGGTCGATGACCTCTCCGGCGGCATGAAGCGCCGGCTCACCATCGCGCGGGCGCTCATCAACGACCCGCGCATCCTGCTGCTGGACGAGCCGACCACCGGTCTCGACCCGCAGGCCCGGCACATCCTCTGGGACCGGCTGTTCCGGCTCAAGGAGCAAGGCACCACGCTGGTGCTCACGACGCACTACATGGACGAGGCCGAGCAGCTCTGCGACCGGCTCGTCGTGGTCGACAAGGGCACGATCATGGCCGAGGGGACCCCGGCATCGCTCATCCGGCAGTACTCGACCCGGGAGGTGCTGGAGGTCCGCTTCGGCTCCGAGCGCAACGCCGAGGTCGCGCCGCGGCTGGAGCGCATCGGGGAGCGCGTCGAGGTCCTGCCCGACCGCATCCTGGTCTACAGCGACGACGGGGAGGCCGAGCTCGCCCGGCTGACCGAGCGCGGCCTCCACCCGCTCACCAGCCTGGTGCGTCGGTCGAGCCTGGAGGACGTATTCCTGCGGCTGACCGGGCGGAGCCTGATCGAATGAGCGCAGCCACCTCCGTGGACGACGGCACGCGGGCCGCGCTCGCCGCCGCGGGACGGCCGCGCCGGTTCGGCGCCTGGTACGTCGCCGAGCACCGGTTCCGGGTGATGCGCTCGTACCTGCAGACGCTGCTGGTGACCGGCTTCGGCAACCCGTTCCTGTATCTGTTCGCGATGGGGGTGGGGCTCGGGAGCCTGGTCAGCGCCAACCTCGGCCCGACCGCCGTCAACGGCGTCAGCTACCTGGCGTTCGTCGCCCCCGCGCTGCTGTGCACGGCCGGCGTCACGGTCGCGAGCGAGGAGTTCACCTACCCGGTGATGCTCGGGTTCAAGTGGAATCCGACGTTCATCGGCATCAGTGCGTCCCCGATCGCGCCGGGGCAGATCATCGACGGCGTGGTCATCTCGGTGGTGGCGCGGCTGCTCGGCACGAGCGTCGTCTACTACCTCTTCATGCTGCTGTTCGGGGCGGTGCCGAGCCCCTGGGGCTGGCTCGCCATCCCGGCCGCCACGCTCGGCGGCCTGGCGTTCGGCGCTCCCGTCATGGCGTACGTCGCGACCCTGGAGCAGGACACCGGCCAGATCGCGATGCTGATGCGGTTCGTGCTGCTGCCGATGACGCTGTTCTCGGGGACCTTCTTCCCGCTCGCCGCCATGCCGGTCTACCTGCAATGGATCGGCTGGATCTCCCCGCTCTGGCACTCCACCGAGCTCGCGCGCGTGTTCGCCTATGGCTACGCCGAGCCGCTCTGGCTCACGATCGTGCACGTCCTGTACCTCGCGGCGCTGTTCGTCGTGTTCTGGCGCTGGGCGCGCCGCATCGCGGGACGGAGGCTGAACAAGTGACCACCACCCGCGACCCGCTCGTCGAGACCGCGCCCCGGTCGCGCCCGCTGCGCGCGCTCTACGCCGGCAACGCCCGCTCGGTGATGCAGCGCGGCTGGTCCGCGACCCGCAGCACGAACTGGCTGGTCATCGTCTCCGGTTTCTTCGAGCCGATCTTCTACCTGCTCTCGCTCGGCATCGGCTTCGGCAGGCTGGTCGGCGACGTCACCACGGCCGGCGGCCAGCAGGTGCCGTACGCGGCCTTCATCGCGCCGGCGCTGCTGGCGACGGCCGCGATGAACGGCGCGGTGTACGACTCCACCTGGAACGTGTTCTTCAAGATGCACTTCGCCAAGCTGTACGAGGGGATGCTGTCCACCTCCCTCGGACCGCTCGACGTCGCGCTCGGCGAGATCCTGCTGGCGCTGCTGCGCGGCGCCCTCTACGCGGTCGGCTTCATGATCGTCATGCAGGTGCTCGGCCTGAACCTGTCCTGGTGGGCGCTGCTCGCCCTGCCGGCGGTGCTGCTGATCGCGTTCGGCTTCGCCAGCTTCGGGATGGGCATCACGAGCTACATGAAGACCTTCCAGCAGATGGACTGGATCAACTTCATCCTGCTGCCGATGTTCCTGCTGTCGGCGACGTTCTACCCGATCACCGTCTACCCGGCCTGGATCCAGTCGATCATCATGGCGATGCCGCTCTGGCACGGCGTCGAGCTGGTGCGCGGGCTCACGACCGGGGCCGTCGGTCCGGGGATGCTGTGGCACGTGCTGTACTTCGCGGTGATGATCGCGCTCGGCCTGATCCTCACTACTCGCCGCCTTCGCGCCCTCTTCCTGGACTGAGCGAACACGCCGAAGGGCACCTCATTGATCGGCACGCACTTCGAGGTGCCTTTTGTGGACCTCGTCGAGCGCACTCAGAATGAGGTTACGAACCAATCGTGAGGTGATGAGGGTGGAAGACAGCAGCACGGCCGAACAGGTCCCTATCGTCGTGGAGGTCTGGGCGGACCTCGGGTGCCCCTGGTGCTATCTCGGCAAGCATCGGCTCCAGCGCGCGATTGAGGCCCGGCCGGATGCGGGGCGGTTTCAGTTCGACCTCGACCGGAAGAACGCCAACACGTTCGACCTGCACCGCGTGACGCACTTCGCCGAGCAGTCGGGCCACGGGTTCGAGTTCTTCTCCCAGCTCCAGGACCGGTTCTTCTCCGGCGAGATCGACCCCTACGACGCGGATGCCATGGTCGAGGTCGCACAGTCCCTCGGCCTCGACGGCGACCGCGTGTGCGCGAGGTCCTCGCCAACGACGAGTTCGCCGACGATGTCAGGGCCGACGCCTCCGAAGGCATGGCGCTGGGCGCGCAGGGGGTGCCGTTCACGGTCTTCGGCCGCCGGATCGCGGCAGCGGGCGCTCAGTCCGTTGCCGCCTACGGCCAGGCCCTCGACCACGTCCTCCAGGCCGAGGTCACCGCGAGCGTCCGGCACCGGCCCCATCGGGCTAGGTCCGGCGGGATCTCTCCCTGCCGACGCCGGTCAGCTCGTGCTCGCGCCGGCTGGCGGCCACGTCTTCGTAGTGGCTGGCCGCCCAGCCCGCAAGGGTCATCACGGCCTCCAGCAGCGACCGGCCCAACGGTGTCAGGTCGTACTCGACCCGGGGTGGGACCTCAGCGTAGGCCGTGCGGGTGAGCAGCCCGTCGCGCTCCAGAGCCTTCAACGTCACCGTGAGCATCCGCTGCGAGATGCCCGGGATGCTCGCCTGCACGTCGGAATATCGCAGCGGCCCCGAGCCCAGGGTGCTGATGATCAGAACCGTCCACTTCTCCCCGATCCGGTCGAGCACCTCGCGGATGAACGCGCTCTCCTCCGGCCACGCCTGACACGGCCCGCTGATCGTCCTGGCTCTTGCCATCTCACTGTCCTTCATCCATGAACGCATGCAGTACTTCCAGTCTGCTGCCGCACCACAAGTATGTAAGCAATCGAAGGGAACCAGAAATGCCCACCATCGCCATCGTCGGAGCCGGATCCGGCCTCGGACTGTCCATCGCCAAGGTCTTCGGCGGCCACGGCTTCTCCGTCGCCCTCGTCTCCCGGACGCAGGCTAAGCTCGACGACCTCGCCGCCCAGCTGACCGACGCCGGGGTCGAAGCCGCAGGCTTCGCCGCCGACGTCATGGCCCCCGCCTCCGTCGCTGCCGCCTTCGGCCGCATCGCAGAGCGCTTCGGCCCCATCGACGTGCTCGAGTACTCGCCCGCCCCGCACAACCCCGTGCCCGGACTCCGGAACGCGACCCCTCTGGAAGCCGACCGCGACAACATCCAACCGCAAATCGACTATTACCTTTACGGCGGAATCGCCGCGACCCAGCAGGTTCTGCCCGGCATGCTCGAGCGCGACTCGGGGACCATCCTCTACACCACCGGAGGATCATCCTTGGACCCGCTGGCCGGACAACCCGAGTTCGCCGCCACCGCCATCGGATCCGGCGCGCTCCGCACCTACGCCCTCAAGCTGCACCAGGCCACTGCCGGAACCGGCGTCTACGTGGCCCACGTGCCGATCTTCGCCTGGATCGGAGCCGGCGGCCCGGAAACCCAGCCCGACACCATCGCCCAGCACTACTGGAACGTCCACAACACCCGCGACGGTGCAGAGCACCCCTACGCCGCTGCGTGAACCACTCGACCGCCGTGCCCTTCGGCGGAGGGAGTCAGCTCACGTTGTCGGTGAACTCGATGTCGCGGGTCTCCTTCGACAGCAGCAGCGCGACGAGCGTCAGCACACCGGCGCCGGACAGGTAGACGCCCACCCACACCGTGCTGCCGCCGCCGATCGTCCACAGCCACACCGCGATGGTGGGCGCGACCGCCGCGCCGAGCACGCTGGCCAGGTTGTACGCGATGGCCGAACCCGTGTACCGGACGTTGGTCGGGAACAGCTCGGGCAGCTCCGCACCCATCGGCCCGAAGGTGAGGCCCATGAGCGTGAAGCCCACGATCAGCAGCGCCATCGTGCCGACCATTCCGCCGGCGAACAGCGGGACGAACAGCAGGCCGAAGAGGATGATCCCGAGCGTCACCCAGATCAGCGTCTTCCGGCGGCCGAAGCGCTCGGCCAGCGGGCCGGCTACGAGCGTGAAGACGCCGAAGAACACCACACCGACGATGAGCATGACCAGGAACTCGTTGCGCGCATAGCCGAGCCCCGGCACGAAGCCTGCGGCGGAGAACGTCTTGCCGGCCTTCTCGGCGGCGGCCTGGGCGGCGGCCGGGGTCGCGGCGGTGGTCCCGTAGGTGAGCGTGAACGCCGTCATCAGATAGAACAGCACATAGGTCGCCAGCATGATGAACGTGCCGAGCACGATCTGCCGCCAGCTCGTCCGGAACACGCGCGCCAGCGGCAGCTTCGCCACCTCGCCGGTGTCCACGACCTTCTGGAAGGCCGGGGTCTCCACCAGCTTCAGCCGCACGTACAGCCCGACGATGACCAGCACCGCGCTCAGCAGGAACGGCACCCGCCAGCCCCACGCCGCGAACTGCTCGGCGTCGATGCTGAGGCTGAGCACCAGGAACAGCAGGTTGGCGACGATGAAGCCGATCGGCGCCCCGAGCTGCGGGAACGTGCCGTAGATCGCGCGCTTGCCGGCCGGAGCGTTCTCGGTGGCGAGCAGTGCCGCGCCGCTCCACTCGCCGCCGAGCCCGAGCCCCTGGCAGAACCGCATGACGACGAGCAGGAAGGGCGCCCAGAACTCCCAGCCGGGCACGTGCGCGGTCGGGAGGCAGCCGATCAGCACCGTCGCGATGCCCATCGTCAGCAGCGAGCCGACGAGGGTGCCCTTGCGGCCGATCCGGTCGCCGAAGTGGCCGAACAGGATGGAGCCGACAGGGCGCGCGATGAAGGCGACGCCGAACACGGCGAAGGACGACAGGAGGGCGGCGGTCGGGTCCTCGCTGGTGAAGAACAGCGACGGGAAGACGAGCACCGCCGCGGTGGCGTAGACGTAGAAGTCGTAGAACTCGATCGAGGTGCCGATGAGGCTGGCGAGGATGACGCGGCCGCGGGTGTTGGCGGGGGCGGGGGAGATGACGGAGGCCGTCGTGGACATGCGTGCAGAACTTCCGGTGACGTGACGAAGGGCCGCAGAGCGTGGGCGTCGGTCGGGCGTCGCGCGGGCGGGAAAAAGGGGGACGGGACGCTTGTGGCGTCCCTCTCACCCTATGCCGCTCGCGTGGCCCGGCCGAATCGGGGCACTCGCATCGCTCGCTAGGGTGGAGGCATGGAAACCCTTTTCGCCGTCCTGCACGTCGTGTCCGCTGTGTTCATCGTGGGTCCGATGGCCATCCTGCCGATGACGGCGATGCGCGCGGTGCGGGCGGGCAATGCCGGTCAGGTGGAGGTGCTCGCCAAGTCGACCAACCTGATCGCGCTGCTGTCGCTGCTGGTGGTCTTCTTCGGCTTCGGCGTGATGGGACTCGCCGACAAGAAGTACGACCTGAGCATCGCGACGCCGTGGATCCTCTGGTCGATCGTCCTCTACGTGATCGCCCTAGGCCTGACGCTGTTCCTGGTCGTGCCGACCATGCGCCGCGCCGCCGAGGCCCTCCAGGCCGCCAGTACCGCGCCGGCCGGCGAGACGGCGACGGCGTCGAAGGCAGCACCCACGAAGGCAGCGCCCACCAAGTACCCGGCGATCGCCGCGGGCTCCGGCGTGGCCAGCCTGCTGCTGGTCGCCGTGGTCGTGCTGATGGTCTGGAAGCCGTAGCCTCCCGGCCCTCAGCCGCGCAGCTCCCGCAGCGCGATCGCGGTCACGAGCGCCGCGTGCGCGGCCTCCTCGCCCTTGTCCTCCTTGGACCCGGGGAGGCCGGCGCGGTCGATGCCCTGCGCCTCGTCGTCCAGGGTGAGCACGCCGAAGCCGACCGGCTTGCCGGTGTCGAGCGCCACCCGGGTGAGGCCGTCGGTCGCCGCCGATGACACGTATTCGAAGTGCGGGGTGCCGCCGCGGATGATCACGCCGAGCGCGACGACCGCGTCGGCGCCGGACTCCAGCGCCGCCTTGCTGACCACGGGGAGTTCGAAGCTGCCGGGCACGCGCACGAGCGAGTAGTCGGCGCCCGCCGCCTCCAGCGTGCGGGTCGCCCCCGCGATCAGGCCGTCGGTGATCTGCTCGTGCCAGGTTCCGGCGACGACGACGACCCGCAGGCCGCTCCCGTCGACGGCCTCTGCTGCGTTGGGCGCTCCGGCTCCGCTCATCGTGCTGTCCTCTCCGCCGCGATCGCAGCGTCTTCTTCGGGGTCGATTTCGGCGATCACATGACCCATGCGGTCGCGCTTGGTCTCCAGGTAGCCCTCGTTGAACACGCCGACGCCGACGACGAGCGGCACGCGCTCGTCGACCGTGATCCCGTGCTCCTCGAGCTGGCGCACCTTCTCGGGGTTGTTGGTCAGCAGGCGCACCGATTCGATGCCGAGGTCCTGCAGGATCGCGGTCGCCGCGCCGTAGTCGCGCGCGTCGATCGGCAGGCCCAGCGCCAGGTTCGCGTCGAGCGTGTCGAGGCCGTCCTCCTGGAGCTTGTAGGCGCGCAGCTTGTTGATCAGGCCGATGCCGCGGCCCTCGTGTCCGCGCAGGTAGACGACGACGCCGCCCTCGCGCTGGATGGTGGCGAGCGCCGCGTCGAGCTGCGGGCCGCACTCGCACTTGAGCGAGCCGAACGCCTCACCGGTCAGGCACTCCGAGTGCACCCGCACCAATGTGCCCTCGGCGGCAGGCGTGCCCGAGACGATGGCGACATGGTCGGCGCCGGTCATCCGGTCGCGGTAGGCGCGCATGCGGAAGGTGCCGTTCGTGGTGGGGACGGTCGTCTCGACCTCGAAGATCACCCGCGACGACTCCGGGATGGGCGCGGGGGAGGCGAGCTGCTGGTCGCAGTGGAACTCCTGCAGGTACGCGATCAGCGCCTCGATGGTGATCACCAGGACGCCCTCGCGCTCACCGAGCTCCAGCAGGCCGGGAAGGCGCATCATCTCGCCGTCGTCCGCGACGATCTCGGAGATGGCGCCGACCGGGTTCAGCCCGGCGAGCTTCAGCAGGTCGACCGCGGCCTCGGTGTGGCCGTCGCGCTCCCGCACGCCGCCGTCGACCGCGCGCAGCGGCATGATGTGGCCGGGCCGGTGCAGGCTGGCGGGCGTGGACTCCGTGTCGGCGAGCACGCGCAGGGTGTGCGCGCGGTCGGCCGCGCTGATGCCCGTGGACAGCCGGTTGGCGGCGTCGACGCTCACCGTGTAGTTGGTGCCGCGCGCGTCCTCGTTGTTCGCGACCATCAC
This sequence comes from Leifsonia sp. GW821-FHT13C09, assembly GCF_058806435.1. Classification (NCBI taxonomy): domain Bacteria; kingdom Bacillati; phylum Actinomycetota; class Actinomycetes; order Micrococcales; family Microbacteriaceae; genus Leifsonia; species Leifsonia sp. GW821-FHT13C09. The sequence goes on along the minus strand of NZ_JBXAPS010000001.1, from coordinate 1,448,131 downwards.
CGGCAGTTCCAGGCGGTCGGCGATCTCGTTCGTCATCGGTGCGCAGATGAAGCCGGACGAGTTGCGCACGGTCCAGGCGATCCACTCCTGGCTGGCGAGCTCGGCGGCGATGACGACATCGCCCTCGTTCTCGCGGCTCTCGTTGTCGACCACGATGACGGGCCGGCCGGCGCGCAGCTCGGTGAGGGCCTCGGGGATGGTGGCGAGCGTCATGACGCACTCCGTTCTGTCAGCGTCTGGGTGGCTGCTGCGGTGGCGGCCGCTGTGTCGGTCGCGGTCTCGGTGGCTGCTGCGGTGTGGGGGGAGAACCGGGCGGCGAAGTCAGGCTCGAGCGCGAGCATCCGCTCCACGTGCCGGGCGAGGATGTCGGTCTCGATGTTCACGCGGTCGCCGGGGACCCGGTCGCCGAGCGTCGTGGCGGCAAGCGTCTCCGGGATGAGCGAGACCTCGAACCAGCCGTCCTCGCGGCCGCCGCCGACGCCGCTGACGGTGAGCGAGACGCCGTCGATGGCGATCGAGCCCTTGCGCGCGACGAGCGGCGCGTGCGCGGGGTCGAGGCTGAGCCGGACCACGCGCCAAGCGCTGCCGTCCTCGATGGAGAGCACGGTCGCGGTGCCGTCGATGTGACCCTGGACGATGTGGCCGCCGAGGCGGTCGCCGACCTGCGCGGCACGCTCCAGGTTGACGCGCCGACCGGGCGCGACGTCGTCGAGGGTGCTCATCGCGAGCGTCTCCGCCATGACGTCGGCCGTGAACGTCTCGGCGTCCTGGCCGATCACGGTGAGGCAGACGCCGCTGACCGAGATGGAGTCGCCGTGCCCCGCGTCGCTGACCGCGAGCGGCCCGCGCACGGTGATCCGCATCGCGTCGGCGTCGCGCTCGACGGCGACGACCTCGCCCAGCTCTTCGATGATTCCGGTGAACACGCTCACGCCTCCTGAGGGGTGGTCTGGACGGGCACGGCCCGCAGGTAGAGGTCGACGCCGAGTCGCTCGACGTCGAGGATGCGCAACTTGCGCTGGTCGCCGATGGTTTCCGCGCCGATGTCGCCGAGCGCGAGCTTCGGGCCGCCGAGCAGTGACGGCGCGAGGTAGATCGCGTACTCGTCGACGAGCCCCGCGGCGACGAACGCGCTCGCGAGGGTCGGGCCGCCCTCCACGTAGACCCGGCGGAAGCCGCGCTGGCGCAGGTCCGCGACCACCTCGTGGAGGTCGTGGGTGCCCTCGAAGATCACGGGATGCGGGTGCCGGAACACCGCGGCGTCCTTCGGAACCGCGCGCGTGCCGACCACGACCGGCGTCGGCTGCTTCGCGAGCAGCTCGCCCGCGTCCCCGCGCGCCGTCAGGCTCGGGTCGTCGGCGAGCACGGTGCCGGTGCCGACGACGATCGCGTCGGAGGCCTCCCGCTGCTCGTGCACGCGCTGCCGGGCCGCGGCGCCGGTGATCCACCGGCTGGTGCCGTCGGTGGCGGCCGTGCGTCCGTCGAGGGTGCTGGCCCACTTGACCGTGATGTGCGGCCGGCCGAGCCGCGCGGCCGTCAGCCAGTCGCCGAGGAAGCGCTCGGCCTCGTCCGCGAGCACTCCGCCGACCACCTCGACGCCGGCCTCCCGGAGCCGCTCGGCCCCACCGCTGGAGTGCCGGCCCGGGTCGGCGACAGCGTAGACCACGCGAGCGACGCCGGCGGCGATCAAAGCCTCCGAGCAGGGGCCCGTGAGCCCCCAGTGGTTGCAGGGCTCCAGGGTGACGACGGCCGTCGCGCCGCGTGCGCCGCCCTCGGGGAGGCTGCTGAGCGCGTCGACCTCGGCGTGCGCCGTGCCGGCGCCGCGGTGGAAGCCCTCTGCGATCGCGCGGCCCTCGGCGTCGAGGATGACGCAGCCGACGCGCGGGTTCACACCAGTGGCCGGGCCGCCCTCGGCGAGCCGCAGCGCGGTGCGCATCGCCGCTTCCCATTCTCCAGTCCGGGTCATCCGGGCGTCGTCCTGTCTCTCGCTGCGAGATCTCTCTCGTCATGTGAGACGTGATGCCGGGGTCGCTGGAGCCGAAAGCTCGCGTTCGCGGCGGTCGTCGACCGCCGACGTGCGCCTCCCATCCGGACTGAGCGCCCAGGCTCCTGCCTGCACGCATTACCGTCGGTGCCGGAATTCCACCGGCTCAGCAGGGGGCTCTCGCCTCCCGCTCGCGGACTGTCACCGCCGGTTCGGACTCTCACCGACCCCGGAGCACGTTCTTCTGTTGTCGAGTGTAGATCAACGCTGGAACGGGGGAAGTATTCCCGGACATATGCGGACATGGAGGGGATGCCCGTGGGGAGCGCTGACGGCGCGCAGTTGGTAGGCTCGGCGAAGGTTGGGGTTTCAGATTTCTCAGTGATGATGGAAGATGTTGCACAGCCAGTGAGGAGCGACGATGCGGTACGAAAACGGAAGCGACGCCAACGAGTGGCCGGACGACATGACGATTCGCGTGTCCGACGGTGCGAACCTCATCGACCTCTTGTGGTTGCGCCACATGGCGGTGGGAAACGCCGAGCCGTCGTTGCCGCCCGCGGCGCTTCCCGGTGAACCGATTTCCTCGGATGACCACCGATTGGTCGGGACCTGGGAGAAGCTCTGGAAGGACAGCCTCGAGAACTCGCGGCGTGTGCATGAGCTCGACCCGCTCGCGGTGGCGGAGCATCCCGAACTCTGGGCTGCGCCCGACATCGGAGCGTTCGCGGAGGAGTTCGGTCTCGATGTCGGCGAGGGCGTGCGTTCGTGGCGAGGGGCGCCCGATTTCCACAATGCGGAGAGGACGGTCGTCGATGATGTCCGCGTCGCCTGGCGACGCGGGCTGCGGACGGTCATCGAGCTCCCTCTCGCCGGCGCGTACTGGCGGAAGCTCTCCGCGGCGACGTTGGTCGTTTCGACCGTCACCCGCCGCGACGTGGTCGGCTACACGGAGGCGCTGCGCTCGTTCGGGCGGGATTGAACGAGCGGGTGCCATATTCGGGATGACACCCGCTCGTCGTCCTGGTTCGGTCAGGAGTGGAAATTCTCTCCCGGCGATCCGGATGCGCAGACGGCCCCGTTGTTCATGACGACGTTGGAGCCTGGGAGCACGTTCGCGAAGCCGTCCCCGGGCATCGAGAACGACCAGCTACTGCTCCAGGAGGACCCGCTCGCGCCGCCCCACCAGTACGAGGGCGTGCCCGACCATCCCCACACCTGCACGGTCCAGTTCTTGGCAATCACCGGCCGCGGGACGACGAAACCAGTGGAGATGAATTTCGAGTTGCCGCGACTGACAGCGTTGATCCACGAGTTGCCGCAGGGGCCCTCGACCCAGGTGGTCCGGCTCATCGCGAGTGACTTCTCGAACCGGATGGCTTCGGGACTCACGGCGACCGAACGCTGCTGACCATCGCTGTCCGTGACGATCTGGTAACCGTTCGCTTCCGCGACGGCGGAGTCGAATCCGGACGGGACCATCCCGACGGTAATTGTCTCCGTCTCCGCGGTCACGTCGTCGGCCTGGGCGGCGAGGGCGCCGGAGAAGACGAGTGTGCCCGCAAGTGCCGCAGCCACGGCGGCACGGAGGGCGTTGAACCCAAAGGTCATGGTGTTTCCCTTCATCGTTGAATGCGCGACCCGACTCCGATCGCCACTCCAACACTACAAACGTTAGATTGCAGTTGGAAGGTTAAATTTCAGATGACGTCAGGCTGCGTGCTCCACCGGCTCCACCGTCCCCTGCGGCTCCGCAATATCCGCCAGCGCCCGCGCCGTCCCCTCGTCCACGATCAGATCCGTGATCAGCCCCGCCGCGAGCGCCCCGCGCAGGCTGTGGACCTTCGACGGCCCGGAGACGATGCAGACCCGGCGCGGCACCCGCTTGATCAGGTCGATGTCCGGCCCGCTGGCCCGCTCGTTGAGCGGGATGCCGTGGTGGCTGCCGTCTTCGCGGAAGAACACCGTCGCCACGTCGCCGACCACCCCGGACGCGTCCAGCGACGCATAGTCCTCCGGGTCGAGGTAGCCGCCCGCGTAGACGTGAGAGCGCACCTCTGAGAACGGCGAGCCGAGGCCGAAGAGTGCGACGTCCATCCGCTCCTGGATGTCGAGGATGCGCCGTGTGCTGCGCTCCCGCCACATCGCCTGCTTGGTCTGCGGGTCGTCGAACAGCGCGGGCACCGGGAACTCCTGGATCGTCCCGGAGTACGTGTCGCCGAACCGGCGCAGGATCTCCGACGCGTAGAGCACACCGGTCGTGTAGGTGTTGCCCGCCCCGTTGAGCTGCACGAACTCCACATTGTGCAGGTCCTTCGGGATGAGGTGGCGGCTCAGTGCGCTCATCGTCGAGCCCCACGCCACGCCGACCGTCATGTTGGAGTCGATGAAGCGGTCGAGAATTCGTGCAGCGGAGATGGCGACGCGCTCGAGCCGGTCGACGTCGCTGATCGCGCTGGGCATCGGGACGATGTGCGCTCCGATGCCGTAGCGGGCGTGCAGTTCCTGCTGCACACGGGTGGCGCCCTCGTGCGGCTGGGCGATCTGGATGGTGACCAGCCCGGACGCGCGCGCATAGGAGAGGAGCCGGGAGACGCTGGACCGCGAGGTGTGCATCTCGTGGGCGATGGCCTCCATCGTCAGGTCCTGCATGTAGTAGAGGTGCCCCGCCTTCAGGGCGTCGCGGACCTTCTCGGGGAGGTTCTGGGTGTCGGGTGCGGACATTCGGGGACCGCCTTCTGCTTTCGGGTACTGCTGCCTATGGGTTCGGGATGGCGCTGCACGTATGTGCACCCGGCTTGATCGAAGTTGTGCCGGCATCGAAGACTATAGCGAAACCCACCGCCGTTCAGTAGAAGCACCAGGAGTCACCGTGACGACGCAGTCCAATGTCCGCCCCGAGGTCCAGCAGCTCCGCGAGCGCCCGCACGCCCAGGTCGTCATCGTCGGCGGCGGAATCAACGGGCTCGGCACCTTCCGCGACCTCGCCCTGCAAGGCGTCGACGTCGTGCTCGTGGAGCGCAACGACTTCGTGTCGGGCGCGTCCGCGGCCTCCAGCCACATGATTCACGGCGGCATCCGCTACCTGGAGAACGGCGAGTTCCGCCTGGTCAAGGAGTCGGTGACGGAGCGCAACGGGCTGCTGAAGATCGCGCCGCACTACGTCAAGCCGCTGCAGACCACGATCCCGATCTACTCCACCTTCTCCGGCATCCTCGCCGCGCCGCTGCGTTTCCTCACCCACAAACAGGGCAAGCCGAAGGAGCGCGGCGCGTTCCTGATCAAGACCGGCCTGACGATCTACGACACGTTCTCGCGCGAGGGCGGCACGGTGCCGCGGCACACCTTCCACGGCCGCCGCAAGTCGCTCGAGACCCTCCCGAAGCTCAATCCGGGCCTGAAATACACGGCCACCTACTTCGACGCGTCGGTGCACGACCCGGAGCGGCTCGCGCTCGACGTCCTCGCCGACGGCCTCGCCGCCGGCCCGCACGCCCGTGCCGCCAACTACCTGGAGGCCGTCGGAGCGCAGGACGGCGGGGTGCTCGTCCGCGACAGGGAGACCGGCGACGAGTTCACGATCACCGCCGATGTCGTCGTGAACGCCTCCGGTCCGTGGACCGACCTCACCAACGCGGCCCTCGGCCAGGCGACGCAGTTCATGGGCGGCACCAAGGGCTCGCACATCGTCCTCGACAGCCCGGAGCTGCTGGAGGCGTGCGACGGCCGGGAGATCTTCTTCGAGAACAACGACGGCCGCATCGTCCTCATCTACCCGCTGAAGGGCAAGGTCATGGTCGGCACGACCGACCTCGAAGCCGACATGGCGGTGCCCGCGGTGTGCACCGAGGACGAGATCGACTACTTCATCGAGCTGGTCGCGCACGTTTTCCCAACGATCCCGGTCACCCGCGAGCAGATCGTCTACAGCTTCTCCGGGGTGCGCCCGCTGCCGCACCACGACGACACCGCGCCCGGCTTCGTCTCCCGCGACTACCGGATCGTGCCCGGCACGATCGCAGGCCTCGGCGACACCACCGTGCTCAGCCTGGTGGGCGGCAAGTGGACGACGTTCCGCGCCCTGAGCGAGCACCTCGCGACCGAGACTCTGGCGGCACTCGGCATGACCCGCACGGTCGCCACCCTCGGGCTCCCGATCGGCGGCGGCGCAGGCTTCCCGGCCACCCCGCAGGCCGAGCGCGACTGGATCGCCCGCTACGGCGCGGACGTGGGCGCGGCCCGCGCGAGCGTTCTGCTGCACCGCTACGGCACCAAGGCCGCCTTCGTCATCGACGCCATCGCGGGCTGGGAGGGCGAGGACGCGCCGCTCGCGGCGGCCCCCGACTACTCCCGCGCGGAGGTCGACCACCTCGTGCGCACGGAGCGCGTGGCCCACCTGTCGGACGTCTTCCTGCGCCGCACGAGCCTCGCGTTCACCGGATCGGTCTCGATCCCGCTGGTCCACGAGATCGGGGAAATCGTCGCAAACGCCCTCGGATGGTCGCCAAACCGGCGCGCGGAGGAGGAAGATGCGTTCCAAGCGGAACTGGCAGCCGCCCACCGGGTGAACCTGGCGTCGGGGGACGGGAGCGAGGCCGCAGCGCTCCGATAATGCACGAACGTGCATTGAACGGTCCTTGCCCGGGCGGACCCGACCGCAATAGCGTTCAAAGGCCCACCCTGGCGAGAGCCACACCATCGCACGACAGGGTGCGGGTCAACTGAACAACTGGAAGGTCAACGTGGACAATATCGGTATTGATTTCCTGTCAGAGTTGTGCGGAACGGCAATGCTGGTGCTTCTCGGTACTGGTGTCGTCGCGAACGTCGCCCTGATCAAGAACAAGGGCTTCAACGGCGGGTTCCTGATGGTGAACTTCGGCTGGGGCATCGCGGTCTTCTCAGGTGTCGTCGTCGCATACAACTCGGGCGCCCACCTGAACCCCGCGGTGACGCTCGGCCTAGTGGCCAACGGCGCCAAGGCGTTCGGCAGCGCCGCCGGGCACACGCTGGTGCCGGTCAACTTCGTGACGATCCTCCTCTATATCGTCGCCCAGTTCATCGGAGCCTTCATCGGCGCCTGCCTGACGTTCCTGGCGTACAAGAAGCACTTCGACGAGGAGCCGGACCCGGGCAACAAGCTCGGCGTCTTCTCGACCGGACCTGCGATCCGCAGCTACGCGTGGAACCTCGTCACCGAGATCATCGGCACCTTCGTGCTGGTGTTCGTCGTGATCGCCTTCGGCCACCAGCCGGGGACCGCGGCGGGACTCGCCGCCCTCGGCGCCCTGCCCGTCGCCCTCCTCGTGGTCGGCATCGGCGCCAGCCTCGGTGGTCCGACGGGGTACGCGATCAACCCAGCACGTGACCTCGGTCCGCGCATCGCGCACGCCGTGCTCCCCATCCGGGGCAAGGGCACCAGCGACTGGTCCTACTCCTGGGTCCCGGTCGTGGGCCCGGTCATCGGCGGCCTGCTCGCCGGCTGGCTGGCGCTGCTGCTGCTTCCGATCCTCACCAAGTAACACCCGGGGGCCGGCCGGGGGAGACCCCGACCGGCCCTCTTCAGTCCCACCACCAAACAAAGGAGTTACCTATGGCCGACTACGTCGTCGCCATCGACCAGGGCACCACCAGCACCCGGGCGATCATCTTCGACAAGTCCGGGTCGATCGTCTCGACCGGACAGCTCGAGCACGAGCAGATCTTCCCGAAGGCCGGCTGGGTCGAGCACGACCCGAAGGAGATCTGGAACAACACCCGCGAGGTGATCGGCCAGGCCCTCTCCAAGGCGGACCTGACCCGTCACGACATCGCGGCGGTGGGCATCACGAACCAGCGCGAGACCGCGGTGGTCTGGGACAAGAACACCGGTGAGCCCGTCTACAACGCCATCGTCTGGCAGGACACCCGCACCCAGCCGATCGTCGACCGCCTGGCGGCGGACGGCGGCGTCGAGCGGTTCAAGCAGATCGTCGGCCTCCCGCTGGCCACCTACTTCTCCGGCACGAAGATCGCCTGGATCCTGGAGAACGTGGAGGGCGCCCGCGAGCGCGCCGAGCGCGGCGACCTGCTGTTCGGCAACACCGACGCCTGGGTGCTCTGGAACCTCACCGGCGGCCCGGACGGCGGCGTGCACGCCACCGACGTGACCAACGCCTCCCGCACCATGTTCATGGACCTGGAGACCCTCAGCTGGCGCGACGACATCCTCGAGGTGTTCGGTGTGCCCCGCTCGATGCTCCCCGAGATCAAGGCCTCGTCCGAGGTCTACGGTACGGTGGAGTCCTCCAGCCTGCTGCGCGAGGTGCCCGTCGCGGGCATCCTCGGCGACCAGCAGGCGGCCACGTTCGGCCAGGCGGCCTTCGATCCGGGCGAGTCCAAGAACACCTACGGCACCGGCAACTTCCTCATCTTCAACACGGGTGAGGAGATCGTCCACTCCAAGAACGGCCTCCTGACGACGCTCGGCTACAAGCTGGGCGACGACAAGCCGCACTACGCCCTGGAGGGCTCGATCGCCGTCACCGGCTCGCTGGTGCAGTGGCTGCGCGACAACCTCGGCATCATCTCCAGCGCCCCCGAGATCGAGGACCTGGCGAAGACCGTCGAGGACAACGGCGGCGCGTACTTCGTACCGGCGTTCTCGGGCCTGTTCGCGCCGTACTGGCGCGCGGACGCGCGTGGCGCCCTCGTCGGCCTCACGCGCTACGTGAACAAGGGCCACATCGCCCGCGCCGCCCTGGAGGCCACGGCCTTCCAGACCCGCGAGGTGCTGGACGCGGTCAACGCCGACTCCGGCGTGGACCTGACCGAGCTGAAGGTGGACGGCGGCATGATCGCCAACAACACTCTGATGCAGTTCCAGGCCGACATCCTCGGCGTTCCGGTCGTGCGTCCGGTCGTCGCGGAGACCACCGCCCTCGGCGCAGCCTACGCGGCCGGGCTCGCGGTGGGCTTCTGGGAGAACCTCGACGACCTCCGCAAGAACTGGCAGGAGGACCGCCGCTGGGAGCCGAAGATGGACGACGCCGAGCGCGACCGTCAGCTGCGCCTCTGGAAGAAGGCCGTCACGAAGACCTTCGACTGGGTCGACGAGGACGTGAAGTAGTCAACGGTCCTGACCTCGAGCGCCGTCCGGCTCCCGCCGGGCGGCGCTCGTGCGTGTGGCCCGCTCGCAGGATGAGGATCCTTGCAGATTCCTCACCCGCGGAAAAGGTTTCGCGCAGATTGCTGCCTTAGCTTCGAAGGATGAGGCATTCCGCGGTCGAGCGACCGGCACCGGTACGGCACGGCCGTCTTCCGGTCCGTCGCGCCCGCGGACCGGTCGCGCGGCTGCTCGCCGGCATCGTCGCCGTCGCCGTGGTCTCCGCCGGGGCCGTCGCCGCGTACGCGGTGCAGGACACCGTCCGCTCGCTGAAGCCCTCGGTCCACCTGGTCTCCGCGGCGGGCAAGGCCGTCGCCGCGCCCAGTGTCAGCGCGGAGTCCGGCGCTGTCAACATCCTCCTGGCCGGAACGGACACGCGCACCGGCCAGGGCGGCCAGTTCTCGTCCGCTCAGGAGCTCGCCGGAAGCTCGGGCGCCGGCAACAACGACGTCACGATGGTCCTGCACCTCTCGGCCGACCACCAGCACGCGACGGTGATCAGCATCCCGCGCGACCTGATGGTGCCGATCCCGTCCTGCCCGACCTCGGGCGGCCGCTCCACCTCGCCTCAGGACAAGGCCCAGTTCAACACCACGCTGTCCACGGGCGGTCTGTCCTGTGTCGTGCTCACGGCGGAGGCGCTCACCGGCCTCAGCATCCCGTACGCGGCGGAAGTCAGCTTCGACGGCGTCTCGGCGATGTCCAACGCCGTCGGCGGCGTCACCGTCTGCCTCGCCACCCCGCTCAAGGACCCCTACGTCGGGCTGAACCTGCCGGCGGGCCAGCAGACCCTGGTCGGCGCCCAGGCGCTCGCGTTCGTCCGCAGCCGTCACGGCGTCGGCGACGGCAGCGACCTCGGCCGGATCAGCAACCAGCAGCTCTTCCTGTCGTCGCTGCTGCGCAAGGTGACCAGCGCGGGCGTGCTGGCCAACCCGCTGACGCTGTTCACACTCGCGAAGGCCGCGACCTCCAACCTCACGCTTTCGGACACGATGTCCTCCCCGACCACCCTGGTGTCGATCGGGCTCGCGCTGAAGAGCGTGCCGCTGAGCGACTTCGTCTTCCTCCAGTACCCGGCGATGACGGACCCGGAGAACGTCAACCGGGTGGTGCCGGAGCCGACCGGGGCGGACGCGCTGAAGCAGGCGCTCGCCACCGACACCCCGGTGCAGCTCACCGGGACGACGGGCAACGCGACGGTGTCGGCGACGCCCTCGCCGTCCACGGCTCCGAGCGCGCCCACCGCGGCGGCGACCCCCGCGCCGAGCGCGACGAGCGGAAGCACCCCGGCCCCGACGTCGTCGGCGGTCAGCCTCCCCTCGAACGTCACCGGTCAGACCGCGGCGCAGCAGACCTGCACGAAGGGGAACTGATCGTCCATCCCTGAATCACCTGGCAGGACACGCCGCCAGCGCGTATCAGCGCACGGCGTGTCCTGCCAGGTGGCTCAGCGAGCGAGCGCCTCCACCAGCCCGACCAGGCCGCGGAGTTCGATAACGCCGACCTCAGCAGCCTCGGCCGCGTCGTCGCCCGCGGGCACATCCCCGCGCCGGTTCAGCCACACGCCGGTCAGCCCCGCCCGCGCCGCGCCGATCGCGTCGGTGCGGAGCCGGTCGCCGACGTAGGCAGCCTCGGCCGGCCGCACGCCGAACACCGAGCATGCCTCCTCGAAGATGCGCCGGTCCGGTTTCGCGACGCCGACCTCGCCGGAGGCGATCAGGTGCTCCATGCGGGTGTCGAGCCCGACGGCCTCCACCTTGCGGCGCTGGAACGCCAGGTCCCCGTTGGTGATCAGGCCGAAGCGCACCCCCGGGAACGCCGCCTCAAGCGCGTCCAGGCAGGGCAGCGCGTCGTCGTGCAGGGACCAGGCGGCAACGTAGTGCTCGAAGTAGTCCGCGAACCAGGCGCTCGCCTCGGCGTCGGTCAGCTGGACGCCGTGCCGGGCGGCGAAGTCGCGGGCGCGGGCCTGGCGCTGCCCCTCGAAGTCGAGCCGGCCCGCGAGGTAGGAGTGGTAGTGCTCCTCCTCCAGGTCGTGCCAGAGCGCGGTCAGATCGACGGCCTCCATCGTCCCGTAGGGCTCGCCGAGCCGGCCTGCGTAACGCTGGATGCCCGCCGACACCGCGGCGCGGTGCGCGAACAGCGTGTCGTCGAGGTCGAAGAGGACGACGCGCGGGCCGATCATCGCGTCGGCTCCGCCAGGGTGAACGCGGGCCAGCCGTCCGCCGGCCGCCGCGGGTCGCCGGGCAGGAGGGCGGCCTGCCAGTCGTCGCGCCGGACGCCCCGGTGCGGAGCGCCGAGCCGGGCGACGCCCTCCCACTGGAAGCCGGCGCGGCGGGCGACGGCGGCGCTCGCGACGTTGCCCGCGAACGCGTGCCACACGATGCGCTGCAAGCCCAGCCCCGCGGACACGTCGAACCCGTAGTCGAGCACCAGGCCGACCGCGGTGGACATCCATCCGCGCCCGCGGGCGCCGTCGGCCAGCCAGAAGCCGATCTCGCCCTCGCCGTCGTGGAGGTGGTGCAGCCCGATCATCCCGTGCAGGAGACGGGTGGTCGCGTCGCGGAGCGCCCAGGTGCACTCCCGCCCGCTCGCCCAGCCGTCCGGGACGATTCCGGTCACGAACCTCTCGGCGTCGGCGCGCTCGTACGGCGTCGGCACCGTGGTCCACGCGGCGACCTCCGGATCGCGGCAGAACTCAGCGATCCGGTCGATGTCGGCTTCCACCGGCACCGACAGGACGACAGGGCCGCCCGCCAGCTCTACCGGAGCCGGAGACATCAGCGCGCCCGCCGCATCAGTATGCCCGTCGCCTTTCAGTGTGCCCGTCGCCTTTCAGTGCGCCCAGCGCTTTCAGTGCGCCCGTCGCAGCAGGCCGATCGCGTTGAAGGCCTTCGCCAGCGTCCGCTCGGCGACCTCGCTGGCCCGCGCCGCGTTGCCCGCGAGGATGCGGTCGAGCTCGGCCGGGTCGGAGAGCAGCTCGAGCGCGCGCTCGCGGATCGGGCCGAACGTCTCCACGACGACCTCGACGAGACCCTTCTTGAAGTCGCCGTAGCCCTTGCCGTCGTACTCCAGCTCGATGTCGGCCACCGCGCGGCCGGTGAGGGCGGAGTAGATGCTGAGCAGGTTGGAGATGCCCGGCTTGCCTGCGCGGTCGAACGACACGACGCCGTCGGTGTCCGTCACGGCGCGCATGATCTTCTTGCGCGTCACGTCCGGCTCGTCCAGCATCCAGACGATCCCGGCGCCCGACTCGGCGGACTTGGACATCTTCGACTCCGGGTTCTGCAGGTCGTAGATGCGCGCGCCGTCCTTGAGGATCATCGCCTGCGGCACGACGAACGTCTCGCCGAACCGGCTGTTGAACCGCTCCGCCAGGTCGCGCGTCAGCTCGACGTGCTGGCGCTGGTCGTCGCCGACCGGCACGACCTCGGCGTCGAACAGCAGGATGTCGGCGGCCATCAGCACCGGGTAGGCGAACAACCCGACCGAGGTCGCGTCCGCGCCCTGCTTGGCGGCCTTGTCCTTGAACTGCGTCATCCGCGAGGCCTCGCCGAACCCGGTGATCGTGTTCAGCAGCCAGGCGAGCTGCGCGTGCGCGGGCACGTGCGACTGCACGTAGAGGGTGGAGGCCGACGGGTCGATGCCCGCGGCGATGTACTGCGCGGCCGTGCGCCGGGTCTTCTCGCGGAGTTCCGCCGGGTCCTGCGCGACGGTGATCGCGTGCAGGTCGACCACGGAGAAGAAGGCGTCGTGGCTGCTCTGCAGCTCTTTCCACTGCAGGAGGGCGCCGACGTAGTTCCCGAGGTGGAGGGAGTCCGCCGACGGCTGCATGCCGGAGTACAGGCGGGGGAGTGTGCTCATGTCACTGCTTTCGAAGTAGGGAGGGTGCGGATGCTAGAGGGCGTAGTCGACGACCACGGGGGTGTGATCCGACCATCGCTCGTCGTAGGCGGCCGCACGGTCCACCGCGTAGTTCTTCACCGTCGCAGCCAGCGCCGGGGAGGCGAGCTGGTAGTCGATCCGCCAGCCCGTGTCGTTGTCGAACGCCTGCCCGCGCCACGACCACCAGGTGTAGGGGCCGTCGACCTCGCCCGCGGCCTTGCGGCCGACGTCGACCCAGCCGAGCCCGGCGCCGTCGTTGTAGCGCGGGTCGTCCTCCGCGCCCAGGAAGCGGTCGAAGTAGGCGCGCTCCTCGGGGAGGAAGCCGGCCTTCTTGACGTTGCCCTTCCAGTTGCGGATGTCGAGCTTCCGGTGGCCCACGTTGAGGTCGCCCAGGACGACCGCGTACTCGCTGTGCTTCACGAGCTGGGGCAGGCGCGCCTCCATCGCGTCGAGGAAGGCGTACTTCGCGTCCTGCTTCTCGGTGCCGGCCTCGCCGGAGTGCACGTAGGCGCTGACCACCGTGACGACGGTGCCGCCGACCTCGTAGTCGGCCTCCAGCCAGCGGCCCGCGCTGTCGAAGTCGGGCGCGCCGAGCTCGACGCGGTGGATCTCCGCGCGGGGATGCCGGCTGGCGATGGCGACGCCAGCGCGGCCCTTGGCCGTCGCGGGGTCGTGCACGATGTCCCACTCGTCGCCGAGGAGGCCCTGCAGGTCTTCGCTGGAGGCGCGCACCTCCTGCAGCGCGAGGATGTCGACGTCCCTGCCGTCGAGCCAGGCGCCCATGCCCTTACGGTAGGCGGCCCGGATGCCGTTGACGTTGACCGTCGCGATGCGCAGGGGTTTCGAGGGCATGCGTCCAGCCTACCGGCGGGCGCCGACGCCGCTGTCGTCGAGCAGGTCGTTGAGCCGGTGCTCGGCCTTCTCGACCCGGCGCTGCGCGCTCAGCCGGGCCAGGAACTTCGCCCCGGCCAGATCGTCCCGCGCGTTCTGCAGCTCGGCCTTCGCGACCAGCACGCGCGCCTCGTACTCGGCGGCTGCGCGCTCGGCCGCCGCCTGCTCCGGCGTGATCATCCGCGGCGAGATCCCGCTGTCGAACATCCCGACCGCGATCCAGGAGGCCGACAGCAGGATGACGCGCGAGACCAGGTTGAACCAGATCAGCAGACCGACGAACACCGCGAAGGTCGCCAGCAGCGGGTTCTTCGTCGCCCCCGTCAGCAGCAGCCCGCCGAGCGCGCTCAGCCCGGCCAGCACGCACGCTCCGAGGAGGACGCCGAAGAACAGGTTGCGCCACGGGATCGCGACCCGCGCCATCACCCGGAACATGGCGCCGAGCGTGAAGATGTTGAGGACCACCGAGATGAGCAGGCCGGAGAACCGGGTGAGCGCGTCCGTCCAGAACGTGTCGGTGCTGAGCCCGACGAGATGGAGGAAGAAGGTCACGGCCTGCGTGCTGATGATCGAGATGAGCGCCGAGAGCACCAGCACCAGCCCGAATGCGAGCGCCAGGAACAGGTCGCGGATCTTCTGCAGGACGTAGTTGGTGGTGTCCCGGCTGAGCCCGAACACCGCGCGCACGGCCTGGCGTGTGTAGTAGAGCCAGCCGATCGCCGTCCAGAGCAGGCCGATCGCCGCCACGATGCCCGACCAACCGAAGGCCGTGGCCGACTCGAGCTGCTCGGAGTTGATGACCCCCGTCGTCGTGGGTGTGGAGATGAGTCCGGGGATCGCCCGGTTGATGATCTCCACCAGCGATTCGTAGACGTCGTTGTTGCCGCTCAGCCAGACCCCGGCGACCGAGAAGCCGAGCCAGACCGCCGCGAACACGGCGAAGAGCGACTGGAACCCCATCCCGGCCGCCCGCAGGTTGCCGTCGGAGTGCGAGAAGTTGATGTAGACCCGGTACGGCCGCAGCGACTGCACCCACTTCGCCCATCGGGACACCCGCGCTACCGGCTTCTCAAGCCGCTCCTTCAGCGGCTCGGTGGCATCGAGGATGCGCTCCTTCAGCGTCTCCTCCGGTTCGACCGTGCCCTCGGCGCGCTGCAGCGCCGGATCGGGCTGCGCCGACACCGTGCCCTCCCCGCGTCGCGACTTCCTGGCCACGCCGCAAGGATAGCGAGTCGGCGGTCGTCGTTGCGGGATGAACCGCGCATGGACACTTCTCCGTGCCAGGTGCTAGATTGTGCGTTGTACATTTCACAAAGTCCTCGAAAGGCTTCTGACGCAGTGAACGGCATTACCCCCCCCCCCCCCCCCCGCAACGCCCCGCGTAAGTAGGCGCACGCTCGCCAAGACGGCTGCGTGGGCCGCCCCGGCCGTCGCTTTCGCGGCAGGGTGTCCGGCCTATGCCGCCTCCCCGGCCGGGCGTGCCGGGACCATCGTGCTCGGCGCTCCGCTGTACGAAGTGGTGACCTCCGGCACGGTGATGATCAGCGGAACGCTCGTCCCGGCGCCGGGAACAACCGTCCCGTCCGACTACCAGCTCGCTGTTTCGATCGGCGAGGCCGGATTCGCGGTCGTCGGGTCCCCGGACATCCAAGGCAACGTCTTCACCCTGGTCGTCCGGGCCCCGGCGACGCCCGCCGTGGCGACCCTCGTGGTCGGCAGCCCGAACTATCCCCTGTACGGCGAGGCATCCGCCTACCTGGTGTCCGGCTACGCCAACGCCAAGACGCCCACCCTGACGCCGATCGCGAACCACTGGCAGCGGGCGAAGGTCGGGAGCGACGCCTCGATCGCGTGGTTCCGACACGCGACTCCCGTCGTCGACGTGACCTCCGCCATGCTCGGAACGGGGGCCCGCTGGCTCGACCTCCGGTTCTGCCACGCTGTCGGCGACCCCTTCCTCGACAACCTGGGCAACACACCCTTCCTCAAGCCCACCCAGACGAGCCAGTTCGACACGAGCACCCACACGATCAGCACCGTCAGCAGGGTCGCCGGCCTGCGGGCGAACGGCGCGGCGCAGGCCGATGCCCACGGTATCGGCACCCGGATCGGCTCCGTGAGCGTCAGCGGCCCGGGAACCATCACCAGCCAGGGGCGGAAGCCGGATGTGACCGGGTGCTGGCCGAGCCACAACGGCACGGTGGCGATCCAGACACACGACACGGTCTACGCGTTCCTCCCCGGGACACTCCCGCATGGCTCGGTGGGTACCGCCGAGATCATCCATCAGGTCGACGGCAAGAAGCTCGGCTTCGTCGTGCATTACCGGTACGCCTGAGTACACGGCCGGCCGGGGCGCTTCCCCGGCCGGCCGTGATGTTCGCGGCTGAGAATTCACCACCCGATCGAGCCTCGATGTGCAATTGCTCAGACTTAGCGAGTAACATTGGCGTCAGACATTTCAACACTGCCAAGAAAGGCTCCTCCTCGTGAACGACACACCCGACTCCGACGCGCCACGCCTCGTCTCCCGACGCACGGTCGCCAAGACCGCCGCTTGGGCCGCCCCGGCCATCGCCCTCGCCGCCGCCTCCCCGGCCCGCGCCGCCTCGCCCGGCACCTCGAGCGGCGTCATCGGCTTCGGCAAGAGCACGTACACGTTGGAGACCTCCAGCGCGTACGTGTTGCGCATCAGCGGAACCCTCACTCCGATTCCGAACACGGCGGACGTCCCCGCGGACATCGTCCTCACCGCGCAGGTCACCGCCGGCTTCGACGTGCTGGTCCAGCCCGTCCTGAGCGAGGACCGACGAAGCTTCGAGCTCCTCGTGAGAGGAACGCCCACCGGAGCCATGTCCGGCAGGCTGACGGTCTCGGCCGCCAATCACGCCAATTGGGCGCCGGCGGAAGCCGCGCTGGAGAAGGAGTTCCCCTCCCAGCTCCCCGTTGGGACGCCGACGCTCGTGTACGACGAGTATGTCTTCAGAACGCTACCCGGAGGGACCACCACGCTCACCGGAAAGATCGTGGTGCCCGAAGGAACGCAGCTGCCGCCGGGCATCCAGCTCGTCGCCTATACCTCGATCAAGGGCTGGGACGTCGTCGGGGGCGAGAGAGCGGTGACGATCGTTGGGGACACCTTCTCCTTCGACGTCACTCAGTGGGACCTGGCCCGGCATTTCGGATACTTCCAGCTCGTGTGGTGGGCCCCGAATCTGGGCCCCGACGTGCCGATTCCCGTCGCTACGGCCTACTCGTGGGACGGCCTTCTCTACAACTGAGGCCTGCCCTCAGGCGGCGCGGCGGCCTCGCAGCAACCACTACTCGCGAAGCGCCCCCGATCTTTCGGGGGCGCTTCCGCTCGTTCAGGCTGGCGCGCCCAGTGCTGACGTGCACCCTGACACCACTCGAGCGACGAAGGCGCCCCCGGTCTCCCGGGGGCGCCTTCGTCGTTCGAGTGGTGTGCTCAGGCCGTCGTGGCCGGCGTCACGCCTTGCCGCGCATGATGGCCTGCTTGACCTCCGCGATGGCCTGCGTGACCTGGATGCCGCGGGGGCAGGCGTCGGTGCAGTTGAAGGTCGTGCGGCAGCGCCAAACGCCCTCCTTGTCGTTGAGGATGTCGAGGCGCACCTGCGAGTTGTCGTCGCGGGAGTCGAAGATGAAGCGGTGCGCGTTGACGATCGCGGCCGGGCCGAAGTACTGGCCGTCGGTCCAGAACACCGGGCAGGACGACGTGCACGCCGCGCAGAGGATGCACTTGGTGGTGTCGTCGAAGCGGGCGCGGTCGGCGACCGACTGGATGCGCTCCTTGCCCTTCTCCGGGGTGGTGTTCGCGACCAGGAACGGCTGGACCTCGCGGTAGCTGGCGAAGAACGGCTCCATGTCGACGATGAGGTCCTTCTCCAGCGGCAGGCCCTTGATCGCCTCGACGTAGATCGGCTTGGAGATGTCCAGGTCCTTGATCAGCGTCTTGCAGGCAAGGCGGTTGCGGCCGTTGATGCGCATCGCGTCCGAGCCGCAGATGCCATGGGCGCACGAGCGGCGGAAGGTCAGCGAGCCGTCCTGCTCCCACTTGATCTTGTGCAGCGCGTCCAGGATGCGGTCGGTCGGGAACATCTCGACGTCGAAGTCCTGCCAGCGCGGCTCGGTGTCCACGTCCGGGTCGAACCGGCGGATGATGAGCGTCACGGTGAACGACTGGACCGGGGCCTCCGGGGCCGGGGGAGTCTCGAGTACGGCGGTGGACATCAGTACTTCCTCTCCATCGGCTGGTAGCGGGTCACGACGACCGGCTTCCAGTCGAGCGTGATGTGGTCTGCCGCGTCGGCGGAGTGCGGGTCGCCGGTGAGGTAGGCCATCGTGTGCTTCATGTAGTTCTCGTCGTCGCGCTTCGGGTAGTCGTCGCGCATGTGGCCGCCGCGGGACTCCTTGCGGTTGCGGGCCGAGAAGACGACGACCTCGGCCAGGTCGAGCAGGAAGCCCAGCTCCACGGCCTCCAGCAGGTCGGTGTTGAAGCGCTTGCCCTTGTCCTGCACGACGATGTTCTTGTAGCGCTCGCGCAGGCGGTGGATGGTGCCGGTGACCTTCTCCAGGGACTCGTCGGTGCGGAACACCTGGGCGTTCCGGTCCATCTCGTCCTGCAGCTCCTTGCGGATGGCGGCGATGCGCTCGGTGCCCGTTCCGCTGCGGAGGCCCTCGATCATCTCGCGGACGGCCTTGGCGGGGTCGGCCGGCAGCGGGACGGCCGTGGCGGTCTTGACGTACTCGACAGCGTTGTTGCCCGCGCGCTTGCCGAAGACGTTGATGTCGAGCAGCGAGTTGGTGCCGAGGCGGTTCGAACCGTGCACGGACACGCACGCGCACTCGCCGGCGGCGTAGAGGCCGGGGACGACGGTGGTGTTGTCGCGCAGCACCTCGGCGTTGTTGTTGGTCGGGATGCCGCCCATCGCGTAGTGCGCGGTCGGCATGACCGGCACCGGCTCGACGACCGGGTCGACGCCCAGGTAGGTGCGGGCGAACTCGGTGATGTCGGGGAGCTTGGTCTCCAGGACCTCCGCGCCCAGGTGGGTGCAGTCGAGGAGCACGTAGTCCTTGTGCGGGCCGGCGCCGCGACCCTCCGCGACCTCCTGGACCATGCAGCGGGCGACGATGTCGCGCGGCGCGAGGTCCTTGATCGTGGGGGCGTAGCGCTCCATGAACCGCTCGCCGGAGGCGTTGCGGAGGATCGCACCCTCGCCGCGGGCGCCCTCGGTGAGGAGGATGCCGAGGCCGGCGAGGCCGGTCGGGTGGAACTGGAAGAACTCCATGTCCTCCAGCGGCAGCTTCTTGCGCCAGATGATGCCGACGCCGTCACCGGTGAGGGTGTGCGCGTTGGAGGTCGTCTTGTAGATTTTGCCGAACCCGCCGGTGGCGAACACGATCGCCTTCGAGTGGAAGACGTGCAGCTCGCCGGTGGCCAGCTCGTAGGCGACGACACCAGCGGGCTGCTCGACTCCGTCGACCTCGTTCATGATCACGTCGAGGACGTAGAACTCGTTGAAGAAGTTGATGCCGAGCTTGACGCAGTTCTGGAACAGCGTCTGCAGGATCATGTGGCCGGTGCGGTCGGCCGCGTAGCAGGCCCGGCGGACCGGCGCCTTGCCGTGGTCGCGGGTGTGGCCGCCGAAGCGGCGCTGGTCGATCTTGCCCTCGGGCGTGCGGTTGAAAGGCAGGCCCATGTTCTCGAGGTCGATGACCGCGTCGATGGCCTCCTTGGCGAGGATCTCCGCCGCGTCCTGGTCGACCAGGTAGTCGCCGCCCTTGACGGTGTCGAAGGTGTGCCACTCCCAGCTGTCCTCCTCCACGTTGGCGAGCGCCGCGGCCATGCCGCCCTGCGCCGCGCCGGTGTGGGAGCGGGTGGGGTAGAGCTTCGAGATCACCGCGGTCTTGGCGTGCGGGCCTGCCTCGATGGCCGCGCGCATGCCGGCGCCGCCGGCGCCGACGATGACGATGTCGAACTCGTGGTAGTGGACGCCGTCGATGACGGTGGATTCGGTGGTTTCAGTTGTCACAGCGTTTGTTTTCCGTCAATCAGTCACTTGGCCGGGCAGAACGAAGGCAGGTCGGCCGCGTGGGCGCCTGCCGGGCACGGGTCGAAGGTGAAGATCACGAGCGTGCCGAGCACGATCAGGACGACGACCGCCGCGAGGACCGCCCACTTGAGGATGCGGTTGACCAGCACGTTGTGCGCGTAGTCGTTGATCAGGGTGCGCATGCCGTTGCCGCCGTGGATGAGCGCGAGCCACAGCATGAGGAGGTCCCAGACCTGCCAGAACGGCGTGGCGTACTTGCCCGCGACGAAGGCGAAGTCGATCTGCTTGACGCCCGCGCCGAGCACGAGGTTGATCAGCAGGTGGCCGAAGATCAGGATCACCAGCACGAGGCCGGAGGCCCGCATGTAGATCCAGCCCCACTTCTCCCAGTTGACGCCCTTGCGGGCCGGGCGGGCCGGCGTGCGCGGCGCTTCGATGGTCGTCACGTCAGTTCACCTCCGAGAAGATGTGGATGAGCTGGGTCGGGACGAAGCCGGCCATGAGGATCACCCAGAGGGCGATGACGATCCAGAACATGACCTTCTGGTACTTGACGCCCTTGCTCCAGAAGTCGATCAGGATGATCCGGATGCCGTTGAAGGCGTGGAAGATGATCGCCGCGACGAGCGCCATCTCCCCGAATCCCATGATCGGGTTCTTGTAGGTGCCGATCACCGCGTTGTACGCCTCGGGGCTGACCCGGACGAGCGAGGTGTCGAGGATGTGGACGAGAAGGAAGAAGAAGATGGCGACGCCGGTGATGCGGTGAAGCACCCACGACCACATGCCCTCACGGCCGCGGTACAGCGTGCCGCCCGGCCTCGACTTCGTCGGTTGCAGGGTCCCTGCCGCTTGCTCTGGCACGAACAACCCTCCCTGGTTGCGATCGCTGAAAGTAGGCGCACGAAGCGCGTGGCAAGTCTATGCCGCGGGGGGCGTCCGCGCTGCTTAGGGTGGCCTTGGTTATCTCGACGTCGAGATAAATGGGAGGGGTGCGGCCGGTTGCGGGACCGAGCTGCGGGCGCCGCTCAGAGCACGTCGGTCGAGCCGGTGACCTTCAGCGCGTCCACCACCGACTTCACCCGCTGGGCGTTGTCCGTCGTCGTGACGAGCAGCGCGTCGGGCGTGTCGACGATCACGATGTCCTTCACGCCGATCAGGCTGATGACCCGCTTGGTCTGGCTGACGACGATCCCGCTGGAGGCGTCGGCGAGCACCCGGGCGTTCTCACCGAGGATGGCGAGGTCGGTGGTCCGGCCGCCGGAGTTCAGCTTGGAGAGCGAGGCGAAGTCGCCCACGTCGTCCCAGTCGAAGTAGCCCGGGATGACCGCGAGCCTCCCTGCGGCGGCCGCGGGCTCGGCGACCGAGTAGTCGATCGCGATCTTCTCCAGGTTCGGCCAGATCCGGTCGACGGCCGGTCCGCGGGTGGCCGGGTCGTCCCAGGCCTCCGCGAGCTCGAGCAGCCCGGCGAGGAGGGTGGGCTTGGAGCGGCCGATCTCCTCCAGGAGCCGATCGGCGCGCGCGATGAACATGCCGGCGTTCCACAGGTAGGAGTCGCTGGCGAGGTAGGCCTCGGCCGTCGGCAGGTCCGGCTTCTCGACGAACGACTCGACCGCCAGCACATTCGGGGCGCCGGTGACGGTCAGGCCGCCTCCGCAGCGGATGTAGCCGAACCCGACGGCGGGCTCGGTCGGTTTGATTCCGATGGTGGTGATGTAGCCGGCGTCGGCGGCGGCGACGGCCTCCCGCACGGTGGAGGCGAACAGCCGCGTGTTGCGGATGACGTGGTCGGCGGCGAACGACCCGACGATCACCCCCGGCTCGCGGCGTTCCAGGATGGCGGCGGCCAGGCCGATCGCGGCGGTGGAGTCCCGCGGCTCGGACTCGAGCACGACGTTGGCGTCGGCCAGCGCCGGAAGCTGCGCCTCCACGGCGGCGCGGTGCGCGCGGCCGGTGACGACCATGATCCGCTGCTCGCCCGCGATCGGCGCCAGCCGGTCCCAGGTGTCGCGCAGCAGCGTCTGCCCCGACCCGGTGAGGTCGTGGAGGAACTTCGGCGCGTCGGCCCGCGACAGCGGCCACAGCCGGGAGCCGATCCCGCCCGCCGGGATGATGCTGTAGAACCGGTCGAGCGCGCCAGGAGAAGTCATGCCGAAAGGATATCGAGCGGTTCTGGACACCTTCCGTTCACAGGCGGGACATTCCCGGAGCAGACACTGTGGTCATGCGGGTCGCCGTCGTCAGCGAAAGCTTCCTCCCCACAGTGAACGGGGTGACCACCAGCGTCCTGCGGGTGCTCGATCATCTGGCCGCGGAGGGCCACGAAGCGATCGTCATCTGCCCGGAGGCCGGGGCGCCGGACGAGTACGCCGGCTATCGCATCCACCAGGTGCCCTCCATCGCGTACCGGCAGTTCCCGGTGGGGCTGCCCAGCCCGCAGGTGCAGCGGATCCTCGCGAAGTTCGAGCCGGACGTGCTGCATGCGGCCTCCCCCTTCTTCTTGGGCGCGCAGGCCATCGCCGCCGCCAATCGGGTCGGCGTGCCCTCGGTCGCCATCTATCAGACCGACGTCGCCGGGTTCGCCCGCCGCAACGGGCTCGGGATGACCGCCGCCATCGCCTGGAAGTACGTGCGCTGGGTGCACGAGGGCGCCGACCTCACGCTGGTGCCGTCGTCGGCCAGCGAGTACGACCTCCGGGAGGCCGGGGTCCGCCGCCTCGCCCGCTGGGGGCGTGGCGTGGACCTGGAGCGGTATCACCCGAACAACCGCCGCACCGCCGGGGCGGTCGCGCTGCGGGAGCGCCTGTCGCCGGACGGCGAGATCGTCGTCGGCTACGTCGGCCGGATCGCGCCGGAGAAGCAGGTCGAGCGGTTGCGCGTGCTCCGCGGTCTGCCGGGGGTCTCGGTCGCGATCGTCGGGGACGGGCCATCGCGGGAGGCCGTCGAGCGGCAGCTGCACGGCGTGCCGACCACCTGGCTCGGCCGCCTCGGCGGAGCCGACCTGGCCGCCGCCTATGCGGCCTTCGACGTGTTCGCGCACACCGGCTCCGAGGAGACCTTCGGGCAGACCGTCCAGGAGGCGCACGCCTCCGGTCTGCCGGTGATCGCGCCGCGCGCCGGCGGCCCCATCGACCTCGTGGAGCACGGCGTCGACGGGCTCCTCTTCCCTCCGGCCGACGACCGCGGGCTGCGGGCCGCCGTCGCCATGCTCGCCGCCGACGCGCCGCTGCGCCTGCGGATGGGGGAGGCCGGACGCCGGCGCGTGCTCGGCCGCGGGTGGGACGTGCTGTGCTCCGAGCTCGTCGGGCACTACGAGCAGGTCATCCTCGACGCTTGCACGGACGTCCGCCGCGGCGGGGCCCAGCGCACCGGCACACTCCGCGCGTACAGTTAGGTGGCGCTGCCGCGCGGTTCGCCGGGCGTTGCACGGGCCACCTCACGTTTCCGCGCACCAGGAGGTGAACCTTGGCGAACCTGAACCGACGCGGCATTCCGATGCCCTTCGTGTCCCGTGCCCGGCGGGTCGATCCTCCCAGTTCGCCTGAGCCCGCCCTGACCGAGCCGCAGCGCGCCGCGCGCTCCAGCATGGTGGACAGCGCGATCTACGCCGACGGCGTGCGGGTCGCGTCGCCGCGCACCCTGGCCGAGACCTACAGTGCGCTGGACGACACCCCCGGCGGCGTCGCCTGGATCGGGCTCTACCGGCCGACCGAGCAGGAGCTGATGTCGCTCGCGGCGGAGTTCAGCCTCCACCCGCTGGCCATCGAGGATGCGATCGTCGCCCACCAGCGGCCCAAGCTGGAGCGCTACGACTCCGTGCTGTTCGTCGTGCTGAAGGCGGCCAACTACCTGGACGTGCCCGAGGAGGTCGACTTCGGCGAGCTGCACCTCTTCGTCGGGCCGAACTTCGTCATCACGGTGCGGCACAGCGAGTCGCCGGACCTGTCCACCGTGCGACACAGGATGGAGCGGGAGCGCGACCTCCTCGCGCTCGGCCCGCAGGCCATCCTCTACGCGATCATCGACGCCGTCGTGGACGCGTACGGCCCGGTCGTCGCGGGGCTGGCCAACGACATCGACGAGATCGAGACGCAGGTCTTCGGTGGCGACGTCTTGGTCTCACGGCGCATCTACGAGCTGTCGCGGGAGGTCATCGACTTCCAGCGCGCTACGCACCCGCTGTCGTCGGTCATGGTCGCCCTGGAGCGCGGCTCGGCGAAGTACGGCGTCGCCGAGGAGCTGGAGCGGCGCCTGCGCGACGTGGCCGACCACCTCACGCAGGTGAATGAGCGCGTGGACGGCTTCCGCTACCTGCTGCGCGACATCCTGACGGTGAACTCGACGCTCGTCGCCGAACGCCAGAACGAGGAGCTGACGCGTCTGGCGCACTCCTCGCACCGGCAGGGCGAGGAGGTCAAGAAGATCTCCTCGTGGGCGGCGATCCTGTTCGCGCCGACGCTGATCGCGGGCGTCTACGGGATGAACTTCGAGAACATGCCGGAACTGGCATGGCCGCTCGGGTACCCGCTGGCGATCCTCGCGATGCTGGGGTTGAGCACGCTGCTGTACACGGTGTTCAAGAAGCGCGGGTGGATGTAGCGGGACCGACGAGATCTCTTGCTCAAATGAGCAGGTGCCAAACAGGCGCGCATTTGTAACGCTTGCATGAAGAAGCCGAATTCGACCACAGTGCGGTTCGTCATATTCGGTAACGTGCACTGCGTATCCTTGCCCGCGCGCACCCGAGCGGGCACTGCATCTTGGAGGACAAAACCTTGACAATCACAGCCCGTAAGGCCGCCCTCACCGGCCTTGTCGCCGCCGGCGTCGTCGCACTGCTCGCAGCCTGCGGTTCGGCGCCCAGTTCGACCAGCACCGCCGCGAACTCGAAGTACCTGCCCTGCATCGTGTCCGACCAGGGCGGCTTCAACGACCGCTCGTTCAACCAGCTCGGTCTGGAGGGCGTCCAGGAGGCCGCTCAGAAGATCGGCAGCAGCTACAAGCAGGTCCAGTCGAAGAGCGCCAACGACTACCTGCCGAACATCAAGAGCCTGATCCAGCAGGGCTGCAACATCATCGTCGCCTCCGGCTTCAACCTCGTCGCCCCCGTCAAGCAGGCCTCCGCGGAGAACCCGAAGGTCAACTTCGTGATGGTCGACGACAACAGCATCAAGGCCGCCAACGTGAAGCCCGTGGTGTTCAACACCGACGAGGCCGGCTTCCTGGCCGGCTACGCCTCGGCGAGCTACTCGAAGACCGGTGTGATCGGCACCTACGGCGGCCAGAAGCTGCCGTCGGTCACCATCTTCATGGACGGCATCTCGGACGGCGTGAAGTACTACAACCAGCAGAAGGGCGCCACCAAGAAGGTCATCGGCTGGGACGTCGCGTCGCAGGACGGCCAGTTCGTCAACAGCTTCGTCGACCTGAACACGTCCAAGACGATCGCGCAGACCATGCTCGGCCAGAACGCCGACGTGCTCGCCCCCATCGGCGGCCCGATCTACCAGGGCGCCGCCTCGGCGATCAAGGACGGCGGCAAGAACGTCGCCCTGATCGGTAACGACGCCGACGTCTTCCTGACCGACCAGAACGGCTACAACAGCCTGTTCCTCACCTCGATCATGAAGAACATCAAGCCGACCGTCTCGACGATCGTGCAGCAGGCCGCCTCCGGCAACAAGTTCGACAACTCGCAGTACGTCGGCACGCTGAAGAACAACGGCGTCGGCATCGCCCCGTTCCACGACTTCGCCTCGAAGGTCGACTCCGGCCTGCAGGGCGAGCTCGACAAGATCAAGGCCGGCATCATCGACGGTTCGATCAAGGTCGAGTCGCCGTCGGCGTTCTCGGAGTAGATCCCAGCGACACCCCGGGAGGCCGGCCTCGTGCCGGCCTCCCCACCTCGTCCGCCCCCGGCCGGCGCACAGCCCGACACCCCAAGGCCCCCCATGAAACTCGAACTCCGCGGTATCACCAAACGCTTCGGCGCGCTGGTCGCCAACGATCACATCGACCTGACGGTCGAACCCGGTGAGATCCACTGTCTGCTCGGTGAGAACGGCGCAGGCAAGTCGACCCTGATGAACGTCCTCTACGGCCTCTACCAGGCCGACGAGGGCGAGATCCTCCTGGACGACGTCGTCCAGGACTTCGCCGGACCCGGTGACGCCATGAAGGCGGGCATCGGGATGGTCCACCAGCACTTCATGCTCATCCCCGTCTTCACCGTCGCCGAGAACGTCATGCTCGGCCACGAGCAGACGAAGTTCGGCGGCCGGCTCGACCTGGCCGCGGCCCGCGCGAAGGTGCGCGAGATCTCCGCCCGCTTCGGGTTCGACCTCGACCCGGATGCCCTGGTCGAGGACCTCCCGGTCGGCGTCCAGCAGCGCGTGGAGATCATCAAGGCGCTCTCCCGCGACGCCAAGGTCCTCGTCTTCGACGAGCCGACGGCCGTGCTCACGCCGCAGGAGACCGACGAGCTGATGACGATCATGCGCCAGCTCGCCGAGAGCGGCACCGGCATCGTCTTCATCACCCACAAGCTCCGCGAGGTCCGCGAGGTCGCGACCCGCATCACCGTCATGCGTCTCGGCAAGGTGGTCGGCGAGGCCGAGCCCACGGCCTCCAACGCCGAGCTCGCCTCCCTCATGGTCGGCCGCAGCGTCGAGCTGAGCGTCCACAAGGAGACGCCGAAGCTCACCGAGAACAGCCTCCGGGTGCGCAACCTCACGGTCTCCGACCCCACGGGCGTGGTCCTCGTCGACAACCTCGACTTCGAGGTCCGCGGCGGCGAGGTGCTCGCCATCGCCGGCGTGCAGGGCAACGGCCAGACCGAGCTGACGGAGGCCCTCCTCGGCCTGCAGAAGCGTGTCTCCGGCTCCGTCGAGCTCGACGGCAAAGAGATCCTCGGCCTGTCGGTGCGCAAGGTGCTCGACGCCGGCGTCGGGTTCGTCCCGGAGGACCGCAACGTCGACGGACTCGTCGCGGAGTTCTCGATCGCCGAGAACCTGATGCTCGACCGCTCCAACCGCGGTCCGTTCGTCAAGGGCTCGAACCTGCAGCTCAAGTTCCGCGACACGTTCGCGGAGGAGAAGTCGAAGGAGTTCGACGTCCGTGCCCAGGGGATCACCACCCACGTCGGCCGGCTCTCCGGCGGCAACCAGCAGAAGGTCGTGCTCGCGCGCGAGCTCAGCCGCGACCTGCGGCTGTTCGTGGCGGCCCAGCCGACCCGCGGCCTGGACGTCGGCTCGATCGAGTTCGTCCACGAGCAGATCATCGCCGCGCGCGACTCGGGCGTGCCGGTCATCGTCGTCTCCACCGAGCTCGACGAGATCGTCGCGCTCGGCGACAGGATCGCCGTCATGTACCGCGGCGGCATCGTCGGGATCGTCCCGGCGTCGACGCCCCGCGAGATCCTCGGCCTGATGATGACGGGCGAGGCCCCGCCGGCCGAATACCTCGTCGACGCCCAAGGAGCCTCCGCATGAGCGACCAGATGCCCACTGCCGATGTCGAGGCCGCTGTCGGGGAGCCCCCCGTCGATGTCCCGGCACTCGACCAGATCCCCGAGGAGCAGCGCGCCACCGAGCCGCCCGCGCCGGAGATCTCCAAGACCCACCGCATCCTGCGCGAGATCGCCTCGGGGAGCGTTGTGCTCTCCATCTGCGCGGTCATCGTCGCGCTCGTCGTCGGCGGCGTCTTCATCGCCCTGACGAACCAGCAGGTGCAGCAGGCGCTCGGCTACTTCTTCGCGCGGCCCAGCGACACCTTCGTCGCGATCGCCAATGCGGTGGGCGGCGCCTACTCCGCGCTGTTCCAGGGTGCGATCTACAACACGCATGCGCCCGACTTCGCCACCGGCATCCAGTCGCTGTCGACGACGCTCACCTTCGCCACGCCGCTGATCGCGGCCGGCCTCGGCGTCGCCCTCAGCTTCCGGGTCGGCCTGTTCAACATCGGTGGCCAGGGGCAGATGCTCATCGCCGCGCTGTTCGCGGGACTGGTCGGGTTCAAGCTGCCGATGCCCCCGGGCATCCACCTGCTGATCGCGGTGATCGCCGGCCTCGTCGGCGGTGCGATCTGGGCGGCGATCGCCGGCGTCCTGAAGGCGTACACGGGCGCGCACGAGGTGATCGTCACGATCATGCTCAACTACATCGCGCTCAACCTCCTCAGCTATCTGCTGACGACATCGTTCCTGCGCGCTCCCGGCGCGAACGACCCGCGCACCCCACCGACCCTGCCGACAGCGGTGTTCCCGAAACTGTTCGGTAGCAACTACTCGCTGGACATCGGCATCATCCTCGTGGTGCTGGCGACCGTCGCGGTCTGGTGGCTGCTCGAGCGGTCGAGCCTCGGCTTCCGCTTCCGCGCGGTCGGTGAGAACCCGAACGCGGCGCGCGTCGCCGGCATGTCCGTCCGCTCGATCTACGTCTGGGCGATGGTCATCTCCGGCGCCCTCGTCGGACTCGCCGGCGCCACCCAGGTGCTCGGTCAGATCACGACCGGCTTCGGCAGCGACATCGACGCCGGCATCGGATTCTCGGCCATCACGGTTGCGCTGCTCGGCCGGTCCCGGCCGTTCGGCGTGCTCGTCGCCGGCATCCTGATCGGCGCGTTCCAGGCCGGCGGATTCGCCATGCAGGCCGCGGACAACGTCCCTGTCGAGGTCATCGCGATCATCCAGTCGGTCACGGTGCTGTTCATCGCCGCACCGCCGCTGGTGCGCGCCATCTTCCGGCTGCCCGCCCCGGGCAGCGCACCGCGCCGCCGCCGCTCGGCGACCCGCACGAAGGGAGCGGTCGCACGATGACCGTCATCACCCAGCACCCGGCCCCCGCACTGGCCGACGGCGAGACCGCGCGCGTGGTCGTCCGCCACTGGCGCCTGCCGATCGTCTTCGCGGTGTTCAGCGCGATCAGCATCCTGCTGTTCCTGGTGTTCCCCCGCCCGGGCACGACGACCTACACGTTCAGCACGAAGAGCGACTTCTTCACGATCCCGAACGTCCAGATCCCCTCGATCGCGACGGGCATCGTCGTGACGATCATCGCCCTGATCATCACCGCGTTCGCTTTCGTCCTCGTCGCTCGCGGGCGGAGCGTCCCGCTCTGGCTGGGCGCGATCTTCGCGGTCGCCCTCCTGGTCGGTTTCATCACGTGGTCGGTCGGTGACGGCACCGTGCCCGTCGCGGGCCTGCTCGCGGCCGCTCTCGGCCTCAGCGTCCCGATCATCTACGGTGCGATGGGGGGCGTGCTCTCCGAGCGCGTCGGCGTCGTCAACGTGGCGATCGAGGGTCAGCTGCTCGGCGGCGCCTTCACGTCGGCGATGCTTGCGACGATCACCCACTCGGTCGTCGTGGGACTGATCGGCGCCGCCGTCGCCGGGGTGATCGTGTCGTTCATCCTGGCCGCGTTCTCGATCAAATACCTGGTCGACCAGGTCATCGTCGGCATCGTGCTGAACGTGCTCGTGTCGGGCGTCACCGGCTTCTTCTACACGGCCGTGATGGCGAACAACACGGCGGCGTTCAACCTCCCGCCGACCCTGCCGAAACTGCCGATCCCGCTGCTCAGCCAGATCCCGGTGATCGGTCCGGTGCTGTTCAACCAGACCCTGATCGTCTACGTGATGTACGTGGCCGTCGCCGGCGTCTACTTCTTCCTGTTCCACACCCGCTGGGGCCTCCGGGTCCGCGCGGTGGGCGAGCACCCGAAGGCGGCGGACACGGTCGGCGTGAAGGTCAACCCGACCCGGTTCTGGACGGTGCTGATCGCGGGCGCCATCGCCGGCTTCGGCGGCGCGTACTTCACGATCGGCGGCGTCGGCGGCTTCGTGAAGGATATGACCAGCGGCCTCGGCTACATCGCCCTCGCGGCGGTGATCTTCGGACGCTGGGACCCGATCCGGGCCACGCTCGCCGCGCTGCTGTTCGGCTTCGCCGGCGCCCTCCAGAGCCTGCTCGGCCTGCTGCACGCGCCGATCCCGAGCGAGTTCCTGCGCATGCTGCCCTACCTGGTGACCATCTTCGCGGTGGCCGGGCTGGTCGGGCAGTCCCGCGGGCCGGCGGCGTCGGGCAAGCCGTACATCAAGTCATGACGGACGCGATCGACTGGCCTGCGTTGCGCGCCGCGGCGAACGAGGCGATGACGCACGCGTACGTGCCGTACTCGCGGTTCCCGGTCGGCGCCGCGGCGCTGGTCGACGACGGCCGCGTCGTCAGCGGCTGCAACGTCGAGAACGCCAGCTACGGCGTCACCCTGTGCGCCGAGTGCGGGCTGGTGTCGTCGCTGGCGATGACCGGGGGAGGGCGGCTCGTCGCCTTCACCTGCGTCAACGGCGACGGCGACACCCTGATGCCGTGCGGCCGCTGCCGGCAGCTCCTGTACGAGCACTCGGCCGAGGGGATGCTGCTGGAGACGGTCTCCGGCATCCGCACCATCGACGAGGTGCTGCCCGACGCGTTCGGGCCGCGCCAGCTGGAGGCGTACGCCGAAGAGCACGACGACGAAGCCGACGGCGACGACGTCGACTGACACCGCACGACGAAAAGACGAAAAGGGCTGACCCATCGTGAGCACCGCAGCAGCGGTCGAGGCGTTCGACGCCGTCGACCTGATCAGGACCAAGCGCGACCGTGGCGAGCTGACCACCCCGGAGATCGACTGGCTGGTGGACGCGTACACGCGCGGCTACGTCGGCGACGAGCAGATGGCGGCCATGACGATGGCGATCTTCCTGAACGGGATGACCCGCCGGGAGATCCGTGACCTCACCCTGGCCATGATCGCGTCGGGCGAGCGGATGGACTTCTCCGGCCTCGGCAAGCCGACCGCCGACAAGCACTCCACCGGCGGCGTCGGCGACAAGATCACCCTGCCGCTGATGCCCCTGGTCGCGTCGTTCGGCGTCGCCGTTCCGCAGCTCTCCGGCCGCGGCCTCGGCCACACCGGCGGCACGCTCGACAAGCTGGAGAGCATCCCCGGCTGGCGCGCGAACCTCAGCAACGAGGAGATGCTGGCCCAGCTCCGCGGCCCCGGCGGCGTGATCTGCGCCGCGGGCTCCGGGCTCGCGCCGGCGGACGGCAAGCTGTACGCGCTGCGCGACATCACGGGGACGGTCGAGGCCATCCCGCTGATCGCGTCGTCGATCATGTCCAAGAAGATCGCGGAAGGCACGAGCGCCCTGGTGCTCGACGTGAAGTTCGGCTCCGGCGCGTTCCTCAAGGACATCGACAAGTCGCGCGAACTCGCCCGCACCATGGTGGAGCTGGGCAAGGACGCGGGAGTGGCGACCTCAGCGCTCCTCACCGACATGAACGTCCCGCTCGGCCTCGCGATCGGCAACGCCAACGAGGTGCGCGAGTCGGTCGAGGTGCTCGCCGGCGGCGGCCCGGCCGACATCGTCGAGCTGACCGTGGCGCTCGCCCGGGAGATGCTGGCGCTCGCCGGCCAGCCGGACGCCGACGTGGAGGCCGCGCTCAAGGACGGGCGTGCCATGGACAAGTGGCGGGAGACCGTGCGCGCCCAGGGCGGCGACCCCGACGCGTCGCTTCCCGTCGCCCGCGAGACGCACACCGTGGTCGCGGAGTCGGACGGCATCCTCGTGGAGCAGCAGGCGCTGCCCTTCGGCATCGCCGCGTGGCGGCTCGGCGCGGGCCGTGCCCGCAAGCAGGACCCGGTGCAGCACGCGGCCGGCGTCGACCTGCACGCCAAGCCGGGCGACGAGGTGCGCGCGGGCCAACCGCTGTTCACGCTGTCCGCCGACGAGCCCGCCCGCTTCGAGCGCGCGCTGGAGGCCTTGGAGGGCGCGTACCGGATCGCGCCAGCCGGCACCCCCTTCACCCGCACCCCCCTCGTCGCCGAACGAATCGCCTAGCACCCCGCGAGTACGCGGAAAATCCACCGAAAACCGCCGAGTACGCAGACTATTCGCGTACTCGGCGGCTGCCATCGACCATGCGCGCACCGATAGATTGAGAGTCATGAGCCTGAACGACAACAGCACCTACACGCTCGCCGACGGGACCGACATCCGGGCGCTGCCCAAGGTCTCCCTGCACGACCACCTCGACGGCGGCCTGCGCCCCGCGACGGTGCTGGAGCTCGCGGACGGCATCGGCCTCCAGCTCCCGGCCGACGACCCGGAGGCGCTCGGCGCCTGGTTCGCCGAGAAGTCCAACTCGGGCTCGCTGGTCGAGTACCTCAAGACCTTCGACCTGACGACCGCCGTCATGCAGACCCGGGAGGGCCTCAGCCGCGTCGCCCGCGAGTTCGTGCAGGACCTCGGCGCGGACGGCGTCGTGTACGGCGAGATCCGCTGGGCCCCCGAGCAGCACCTCACCCGCGGCCTCACCCTCGACGAGACCGTGGAGGCCGTGCAGGAAGGCCTGGAGCAGGGCATCGAGGACGTGCGCGCCGCCGGCGGCCGCATCCGCGTGGGCCAGCTCGTGAGCGCTATGCGCCACACCGACCGCAGCCTGGAGATCGCCGAGCTGGCCGTCCGGCACCGCGACCGTGGCGCCGTCGGCTTCGACATCGCCGGCCCGGAGGCGGGCTTCCCGCCCTCGAACCACAAGGCGGCGTTCGACTACCTCGCGTCGGAGTTCTTCCCGGCCACCGTGCACGCGGGCGAGGCGGACGGACTGGACAGCATCCGCAGCGCCCTCCTCGACGGGCGCGCGCTGCGCCTCGGCCACGGCGTGCGCCTGGCGGAGGACATCACGATCGAGCGGCAGGACGACGAGAACACCTACGTGACCCTCGGCACCCTGTCGCAGTGGGTGAAGGACCGGGAGATCGCGCTGGAGACGAGCCCGACCTCCAACCTGCAGACCGGCGCGATCGCGGCGTGGGGCGACGAGATCCTCGACCACCCGTTCGACCTGCTGTACCAGCTCGGCTTCCGGGTCACGGTCAACACCGACAACCGGCTGATGAGCGGGACGACGCTGACGCGCGAGCTCAGTATCCTCGCCGACGCGTTCTCGTACGACCTCACCGACCTGGAGATCTTCCAGCTGAACGCCGCCGCAGGGGCCTTCCTCCCCGTCGAGCAGCGTGAGGAACTGGCGGAGATCATCACAGCAGGTTTCGAGGGTTCCTGACCCGCTAACGCGTACGCTGGACCCATGCCGCTGCCACCGTTGCCCGACACCGCTGTGACCGTCGGAGCCCACGCCTCCGACTGGCGCGACGCGGTCGAACTCGCGGGGGAGGCGCTGGCCCGCTCCGGCGCGACGGAGGAGTCGTACGGCGCCCGGATGATCCAGGTGATCGAGGAGTTCGGCGCCTACATCGTGATCGCGCCGGGCCTCGCCCTGGCGCACGCGCGTCCGGGGCCGGACGTGAACCGCGATGGGCTGTCGGTGGTGACGCTCACCGATCCCGTCGTGTTCGGGCATCCGCACAACGACCCGGTGTCGGTGGTGATCGGCCTCGCGGTAACGTCGCCGGAAGGGCACGTGTCGAGCGTCGCCGAGCTGGCCAACGTCTTCAACGACCCCGACTCGATCCCGGCGCTGGCCGCCGCGGGCGACGTCGCGGAGGTGCAGCGCATCCTCACGCTCAGCGAAGAGGAAGCGGCCCGGTGAGAGGGATGGCGCTGTGAAGATCGTCGCCATCTGCGGCGCCGGGATCGGCACCTCGGGCATCCTCAAGGTGAACGCCGAGCGCGTGCTCGACCGCCTCGGACTGGACGCGGACGTGACCGCCGCGGACGTCGCGAGCCTGGACTCCGCGTCGAGCGACGCGCAGATCATCCTGACGTCGCCCGAACTGGTCGACCGGATCGGGCGGACCAACGCGGACGTCATCGTGGTGCAGAACTACTTCGACCTCGACGAGCTCGAGCAGAAGCTCGACGAGGCGCTGGGCTAGCCTGCGCATTCGTGACGAATGTGCGCGCGCGACGACGCGGAGATTCGTCACGAATGTCGACTCTCGCGGGGCGAAAGGCGACATTCGTGACGAATGTCGGGGCGATTACGCGGTGAGTTCGCGCATGGCGGCGGCGAGGGCGGCGACGCGGGCGGTCGCGGTGGCGCGGCGCTCCGCGACGGTCCCCTCGTCGCTGGAGGCGTCGATGTAGATCTTCAGCTTGGGCTCGGTGCCGCTCGGGCGGACCATGACGCGTGAGCCGTCCGCGAGGACGATGCGCAGCACGTCGCTGGGTGGCAGGGCGCCGAAGCCGTCGCGGAGGTCGTCGATGTGGTCGACAGCCACGTCGCCCAGCCTGCTCGGCGGGGTCGCGCGCAGCGCGGCCATGATCTCGCCGATGCGGGACAGGTCGGTGACCCGCAGCGAGATCTGGTCGCTCGCGAAGTAGCCGAAGCGCTCCGCGAACGCGTCCAGGTGGTCCGCGATCGTGCGGCCGGAGGCGGCCAGCTCGTTCGCGAGGTCGAGGAAGGCTGTCGCGGCCGAGATACCGTCCTTGTCGCGGATGGTCTGCGGGTTGACCAGGTAACCGAGCGCCTCCTCGAAGCCGTAGATCAGGCCGGGCGCGCGGGAGACCCATTTGAACCCGGTGAGGGTGTCCGCGAAGTCGAGGTGGTACGCGGCGGCGACGGCCGCGAGGGCCGGTGACGACACGATCGAGCAGGCGAGCGCACCGAAGGGGGCCCCGGCGGTCGAGGACCGCTCGGCGAGCTCCGCGGCGCGCCAGCCGAGCAGCGCGCCGACCTCGTTGCCGCTCAGCCGGCGGTAGCCGTCGGCCGAGTCGTCCGGGATGGCGACGGCGAGCCGGTCCGCGTCCGGGTCGTTCGCGATGATCAGGTCCACGCCTGCGGCGCGTCCGGTCGCGAACGCCAGATCCATCGCGCCCGGCTCCTCCGGGTTGGGGAACGCCACGGTCGGGAAGGCGGCATCGGGGTCGCGCTGCTCCAGCACCACCGCCGCCGTGGAGAATCCGGCACGCTCGAAGACGGCCTCCGCCGTGCGCCAGCCGACGCCGTGCATCGCGGTGTAGGCGAACGAGACGGCGTCCCGCGGCGTGGTCGTGGTCGCGACGGCAGCTGTGGCCTCGATGTACGCGGACTCCACATCGCCCGACGCGACCTCGAACTGCTCCGAGCGCGGCAAGTCGCGGATGTCGCCTTTCGCGACCTGCAGGATGCGCGCCTCGATCTGGGCGTCGGTCGGCGAGACGATCTGCGAGCCGTGGTTCACCCCGCCCAGGTAGACCTTGTAGCCGTTGTCGTCCGCCGGATTGTGACTTGCCGTGACCATGACGCCGGCGCTCACGTCCAGGTGGCGCACGGCGAACGCGAGCACCGGGGTCGGCAGCAGCCGGGGGAGCAGGACCGCGCGCACGCCGGCGCCTGCCATCAGCTCAGCGGTGTCGCGGGCGAAGACGTCGGAGTTCTTCCGTCCGTCGTAGCCGATGACCACCGACGGCTGTCCGCCCGCCGCGTGCTCCAGCAGCCAGCGGGCGAAGCCGGCGGCGGCCTGGGAGACCAGGACGCGGTTCATCCGGTTGGGCCCGGCGGCGAGCTCACCGCGGAGGCCGGCGGTCCCGAACTCGAGCCGCGTGTCGAACCGCGCGTGGAGGTCGGCGATCGCCACCGCGGACCCGGCCTCGGCGGCCACGATCAGCGACCGCAGCTCCTCGCGGGTCTCAGGGTCGGGGTCCTGAGCGAGCCAGGCGCGCGCCTCGGCGAGGAGCTGGGGCGTGTCGAGGGCGCTTCCGTTGGTTGGGGTCACAGGGCCTCCACGATCCGGGCGAGCAGGGCGCCGATCACCGGCTCGGCCTCGCGGCCGGCCTCGATGACCTCCTGGTGGCTGAGCGGGGTCTTCTGGATGCCGGCGGCCAGATTGGTGACCAGCGACATGCCGAGGATCTCCATGCCGGCCTGACGCGCGGCGATGGCTTCCAGCGCGGTCGACATTCCGACGATGTGGCCGCCGATCGCCTTGGCCATCTGCACCTCGGCCGGCGTCTCGTAGTGCGGGCCGCGGAACTGCGTGTACACGCCCTCGTCGAGGCTCGGGTCGATGGTCTTCGCCAGCTCGCGCAGGCGTTTCGAGTACAGGTCGGTGAGGTCGATGAAGGTCGCGCCCTCCAACGGGGAGTCCGCAGTCAGGTTGATGTGGTCGCTGATCAGCACCGGCGTGCCCGGTTTCCAATGCTCCTTGATGCCGCCCGCGCCGTTGGTGAGGACCATCGTGGTCGCGCCGGCGGCCGCGGCGGTGCGGACGCTGTGCACGACCCGGCGCACGCCGTGGCCTTCGTAGTAGTGGGTGCGCGCGCCGATGACGAGCGCGTGCTTGCCGTTCGCGAGGCGGAGCGAGCGCAGGGTGCCGGCGTGGCCCTCCAGTGCCGGCTTGCTGAAGCCGAGGATCTCGTGGGCCGGGATGACGGCGACGGTCTCGCCGATCAGGTCGGCGGCCTTGCCCCAGCCGCTGCCGAGCGTGAGGGCGATGTCGTGCTTCTCGACGCCGGTCTTCTCGGCGAGCTGCCGAGCCGCCTCCTGCGCGACCTCGAACGGGTCGGCTGCGGGGTCGTCGAGCGGGTTCTGAGTGGTTTCGAGCATGAGGCAACTCTACTGAGCGGCCCCCGGCGGTACAGCGTGCGCCGGGTTGCGCATCGGTGCACCGGGATACGGAAGAATAAGTGCATGGCCTATGAATTCGAGCGGAAGCAGCGCATCGCCGTCCTCGGCGGCGGACCGGGCGGTTACGAGGCGGCCCTCGCCGGCGCGCAGCTCGGCGCGGACGTCACGCTCGTGGAGCGCTCCGGCGTCGGCGGCTCGGCCGTCATCACCGACGTCGTCCCCTCGAAGAGCCTCATCGCCACCGCGGAGGCCACCAACTCCATCGCCGAGGCGACCGACCTCGGCGTCCAGTTCTTCTCGCGCGGCGAGAGCGGCAAGCCGGTGCGGCCCGAGATCGCGGTCAACCTCGCCGCGGTCAACAAGCGCCTGGTCGGCCTCGCCCGCCAGCAGTCGGAGGACATGCGCGCAGAGCTCGTGCGCGCCGGCGTCCGCATCGTCACCGGCGAGGGCCGGCTCGACGGCGAGAACGCGATCATCGTGTCGACCGGAACCGGCGACTCCGGCACCGACTTCGACCGGGTGGAGGCCGACACCATCGTGATCGCGGTCGGCGCGAGCCCGCGCATCCTCTCCTCCGCGGTCCCGGACGGGGAGCGGATCCTCACCTGGACCCAGCTCTACGACCTCGCCACCGTGCCCGAGCACCTGATCGTGGTCGGGTCGGGCGTGACCGGCGCGGAGTTCGCGTCCGCGTACACCGCCCTCGGCTCGAAGGTGACACTGATCTCGTCGCGCGACCAGGTCCTCCCGGGCGAGGACGCCGACGCCGCCCGCGTCATCGAGAACGTCTTCAAGCGCAACGGCATGCAGGTGCTGTCGAAATCGCGCGCCGAGTCCGTGGTCCGCACCGAGAAGGGCGTCGTCGCGACGCTCACCGACGGCCGCACGGTGGAGGGCAGCCACTGTCTGATGGCCGTCGGCTCCATCCCGAACACCGCGGGCATCGGGCTGGAAGAGGCGGGCGTGCAGCTCACGCCGTCGGGCCACATCCGGGTCAACCGGGTCGCGCGCACCTCGATCCCGAACATCTACGCCGCCGGCGACTGCTCCGACCTGCTGCCGCTGGCCTCCGTCGCCTCCATGCAGGGCCGCACCGCGGTCTTCCACGCGATGGGCGACGCGGTCAACCCGATCGAGCTGCGCAACGTCACCTCCAACATCTTCACGCAGCCCGAGATCGCGACGGTCGGCTGGAACCAGAAGCAGATCGAGGAAGGCATCGCGCAGGGCGACATCTACAAGCTGCCGCTGAAGTCCAACCCGCGCGCCAAGATGCTCGGCATCCGCGACGGCTTCGTGAAACTGTTCGCGCGGACAGGGTCGGGTACTGTGATCGGCGGCGTGATCGTCGCACCGCGGGCCTCCGAGCTGATCTTCCCGCTCGCGCTGGCGGTGGAGCACCGGCTCACGGTGGACCAGGTGGCGAGGGCGTTCACGGTGTACCCGTCGCTCTCCGGATCCATCTCGGACGCCGCGCGGGCGATGCACATCGTGCTCTAGGCGGGAGGCCACCGGATGGAGGAGGTCCTGGTCGTCGGCGTCCTCGCCGTGCTGACCATCGCGGCCGCCACCGTCTACGGGCAGCGCTTCGGGGTGGCGTCGCCGCTCATCCTCGTCGTGGTCGGCATCCTGGTCTCCTTCCTGCCGTTCGTCCCGGTGCTGGAGGTCCAGCCCCAGTGGATCATCGCCGGGGTGCTTCCGCCGCTGCTCTACTCGGCGTCGGTGTCGATGCCGTCGATGAACTTCCGGCGGGAGTTCGGCGCGATCGGCGGGCTCTCGGTGGTGCTCGTGATCGTGAGCTCGGTGCTGCTCGGGATCTTCTTCGCCTGGGTCATCCCGGGCCTGGGACTGGCGTGGGGCGTGGCGCTCGGCGCGATCGTGAGCCCGACAGACGCGGTCGCGACCGGCATCGTGAAGCGCGCCGGGGTCTCTCCGCGTGTGGTCGCGATCCTGGAGGGCGAGAGCCTGCTCAACGACGCGACCGCGCTGGTGCTGCTGCGGGCGGCGGTCGCGGCCGCGGCGGTGGCCTCCTTCACGCTCGGCGCGGTGACGCTGTCGTTCCTGTACTCCGTCGTCGTCGCGGTGGTGTTCGGCTGGATCGTCGGACGGCTGAACCTGGTCGTGCGGGCGCGGGTCAAAGACGCGACGGTGAACACGGTGCTGTCGTTCACGGTGCCGTTCCTGGCCTCCATCCCGGCGGAGGCGCTGGGGGCCTCCGGGCTGGTCGCGGCGGTCGTCGCCGGGCTGATCACCGGCAGCCGCGGGCCGCGGGTGCTGTCGCCGGAGCACCGGCTGTCGGACACCCAGAACTGGCGGACGGTCGAGCTCGTCCTGGAGGGCATGATCTTCCTGACGATGGGCCTGGAGCTGTTCGGCATCGTCCAGAAGGTGCAGAAGGACCACTCCGGGGTGCTGCCTGCGGTCGGCATCGCGGCGGCGGCGCTGCTGCTCACGCTGGTGGTGCGGGCCGCGTTCGTGGCCCCGCTGCTGGCTCTCCTGGCCCGCCGCGGGCGCCGGCGCGAGCGGATGCGGCCGGCGCTGACCAAGCTGCAGGAGCGGCTGGAAGACCCGGAGGCCGCGCGGCGGCTGCTGGAGCAGGGGCCGCCGCCGCCGGACGCTGCGGTCGCGCTGCCGGAGGGAGTGGACCCGGCCGAAGACCCGGATGCCCACGCGGACGTGCTCGCGGCCGACCCGGCCGTCGCGCATGCCGAGGTGGCCAAGGTCGCTGGGGTCCCGGAGGCCGCGGCCGTGACGCGCGACCGGCTCGGGGCGACGCCGTCGGGCTGGCGCGGCCGGCTGATCCGTCGGCAGCGGCGGCGGCAGCGGGCCTGGACCGTCGAGAACATCGCCCGGTTCGGCACGCGGCTGCGGCGGGTGCTGGCGGACATCGACTACTTCACCGGGACGCCACTGGGGTGGCGCGAGGGGACCATCGTGGTCTGGGCCGGCATGCGCGGGGCGGTCACCGTCGCCGCGGCGCAGAGCCTCCCGTCGAACACGCCGGGCCGATCCGTGCTCGTGCTGATCGCGTTCCTGGTCGCCGCCGGGTCGCTGCTGCTGCAGGGAGGGACGCTCGGGCTGGCGCTGCGCGTGGTGAAGCCGACGGCCTCCGACCCGCAGGCCGAGAAGGAGGAGCGGCGGCGGCTGCTGGAGCTGCTGCACGAGGCGGGGGAGGCGGTGCCGACGCCGTCGACGACCGAGCGGACCCCGGAGGCGTTCAACGAGCACAAGGCCGCGCGGCTGAAGCGCATCCGCGCCCAGCGCGACGCGCTGCTCGACGCCCGCGACGACGGCACCTTCAGCGCCGACGTGCTGGCCGGCGCCCTCAGCAACCTCGACGCCGACGAGATCAGCATCGACCTCAAGGGCGACCCCACCGAGGCCACCGGCTAACCCCGCACGCCTCCCGTAGCTCCGGAGACCACGGCCCACCCGGCCCGATTCTCCGGAACTACGGACTCCCGCACGGCGTGTCCCCGCATTCCTCCGGATTTGCCGACCTCCCTCCCAACCGCTGCCCGTCGCCGGCTTCTCCACAGATCTCACGTCGGCGTGCTCCGTTGCGCGCTCCACCATCGAGGCTGGCTCGATGACGTGGATAAACCTCCTCGCCGGGCTCGGCGGGATCGCGACCTCGAACCAGTTGATCGCGGGCGGTGTCACGGCCCGCGAACTCACCGCCGCAGTCCGCGACGGTCGTCTGATGCGGCCGCGGCGGGGCGTCTATGCCCTGCCCTCGGCGCCACCGCTCGCCGTCGCCGCGGTCGCCAACGGCGGCCGGCTGTCGTGCGTGTCCGCGGCCCGGAGCTACGGCTTGTGGGGCGGCGTCGACGGTCGGACGCATCTGCGCGTGCCGTCGCACGCCACTCGTCTGCCGAACGGTGACTGCGTCCGCCACTGGGTGGACGGTGATCCGCATCCCGAATGCTGGCGCGTCTCGGTTCCCGACTGCCTCCGGTCAGTGGCCAGGTGCGCTACCGAGGAGACGGCGGTGGCAGTGCTCGACACCGCACTCAGCGCAGGGCTCGTAGCGCTCCCTGGTATCGAGCGGATCTTCTCCAACCAGCCCACCTGGGTGCGAGCCATCGCGGCGCGGGCGCGGCCGGGCTCCGACTCCGGGATCGAGTCCCTGTTCCGGCAGCGTCTGGAATCGCGCGGGCATGTCGTGGAGCAGCAGGTCCACGTGACGGGCGTCGGCAGAGTCGATATGCGAATCGACGGAATCCTGTACCTCGAACTCGACGGCTTCGCCTACCATTCGGGCCGCGAGGCGTTCGAGCGGGATCGCGCA
This sequence comes from Leifsonia sp. GW821-FHT13C09, assembly GCF_058806435.1. Lineage (NCBI taxonomy): Bacteria > Bacillati > Actinomycetota > Actinomycetes > Micrococcales > Microbacteriaceae > Leifsonia > Leifsonia sp. GW821-FHT13C09. The sequence continues at coordinate 1,407,316 of NZ_JBXAPS010000001.1, read as the reverse complement.
CGCGATGCCGGGTTGGCGCTGGCGGGCGGCCGCCGGCTCCGGGTTTCAGCGCGGCAGGTGCTGGAGGAGTGGGAGTCGGTCCTCAGCGTCGTGGAGGGTGTGTTGGCTGTTCCGGAGAAACGTGGCTCGGTGGCCCTTAAATGACCGTAACTCCGGAGAACCGGGCCGAAATGGGGCGAGTCTCCGGAGGTACGGGGTGGGTTAGACGATGTTGAGGAGGAGGTGGCCGGAGGAGACGGTCTCGCCGACGGTGGCGTTGACGCCGGCGATGGTGCCGTCCTTGTGTGCGGTGAGGGGCTGCTCCATCTTCATGGCCTCGAGCACCAGCACCAGGTCGCCCTTGACGACCTCGTCGCCGTCGGCGACCGCGACCTTCACGACGGTCGCCTGCATGGGCGCGGTCACCGAGTCGCCGGTCGCCGTGTTCACGGCGTGGGCGCCGGAGCGGCGGCGCGGGGCGGGAGCGGCAGGCTCGGCCGGGCCGCCGCCGTTGAGGAGGCGCGCGGGCAGCGACACCTCGATGCGCTTGCCCTCGACCTCGACCACGACGTTGCTGCGGCGCTCGGCGGCGCCGGTGTCGCCCAGCTCGCCGGCCCACGGCTCGACGCCGCCTGCCCACTCGGTCTCGATCCAGCGGGTGTAGATCGAGAACGGCTCGCCGTCCTGCGGCGCGAAGGCGGCGTCGCGCACGATCGCGCGGTGGAAGGGCAGCACGGTCGGCAGGCCGGCGACCTCGAACTCGTCGAGGGCGCGGCGGGCGCGCTCCAGCGCCTCGTCGCGGCTGGCGCCGGTCACGATGAGCTTCGCGAGCATGGAGTCGAACGCGCCGGAGATGACGTCGCCGGCCTGGATGCCGCTGTCCACGCGGACGCCGGGGCCGCCGGGGGCCCGGAACACGTGCACGGGGCCGGGGGAGGGGATGAAGTTGCGGCCGGCGTCCTCGCCGTTGATGCGGAACTCGAACGAGTGGCCGCGCGGCGCCGGGTCGGCGTAGTCGAGCTCGCCGCCCTCGGCGAGGCGGAACTGCTCGCGCACGAGGTCGATGCCGGTGACCTCCTCGGAGACCGGGTGCTCGACCTGGAGACGGGTGTTGACCTCCAGGAACGACACCGTGCCGTCCTTGCCGATCAGGAACTCGCAGGTGCCGGCGCCCTGGTAGCCGACCTCCTTGAGGATGGCCTTCGACGCCGAGTAGAGCTTGTCGAGCTGCTCAGGGGTGAGGAATGGCGCCGGCGCCTCCTCGACCAGCTTCTGGTGGCGGCGCTGCAGCGAGCAGTCGCGGGTGGAGACCACGACCACGTTGCCGTAGGCGTCCGCGAGGCACTGGGTCTCGACGTGGCGCGGCTGGTCGAGGTACTTCTCCACGAAGCACTCGCCGCGGCCGAACGCGGCGATGGCCTCGCGGGTGGCGGAGTCGAACAGCTCGGCGACCTCGTCGCGGGTGCGGGCGACCTTGAGGCCGCGGCCGCCGCCGCCGAACGCCGCCTTGATGGCGACCGGGAGGCCGTGCTCGTCGACGAATTCCAGGACCTCGGCCGCGTCGGCGACCGGGTTGAGGGTGCCGGGGGCGAGCGGCGCGCCGACCTTCTCGGCGACGTGGCGGGCCGACACCTTGTCGCCGAGGCGTTCGATGGCCTCCGGCGACGGGCCGATCCAGGTCAGGCCGGCCGCGATGACGGCGCGCGCGAAGTCGGCGTTCTCGGCGAGGAAGCCGTAGCCGGGGTGCACGGCGTCGGCGCTGGAGCGGCGGGCGACCGAGAGGATCTTGTCGATGACCAGGTAGGTCTCGGCGCTGGTCGTGCCCTCGAGGGCGTACGCCTCGTCGGCGAGCCGTACGTGGAGGGCGTCGCGATCCTGGTCGGCGTAGACGGCGACGGAGGCGATTCCGCTGTCTTTCGCGGCACGGATGACGCGGACGGCGATCTCGCCGCGGTTGGCGATGAGGACCTTCGAGATACGGGGCACAATTCCCTAGCCTATTCCGGGAGGCCATCGAGCTTTTGGACGATCCCCACAAAAAAGCCTGGGCAGTGCTTCAGAGAGTCGACAAGTGACAGTGCGCGCGACCCGTGACAGCGGATCCCGGGTTCAGGCCCGGTTCCACAGCTCCGTCCACTCGACGCCGAGCCGGCGAACCAGGTCGCGGAGTGTGGACAGCGACAGCCCGACGACGGTGCTGGGGTCGCCTTCCACCCGCGTGATGAACGGGCCGCCGAGGCTGTCGACGGTGAACGCGCCCGCGACCTCCAGCGGCTCACCGCTCGCCACGTACGCGTCGATCTCCGCGTCGCTGACGTCGGCGAACGTGACCGCGGCCACCGCCGTCGCGCCGACCGCCCCGTTCTCGCGCCCGTCGCGGTGGTCGATCAGCCAGTGCCCGGAGTGCAGCATCCCGGTGCGCCCGCGCTGCTGCAGCCAGCGCTCGCGGGCGACCTCGGGCAGGTGCGGCTTGCCGTGGATGTGCCCGTCGATCGCGAACGCCGAGTCGCCGCCGAGGATCAGGCCGTCGATCGGCTCCCCGCCCAGCGTCCCGCGCACGGCCTCCGCCTTGAGCCGCGCGAGGAGCTGGACCATCGCCTGAGGCGACAGCGGTCCGTGCTCGGCCTCGGCCGCCGTGACAGCCGCCGGCTCGTCCACGTGCGACGGCACCACGATCGGTTCGACGCCGGCCGCGCGCAGCAGGGCGAGGCGGGCCGGGGAGGTGGAGGCGAGGTAGAGGCGCATGGTCACCTGTGGGATGCTCGATGGATGCCCCAGAAGGACGAGGTCGAACTCGACATTATCAACGTCGCGCACGGCGGCGTGTTCGTCGCCCGCCACGAGGGCCGCGTGGTGTTCGTGCCGGACACCATCCCCGGGGAGCGGGTCCGCGCGCGCGTGGCCGACACCGCGCACGACCGGTTCTGGCGTGCGGAGCTGCTGGAGGTGCTGGAGCCGGCGCCTGAGCGGCAGGAGCACGTCTGGGGTGCCGCATCGGCGAGCCGGGCCCCCGGGCAACGGGCCGGCGGCGCCGAGTTCGGCCACATCCGGCTCGACCACCAGCGCGAGCTCAAGCGCCGCGTGATCGTGGACGCCCTCCAGCGCACGGCTAAGCTCGACGCCGAGACCATCGAGACGCTCGGCGCAGGCACGGGCCCGGTGGTGGAGGCCGTGCCCGGCGAGACCGAGGACGGCACCGGCTGGCGCACGCGCGTCCGCCTCCAGGTCGGCGAGGACGGCGCGATCGGGCCGTACGCCGCCCGCACTCACACCATCGTCCCGGTCACCGACCTCCCGCTCGCGACGGCCGCCGTCGAGGAGTCCACCCCGTTCGGCCAGCGCTTCCCCGGCGCGGAGTCGGTCGACGTGGTGGCGACCGGCAGCGGCGCGACCCACGTGCTGGTCAACGACCGCCCCGAGCGGCGCGGCAAGCGGCTGGTCCGCCCGCGCCGCCGCCCGGTGCCGATCCGCGAGCGGGTGGGCGAGCGCGAGTTCCGGCTCGACGCCCGCGGGTTCTGGCAGGTGCACCGCCAGGCAGCCGCGACGCTCACCGAGGCCGTCCGCTCGGCGGTGGACGAGGCGCTGTTCGACCCGCGCGCGGCGAACCTCGACCTCTACGGCGGCGTCGGCCTCCTCGCCGCGGCGCTCGGCGATCGGTTCGGCTCCACTCTCCGGATCACCTCGGTGGAGGCGGACGAGGCCGCGACCGACGACGCGGCCGAGAACCTGGCCGAGTGGGTCGGCGCGAGCGCCGTCACCGCGCGCGTGGAACGGTTCGTCACCGGACTCGCGGCCGAGGCCACCGCGGCCGAGCGCGCACGGCTGCGCGCGGCGACCGTCGTGCTCGACCCGCCGCGCTCCGGCGCCGGCCGCGAGGTCGTCGACGCCATCGCGTCGATGCGCCCGGCACAGATCGTCTACGTCGCCTGCGACCCGGTCGCCCTGGCGCGCGACGTCGCGTACTTCGCCGAGCGCGGCTACCCGTTGCGCACGCTGCGCGCCTTCGACCTGTTCCCGAACACGCACCACGTGGAGGCCGTCGCCACGCTGACTCCCTGATCGACCGGAATACATGTACCCGCGCACTACGATGGTCAGCATGGTGCGTGTGGCAATCGTCGACGATCACGAGTCCGTGCGGCTCGGGCTCAAAGCGGCCTGTCAGGACGCGGGCTACGAAGTGGTGGTCACCGCGGCGACGGTGGACGACTTCGTCCAGCAGCTCGGCGCCCGGGAGTGCGACGTCGTGGTCCTCGACCTGTCGCTCGGCGACGGCTCCAGGGTGACCGACAACGTCAAGCGCGCTCAGGCGACCGGCGCCGCCGTGCTGGTCCACAGCATCGCCGACCGGGTCGCGAGCGTGCGCGAGGCGCTCGCCGCGGGCGCAGCCGGCGTCATCCCCAAGTCCTCGCCGACCACCACCGTCATGAACGCGATCGAGACGGTCGCGCGCGGCGACGTGCTCAACAACCTGGAGTGGGCCACGGCGATCGACGCCGACAGCGACTTCGCGAAGGCCCAGCTCGGCCGCCGCGAGCGCGACGTGCTCCACCTGTACGCGTCCGGCCTGCCGCTCAAGGCGGTCGCCGCCCAGCTCGGCATCGCCAACTCGACGGCGCGCGAGTACCTCGACCGCATCCGCGTGAGGTACGTGGAGGTCGGCCGTCCCGCGCCGACGAAGGTCGACCTCCTTCGTCGCGCGGTCGAGGACGGCATCCTGCCCGGGCTCGACCCCGACACGGGCAATGAGCGCGCCTAGCGTCCCGCGCTCGGCCTCCGGGGCACCCCTCGAGTCGGCCAAGCCGCGCAATCCGCTCAGCCGGGCCAGGATCGAGCGCATCTCGGACCGCACGGTGTCGGCGTTCGGCCTCGTGTTCGGGCTCCAGACCTTCCCGACCGCGCTCGGTCAGCTGGGCGACCTGCGCAGCCCGTGGGGGCTCGTCGTCCTGGTGCTGGTCTTCGGCGGCCTCGCGTTCACGGTGCTGCTGGCGATCTTCGCGCAGCGCTTCGTGAAGGTCACGATGGGCGTGCTTGCGGTCGTGTACTTCGCCGCGATCGTCACGTGGCCGCTGCTCGCTGCCGACCCGAAGGCGTTCGCGGCGGACAAGCCGTGGGTGTGGTTCCTCTGCTCGGTCTTCACCGCGTTCGCCGCCGTCGCCTACCCGCTGTGGCTGGCGATCGCCTACACGGTCGTGACCCCGATCGCCTACGGCGTGGTGCGCGCGCTGCCGGCGGGCGGGGGCGTCGGCGCCGAGCTGGCCGGCCTGGACGCCGTCTACGCGATCATCCTCGGCGGCGTCATCCTGGCCATCATCGCGATGATGCGGCAGGCCGCGACCGCCGTCGACGTGGCGCAGAGCCAGGCGCTCGCCAAATACGGCAACGCGGTGCGCCAGCACGCGACCGAAGTGGAGCGCGTGCAGGTCGACGCGATCGTGCACGACAGTGTGCTGACCACGCTGCTGTCTGCCGCGAGCGCCCGCACCCAGGAGCAGAAGGACCTCGCCGCGCGGATGGCGGCGGACGCGATCGGCCACCTGCACGCCGCCGAGGCGTCCGGGCCGGAGGACCAGACCCAGGTCGGCGTCGAGCAGCTCACCGACCGCCTGTTGACGGCCGCGCGGGCGTTCTCCTCGCCGTTCGAGGTGGACGCGCGCGACCACGGCGAACTGCACAGCCTGCCGGTCAACGTCGCGGAGGCCATCTATTCGGCGGCCGTTCAGGCGATGGTCAACAGCATGCAGCACGCCGGCGGCGACGAGGTCCGGCGCAGCGTCGTCGTCCGCGGCGGCGAGCACGGCGCGGGGGTCCGCGTCATCGTCACCGACGACGGCCGCGGGTTCGACGCCGACGAGGTCCCGGCCGAGCGGCTGGGCCTCCGGGTGAGCATCCGCGAGCGCCTGGCGAAGGTCGGCGGGCGCGCGAACGTCGTGTCCGCGCCGGGTGAGGGCACCACGGTCACCATCGTCTGGCCCGCGGGCGAGCACGGCTCGATCGTGGAGCGCGAGCAGGAGGCCGCGGGATGATCACCCTCAACCGCGTGTTGTTCCTCGGCCTCGGAGCGCTGTTCTCGGCCTATCACCTGTTCCTCGCGCTGTCGTCGCTGTCCATCCCCCGCTCGCCGGGGCCCGCCGTCGTCGCGATGGCGCTGTACGCGGTCGCGACCGTGATCAGCCTGTGGCCGACGAGCCCGACCAAGATGCCGCTCTGGCTGGCGGCGTTCGACCTCGCCGTCTGCGTGGTCATCCCGATCCTGGTCACCAGCCAGCTGAACCCGGCCAAGGACAACGGCTACGCGACCTGGTACGTCGCCGCGGTGGGGACGCTGATGACGATCGCCGCCGTCCGCCGCCAGCAGTTGGTGGCGTGGCTCGGCGTCGGCTTCCTGGCCGTGCAGACGGTCGTCTGGGCCGGGCTCGGCGCACTCGCCGGCCTGGGCGTGATCGGCTCGGTCGTCTGGGTGGGCGTCGCCGTCGTCATCTCCGGCTCGCTCGCGAAGGCGGGGCGCGACGCCTTGCAGTTCGCCCGGGCCGAGCGGGAGGCCACCGAGTGGCAGGCCGCCCAGGAGGCGCACGTGATGGAGCGTCAGCTCCGGCTGCGGCAGACCTACCGCGTGGCGGCGCCGATGCTCGCCGAGATCGTGCGCCGCGGCGGCGACCTCACCGAGGCGGAGCGGCGCGAGTGCCGCTACCTGGAGGGCGCCATCCGCGACGAGATCCGCGGCCGCCGCCTGCTGAACGACGACGTGCGCCGGGAGGTCATGGACGCCCGCCGTCGCGGTGTGGTCGTGAGCCTGCTCGACGAGGGCGGGATCGACGACCTCGACCAGACCGGGCTGGAGACGGTCCTGCGCCGGCTCGCGGACGCCATCCGCGGCACCACGACGGACAAGCTGATCGTGCGGACGGTGCCGCGCTCCTCCAAGACCGCGGTGACAGTGGTGGGCCTGCGGATGTCCGACGACGGCGCCGCCAACGCGCTGGGCGCGGAGTCGGAGGACGACGAGGTCGACCTCTGGCTGGAGATCCCGCGCCCCCTGGCCGACGTCGTCGCCTGAGCCGTCCGCCCCTCGATGGGAGGGCGTCGCCCCGTTAACGGATGAAAGGGGCCGACACCCGAATTTGTCGGCCCCTTTTCAAACCCCGAGTCAGGACGACAACCCGAATATCGTCCTGACTCGCCCCCAAAGCACTCGCCCGCTTACCCTAGTCGGCGAGTGATTGGCGGTGTAACTCACGAGGAGAGACACCTAGCAATAACAATATTGTCGCCCCGGCCGATAAATACATAGTCGTCATTTTGGGGGACCCCTGGGGGACACTTTCCGGCCGCCTGGAAAAGCCCGTGGCGGATTGCCGCGTGTCCCGCGAGTGGGGGACTCCCCAACCGGGGTACAAATCCGGTTTCGGGGTACGCCGCGCGGGGCTCAGCCCGAGAACGAGCGCCAGACGCCGGCGCCCGGCGTGAGCGGTGTCCGGAGGCTGCGCTGGGTGCGCTGCCAGCCGTCCGGCCCGCGCTGCGGCCGGGCGTCGCGCGCAGCCGCTGCGGCCTCCGCCGCGGCCGTCGCGAGCACGGCGGTGACCGCCGCGATCTCCTCCGGCGTCACGCCCTTGGTCAGGAATCGCAGCTGCGACGGGTCGAGCGGGGACGGGCCGGACGACGCCTCGTGCGCGCCGGTCACAGCGGGATGTTCCCGTGCTTCTTCGGCGGCAGCGACGCGCGCTTGGTGCGCAGGGCCCGCAGCGCCTTGATGACCGAGATGCGCGTGGCGGCCGGCTCGATCACACCGTCGAGCTCGCCGCGCTCGGCCGCGAGGAACGGGCTGGCGACGTTGTAGGTGTACTCGCTGGCGAGGCGGGCGCGCACGGCGGCGACGTCCTCGCCGGCCTCCTCCGCGCGCTTGATCTCGCCGCGGTAGAGGATGTTGACCGCGCCCTGGCCGCCCATCACCGCGATCTCGGCCGTCGGCCACGCGAGGTTCAGGTCGGCGCCGAGCTGCTTGGAGCCCATGACGATGTAGGCGCCGCCGTAGGCCTTGCGGGTGATGATCGTCACCAGCGGGACCGTGGCCTCCGCGTAGGCGTAGAGCAGCTTGGCGCCGCGCCGGATGACGCCGGTCCACTCCTGGTCGGTGCCGGGCAGGTAACCGGGCACGTCCACCAGCGTGAGGATCGGGATGCTGAACGCGTCGCAGAACCGCACGAAGCGGGAGGCCTTCTCGCCGGCGTCGATGTTGAGCGTGCCGGCCATCGCGCTGGGCTGGTTGGCGACGATGCCGACCGAGCGGCCCTCCACGCGGGCGAAGCCGATCACGATGTTGGGCGCGAACAGCGGCTGGATCTCCAGGAACTCGCCGTCGTCGACGATCCCCTCGATGATCGTTGTCACGTCGTAGGGCTGGTTGGGGGAGTCCGGGATGATCGTGTCGAGCCGGCGGTCGGCGTCGGTGATCTCCAGTTCCGGCTCCGACTCGAACACCGGCAGCTCGGCCAGGTTGTTCTGCGGGAGGTAGCTGAGCAGAGTGCGCGCGTAGTCGAGCGCGTCCTCCTCGTCGCTGGCGAGGTAGTGCGAGACGCCGGAGATCTTGTTGTGGGTGAGCGCGCCGCCCAGCTCCTCGAAGCCGACGTCCTCGCCGGTGACGGTCTTGATCACGTCGGGTCCGGTGACGAACATGTGGCTCGACTTGTCGACCATGATCACGAAGTCGGTGAGCGCCGGGGAGTACACGGCGCCGCCGGCCGCCGGGCCCATCACGATGGAGATCTGCGGGATGACGCCGGAGGCGGCGGTGTTGCGGCGGAAGATCTCGCCGTACTTGCCGAGCGCGACCACGCCCTCCTGGATGCGCGCGCCGCCGGAGTCGAGGATGCCGATCATCGGCACGCCGGTCTTCAGCGCGTGGTCCATGACCTTGATGATCTTCTCGCCCGCGACCTCGCCGAGGCTGCCGCCGAAGATGGTGAAGTCCTGGCTGAAGACCGCCACGTTGCGGCCGTGGATGGTGCCGACGCCGGTGACGACCGCGTCGCCGTAGGGCCGCTTGGCCTCCATGCCGAACGCGTGCGTGCGGTGGCGGACGAACTCGTCGAACTCCACGAACGAGCCCTGGTCGAGGAGCAGGTCGATTCGCTCCCGGGCGGTCAGCTTGCCCTTCGCGTGCTGCTTCTCGATCGCGGCCTGGCCGCTCGCGGTCACGGCCTCGTGGAACCGCTCCTTGAGGTCGGCGAGCTTGCCGGCGGTCGTGAAGGGATCGGGGGTCTGACGTGCTTCGGTGTCGGTCACGCCGTTCACTCTACCTGCCAGCCGAACGGCGATGCCGTCTACGGATTCCTACAAATCCGCGTGCGTTCGCTGGCAGAATTGAGCAATGAACTTCCGTCGCAGCCGGGCCGTCGTCCCCGTCCTCGAGGTGCTGCCGGAGGCGGCTTCCACCAACGACGTGCTGCAGGCGCGCGCCGGCGACCTGCCCGACCTCGCCGTCGTGGTCACCGACAACCAGACCGGAGGCCGCGGCCGGCTCGGCCGGGTCTGGGTGTCCCCGCCCGGCAAGGCGCTGGCGATCTCGGTGCTGCTGCGGCCGGAGGGACTGCCCCCGGAGGCGCTCGGCTGGTTCCCGCTGCTCGCCGGGGTGGCGATGAGCCGCGCGCTCTCGGCCTTCACGAGCCGGGAGGTCGCGGTCAAGTGGCCGAACGACGTGCTGATCGATGAGGCCAAGGTGTGCGGCATCCTGTCCGAGCTGCTGCCGGGTATGGACGGCGTGATCGTCGGCGCCGGGGTGAACCTGACGCTCGCGCACGACGAGCTGCCGACGGCGACCTCCACCTCGCTCGCCCTGGCCGGCGCGAAGGACATCGACCCGGACGCGGTGCTGGCGGCCTACCTCACCCAGCTCAGCGTGCTCTACCGGGAGTTCGTGGCCGCGGGCGGCGATCCGCTCCGCAGCGCCCTGCGCGACGAGGTCGTGGAGGCCTGCCACACGATCGGCCGCTCGGTGCGTGTGGAGCTCCCCGGCGGCGGGGTGCTGCTCGGCACCGCGACGTCGATCGACGAGTCCGGCCGGCTGATCGTGGAGTCGGATGACGGCCCAACGGCGGTGGCGGCGGGCGACGTGACGCACCTGCGCTATTAATGGGATACATGAGCAGTTCGCCGGAGGGTACGCCCGCGCCGCCACCCGAGCGGGTCATCGCCCGCCTCCGGTCGAACGCGCGTGCGCTGTTCTGGCCGAGCCTCGCCCTGATCGCCGCGGCAGGGGCAGTCGGGTTCTTCGCCGGACGCGTCTCCGAGGTGTGGGAGGTCGTGCTGGTGTGGAGCGCCGCGGCCGCGGCCGTCCTCCTGCTGTTCCTGCTCCCGCTGGCCGTCTGGCTGAGCAGGCGCTACACGATCACCACCCGGCGTCTCATCATCCGGCACGGCTTCTTCGTGCGCGTGCGCCAGGAACTGCTGCACAGCCGCGGCTACGACGTCGCGGTGCGGCGCTCGTGGCTGCAGAGCATGTTCCGCTCGGGGGATGTGCTGATCAACTCCGGGCTGGACCACCCGGTCGTGCTGCGGGACGTGCCGAAGGCCGACCAGGTGCAGCGCGCGCTGAGCGAGCTGATGGAGCACGCGCAGACCGTCGTCGCGGTGCGCAGGCAGCAGTCGGAGTCAGTCTCCGACGAGACCACCGTCTGGGGTTCGCGCTAGCGTCGAGCCCGTCGTGACGGCCGGCTCGGGAGCGGTGACGAGGGTGGTCGCCGGCTGCTCGGCCTTCGCCTCGGCTCGTGCGGCCCGGGCGGGCGAGAACACCCACCAGCGGTAGAGCGCGAACCGGAACAGCATCCCGATCGCGAGACCGACGATGTTCGCCGAGATGTTGTCGGCGACGGGGTTCGCCATCCCGAGCAGGTAGTGCGAGACCCATACGCAGACCAGCGGGATCCCGGTGCCGGTGGCGAGGCTGACGGCGAAGAACTCGACGCCCTCGCGGGCGGCGTTGTCCTGGCGCTGGCCGGAGAACGCCCAGTAGCGGTTGCCGATCCAGTTGGTCAGGATGGCGATGACCGTGGCGACGATCGTCGAGTAGATCGTCGCGTGGTGCACGTTGCGCAGCACGATCAGGAGCATCACGTTGAAGACGACGAGGTTGACCCCGAAGCCGACGGCGCCCACCGCGCCGAACTTGATCAGCTGCGGGAGGATGCGCGCGGTGCGGCGCGCTGCGGTCGTCTCGGTCGTCATGCTCCAGCCTGGGTATGCGGGAAGATAGAGGTGCGTTCGCCACACTACGCGGCCCGGGTGTCCGGTATCTGGGAGTTGCCCGCGCACCGTGTGAAGAGTATCGAGGAGAGACATCGGAGATGGCCAGGAACAAGGTCGGTGTGATCGGCGGCGGACAGTTGGCCCGGATGATGATCCCTCCCGCGGTGGAGCTCGGCATCGACATCCGCGTGCTGGAGGAGGCCGAGGGGATGAGCGCCGACCTGGCCGCGACCGGCGTCGGCGACTACCGCGACCTCGACACCGTGCTCGCCTTCGCCGAGACGGTCGACGTCGTGACGTTCGACCACGAGCACGTGCCGCCGGCGATCCTGCGCGAGCTGGTCGGGCGGGGCATCCCGGTGCATCCCGGTCCCGACGCGCTGCTCTACGCGCAGGACAAGCTGCAGATGCGCGCCAAACTCAGCGAGCTGGGCCTGCCGGTGCCCGACTGGGCCGCGGTGGAGTCCGCCGACGAGCTCGGCGCGTTCCTCGCCGACCACGGCGGCCTGGCGGTCGTGAAGACGGCGCGCGGCGGCTACGACGGCAAGGGCGTGCGCGTCGTGTCGGAGGCCTCCGGCGCCGACGACTGGTTCCTCGCGCTCGCCGAGGACGGCCGCGGGGGCGCGCTGCTGGTCGAAGAGCTGGTGGACTTCCGGCGCGAGCTGGCGCAGCTCGTCGCCCGGCGCCCGTCCGGCGAGATGGCGGTCTGGCCGGTCGTGGAGACCGTGCAGCGCGACGGCGTCTGCGCCGAGGTGATCGCTCCGGCGCCCGGCTCGACCGGCCGAGTGGCGCAGGTGTCCGCCGACATCGCCCGCCACGTCGCGGAGGGCCTCGGCGTCACCGGCGTGCTCGCGGTGGAGATGTTCGAGACCACGGACGACCGGGTGCTGATCAACGAGCTGGCCATGCGCCCGCACAACAGCGGGCACTGGTCGATCGAGGGCGCCGTCACGGGTCAGTTCGAGCAGCACCTGCGCGCGGTCCTCGACCTCCCGCTCGGCTCCACGGCGCCGCGCGAGGAGTGGTCGGTCATGGTGAACATCCTCGGCGGCCCCGAGTCGGGCACGCTGCAGGACCGCTACCCGGCGGCGCTGGCGGCGCACCCTGAGGCGAAGTTCCACGGCTACGGCAAGGCGCCGCGCCCTGGCCGGAAGGTCGGGCACGTGACGGTCGGCGGCGACGACCTGGACGACGTCGTCTACCGCGCTCGCGCCGCGGCCGCCTTCTTCGAGGGCTGAGCAGGACTTCCGGCCCGACACGCCCGGCTCCCTCCTGCGCAAGCGCGCCCGGAAGGAGAATCCGCCCGATTTTCCTTCCGCCCGGCGGGCCTGACCCGCCGACCCCGTACCCCCCACCTATCGTGGTTGCCATGCCCGCACAGTCTCAGCCCCTGGTGTCCGTGATCATGGGCTCCGACTCCGACTGGTCGGTGATGCAGGAGGCCGCGAAGGTGCTCACCGAATTCGGTGTCGCACACGAGGTGGAGGTCGTCTCCGCGCACCGCACGCCCGAGAAGATGATCGCCTTCGGCAAGGAGGCCGCCGGCCGCGGCGTGCGCGTCGTCATCGCCGGCGCCGGCGGTGCCGCGCACCTGCCTGGCATGGTCGCCGCCGTCACCACGCTCCCCGTCATCGGCGTGCCGGTTCCCCTCGCGCGGCTGGACGGGCTGGACTCGCTACTGTCGATCGTGCAGATGCCCGCGGGCGTCCCGGTCGCCACCGTGTCCATCGGCGGCGCCCGCAACGCCGGGCTGCTCGCCGTCAAGATCCTCGCCACCTCCGACCCGGAGCTGTCCGACGCTCTGGCGCGTTTCGCCGCCGACCTCGAGGCGAGCGTGGAGGAGAAGAACCGGGCGCTGCAGTCGCAGCTATGACCGCGGCGACCCCGCTCCGGCACCCGAACACCTCGTCGCCGGGGGAGATGACCGCGCGCGGCTGGTGGCTCGTCGGCCTCAACATCGTCCTGCCCGGCACGCCGCAGCTCGTCGCGGGCAACCGGGTGCTCGGGCGCGTCGGCATCCTGGCGACCCTGCTGCTCTGGGCGCTCGGGCTCGTGGCCCTCGTCCTCCTGGCCGCGTCGCCGTCGTCGCTGTACACGTTCGCGACCCAGGCCGGCAGCCTCACCGTCGTCCAGTTCCTGCTCATCGCGTACGCGCTGCTCTGGATCGTGCTGACTCTCGACACGCTGCGGCTCGTGCGGCTGGTCAAAGCGCGAGCGAAGATGCGCGGCTGGATCGCCGCCTTCTCTGTCCTCGTCCTGGTCGGCCTCGCCGGGACCGCGGCCTACGGTTCCGCGGTCGCCGGCTCGGCGCGCGGTGCGCTCGGCGACATCTTCGCCGCCAGCGCCCCCGTCGCGCCCGTGAACGGCCGCTACAACATCATGCTGCTCGGCGGTGACGCCGGACCCGACCGGCAGGGGCTGCGGCCGGACAGCATGTCGATCGTCAGCATCGACGCGAGCACAGGCAAAGCCGTCACCATCGGCCTCCCGCGCGACCTGAACCCGGTGCCGTTCTCGGCGAAATCGCCGCTGAAGGCCGTCTACCCGGACGGCTACGGCTACCACGACCGGTGCGACGTCGACGTCTGCCAGCTCAACTCCATCTACACCGAAGTCGAGCTCTACAAGCCCGACCTCTACCCGAACGCGAAGAAGCAGCGGAGCGAGCCGGGGATCGAGGCGATGCGGGACGCGCTGGAGGGTGCGACCGGGCTGACCATCCAGTACTACGTGCTCATCGACATGCAGGGCTTCGCCGACCTGATCGACGCGCTCGGCGGGGTCGACGTCACCGTGACGGAGAAGGTGCCGATCGGCGGCGACGAGAACCTGAACGGCGTCGTGGAGTGGATCCAGCCCGGGCGGCACCACTTGGACGGCTACCACGCCCAGTGGTACGCGCGGGCGCGGCACGGCACGAGCGACTACGACCGGATGGCGCGCCAGCGGCAGCTGCAGGACGCCATCCTCACGCAGTTCAACCCGCTCAACGTCGTCACCAAGTTCCAGGGGATCGCGACGGCCGGCGCGCAGGTGATGAAGACCGACATCCCGCAATCGATGCTCGGCTACTTCGTCGACCTGGGCATGAAGACGCGTGCGCAGCCGGTCGACAAGCTGGAGCTGGTGCCTCCCGCGATCGACCCGACGAAGCCGGACTACGCGCAGATCCACCGGCTCGTGACGACGGCACTGTCCCCGGCCACTCCGAAGACCCCGGCCACTCCGAAGCCGTCCGCTCCCTGACGCTCCCAAGTGACCCCTGAACAGGTCACAGGAACCGCCCAGCGCCCGCCGGTACCGTCGCCCGCCTCTGACGAGTACAGGTGGAAGTGTGGACCAGAAGACGCGGACGAAAGACAGTGCACGCCTGACATCCCTCGACGGACTCCGCGGACTCGCGGCGGTCGTCGTCCTCTTCCACCACGCGCTCTATACGAACCCCGAGTTCCCCGGAGCGCCGGGCGGCGGTCACGCCCCCGGCGGCTCATTCATGTGGTGGATCAGCTACACGCCGCTCAAGCTGGCCTCGGCCGGCGTGGAGTCGGTGATCGTGTTCTTCGTGCTGTCCGGGCTGGTGGTGACGCTGCCCGTGGTGCGCCGCCGCGGCTTCGACTGGGTCGCCTACTTCCCGCGCCGCGTGGTGCGGCTCATGGTGCCGGTAGCGGCGTCGGTCGTGCTCGCCGCCGCGTGGGTCGCCGCCATCCCGCAGGTGAGCCCGCAGCCGAGCGGGACGTGGCTCAGCGACTCCTCGACCCCGAACTTCTCATGGGAGTACATCGTCAAGGCGATCGACCTCCTCGGCGGCGACGGCCAGATCAACAACCCGCTGTGGTCGCTGCGCTGGGAGCTCGCCTTCTCGCTGCTGCTGCCGGTGTTCGCGATCGCGGCGCTCGCCGTGCGCAGGTGGTGGATCGGCGGCCTGGCGCTGGCCTGCGCACTCACCTGGCTGGGCGCGCACGCCGGGTCGGGGGAGCTGGAGTACTTCCCGGCGTTCTTCGTCGGCGCGGTCATCGCGGTGCGGCTCGACGTCGTCCGCGACGCCGCCGCGCGGATCAACGCCCGCTGGTTCCGGCATCCGCTGTGGGCCGGGCTCACCCTCGGCAGCGCGCTGCTGCTCATCGCGCCGTGGCTCCTCGGGCCGGACGTGGGGGGCATCCCCGCGCTCGACAACGTGCTGAAGGGGCTCGTCCCGCTGGCGGCGGCGGGCCTGGTGGTGGCCGCCCTCGGCTGGACGCCGCTGCGGGTGCTGTTCGAGTCGCGTCCGCTGCAGTTCCTCGGCGCGATCTCGTTCAGTCTGTACCTGGTGCACGTGCCGATCATCCTGTTCAGCACCTACCTGTTCGCCGGGCAGGCCTGGTACGTGCCTCTGCTGTTCGCCCTCCCGGTGGCCGTGCTGGTCGCGGTCGGCTTCACCTGGCTGATCGAGAAGCGCAGCCACGGCTGGTCGAAGGCGGCCGGCGAGTGGGCGTCCGCCCGCTACCGCGCCTGGTTCGGCCCCGAGGAGACGGCTGACGCCACCCCTCGCGAGCCCGTCACCTCCTCGACGCGCGCCTGACGCTGCGCACATTCGGCACGAATCGCGGCTATCGCGCGCGCAATCGCGACATTCGTCACGAATCGCGGTGCGCACATTCGTGACGAATCGCGGGAATGGGGCGCGCAATCGCGACATTCGTCACGAATCGCGTGGAGCGCGAGCGCGCGTCAGAGGTCGGCGTGCAGGGCCCAGACGCGCTCGGCGGAGTCGCGCCAGCTGAAGGCGCGCGCCCGGTCGGAGGCGAGCACGCCGAGGCGGCCGCGGAGGTCGCCGTCGTCGAGCACGCGGCCGATGGCGGCGGCCAGGCGCTCGCTGTAGCCGGCGTCGTCCTCGGGGGAGGCCGGCCGCTCCACGACCAGGCTCGCGCCGGCGGCGACCTCCACGAGGGCCGGGTCGTCGGAGTGGATGACCGGGAGGCCGAACTTGAACGCCTCCACGATCGGGAGGCCGAAGCCCTCGGCGAGGCTCGGGTAGACGAACAGGGTCGCCCGGTCGAGCACGACCGCGAGGTCGGCGTCGTCCAGCCGGCCGAGCGCGCGCACGCGGTCCTCCGGCAGGCCCGCCGCGGCGGCGACGCCGGTCGCGGTGCCGTCGCCGTAGCGATCCGGGCCGGCGATGAGCAGTGGGATGTCGTGGGCCTCCGGCCGGGCGACCGCTCGGATGAGCGGTGCGATGCCCTTACGCGGCATGATCGAGCCCAGCGTGAACGCGTACACCGGGGGCAGGCCGAGCCGGGCCGCGCGCTCGTCGGCGTCGGCCGGGAGACGCAGAGTCGTGGCGGGGGCGCCCCCGATGACCCGGATCCGGTCGCCGAAGTCCAAGGACTCGGCCAGGCGGTTCGCGACCGCGTGGGTCGGGACGACGATCGCGTCGGCGTGCTTGCGGGCGCGCTTGGCCATCGACTTCGTCCACATCACCGTGGTGGCGCCGAGCGACTCCGGATGCGTCCAGGCGAGCGCGTCGTGGATGGTCACGGCGACCTGGTCGCCGTCGTTCAGGGTGTCGTGCTTGCGCAGCGGCGCAAGGAGGCTCGGTGCGTGCACCATCCCGCGCACGCTGCCCACGGGGATGCCCGACTGCCAGGCGAGCGCGAGCTCGCGCCGGGCCAGGGGCAGCCGCACCAGGTCGGCGAGGCCGGGCAGCACCGCGCGCAGCTCGTCGAGCTGCTCCTCGGGGACGTTCGACACGAACGCGCGCACCTCGCACCCTGCCGGCGCGGTGGCGATCAGCTGACGGGTCAGCTCCTCGGTGTACCGGCGGGCTCCGCCGGTGTCGGCCGAGGTGAGCTCATCGACCACCACGCTGAGTGTCGTCATTCGTCTCCAGGTCCAGGACTCCGTGCCGTGCGGCGTCTGCCAGGGCGGCCTCCCACGACCGCATGGGCGTCAGTCCGGCCTTCGCCCACGCGCCGTGCGCCAGCACGGAGTAGGACGGTCGGGGTGCGGGGCGGACGAACGTCGCGCTGTCGGTCGGTGTGACCCTATCAGGGTTCAATCCGGCGGCGCTGAAGACCGCCTTCGCGAACTCGAACCAGCTCGCCTGGCCCGAATTCGTGCCGTGGTAGACGCCCGCGGGCGCGTCGGACTCCAGCAGTGCGACGATCTGGTCGGCGAGGTCGCCGGTCCACGTCGGCTGCCCGAGCTGGTCGGCGACGACGCTCACGGTTTCGTGGCTGCCGGCGAGCTTCACCATCGTCTTGGCGAAGTTCGGGCCGCCCGCGCCGTACAGCCACGCGGTGCGCACGACATAGGTGCCGTCCGGGTGGGCGGCGAGCGCCAGCTCTTCGCCGGCCGCCTTGGTGCGGCCGTAGGCGTTGATCGGGTCGCGCGGGGTGTCCTCGGCGTACGGCTTGGTGGCGTGACCGTCGAACACGTAGTCGGTGGAGACTGTCACGTAGCGCGCGCCCGCCGCCGCTGCGGCGACGGCCAGGTTCTCCGTGCCGAGCGCGTTGATCGCGTAGGCCTCGTCCTCGTGCGTCTCGGCGTCGTCCACCTTGGTGTAGGCGGACGCGTTGACGACGGCGTCGTGGCCGGCGGCCGCGGCGACCGCCGCGTCACGGTCGGTGACGTCGAGCCCGGCGCGGCCGAGCGCGGTCACCTCGTGACCGCGCGCGGCCAGGGCCTTCTGGAGGTCCTGGCCGAGCTGGCCGTTCGCGCCTGCGACGAGGACGCGCATCAGTTGTCCAGCGCGGCGCGGGCCTTGAGCGGCTCCCACCACGCGCGGTTGTCGCGGTACCACTGCACGACGTCGGCGAGCCCCTGCTGGAACGGCACCAGCGGCTGGTAGCCGAGCTCCTTCTGGATCTTGGAGATGTCGACCGAGTAGCGCAGGTCGTGGCCGAGCCGGTCGGCCACGCGGTCGACGTACGACCAGTCCTTGCCGGTGGCGTCGAGCAGCAGCTGGGTGAGCTCCTTGTTGGTGAGCTCGGTGCCGCCGCCGATGTTGTAGATCTCGCCGGCGCGGCCGTTCACGAGCACCATCGCGATGCCGCGGGTGTGGTCGTCGACGTGCAGCCAGTCGCGGATGTTGTTGCCCTCGCCGTACAGCGGGACGTGCTTGTCGTCGATCAGATTGGTGACGAAAAGCGGGATGACCTTCTCGGGGAAGTGGTACGGGCCGTAGTTGTTCGAGCAGCGCGTGATCGACAGGTTGAGACCGTGCGTGCGGAAGTAGCTGCGGGCGAGGAGGTCGCTGCCGGCCTTCGAGGCGGAGTACGGCGAATTCGGCTCGAGCGGGCGGTCCTCCGCCCACGAGCCCTCTGCGATGGAGCCGTAGACCTCGTCGGTGGAGACGTGGACGAAGCGCTCCACCTTGTTGCGCAGGGCCGCGTCGAGGAGCTGCTGGGTGCCGAGCACGTTGGTCTCGACGAAGATCGACGCGTCGCGCACCGAGCGGTCGACGTGCGACTCCGCTGCGAAGTGCACCACGGCGTCGATCGTCGGGAACAGCTCGTCGAGCAGGCCGCCGTCGCGGATGTCGCCCTTGACGAAGGTGTAGCGCGGGGAGTCCGCGACCGGCGCGAGGTTCGCCAGGTTACCCGAGTAGGTCAGTGCGTCCAGGACGACGACCTCGGCGCCCTCCAGGCCCGGGTAGGCGTCCTGCAGGGTGCGGCGGACGAAGTTGGAGCCGATGAATCCGGCGCCACCTGTGACGAGAATCTTCATGCGGATGGGCTGCTTTCTGTCGGTGAACCGGCGTCGAGTCTACCGTGAGGCCGCATTGGTAGACTCCCGGGGTGCAGATCCGCGAACTATCGATCCCCGACGCCTATGAGATCACCCCGGTGCAGCACGCGGACGACCGCGGCCTGTTCTTCGAGTTCTACCGGTTCGACCGGCTGGAGGAGGCGGTCGGCCACTCGCTCGACCTCAAGCAGGGCAACACCTCGGTGTCGCGCCGCGGCTCGGTGAGGGGAATCCACTTCGCCGACATCCCGCCGAGCCAGGCCAAATACGTCATGGCGCCCCGCGGCGCGGTGCTCGACTTCGTCATCGACATCCGGGTCGGCTCGCCGACCTTCGGCCAGTGGGACTCCGTGCTCCTCGACGACACCGACCGCCGCGCGATCTATGTCGCGGAGGGCCTCGGCCACTGCTTCGTCGCGCTGACCGACGACGCGACCGTCAGCTACCTGGTGACCGACGTGTACAACCCGGGACGCGAGCACGGGATCAACCCGCTCGACGGCGACATCGCCCTCGAGTTCCCCGTGCCGGCCGACGACCTCCTGCTCTCCCCCAAGGACACCGACGCTCCTGGCCTCCTGCAGGCGAAGGACAGCGGCCTGCTGCCCACCTGGGACGCGGCCCGCGCCTTCTACGCTTCGCTGAACGACAAGTAAGGACGACCCCACACCATGCGCGGAATCATCCTCGCCGGCGGCTCCGGCACCCGGCTCTGGCCCATCACCAAGGGCATCTCCAAGCAGCTCATGCCCATCTACGACAAGCCGATGGTCTACTACCCGCTGTCGACGCTCATGATGGCGGGCATCAACGAGATCCTCATCATCACGACGCCGGAGTACAACGAGCAGTTCCGCGCGCTCTTCGGCGACGGCTCGCAGCTCGGCATCCGCCTGGAGTACGCCGTGCAGCCCTCGCCCGACGGGCTCGCGCAGGCGTTCATCATCGGCGAGGAGTTCATCGGCGACGAGTCCGTCGCGCTCGTCCTCGGCGACAACATCTTCCACGGCACCGGGCTCGGGTCGTCGCTGCGCCAGCACGCCGACATCGACGGCGCGCTCATCTTCGCCTACCAGGTGAGCGACCCGACCGCCTACGGCGTGGTCGAGTTCGACGACAACTTCACCGCGCTCTCCATCGAGGAGAAGCCGGCCGAGCCGAAGAGCAAGTACGCCGTCCCCGGTCTCTACTTCTACGACAACTCCGTGGTGGAGATCGCCAAGACGATCGAGCCGAGCGCGCGCGGCGAACTGGAGATCTCCACGGTCAACGAGCGCTACCTGCAGGCCGGCAAGCTGCAGGTGCAGGTGCTCGACCGCGGCACGGCGTGGCTCGACACCGGGACGTTCGAGTCGATGATGCAGGCGTCCGAGTACGTCCGCGTCATCGAGGACCGTCAGGGCTTCAAGGTCGGCTGCGTCGAGGAGATCGCTTGGCGAGCAGGGTGGATCGACGACCAGCGTCTCGACGAGCTCGCCGCGCCGCTGGTCAAGAGCGGCTACGGCCAGTATCTGCGCCGGCTGCTGGAGTCCTGACTCCGAACCGCATTGGAGCGTCGCCTCACAGTCCACGCGTGAGCAGCCACGCGCGGACCGTGAGCGCGACGCGGAGCGTGAGCCGCACCGGCGCCAGGAGCGGCCCCGGGTACTTGTTCGAGAGGAACCGGTAGGCGCTCTGGTGGTGCGCCGCGAGCATCCGCTTCGACTCGGTGCGGGTGGACATGCCGCCATGGTGGATGACCGACGCCGTGGGCTCGTAGCGGTTGCGGTAGCCGTGCTTGCCGAACCGGTAGCCGAGGTCGACGTCCTCGAAATACATGAAGTAGCCCTCGTCGAACCCGTCGATGCGCTCGAACGCCTCGCGCCGGACGAGCAGGCAGGCCCCGGAGAGCCAGCCGACGTCGCGGGCCTCGGTCTCGCGCTCGGCGCGATACGAGCGGGTCCACGGGTTGCCGGGCCACACCCGCACGAACAGAGCGTGGCCGATGCCGGTGCGCAGCGACGGGATGCTGCGGGCGGACGGGTACACAGTGCCGTCCTCGTTGAGGATGCGCGGCCCGACGGCGGCGATGCGCGGGTCGGAGTCCAGGCGCTCCCGCAGGAGCTCGATCGCTCCGGGCGTCACGATGATGTCCGGGTTGCTCACCAGGATGGCGTCCACGTCGTCCGGGAGGGTGCGCACCGCGCGGTTGATCGCGCCGCCGTAGCCGTGGTTCTCGCCGAGCGCCACCACCTCGGCGCCGAACTCCGCCGCGATGCGGCGCGTCTCGTCGAGGTCGGCGGAGCCGTTGTCCGCGATGAGCACCCGCAGGCCGCGGCTCAACTCCGGCCGGAGGCTCGTGAGAAAAGAGTCGAACTGCCCGCTCGAGTTGTAGCTGACGGTCACGACGGCCGTCGCATCGGCGGATCGGGGCACCCGTCGAGCATACAGTGCCGCCTGGATTCCCCTTTCATCCTTCTGTGGGAAGATTGCGGACGGCAGAACGGCGCGTCTGCGCCAGGGCGACGCAGGACCGGGCCAGGACGACACACAACCAAGGAAGACGAGTAGACGACGTGGCAGCAGTGGGCAAGCTTTTCTCTCGAGCCGTCGAACGTGGCCCCCGGGTGATCGCGCGGAAGACCCGCACTGCCTTCCTGATGGTCAAGAACAACGGGATCAGGACCACCATCGGCTACGCACGGTCCAAGGTGGGACAGGTGACCGCGCCTCAGCGCCCGCGGCTGCTCGTCGACATGGCCGACGCTGCGGCGGTCGACTGGACGCGGATTCCGGAGCGCATTTCCCACCCCATCGCGGTCGCCGACCGGCCGTGCCGGATCGCGTGGATCATGTCCCCTCCCGGCAAGGAGAGCGGTGGCCACCAGAACCTGTTCCGCTTCATCAAATTCGCCGAGCAGGCCGGTCACACCTGCGATGTGTACCTCTACAACGCCGGCGACGCGGCCGTCGACGTGACGCTCGTCCGCGAGATGCTGGCCGCGTCCGAGGCGTACCCGGACCTCGACGGCGACATCCGGATCTGGGACCGGACCGCCGGCGTGGCTGACGGGACGGACGCCATCTTCGCCACGGGCTGGGAGACCGCTTACCCAGCCTTCCTCGATCCGTCGCGCGCCCGCCGGCTCTATTTCGTCCAGGATTTCGAGCCCCTGTTCTACCCGCTCGGCTCCGAGGCCCTCCTGGCCGAGAACACCTACCGTTTCGGTTTCCACGCGATCACCGCCGGCGGCTGGCTCGCCGACAAGCTGCACCGCGAGTTCGGCATGAAGGCCGAGCACTTCGACTTCTCCGTGGACCGCACGCGCTACCGCTACGAGAACGCGGAGCGCCGGAACGAGATCTTCTTCTACGCCCGCCCGGTGACGCCGCGGCGCGCGTTCGAGTTCGGCCTGATCGCGCTGGCGGACTTCGCCAAGCTCCGTCCGGACGTGAAGATCAACCTCGCTGGCTGGGACGTCTCCAACTGGGAGATCCCCTTCGAGTACGAGAATCTGTCCAGCCTGCAGCTCAGCGAGCTGAACGCCGTCTACAACCGCTGCGCCGCCGGCCTGGTCCTGTCGCTGTCGAACATGTCGCTGCTGCCCCTGGAACTCCTGGCGAGCGGCGTGATCCCGGTGGTGAACGACGGGCCGAACAACCGCATGGTGTCCGACAACGAGCACATCGCGTACGTCCCGGCCTCCCCGCTCGCCATCGCGCAGAAGCTGGTCGAGGTGCTCGACCGCCCCGACGCGCCGGAGTACGCGCGGATCGCGTCGGAGTCCGTCGGGAACTCCACCTGGGAGGATTCCGGCCGGACCTTCGTGGAGGCGTTCGAGAGGGCGATGCGTGGATAGCGCCGCCGTCATCGGGGCGAACGGCTTCCTCGGGTCGCACCTCGTCGACGCGCTCGTCCAGGAGGGGCTGCACGTCACCGCGTTCGACCGGTTCTCGGCCAGGCCGTCCTTCCGGACCGACCGCGCCCGGCCGATCACCGGCGACTTCCTGAACCGGTCCGACCTCGACGACGCCGTCGCGGGCCAGCGCTACGTCTTCCACTTCCTGTCGACCACCACCCCGGCGACCGCCGCGGGCGACCCGACGCTCGACATCCGCACCAACGTGGCCCAGACGGTCGAACTCCTCGAGAGCTGTGTCGCGGCGGGCGTCGAGCGCGTCTTCTACGCCTCGACCGGCGGCGCCATCTACGGCGACCAGGGCAAGCCGGAGTACTCGGAGTCCGACCGGGCACTGCCGGTGTCGCCGTACGGCATCGGCAAGCTCACGATCGAGCACTACCTGGAGTTCTTCCGCCGCACGCACGGCCTCGACTACACCGTCCTGCGCATCTCGAACCCGTACGGGACCCGTCAGCACCCGAACCGCAAGCAGGGCCTCATCCCGATCGCGCTGCGCCGGATCGCGCACGGCGAGCCAGTCCTCCAGTTCGGCGACGGCAGCATGGTGCGCGACTACATCTACGTCGAGGACCTCGTGCGGATGATCCTGCCGCTAGTGCGCACCGTCGGCCGTCACCGCCTCTACAACATGGGCAGCGGGACGGGGTCGTCGGTGTCCGAGATCCTGCAGACGCTCCGCGAGGTGACCGGCGTGGACTTCGCCGTGGACGTCCGCCCGGCGCCGCCGACGTTCGTCGACCGCGTCGTGCTGGACACCGCCCGCTACACGAGCGAGTTCGGGACGCTGGAGGAATCCGTGGGGCTCCACGCCGGCATCGAGCGCACCTACGAGGAGATCCGGAGAGAACGTGACTGACGCACCGTCCGTGGACGTGACGATCGCCATCCTGACGTACAACGGGGAGACCTACCTGAGGCGCATCCTCGAGATGATCCGCCGGCAGGACTACACCGGGAGCGTCGAGGTGCTGGTGATCGACTCCGGCTCCACCGACAGCACGCTGTCGATCGTCGCCGACTTCCCCGAGGTCGTGCTCAAGCAGATCCCGAACAGCGAGTTCGGCCACGGCCGCACCCGCAACCTGGCGGCGCAGCTCGCCGCCGGTGAGTTCGTCGTATATCTGACCCACGACGCCGTCCCTGCCTCGGAGAGCTGGCTCACCGAGCTGCTCGCCCCGTTCGCCATCGACGAGAAGATCGTGGCCGTGATGGGCAAGCAGGTCCCGCGGCCCGGCTGCTTCCCGCTGCTCAAGTACGAGATCCGCGGGGTGTTCGCCGGCTTCGGCCCCGACTTCGGCACGACGGTCTTCTACAAGGACGACTTCGCGAAGGAGGAGGGCGTGCTCGGGGCAATGGCGTTCTACTCGGACGTGAACTCGGCCGCCCGCCGCCGCTTCCTGACCGACGTCGTCCCGTACCGCGACGTGCGGTACGCGGAGGACCAGCTCTTCGGCCGCGACCTGCTCGAGGCCGGGTACTCCAAGGCGTACGCCGGGCGTGCGGCGGTCGAGCACTCGAACGACCTCACGCTGGGGGAGTACGAGCGGCGCATCTTCGACGAGACGGTCGGGCTGCGCGAGATCGGCTTCCCGATCCCGCCGATGTCACGGCCGCAGCAGCTGCGGCTCACCGCCCGCGGGATCGTGGGGGACACCCTCCGAATCCTCCGCGACGGCGACTTCTCCTGGAAACGCAAGGCGTTCTGGCTCGCGGTCAACCCGGCGTACCAGGTGGTCAAGTGGCGCAGCTACCGCGACTCGACGCTCGTCGACATCACAGACAAGGACGCCGTGCGGGCGAAGTCACTCGAGCACTCCCGCAAGCGGGACTGACCGGCGCCGTCCGGACTCAGAGTAGGGCGCGCGCGAGCTCGCGGCCGATCCGCGCGACGCTCGTGCGCTCGCGGATGCCGCGCATGATGTCGAGGCCGCGTTCCCACTCCGGCGAGCCGAAGTCGTCGCGGACGCGGTCGAGCGCGTCGAGGATCGCCCGCTCGCCTGGCTCCCCGTCGGGGCCGCCGTCGATGAGATACGGGTAGTCGTCGCCGAGCCAGAGCACGGCCTCCGCCTGCGAGCGCTGGATGAGGATGTTGCTGCCCGTGTGCGCGGCCGTGAACCCCTTGAGGAACGGCTTGTGCAGGTCGGCGCCGCGGAACAGGCGCACGGCGTAGTGGAGATTGAACTCCCGGATGCGCCCGAGCCAGGCCGGGTCCTGCGTCGAGGTGTCGACCAGGACCGGCGTGACGGTCTCCTCGATGCGCGGGGTGAGCACGGCGTTGACGAGCTCGCCGAAGTAGCCGGCGCGCAGCCGGTCGGTGGGCGGCGTGCCCGCCGCAGAGTCCAGCCGCGGGTCCACGTGGTGGTTCACGAGAAGGATCTCGCGGGTGGGGTGGTCGCGCTGCAGGTCGACGAACGCGGTGAGGGAGGCCGCGACGATGGCGTCGGCGAACCCGCTCGTCGGCGGCGGCGCCTCGTCCACGACGTCGAACAGCAGCCGGTTGCCCCCCGCCTTCAGCGCGGCGAGCCGGTCGGCGTCGGCCACGCGCAGCGCACCCTTGGTGAGGAAGAGGGTGGAATTGCGGAAGGGCGCGTCCAGCGGCGTGTAGCGCACCCGGGCGCGCCGCCCGAGGGCCGTCTCGGCGATGCCGGCGAGCTGCCGACCGCGCATGACGGTCGACCCCGACTCCGCGAAGGCGGGCGCGAAGACGAAGTGGACGTCCTGTCTGGACCGGAGCATGTCCACAATGCTATCCGGGTAGAGTTGACGGGACTTCTGAGCCCATGCGTCGACGAGGACGCGGGCGAGCCATCCATGGAAAGAGGATCGATGACGACGCCCCGAGCCGTCTACACCGCACTGCTGGGCCCCTACGAGGATCTGAGCGAGCAGCCCGTCGCACGTGCGAGCGACGTCGACTTCATCTGCTTCACCGACCGCGACGACCTGGTCAGCGACACCTGGACGATCGTGAGGGTCGAGCTCCCCTTCCCGTTCGACCTGGTCCGCAGCCAGCGCGCCTTCAAGATCATCGGCCACCCCGCCCTCGACGCGTACGAGGAGACCCTCTACATCGACAACTCGGTGCACCTGGAGGCACGACCGGAGGACATCCTCGACGAGTGGCTCAAGGACTCCGACTTCACCCTCCATCGGCACAGTTTCCGCGGGCGCGTCATCGACGAGTTCGACGAGATCGTCCGCCTCAACTACGACGACGCCGGCCGCGTGAACGAGCAACTCCTCCACTATGCGGAGGCGTACCCCGATGTGCTGCTCGAGCAGCCCTACTGGAACGGGATGCTGGCGCGGCGGCGCACGCCGGATGTCGCGGCGTCGATGCGGATCTGGTATGACCACGTCCTGCGCTACTCCCGCCGCGACCAGCTCTCGGCGAACGTCGCGTTCGCGCTCGGTCCGGTGGTCCCCAAGGCCATCGAGGGCGACAACAACGCGTCGGAATGGCATCGCTGGCCGGTCGACGTCAAGCGCCGCGCGCACCTGAGCGTCAGTACGGGGCGGCGCACAGGCCCGCTCCTCGCCGAGATCGCACGCATCGAGCGCGAGCTGGTGGCCGAGCGGGAGCGTGCCGACTCGTACATCGCCGACGTGGACGCCGCCCTCGAGCAGGTGAAGGCGGCCGACGAGCGGGTCAGCGCCGCGCGGCTAGAATTGGCGGAGGCCGACGCGCGCGCGATGCGTGCGGAGGCGCGGTTCACGCAGGTGGTCACGAGCTTCTCGTGGCGCGCGTCGAAGCCGATCCGAGTCATCGGCGGCAGAGTCCGCCGCCTGAGAGCAGGAGGGTCGACCGATTAGGGTCCTCGTCACCGGCGCAGCCGGATTCATCGGGAGCAATCTCGTCCGGACGCTGCTGGAGCGCGGCGACGACGTCGTCGGCGTCGACTCGCTCACGTCGTACTACGACCCGGCGATCAAGCGAGCGAACGTCGACGCCGTCGACAGCCCGCGGTTCCGCTTCGTGGAGGCGGACCTCGCCGACATCGACACCCCGACGCTGCTCTCCTACGGGGTTGACGCCATCGCGCACCTCGCCGGCCAGCCCGGGGTGCGCGGATCGTGGGGCGACCAGTTCGGCGCGTACACGCACGCCAACATCACTTCCACCCAGCGGCTCCTGGAGGCGCTCAAGGGCGCGCCGGGCATCCGGCTGGTCTACGCGTCCTCGTCGTCGGTCTACGGCCAAGCCGAGAGCTACCCGACCACGGAGGAGGCCCTCCCGGCCCCGCACAGCCCCTACGGGGTCACGAAGCTCGCCGGTGAGCACCTCGTGCACCTCTACCGGGCCAACTACGAGCTGGACACCGCGGCCCTGCGCTTCTTCACGGTCTACGGACCAGGGCAGCGCCCGGACATGGCGTTCACGCGCTTCCTCCGCGCCGTCTCGGCGAGGGAGCCGATCCGCGTGTTCGGCGACGGCGAGCAGATCCGCGACTTCACCTATGTGGGCGACATCGTCGCGGCCGTGATCGCCGCGATGGGCGCCGACGGACCGCTCCCGCGGGTGATGAACCTGTCCGGCGGGTCGAGCGTCTCGGTGAACCAGGTGCTCGCCGTCATCGGCGAGGTCACCGGCGCGCCGGTCGACGTGCGCTACGAACCGACGGTCCGCGGCGACGTGTTCCGCACCGGAGGGTCGAGCGAGCTCGCCAGGGACGCGCTCGGCTGGACGCCCCGGGTGTCGCTGCGCGAGGGCCTGGAGCGTCAGTGGGAGTGGGTCCGCGGGCTCGGCTGAGCCCCGGCTACCGCCAGTTCAGAACCCGCCGGCCGGCTCAGAGCTCGCCGGCCGGCTCCTCCAGAGCTGCGGCATTCTTCGCGGCGATGTCCTTCACAGCGTCGTCGTCGACCGAAGCCGTGACGTCCAGGCGGATGAGGCCCGAGCCGTACTGCGGCTCGTCCACCTCGAACACCGCGCCCGGGTTGAGCCGGTCCAGCGAAGGCCCCGCGAGCTCTTCGAGACTGCCGCGGACGATGTAGTTGCCCGACCCGAGGGTGTGGTTCGGGAATGCGAACGAGACGCTGTGCTCTCCCGGCGTCGTCGGGATGTCGACCTTGAGCACACGGGTGTTGACGCCGTAGACGGGCTGGCCGGTGGAGGTCTCGATCGCGATGCCGGCCACGATCGGCGGCTGCGGCTGCGTGAGCTCGTACCGGTAGCGGAGGGTGAGGTCGCCGCCGGCCTTGACGATGATGCGGTCCTCGTCCGTGACGGCCGACACGACGTCGATGCCGGCGATCCGCGCCGGCGGCACGACGGGCTCTCCACCCGCGTGCGCGCGGTCGTGCTCCAGCCGCTCCTGCTCGAACCCGAATCGGAGGACCCGCAGGCCGTCGGCCGGGTCGCCGTCGAAGATCTGGTTGCCGTGGTTGAGGACGACGACCCGGTCGCACAGCCGGCCGACCTGCTCCGCCGAGTGGCTGACCAGCACGATGGTGCGGCCCTCGCGCTGGAACTCCTCGATCTTGTCCATGCACTTGCGCTGGAAGGGCTCGTCGCCCACGGCGAGGACCTCGTCCACGAGCAGCAGGTCGGGGTCGACGTGCACGGCGACGGCGAACGCCAGCCGCACATACATGCCGGAGCTGTAGAACTTCACCTGCGTGTCGATGAACGACTCGATCCCGGAGAAGTCGACGATCGCGTCGAAGTACTTATCGGTCTCCTTGCGGCTGAGGCCGAGGATCGCCGCGTTGAGGTACACGTTCTCGCGACCGGTGAGGTCGGGGTGGAATCCGGCGCCGAGCTCGAGGAGCGCGGCCATCCGGCCGCGCCGGCTCACCGATCCCGTCGTGGGCTCGATGATGCCGCCGACGACCTTGAGCAGGGTGCTCTTGCCGGAGCCGTTGTGCCCGACGAGGCCCACCGTGCTGCCGACCGGGATCTCGAGGTCGATGTCGCGGAGCGCCCAGAAGTCGTCGCGGTGACGGCGGGAGGCGCTGAAGTTGACGAGGCGCTCTTTGAGCGACTTCTCCTTGTGCATGACGAATCGCTTGGAGACGCCGGAGACGGAGACGAGGGAGGGCATGGTCATCGGGGTCACAGCTCCTGAGCGAAGTTGCCCTGCAGGCGGGAGAAGACCCGCTGGGAGAGCCAGACAAGGACGATGCTGACGACGAGCATGATCAGCAGGCGGACGGCCAGGTGGTCCGGGAAGACCTGGGCCTCAGGGCCTGTCGCCGCGGACCCGGCGGCCCAGAGCGCCTTCTGCATCGAGATGACCGCGATCGTCACGGGGTTCGCCAGGTAGATCTGCTCGAGCCAGTTGCCGTGCAGGAGCTTGTTCACGTACGTGAACGAGTAGACGATCGGCGACGCCCAGAACAGGATGATGATGGCGATCTCGACGAGATGCTGCGTGTCGCGCAGATAGACGTTCACGGCCGAGAGGCACAGCCCGATCGCCGTGGCGAACACCACCAGCGTAACGACGGCCAGCGGAGCCAGCAGGAGGTTGAGGTTCCAGCCGAACGGCACGGTGGCCAGGAGCACGATCGCGATGACGAGGACGATCAACTGGACGAGGAAGTTGAAGAGCGCTCCGCCGATCGCGCTCAACGGGAAGATCTCGCGCGGGAGGTACACCTTCTTCACGAGGCCGGCGTTGGCGAGGATCGCGGTGGTGCTGCCCGTGACGATCTCGGCGAACAGCCCCCACATGGTCAGGCCGATGAAGACGAAGATCGCGAAGTCGGGCGTCGCGCGGGCGGCGCCGAGGACCTGGCCGATCGCGAAGTAGTAGATGAGGAGCTGCGCCAGCGGCCGGAAGAGGCTCCATACGATGCCGAGCGAGCTGTCCTTGTAGCGTGCCTTGAGCTCGCGCCGGACGAGGAGCCCGAGCAGTTCGCGGTGGGCCCAGACATCGGCCAGGGACCGCCCGGAGCCCCGGACGAAGCCGGACTTCTGTCCGACGTTCTCCATCGGGAGGGACTCGATGACGGCGGCGCGCTCGTCCGCATCGACCGGTGATGTCATTGCTTTACCTCGAACGGGGACGGGATCGGGAAGTGCGCCGGGCTGCCCGGAGCACCTAGAGAGTCTAACGCCGCCCCGACCGGGAGTTTCCCGAGGGCCGGGGCGGCGCACGATCAGGCGGCGGCTCCCGTGGGGATCCCCGCCGCGAAGCCGTCCACGACGTTGAGCCACGCCTGGCCGTTCGCGAGCTGGTTGTAGCGGGTCATCGACGAGATGGGGTGCTTCTGGCCGCCGCTCAGGTAGTAGATCGATCCTTCCGGCGTCCGGATGAACGCCGTGGCGTCGCTCCCCTTGGTCACCAGGCCGCAGGTGAAGGTGTCGAGCTCCACGTAGCTGAACGGGTAATTCGCGGCCAGCGACGACGGGACGGAGTGGATGGAGCCGCCCGCGCTCACGTACTTCTGGCTCCCGCAGAGCACCCCGAAGCCCAGCAGGGTGGACGACGTGGGATACGCGGCCAGACGGTCGTCCGACGTGTACGTGAAGGTCGTGAAGCCGGCCTCCGTCGCTGGGTCGAACGACGAGAACGGGATCTTGCTGGTCACACCGTTGACGAGGTAGACGGTTGCGCTGCTCGCGTTCCGGACGAGGGTCCCGGACTGCAGAGCGACGGGTCCGGTCGGGAGCGACGAGATGATCGACTGAGGCACCACCGTGATCGTCGGCGTCGTGCCGCCGGACAGCGCGATGAGGGAGTCCCACGAGCTGATCGGGCGGATGTCCGTCGACATCACGAGATAGACGGTCCCGCCACTCGGAGACATGATCGCCGTGCCCGCCGCGATGGCGGCAGCCGACGGATAGCTGCTGAGGAAAGTCGCAGGAACCGTCACCGTGCCGAACGACGCCCCGCCGACGCCCTGCGCCCACGGGTGGAGTCCGTCGGCGGCGATGACGGACACGGACGAGTCGGCGGCCGACTTGAGGGCGCCCGTGAAGGGCGTCCCCGCCGTGAGCTGCGCGATGCTGGCCGCCTGCAGGCTGCCGACGGCCTTGCCCGGCAGGCCGGCCGCGGACATCGCGCTCGGGTCGACGGCCGAGGCCAGGCCGCCGTTGTTGATCAGCACGGCCGCGGACGTCCCGGACTTCATCGCGTACACGTTGTCCCGGACGATCGGCTTGCCGAACGGCAGGTAGGACAGCGCGGAGGCCGAGAGCTGGTTGACGCCGCCGCCGAGTCCCGACGCGGTGAGCGAGGCCTGGTCCAGCACCTCGCGCTTGGCGCCGCCCCCGATGTAGTAGAGCGGTCCGCCTGCCGAGGTCATCAGGGCGGTGGCCCCCGGCCCGGTGACGTAACGCGCCGCCTGGGTGGTGGTGAGCTGGGTGTACCCGCTCGGCGTGCACGATCCGCCGTAATCGGCCACCTGCGCGCACGAGCTCATCGGGAGTTTGATCCCGGAGTCGATGAAGTAGATCGAGCCGTCGGGGCCGCGCACGATCCGGGTCGCGGCCTGCACCGTGGTGAACTGGTCGAGATAGCTCTGCGGCACGTACGACACCTGGCCGAGCGGCGCCAGCGCGCCGAGCATGTCCAGATTGGTCACCGGGTACTTGCTGGTTCCGGAGACCAGGTAGACGGACGCGTTTGCGACCGTGCGGACGAGGCTGGACTGGAGCCCGAACGTCTGCAGGTCGAGCGACGATCCGTTGAAGACGTCCTGGTCGCCGGGGAACACGCCCGAGTCGGCCCACTGCCACAGCGTGTAGGACGGCCACCCGGCGGGGAGCGTGCCCGCGCCGTCGGCGATGCTGCTCGGGTAGCGCGCAATGAACAGCGGGTTGGCGCTGAACGCCGCGGAGTTGCCGGTGCACATCGACCACCAGTTGGTGGTGGAGTAGATGGCGGGCAGCCGGCCGGTCCGGGCCTGGACCGTCGCGGAGAAGTCCGCGATCCAGGACACCATAGCGGCGGCGCTGAGGCCGTAGCAGGTCGCGCCGTACGGGTTGTACTCGATGTCCAGCAGCGGAGGCATGGTGCGGCCGTCCGCGGTTCCCTGGCCACCGTGGTCGAGGAACCAGTTGGCCTGCGCGGCGCCGCTCGAGGTGTTGGGGGTGGCGAAGTGGTACGCGCCGTGCAGCAGCCCGGCGTTGTAGGAGTCGTTGTACTGCTCGGAGAACTGGCTGCTGGTGTAGTCGATGCTCTCCGTCGCCTTCGTGTAGACGAAGCGGGCGCCGTTCGCTGCGATCGACGCCCAGTCGGACGCGGTGAGCACCTGCCAGCCGCTGACATCGAGGCCGGGGATCCCCGGCGGCGAGCCGGAGGCGAACGCCTGCGCGCCGCTCCGAGCCGGGGCCGGCTCGTGCGCTGCAACAGTCGAGCCCATGCTGTGGTTGCGTGCCGCGTTCTGCGTGGCGAGGCCGGGGTCGGACTGAAGTCCGGTGGCCGACTGCGGTTGCGCGGTAGGGGAGGGCGCCGCCGAGCCGGTCGGGGCGGGGGCGGCGGGAGCGGGGGCGGACGGAGCCGGTGCCGGCGTCGGGGAGGCGGACGGCGTCGCGGCCGGAGCCGCGGTCGCGGGGGCGCCGGTGGCCGCCGGAGCCGGGGTGGGCGCCGCGGCGGCGTCCGTCCGTTGTGCGGCGGAAGCCAGGGGGGAGCTGAAGGCCAACGCGGCGAGGGCCGCGAAACCCGCCGTAACGGCCAGCATTCTCCGCGAGATGGAGCGCATGGAAACCTCGATTGTCTAGGGGTCTTGCCATGGAGACTAATACACGCATTTCGCGAGGACCGCGAGCGCGCGCGGTGCGGGCGAACAACGTGCCTTCAACTGGGGTGCACCATCCACTCCACTTCCGCCCCCGATCCCAGTACTCTTGTGGGGCGCATGTCAGCCCGCCCCCGACCGACAGGAACTGACCGTGAGTACTCGAGTTCCCTGGCATTCCGGCGTCCCCGCGGCGCTGTGCCTGCTGCTCGCGCTCACCGGCTGCACCGCCGGCACGGGCGCTTCGGCGACGTCGGCGCCGGCGGGCCTCCCCGAGAAGACGCCGACGCCCACGCCCACGCCTACGGTCACCATCCAGCCGGTCCTGGTCGTCGCCTCCGTCGACACAGACGGCAAGCATGTGACGGCGTCCGGCTACGTCCAGGGGATCATCCAGGACGGCGGCGCGTGCACCTACCGATTCACCCGTGAGGGGTCGGCCGATGTCACGTCGGCGCGCGATGCGGTCGCCGACCGGGCGACGACCTCGTGCGGCACCGTCCAGCCGGACATCTCGCAGTTCACCCGGGGCGCCTGGCACGTGACGCTGATGTACGCCTCGAACGGCAAGGACTACGTGTCGCAGCCGCTGACCGTGGAGGTGCCGTGATGCGGCGTCCGAGATCCATCGCCGCGCTCGTCATCGGCGCGCTGGTCGGCGCGCTGCTGACCGTCGCGGGGGGCGCCCTGGGCGCCGTGCAGCCGGCGCACGCCGCCGACGCCCGGCTCTTCGACCCGGGGAACATCATCAGCGACGCCCTGTTCTTCGATGGCGGCTCCATGAACGCGTCGGATGTGCAGTCGTTCCTCAACGCGAAGGTCCCCACCTGCCGCACCGGGTACACCTGCCTCAAGTCGTACACCCAGGCGACCACGAGCAAGGCGGCGGTCGCCGGACGCTGCGACGCCTACACCTCCTCCGGCACCGAGACTGCAGCGGCCATCATCGCGAAGGTCGGCGCGGCGTGCGGCGTCAGCCAGAAGGCGCTCCTGGTCCTGCTGGAGAAGGAGCAGGGCCTGGTCACGGACGACTGGCCGGGCGCCGGCCAGTACCGGAGCGCGACAGGCTACGGCTGCCCCGACACGGCGGCCTGCGACTCCACCTACTACGGCTTCTTCAACCAGGTCTACAACGCGGCGCTCCAGTTCAAGCGGTACGCGGCGAGCCCGACGAGCTGGAACCACATCGCCGGCCGCGTCAACCAGGTGCAGTACAGCCCGGACGCCACCTGCGGATCCAGCGGCGTCTTCATCCAGAACCAGGCCACCGCGGGTCTCTACAACTACACGCCGTACCAGCCGAACGCCGCGGCGCTAGCGAACCTCTACGGGACGGGCGACAGCTGCAGCTCCTACGGCAACCGCAACTTCTGGCGCATCTACACCGACTGGTTCGGCTCGACCACGGGCGCGTCGAACCTCGCGCGCACGGTGGACAACGGGACCGTCTACGTCCTGAGCGGGACGGTCAAATACCCGATCGCGAGCCTCGACCTCCTCAACGCGCTCTCTCCGCTCGGTCCGGTGGGCTACGTCTCGCAGAGCTACCTCGACGGCTTCAGCACCGGTCAGGTCGCCGGCCGGATCCTGCGCGCGAACAACGGCACCATCTACTTCTTCGACTCCGGTCTGAAGCTGCCGTTCGGGAGTTGCGGGCTGGTCTCCGACTACGGCGGCTCCTGCGCGACCACTGGGTACATGCAGCTCACGGACACGCAGCTCGCCCTCTTCCAGACCGGCCCCAACATGACCTCGGTGATGGGGACGACCACGGGAGCGCGCTACTACGTCACGGCCGGGACGAAGCGCGAGATCCTCGACGACGCGTCCCAGACGGCGGCGGGGATCCCGTTGGGCTACAACGTCCTGACCGACGGGGCGCTGGCCGGCCTCGCGCTCGCGAACCCGGTCGTCCGCGACCAGGCGTTCGCGCAGCAGCGCGGGGCGAGCGCGTACTCGTTCCTCTCCGGCGGCCAGGCCTACTCGGTCGCGTCCGGCGCCGTCGCGGCGGCCGGGCTGCCGGGCCGGGTGAGCGGGACGCTGTCGGCCGCGAGCATCGCCCGGATCCCGGCGAACGCCGCCGCGTTCGGGGGAGCGCTCACCGTCCCCGGCTCCTCGACGGTCTCGATCCTCACCTCGGGCGGGCGGCTGGACTGGACGGGAGGCTCGCCCACCGGCCTGTCTCCGGTTCCGGTGACGTCGGCCACCCTGCAGACCTACCCGCTCGTGGGGACCGTGGGCGTCGGCTCCTTCCTCAAGGGCACGTCCGCGACCGTCTACATCGTCGGACCGAGCGACCTCAAGCCGATCTCCTCCTGGGATGCGCTGGTCGCGCTCACTCCCAAGGGGGCGCCGATCACGATCTCCACGGTGACGGACCAGGTCATCGCGTCGCTGCCCGCCGGCCCCACCGCGCTCGTGTCGGGCACCCTGGTGCGCAGCAACGCCGACGCGACCGTGTACCTGGTGAACGGGCTGACCAGCAAGATCGCGTTCTCGAGCTTCGACGTCCCCGCCTCGATCGGCTTGAAGGGCTTCTCCTTCGTGTCGGACGCGGTGCTGGCGGGCTACCCGAAGGCGTCGGCCACGATGGGCTACGGGATCACCTGCGGCACCACGAACTACGTGGCGGCGAACGGCACGCTCCGGGCGCTCGACGCGACGACCAAGCCGCTCTATCCGCTCGTGTTCACCCCGCTGGACTCGTACACCTGCGCGCAGCTCACGATCGGCGCACCGGCGACGAAGTTCATCCGCACGCCCGAGGGGTCGATCTACCTGCTCGACGGCGGGACCAAGCGTCCGATCTCGACGATGGACCGGCTCACGCAGCTCGGCGGCTCGGTCGGCTGGGTGGACGTGACCGCGGGCCTCGCCGCGACGATCCCCACGAGCGCGGCCGCCTGACGCGACCTGCGCCGGGCTCAGGAGCCGGCGGACCGGCCGCCGTCGGCCCGGCGCCAGCCGCTCAGGAGACCGGGACCGCGACCGGTTCCCGCCGGCTCACCGGGGTGAACCGCCGGTCCACGCCGGCCAGGGCCCTCGTCGCCACGATCGCCGCGACCACGATGGCGAGCGTGAACAGCACAGAGAGCACCTCCCACGTCCCGGGCGGCTGCCAGGCGGGGTGCTTGACCATCTGGACGAGGAACGCGGCGTCGCCCACCACGTAGCGCTTGAGCGCGACCACGAAGGCGAAGACCTGCCCGACCGCCATCAGCCAGACGCCCCAGGTCGCGGCGCGGCGCACTGGCGGCACCGGGACGCCGAACCCGCAGCGATCGAGGACGACTCCGGACGCGAGCAGCAGGATGATCACGATCGCGAGGGTGTAGCGGCCCTGCCAGATGAACCCGGCTCGGTTGATCACCGCCGCCTGCGCGATAGCGGGAACGGCCACCATGGCCGCCAGCATGAGGATCACGGAGAGCCGGCGCGCGCCCCGGCCGAGGATCAACGCGGCCAGGACGAGGCCGATCATCAGGGCGGCCCAGACGATCTGCGTGAACGACGGAGCCGGGGTGTCGACCCAGCCGAACAGCCCGACCCAGCCCGTCGCGTAGTCGAATGTGTGCTGCACCATGAAGATCAGGCCGTCGCGGAAGCTCGACCCCGCGCCGTAGAACTGCTGAGGCTGGGCGACCACCGAGGGACGGAGGAAGTAGATCAGCTCCGCGAGCGAGACCAGTGCCGCGAGGGCGATGGTCACCCAGATCGCCGGCCGGCGGAACAGCCGCCTGAGGACCGCCTTCCTGCCGAGCAGGAGCGCCGTCACGACCGCGATCAGGAGCCAGAGGAGCGAGATGTTCCTGGTCGCGGTGAGCAGGATGGTCGAGAGCACGACGACACCGAGCAACTCGATCATCCTGACCCCGCGCATCACCCGCGACGCGAGCACGACCAGAGCGGCGAAGAGGCTTCCGGCGGCGACCGCCTCGATGCCGTTCGGATTGAGTGTGCCGCCGAGGTAGAGCACCATCGGCGTCGCGCTGACGAAGGCGGCGAAGTACGACCAGCGCGGCCGGGCGAGCTGACTGAGGGCGAGGAAGATGAAGCCGAACATCGCCGCGCACAGCAGCGAGTTGACCGCGCGCATAGCGTAGAGCGCTTTGTCGCCGCTCAGCACGAGGCTCGGGAGGCCGGTCAGGGCGTAGAAGACGGGGCTGTTCGCCGCCGCCGTGTGCCCCGACTGCACGATCCGGTTCGGGTCGCCCGGAACCGGGTGCACGCACGCCGCCGTGACGTTGGGGTTGAACGCGTAACAGGTCCGGGCGTTCACCCACGCGACGTACTCGGGGACCTCCGCCTCCGACAGCCGCGGGTTGCTCTTCAGCGCGCCGGTGAACACCTCGCCGCGGACGACGGCCGCGGCCCGGACGTAGTGGGTCGGCTCGTCGGGGGAGGAGCCGATGGGCGACGCCAGGTTCCAAAGCAGCATGGGCACCAGTAGGAGGACGAAACCGAATCCGAAGACCCCCCAGCGGTTGCGCGCGACGCGGGCGATGAGACCCGATTTCCCCCGATTTTCACGTGCTTCGGCCATGTGACTCGTGTTCCGCCTTCCGTTCCGGGCACAAGCCCGGAACAACCCTAGAGCATCCCGCATGTGAGATGCTGGTGCCGCCATGTCCTCGCCCAGCCGTGTCTCCGTCGCGCTCTGCACGTACAACGGCGCCGGATTCGTGGAGGAGCAGCTCCGCAGCATCCTGCGCCAGACGATCCCCCCTGCGCAGATCGTCATCGCGGACGACGGCTCATCCGACGACACGCTCGCCATCGTGGAACGCGTGCTCGCCGAGCCGGGAGCGCCGGAGCACCTGATCCTGCGCGCCGGGTCGGAACGCGGGGTGTCGGCCAACTTCGAGCGGGCCATCGCCCGGACCACGGGAGACCTGGTCGCCCTCGCCGATCAGGACGATGTCTGGAACGAGAACAAGGTCGAGCGGATGCTCGCCGTGTTCGACGGCGAACCCAGCCTGCTGCTCGCCTTCAGCGACGCCGAGCTGATCGACGCGCGGGGCGCGGCCACCGGCGGCGGCCTCTTCGAGCACCTGGAGGTCACTCCTACCGCACTCGAGCGCATCGCGGAAGGCCACGCCTTCGAGGAGCTCCTGCGCCGCAACATCGTCACCGGAGCGACGGTGGTGTTCCGGCGAGAGCTGTTCGACGACGCCGCGCCGTTCCCCCAATACTGGGTGCACGACGAGTGGCTCGCCATCCTCGCGGCGGCGCTGGGCGACGTCGCCCCCGTGCGCGCGCGGCTGATCGGCTACCGGCAGCACGGGGCCAACCAGATCGGCGTCAGCGCGCCGACGTTGAAGCGGAAGGTCACCCGCGTCCTGCAGCCGCGAGGGGACAGGAACACGCAGCTCTGGCGCCGGGCCGAGCTCCTCAGGGACCGGCTGGACCGGCTCGGCGCGCGGGCGAGCCGCGCGGATCGTCAGCTCGTCGAAGGTAAGCTGCGTCACGAGCGGGCCCGGGCACTCCTGCCGGGCAACCGTCTGCGCCGCGTTGTGCCCGTCATCAGGGAGGCGTGCACGGGGAGCTACTCTCGCTTCGCGAGCCAAGGGGCGGCGGACATCGTGAGGGATCTACTCCAGCCCCGTTAGTCCTCGAAGGCAGCGGATGCTCCAGCGGATACGAGCCCTCGGCTCGGCACTGGCCGGTCGCAACATCCCCGTTTCGCGCGTCGGGATCGGGCTCGCCGCCGCGTTGGAGGCCGCCCTCCTCGCCGCGGGCGCCGCCTCGGGCGTGCAGTGGCCGTTCTTCCTGATGACGGGAGCGCTCGTCTACCTCGCCCTCGGGCAGTACGTCGGCTGGGCGCTGGCGCTCGCCGTCGAGATCATCGGCGTATTCGCGCTGCTGGGCGTGCTGATCCCCGTCTACCCGCTCGTCGACCTCGGAGTCGAGTGGTCGAACCTGCTGCTCTGCGGGCTCCTCGCCGCGGCGGCCCTCGCGGTGATCTCCCGCCGCCGGCGGCACCTGCGCCTGCCCGTCCGGACGTCGGCCCGGCTTATGGCCGCGGCGCTCGTGGTGCCGCTGATCGGCATCGCGGCGACGGTCTACTCGATCCTCGTCTACGGGGGCGGCCACCTCTCCTGGGCGATGGGCAACGACGCGGTCTGGAACACGATCGCGTCCCGGCTGCTCCTCACGGACGGGGGACTCGTCGCGGCTGTGCACCCCAACCCGAGCCCGTTCAGCAATGCGCTCATGGCCTCCGCGATGGCCGGCGGTCGCGCGGCCGTCCCGCCGGCGGGACTGCTCGAGCACGACATCTTGCGGATCGTGCAGCTCTGGCTGGCCCTGACCTTCCTCGCCTGCGTGCTCTCGGCCCTCGTCGTCGCGCGCGAGGTCTCGCCCGAGCGGCGCTGGACGCGCGCCCTCGCGGCCGTCCTCGGCGGCGCGATTCCGACGCTCTGGTACGTCAGCGGCTTCGCGTTCGCGTACGGCTTCGTCAACGTGACCGTCTCGCTGGTCGTCCTGCTCAGCGTCTGGATCGTCTGGAAGGAAGCGGCCTCCTCGCCGTTCGCCGGCCTCTGCGCGCTGCTGCTCGCCACCACGCTGATGCTGGCCGTGTGGGCGCCGCTGGCGCCCGTGCCGCTCGCGCTCGCCGTGCTGTGCGCAGCGACGCAGTGGCACAACCGGAGCGCGCTCCTGCGCTGGCCGGTCGCGGTGTCGCTCTCGGTGTCGGTGGCCGTGCTCGTCCTCTACGGGCTGCTGCTGTCGCTCCCGGACCTGCGGCGGGACGGCGCAGCGCTCGGCGCGGGCGGCGCGATGGTCCCGATCGGGCGGCTCGACGCTCTCGTCTGCGCCGGAGTCGTACTCGCCCTCGCCGCGCTCGTGGCGCTTCGCACCGGGCGGCGCCGGACGTTCGTCGGCGCATGCGCGGTCGTCATGGCGGGCGGAGCCGCTGTGCTCTGGCTCTCCCTGGGCGCCACGGCGAGCGGAGGCTGGGGCTACTACCCGGCGAAGCTGGCCTGGATCCTCACCATCCTGGGGATCGTCATCGCGGCGGCCTCCGTGATGAGCCTGCTCGGCACGCGGACGATCCGCCCGGTGGGTTCGGCAGGAGTGCTCGCGGCCGCCGGTGTCGTCGTCCTCCTGCTCGCTGCGCTCGTGCCCCCGGTCTCCTGGTCGCCGGGGCACCTCGTCCCCGCGCTGACGATCGGCCGTGTCGGCGGCTCCAGCGCGCAGGACGCGGAGGCGTCGGTGCTGTTCGCGGTCTCCGACCCGACCCGCAAGACGCTCCTCGTGCAGTACTTCGCCGACCCGCGGCGGGAGCTGTTCGTCAACGGCTGGCTCATCCAGGAGCACTCCCAGCTCAGCCGGGACCCGCTGCGCGACAGTGCGTACTACCTCGACACCGCGAAGCTCGACCAGGTCTGCTCGGTGCTGCGGAGCTGGACGGGGAACGTCGTGGTGGTCACGCGCAACCCGAAGCTGCACGCGCAGCTCGGCGCGGTCTGCCCGGGCGCCGACGTCAGCGTGCGCGTGGTCGGTCCGCCGTCCGCGGATGCGGGCGCGCTCTGGTCGGGTGGGCTCTAGGCAGGGGCGTTCTCGAAGGGGAGCGCGCTAGTCCGTGGGCGGCGCCGGCCGCTCCGCCGTGGCCTGCTGATCCGCGGACGGCTGATGCGTCGCCGTCCGCGCCTCCAGCTCGTTCAACCGGAGCCGGAGCAGCACGACCTCTTCTGCGAGAGTGCGCGTCTTGTCCTCCAGCGTCGTCAGCTCGGTGCTGGCCTGGATGCACACCAGGAACAGCACGGCGATGCTGACGAAGAAGACCAGGTTGACGGGAGCGCCGACCCCGAAGAGACCGGCGGCCCAGATCAGGATTCCGGGGAAGACGCCGATGATCAGCGCGAGGAGGCCCGCGAGGAGCCACCAGATCGCGTGACGCTCGCGCATGCGCTTGCGCCGCATCATTTCGACGACCACGGCGAGCGTGATGAGGGCGGCGACGATGCCGAGGATGTACGCGGTCAGCGTCATGCGTTCACCTGCCGTTCGGAGGGGGCGATGGGCCGGAACAGCGCGAAGCCCAGTGCGAGGAACACGCGGCCCAGGTAGGTCGCCGCCTTGACGGGGTTGTGCGAAGGCACCCCGGCCGTCCGCGGCCGCATGGTCACCGGGATCTGGGCGATCACGCAGCCGGCGCGCGCGGCGATGACGAGCGCCTCGATGGTGTCGCCCAGGTATTCGGCCGGGTAGTTGGACGCGAAGAGGGCGACGGCCTTCGGCCCGCTCGCCTTGAATCCGCTGGTCGTGTCGGTCAGCGTGGTCCGTGCCGTGCGGCTCAGGGTCCAGGACAGCACCCGCATGGCCCACTTGCGCGGCCCGCGGACCTCGTAGTTGCCGCTCCCCGCGAATCGCGCCCCGATGGCGAGGTCGGCGTGCTCGAGCTCGGCGAGCAGCGCGGGGACGTTCCGGGGGTCGTGCTGCCCGTCGGCGTCGATCTGGATGACGTTGCGGAACCCGTGGCTCAGCGCGTACTTGAAGCCGAACCGCATCGCGCCGCCGACGCCCAGGTTGAAGGGGAGGACGGCGACCGTGGCGCCGGCGTCCGCGGCGACGACGGCGGTGCTGTCGACGGAGCCGTCGTCCACCACGAGGCAGGCCACACCGGGGAGCGAGGTGAGGATCTCGGTGACGGTCGCCCCGACGGACGCCTCCTCGTTGAACGCGGGCACGACGATGAGGGTCTGCTCGAGCGGTGTTGACATGATGCTGAATTCTACCGTGGCGGCATGCCGGATGCCGCCGCGCGCCATCCCGTGAAGACGTGGCGTCCGAGCGAACGGAGGCCGGAGGGGTTCCCGCGGGCGGACGGGACGCGGGTCACGGCGTTCAGCCGGGACGACCAGTGGGCGGCGGCGACCCGCGCGGCCCGCCTCCAGCCGCGCTCCCGCAGGACCCGTGCCGTCGCTAGGAAGAAGGCCCGCTCCTCGTCGAAGCGGCTGCCGTCGGTGGCGGTCCACGACGACACGCTCCCGGCGTGCCTGCGATACCGGAACACCCGGTCGGGGAGGACGACGAGGGAGCCGCCGTCGAGGACCAGATCGAGCTGGAGCGCGAGGTCGAGCACGACGTCGAACGCGGGGTCGAACCCGTGCGCCCGGACGGCCTCCGTGCGCCAGACGATCGACGGGAAGTAGGTCCAGTTCCCGCGGAGCAGGCTGATCGCCAGGCGCTCCTCGGTGAGCACCAGCTCCGCGTCGCCGCGCGGCCGGTACCAGGTCTTGACGCGGTCGGGCAGCGGCAGGCTCGGCGTGCCCGCGTCGTCGATGACCGTCACGCCGGGCTGGAAGTAGGCCGCGCCGGGGTGCCGTCCGATCGCCGCCCGCATCGTCGCGACGTAGTCCGGTTCGAGGAGGTCGTCGCACCCCATCAGGACGAACCATTCGCTCTCCACGAGGTCGACCGCGCGGGAGAAGTTGCCCGAGACGCCGAGGTTCTTCTCGTTGCGCGTGTAGACGATCCGTGTGTCGGACAGCGACGACACCCATTCGCCCGGGGCGCGGTCGGGATAGACGTCGTCGATCACCACGAGCCGCCACGCGGGGTCGCTTTGCGCGAGGACGCTCTCCACCGCCTCCCGGAAGAGCCCCGGGTCGCCGTAGAACGGCATCATTATGTCGATCGTCACTGCGTCCAAGCTTTCATCGTAGGGTGGGGGCTGCGGCTCGCGGGCTGCCACGCCCCATCCTTCCATGCCTTCCTGGAGTCACTCATCACCGCTTTCGAGCCTGTCAACGAGCCCATCCCCGAGGTCGAAGGACCCTCGGCGCAGCCCGGCGCGCGCTCCTCGGTAGTGCTGATCCTCGGTGCGACGGCCGTCTCCGGCATCGCCGGCTACGCCGTGACCTGGCGCGTCTACACCGCGATCGGAGCGGCGGGCTACGGGGTGTTCTCGGTGTTCTGGTCGGCGCTGTTCCTCGTCGTCGGCATCCTGTTCGGCCTCCAGCAGGAGTCGACCAGGGCGACGGCGCAGACCATCGTCGCGCGGTCGGAGGACGGCGCCGGGTCGCCGCGCACCTCGCTCTGGGCCTTCGCCGGGGTGATGGCGCTCGTCGTGGGCGCAGTCGTCGTCGCGACCGGGTGGCTCTGGGCCGCTCCCAGCCTCGGAGCCCACAACACCGGCCTCTTCTGGCTGGTCGCGCTGGGAGCCGCGCTGAACTGCCTCGTGGCGGCCGCGTCGGGCGTCGCGGCCGGCGCGGGGATGTGGCGCCAGCTCGCCGCCGTCGTCGCGCTCGACGGCATCATCCGCTTCGTGGGGGTCGCGGCGGTGCTCGCCGTCACGGACGACCTGGTGGCGCTCGCCATCGCGGTGATCGCCCCCTTCCCGCTCTCGCTCGCCATCGTCTTCCTCAGCGCACCTCGGCGGTTCGTCGCGAACGCGCGGGTCGCGGACGGCGTCCGGGTGCTCATCGCGAACACCGGGCGGACGGTGCTGGCGGCGTCCGCGACGGCGGTCCTGATCAACGGGTTCCCGCTCCTGCTCTCGTTCTTCGCGGGGCAGGGGAACCACGCAGCGCTCGGGTCGCTGGTGCTGACCGTGACCCTCACCCGCGCG
The DNA here is from genome assembly GCF_058806435.1 of Leifsonia sp. GW821-FHT13C09. Lineage (NCBI taxonomy): Bacteria > Bacillati > Actinomycetota > Actinomycetes > Micrococcales > Microbacteriaceae > Leifsonia > Leifsonia sp. GW821-FHT13C09. The sequence continues at coordinate 1,364,209 of NZ_JBXAPS010000001.1, read as the reverse complement.
CCCATCCTCGTCCCCCTCACCGCCCTGTCCAGCTACCTGGTCAGCCGGTTCGCCCATCACCCGGAACGGACCGGCCGGACCGTCGTGGTCCTGCTCGTGGGCATCGCCGCCGTCATGGCCGTCCTCTGCCTCGTGGCCTGGCTCTGGAGCGTCGCTGTCATGCGCTTCGTGTTCGGAGCGCAGTACCACCTCGGCGCGGGCGTCATCGTCGCGCTGATCGCGTCGTCGGGGCTGATCGGAGCGCTCTTCGTGAGCGGTTCGGCCGTGCTCGCCCGGGACGCGCACGGCCTCTACGCCGTGGGCTGGGTGGTCGCCTCGGTCGTCACCATCGGGCTGCTATTCCTCCCCCTCGCGCTGCCGGAGCGCGCGGCGCTCGCCCTGGCCGCCGGACCGGCGGTCGGACTCGTCATCCACCTGGCCGGGCTCAGAGTCGCGGGGCGCCGTCGTGGTGCGGAAGCCGCAGCCGCCAGCTCATCCCCTGGGAGGCCTTGACCGTGCAGATCACAAGGAGCATCCAGCCGGACTCGATGAGGATCGAGCTCTCGAACACGCTCGTGACCAGTAAGGCGACCAGGACGAGGGGCGCCCAGGCGTAGACGACGCTGCGCCGGTTGGAGGCGAGCAGCCACGAGCGGCCGAACGCCAAAGCGATGAGCGTGATGAAGATCAGGAGGCCGATGAAGCCGACCTGCAGGTAGACGTCCAGGTAGGCGTTCAGGCCGTCCGGGTGATAGGTGCCGGTCGCGTCGTCGATGGCGCTGAACGGATACAGGTCGGTCGGCCAGGCGCCCACCCAGCCCCAGCCGGCGATCTGGTTGATCGGGATGAGCTCCCAGATCTGGATCCACAGCTTGTAGCGCACCTGGAAGTCCGCGCGGGCGTTGAGCAGGTCGATCACGCGGGTGCGGTAGATGTAGGCGACGACCAGGACGGCGACGGTCACGACCGCGAGCGCCCACTGCACCAGCGTCCGGCGGTGGGCCGGGACCTTGCGCAGCAGGTAGAGCGCGAGGGTGGCGAAGCCGACCACAACCGAAACGGCGGCGATCACGGGGGAGTGGGCGAGCAGGATGCAGAGCACGGCGAGCGTGATCGAGTATGCGGCCAGCGCGGGCCGCACGGAGCGCGTGCGCAGCTCGACGAGGAAGGTGACGAACGCGATCAGCGCGACGATGCTGAGCTGGTTCCGGGTGCCGAACAGGCCCTGGATCGGGCCGCCGGCCGCGATGTTGCCGGCGATCCCGAGGAAGCGGATCGGCAGGTCCAGCAGCAGCCCGCTCAGGACCTCCAGCGCCAGCGACACGGTCAGCAGCACCCGCAGGGCGTCGCCGACCACCCGGACGATCTGGATGGCGTCGCGCACGAGCGCGATGTAGACGGCCAGGAAGGCGAACAGGAGCTGGTAGAGGACTCCGGCGACGGTGGCCCACTGGTAGTCGCTCCAGATGATGGACAGCGCGCACCAGCCGACGAACAGCAACGCGGAGATCGGCAGCAGGCCGTGCCACTCGATGAGCTTCCACTGGGCGATGAACGACAGCGCCGCCAGCAGCGCGATCGTGCCGAGCACGCCGATGAGGCCAGGCCAGCCGATCATCGCGCGGATGGCGTGGGTGGAGAAGCCGGTCACCACCGCCAGCAGCGCGAGGGTCGAGTTGAATCTCGCCGATCCCAGGAACTCGGTCACCGCAGGCGGCACCAGGGTTCGACGCGGTTCGGCCATGAACAGAATCCTACGTGGCGGACTGCTTGGTCTTCAGGGAGAGCAGCGCGAGCAGCGCCCAGCCGCCTTCGATGAGGATGCGACTCTCGGCGAGGCTCTGGGCGAGCAGCGCGGCCAGCAGCAGCAGCGGGAGCAGCGCGAGCGCTGTGTAGGGCAGGTCGTCGGCGACGGCCACCCGGGGCCGGTCCACGGCCAGGAACCACGACCGCCAGAGCGTGCTCAGCACCAGGAGGGCGAAGATCACCAGGCCGACGATCCCGAGCTGCAGCCACACGTCGAGCCAGGCATTGTGCGCCTGCAGGTACACGACGCCGCTGCGGACGGCGAGGTTCTTGAAGGGCTCGACCCAGGGCGCCCAGTAGCTCACCCAGCCCCAGCCGAACGCGGGGCGCTCCTGGGCGAGGTGGATGACCGAGTCCCAGATCGTGAGCCGGCCGGTGAGGTCCTCGCTCTTGCCGAGCAGCACGGGGATGCGGGAGGCGAACAGCGCGACGGAGACGACGATCACGACCGCGAGCGCCGCGGCCGTGAGATAGACGGGCCGCCGCCGCTCGGGGCCGGCGCGGCGCGTCCAGAGCGCGAAGCCGAGGACGACCGCGGTGAACACGGCGGCGATGAACACGGTCGAGGAGCGGGTCAGCGCGAAGGTCACGACGGCGACGACGACCCACGTGATCGCGGTGCCGCGGCGGATGCTGCGATCGGCGAGCTGGATGCCGAAGACCACGAGCCCGAGCAGTGCGACCATCGCCAGCAGGTTGCTGTTCCCGACGATCCCCTGGATCTGGCCGCCGTGGAAGAGCAGGTCGCGGCTCCAGTAGAAGGCCGACGGGATGTGCGAGGCCGGCGCCGGCTGGGCGGGCGTGAGCGGGAGCACCGGCTTGCGCACGAAGACGGCGACGATCAGTTCGAACAGGAGCGAGAGGCCCAGGATCCAGCGGAAGGCGTTCGCCAGCGCCGTCAGCAGTGACTGCCAGCTCAGGCAGAAGGCGAGGAACAACGCCGCGCCGGTGGTGGCGAACTGGGCGACCAGCCCGAGCGCGGTCGCCCCCGGGTACGCCGACCAGGCGAGCGAGACGACCGCGTACGCGAGGAAGAGCACGAGCGTCTTCGGCAGCTTCCGCCAGCGCACGACGGGCCGCAGCCGCACCAGGAGGACGACGCTCCCCACCGCCAGGACCCCGGCGAGCACGAAATACCCGGGCCAGCTGATCAGGTTGCGCCAGAAGTCCCCGGCGAACAGCGTGAACAGCACCAGCACCGCGAACACCGACACCCCGGTGCCGGAGGCGCCGCGGGCGGCGTCGACGCGGTCGCGCACCGGGTTCGCTCCGGGCGCCGGGTGGGAGGGCCTGCTCACCCCCGAAGAATAGCTCACCGGTTCGGCGTCGCCACGAAGAGTGTTCCCGCGCCGGCATATATCGTCAGCGTGCCCTCGTCCGCCGTCACCACGGCGGCCTCGCCGCGGGAGAGCCGCAGCGAGCCTGTGGCACCGCGGAGCTCGACCTCCCCGGCTGTGCAGAGCACGATCGCCGTGCCGGGAAGGTCGACCGAGGCCGACGCGACGTCGCCGCCGATCTCCACACGCGCCAGCCGGAAGTCCGGCACGTCCGGCACGAACTCCTCGACGCCGGGCGCCGGCCGCTCGCGCACCATCGGGGTGACGTGGAACGGCGCGAAGTCGAGGATGCTCACCAGCTCCGGCACGTCGATCCGCTTCGGGGTCAGGCCGCCGCGCAGCACGTTGTCGGAGGCGGCCATCAGCTCCACGCCGAGCCCGCGGAGGTAGGCGTGGATGTTGCCCGCCGGGAGGTAGAGGGCGTCGCCCGGGCGCAGAGCCACCCGGTTGAGCAGGAGCGCGAGGACGATGCCGGGGTCGCCGGGGAACGCGTCGGCGAGCATCCGCACGGTGTCCGCGTCGGTGCTGTCGGCCGCGGTGCCCTCCGCTGTCCGCGCTGCCTCCACCACGGCGTCCACGACCGCCGCGACCTCGGGCGCACCGCCGAGCAGCCACTCGGTCGCCCGCCGCAGCGCCGCCTCCGGTTCGCCGTCGAGCGTCGCCGCGAACGCCGCCACCGCAGGCTCGCGGCCCGCCAGCCGTTCGAGCGCGGCGCGGCTGTCCGTCGGCTCGCGGAAGCCGCAGAGCGCGTCGAACGGGTCGGACAGCGCGAAGATCATCTCCGGCTTGTGGAACGGGTCCTTGTAGTTGCGCTCGGGGGAGTCCGGCGCCAGGCCCTCGGCGTTCTCGCGCTCGAACCCGGCCCGCGCCTGCGCAGAGGAGGGGTGCGCCTGCAGCGACAGCGGCCCCGCCGCCGCGAGCACCTTGAGCAGGTAGGGGAGCTTCCCGGCCGTCTCGCTCCAGTGCGACAGGTCGGCGGCCCCGCCGGTCTGGGCCGGGTCCAGGATGCGGGCCGCGGAGCCCGGGTGCGCGCCCAGCCACAGCTCCGCCTCCGGGCCCCCGCTCGGCGTCGTGCCGAGGAGGTGGGCGATCGCGGTGGTGGAACCCCACGCGTAATCGCGCGGCGTGTTGCCGATGCGCACAAACATCCGTCGTGTTCCCTTCGGTCCGGTTAGACCAAAGTACCAATCGCTTTGCCGCTCTTCTGGCCCGTCTCTAGGCTGGCGGTCTCTGCCGACCGCATGCACTGGAGCACACATGGCCTTCGAATCCCTCGCCAGCGACTTCTACGGCTTCGAGAACCTCCTGACCGAGCGCGAGCGCGACTTCATCGCGAACCTGCGCGCAGCGCTGGAGTCCGAGCTGAAGCCGATCGTCAACGAGTACTGGGAGCGTGCGGAGTTCCCGCGGCAGATCGTCGACGTGCTGCACGGCGCCGGCGCGATCGGCCTCGGCTTCGAGGAGACCGCGCCGTTCGAGAACTCGGCGGTCTTCCGCGGCTGGGTCGCCCTGGAGCTGGCCCGGGTCGACGCCTCCGTCAGCACGTACGTGGGCGTGCAGAACGGCCTGGCGCTCGGCGCGATCGGCGTCTGCGGCTCGAAGGAGCAGCGGGCGGAGTGGCTGCCGAAGCTCGCCAGCGGCGAGGTGCTCGGCGCGTTCGGCCTCACCGAGCCGGACTCCGGCTCCGACTCGGCCCAGGGCTTGCGCACGATCGCGACCCGCGACGGCTACGACTGGATCCTCAACGGCTCCAAGCGCTGGATCGGCAACGCCACCTTCAGCGACATCACCGTCATCTGGGCGAAGAGCGCGGAGGACGGTCAGGTGAAGGGCTTCATCGTCCCGACCAGCACCCCCGGCTACACCGCGACCAAGATCGAGGGCAAGCAGTCGCTGCGCATCGTCCAGAACGCCGACATCACCCTCGAGAACGTGCGCGTGCCGGAGTCGCTGCGCCTCCAGAACGCGAACAGCTTCCGCGACACCGCCGCGGTGCTGCGGCTGACCCGCGCCGAGGTCGCCTGGTCGGCCGTCGGCGTCGCGGTCGGCGCCTACGAGGCGGCGCTGCGCTACGCGAAGGAGCGCGTGCAGTTCGGCAAGCCGATCGCCAAGCACCAGCTGATCCAGGACCTCCTGGTGAAGTCCATCGGCGACATCACCGCCTCCATCGCCCTCTGCACCCGGGTCTCCCAGATGCTGGACGACGGCGAGCAGCGCGACGAGCACTCGGCCCTGGCCAAGGCGTTCGCGACGGCACGCATGCGCGAGACCGTCGCCCGCTGCCGCGAGTTGATGGGCGGCAACGGCATCGTGATCGACTACGACGTGGCCCGGTTCTTCGCGGACGCGGAGGCGCTGTACTCGTACGAGGGCACCCGCGAGATGAACACGCTGATCGTCGGCCGGGCGATCACCGGGGAGGCCGCCTTCGTCTGACCGGCTGCGGGAGGCGTCCGCCTGTCGAACGCTAGGGTTGCTCTGATTCCCTCGTTCCTTATCGAAGCAGGAGGACGCCCGTGGCGTGGTTGGTGACTGGAGGGGCCGGCTACATCGGCTCCCACGTGGTGCGGGCGTTCCGCGCCGAGGACATCGAGGTCGTCGTGGTCGACGACCTGTCCAGCGGGCACGAGGAGTTCGTCCCGTCGGACGTGCCGTTCTACCGCGGCACCATCCTCGACGGCGCGCTGCTGGAGCGGATCTTCCGCGAGAACACGATCAGCGGCGTGGTCCACGTCGCCGGCTTCAAGTACGCCGGCGTCTCCGTGCAGCGCCCGCTGCACACCTACGAGCAGAACGTCACCGCCACCGCCGTGCTGCTCGCCGCGATGCAGGAGGCGGGGGTCGACGCGATCGTCTTCTCCTCGTCCGCCGCGGTGTACGGCACGCCGGACGTCGACCTGGTCACCGAGTCCACTCCGAAGAGCCCGGAGTCGCCGTACGGCGAGTCCAAGCTGATCGGGGAGTGGCTGCTGCGCGACCAGGGCGTCGCCGCGAGCCTCCGTCACACGTCGCTGCGCTACTTCAACGTCGTGGGCTCCGGCGACCCCGCACTGCGCGACACCAGCCCGCACAACCTCTTCCCGCTGGTCTTCGACGCCCTCGTCGCCGGCCGCATCCCGCGGATCAACGGCGACGACTACCCGACTCCGGACGGCACCTGCGTGCGCGACTACATCCACGTCGCCGACCTCGCCGTCTCGCACGTCGCCGCCGCCAAGCGGCTGGACGCGGGGGAGCCGATCGAGGCCGTCTACAACCTGGGCAGCGGCGACGGCGTCAGCGTGGGCCAGATCATGTCGACGGTGGCCCGCGTCACCCACATTCCCTTCACCCCAGAAGTGGGGCCTCGACGGCCGGGGGACCCGGCGAGGATCGTTGCCTCGGGAGAGCTCGCCGCGCGCGATCTCGACTGGAAGATGCGCCACTCCCTCGAGGAAATGGTAGGCAGCGCCTGGGATGCACGGCAGGCGGCGTCCTGACCTCGCTGTCGACGGGGGTAGACAGGTCGGGCGTGTCGCGATTGTTGCCGAGCCCCGGCGCGTCGTGAAGTCTCGACCAGGCGTTAAGGCTTTACGATTCGCGACTTGACGGAAGCGAATGACAACGGTGTAATTATTGCGACACGACAAACGTGTGACGTCAGTTAGAGGGTGGGGAACCGATATGGCAATTCCTGAATATCGTTCTGGGGTACCCGACGACTGGTTCGTGGATCCGGTGCGACTCGGAGTTCCGGGAGTCCGGGCGGCTGTCGAGGACGACAACCCGCTCGCCTGGCAGTCCGACGCCCTGTGCGCGCAGACGGATCCGGAGGCGTTCTTCCCCGAGAAGGGCGGCTCCACTCGCGACGCCAAGCGGATCTGCACCTCGTGCGAGGTCCGCTCCCAGTGCCTCGAATACGCGCTCGCCAACGACGAGCGGTTCGGGATCTGGGGCGGGCTCTCGGAGCGCGAGCGCCGCAAGCTCCGCAAGCGCGCGGGCTGAACCGGGTCGAATACGCGCCGCGCCCGACGCACTACCGGGATCGGCGCAGCCCCAACTTAGGCTGACTCCCGATGTATCCGAGAGTCACCGCCATCGTCGTCGCCCCGAGCGGCGGCACCAGCCTGCAGCGCACTCTCGACGCCCTCGCGGCACAGACCCGACAGCCGGACGCCGTGATCGCCGTCGACTGCGCGAGCACGGACGACGCCGCCCGCCTCCTCGCCGACGCCAAGCCCACCCAGCTCCTCCGCAGCCCGGAGAAGCTGTCCTTCGGCACGGCGATCGCCACCGCCGTGCGCGTGCTCCCTCCCACGACCTCCTCCGACGAACTGCTCTGGCTGCTCGCCCACGACACCGCGCCGGATCCGGGCGCCCTGGCCGCGCTGATCGGCGCGCTCGAGGTGTCACCGTCCGTGGCCGTCGTCGGCCCCAAGCTGGTCGACGCCGAAGACGCCGCGTTCATCCGCGAGTTCGGCGAGTCGATGACGCCGTTCGGCGCCTCCCTCCCGCTGGTCGAGAACGAGCTCGATCAGGCCCAGCACGACGGCCTGAGTGACGTGCTCGCGGTGTCGCCCGCCGGGATGCTCGTCCGCCAGCCGGTCTGGGACGCGCTCGACGGCTTCGACCCGGCGCTGCCCACCATCGACTCCGGGCTCGACTTCTGCACCAGGGCGCGGCTGGCCGGCTACCGCGTGACGCTCGTCGCCCAGGCCCGCGTCGCGGTCGGCGGGGACGGCGTGGCCGGCCCCAACCTGTCGCGCAAATGGTCGGTGCGCCGCAAGCTCGCGGGGGAGCGGCGCAGGGCGCAGCTCCACCGGCGGATGGTCTACGCGCCGGGCTGGGCGCTCGTGCCGCACTGGCTGTCCCTCGTGCCGCTGGCGATCGTGCGCTCCGTCATCCGCCTGCTCCGCAAGGAGCCTGGCTCGGTCGGCGGCGAGCTGGGCGCGGCCTTCCGGGTAGCGTTCTCCGGCATGGCGGTCGGCGCCGGCCGCCGCCGCCTCGCCCGCGCCCGGACGGTCGGCTGGGCGGCCATCGCGCCGCTGCGGCTGCCGTTCGCCGACGTGCGCCGCGGGCGCGCGCTCAAGCGCGAGGCGGCGATGGTCCGCCAGCAGGGCGAGCGTCAGGAACTGGACTTCTGGGGCACCGGCGGCGGCTGGACGGTGCTCGCGATGCTGGCCGTCGGCGTCGTGCTCTTCTATCCGCTGGCCGGCTCCGGCGCGATCACCGGCGGCGGGATGCTGCCGCTGAACTCCTCCGTCGGCGAGCTCTGGGCGAACCTCGGCTACGGCTGGCGCGACATCAACCTCGGCTTCACCGGCGCCGCCGACCCGTTCTCCGCGGTCCTGGCCGTGCTCGGCACCCTCACTTTCTGGCAGCCGAGCGTCTCGCTCGTGGCGCTCTGGCTGCTCGCCCTGCCGCTCGCCGCCCTCGGCGCCTGGCTCGCCGCCGCCCGGCTCACGGTGCGGCCGACGCTCCGCGCCTTCGCCGCCGTCGTCTACGCGTTGGCGCCGACCCTGTTCGTCGCGCTGCAAGGCGGCCGCCCGGGCGCCGTGCTCGCGCACATCCTGCTCCCGTGGCTGTTCTTCGCCGGCCTCGCCGCCCGCCGCTCCTGGACGGCCAGCGCCACGACGGCCCTGCTCGCGGCCGCGACGGTCGCCTGCGCCCCGATCCTCATCCCGGCGCTGGTGATCGCCTGGATCGCGGCCATCGCGTTCGCCGGCCGGCGCGCCGCGCGCATCGTCTTCATCCCGCTGCCCGCCATCGTGCTGTTCGCGCCGCTCGCCTGGCAGCAGGCGGCCCGCGGTGCCTGGCTTTCGGTCTTCGCCGACCCGGGGGTCCCGCTCGACGCGCGGCAGACGCCGGCCTGGCAGCTCGCGCTCGGCTTCCCGGACGGCGCACTCGGCGGCTGGCACGCCCTCGCGCAGGCGTTCGGGCTCAGCGCGGCGCCGGGCAACGTCATCGTGCCCATCCTGCTGGCGCCGCTCGGCATCCTCGCGCTGCTCGCGCTCTTCCTGCGCGGCACGGTCCGCGCGGTCGTGGCACTGCTGGTCGCACTCGTGGGCTTCCTCACCGCGGTGACCGCCCTGCACCTCGAACTCGCGGTGTCCGGCTCCGCGGTCGTTCCGATCTGGCCGGGCAGCGCGGTGAGCCTGTACTGGCTCGGCCTCATCGGCGCGGCGGTGCTCGCGCTGTCGGCTCTCCACCGCGGAGCGCTTGCCCCGGCGTGGGTGGCGATGGTGACGATCGCGATCGCCGCGGTGCCCTCGGCGATCGCGACGCATGACGGCCAGGCCTCCGTGACGGCGAGCGACGGCCGGACGATGCCGGCGGTGGTGACCGCGAAGGCCGCGACCCAGCCGCGCACCGGCACGCTGCGGATCACGCCGCAGCCCGATGGCGGCATCCGGGCGCAGGTGGTCCGCGGGACGGGGCAGACGCTCGACGGCCAGACCACGCTGAACTCGACCGAGCGGTCGCTGTCGGCCGGCCAACGTGACCTCGCGACGCTCGCGGGGAACCTCGCGTCGCGCAGCGGCTTCGACGCCTCGGGCGAGCTGAAGCGCCTCGGCATCGACTTCGTGCTGCTCACGCCGTCGGCGACCGCGCTGGACGAGCACGTCGGCGCCAAGCCCGATACGGCGGCGGCTGACGCCACCCGGGCGCGCGCGAGCGTCGCGATGGACGCCAACTCGCTGCTCGCGCCGGTGGGCCAGACCACCACGGGCTCGCTGTGGGCGTTCGACCGCGGCACCGCCGTCGAGCCGCCCGCCGCGCTGATCCCGCCGGACGCCGGCGGGATGGTGCGCGTGCTCGTGCTCCTCGTGCAGGGACTGATCGTCGGCTTCACGCTGCTGCTGGCCATCCCGACGACCCGGTCGGCCGATCGTGTCTCCGAGCTGAACTCCCGCCGCCCCGCGCGCAAGCACGGCGGCGAGCCTCCCGCCATCGAGCCGGACGACGAGCCGGACCCGCCGTCGGACGGCGACGTCCCCGTCGCGGGCGAGGTCCTCGACGAGTGGGACGCCGAGCCGGAGGACGAGGCCGTCGTCGAGTCCGCGGACGTGGACGGGGCCCGCGAGGCGGACCCCGAGCCGGAGCAGACCACCGGCGCGGAGCCGGAGCCGGAGCCGGAGCCCGAGCCGGAGTCGGCCGCCGGGCCCGTGCCGGCCGCGCCGGGGCCCGCGCTGCCGGAGACCCCATTCGCGGAGCCCGCCCTGCCCGAGCCCGCGCTGCCCGAGCCCGCCACCGGGCCGAACGCCACCGCGCACGACTTCGCGCTGCAGGCCGCCGTTTCCTTCGACGCGCCGACCACGCTGGAGGACGGCCTCGACGAGACCATCATTCGGCCCCGTCCGTCCATCGAGAGGAGCGACCGTGGCTGACCGCCGTGCCCTCGCCCAGGGCGGCGTCCGCGCGATCGGAGGCGTCGTCGGCGTCGGGGTCGCCGCCGTCGTCATCGCGGGTGCGACCCTGCTCCCGCTGTCCGGCTTCGCGATCGACGCGCCGTCGAAGAACGTCCACCCGGTGCCCGCCGACCAGCAGCGGGTCTGCCCCGGTCCCGTGCTGGCCCTCGCCGCCGACGCGGGGCAGGCCTCGCGCCCCAGTGCGATCGGAAAGTTCTCGGCGGTCTACGGCACCGACGGGTCGGACGTCCAGACCAGGAACCTCAAGCCGGACGCCTCCACCGAGTCCGCCGATCAGTCCCCGCTCGCGCTGACGGCCACGACCCCGCAGGGCGCGACCCGTCCTCCGCTGTTCGCGGGCGCCCAGGCGCAGCACGCTGTGACCCCGGACCTCGCCGGGCTCGCCACGGCCTCCTGCGCGGAGGCCGCCGCCGACAGCTGGCTCGTCGCCGGCGCGACCACCCTCGGGCAGACCAGCCTCGTGCTGCTGTCCAACCCCACCTCGGTCGACGCGACGGTCAACCTCGACATCTTCACCGAGACGGGCCGGGTGGCAGCGCCCGGCGCGACCGGGATCCTCGTCCCGGCGGGGACTCAGAAGGTCGTCCCGCTCGCCGGCCTCGCGCCCTCCGCGACCGCCCCCGTCGTCCACGTGACGACCGCAGGCGGCGCCGTGGTGGCCACCATGCAGCAGAGCTTCGAGCAGGGCATCGACCCGCGCGGCGTCGAGCTCGCGGGCACGACGGGCGCGCCCTCCCGCGAGCAGACGATCTCCGGGGTGACGATCGCCTCCCTCGCCGCGGTCACAGCCGCCCAGTCCGCGGAGAGCGTCGGCGTCGAGTTCCCGACCGTGCGCGTCTTCGTGCCGGGCTCACAGGACGCCCAGATCACGATCGGCGCGGTGGGGGAGGCCGGAACGGCCGCGGGCAACTCCTACGCCCAGACTGTGAAGGCGGGCAACGTCGCCGAGATCCCGCTCGACCACCTCAAGGACGGCAGCTTCACCGTCACCGTCCGCTCGAGCGTCCCGGTCGTGGCGGCCGTTCGCACGTCGGTGATCGGGGCCACCACGCGGGACTTCGCCTGGTTCGTCTCCTCGCAGCCGATCTCGGACTCCCAGCTCATCGCCGTCCCCCCGGGGCCGGGCGCGCGTCTGCATTTCGCCAACAGCGCGGACAAGAACGTGAAGGTGAAGATCCAGGGGACGTCGGGCGCTCCACTCGCGCTCACGGTGCCGGCGGAGGGCGGAGCAGGGGTCTCGGTCCCGTCGGGCCGCTACACGGTCACCGGGGGCGACGGGCTCGTGGCCGCCGTCAGCCTCACCGGCGACGGTCTCTCCAGCGCGTTCGCGGTCTCACCCGCCGGGCCGCTCGCGGCGCCGATCGAGGTCTACCCGCACTGACGCCGGGCCGCGCCTGCGGCCCGGATCAGAAGTGCCGGAACCGGTCGGGCGCGAGATCCCACGGGTCCTTGCCGAGCAGCTCGGCGACGGCGCGGAAGACGCAGCCTTCGATGTACATGCGGCGGTGCAGGTCGTCGTCGCGGTGCAGCTTGGTCAGCCGCTGGATGGGCACGCGGTACAGCACGACGCGCCGGCGCGCGTGGTCCACGTACCAGCGGTCCACGCCGTCGCTCCCGGTGTTGCCGAGCGGTGTCGCGGCGACCTCGAAGTGCACGTCGGCCAGCTCGTCCGGCCAGACGCCCTTGAGGTAGTCGGCAGTGGACGCCACGGTCATGTCGAAGAAGTCGATGCGGTTCTGCAGCATCGGCAGATGCGGTCCCGTGACCGGGCCGCGCGCGCCGCGCCCGTGACGGCTGCGCCACCGGCTGGTCGCCGGAGGGTTGCTGCTGGTGCGGCGGTTGCGGGGCATGTCGTAATCCTACGTCGGCGGCGCTCCGGTAGTCTGAGGCCGATGTTGAGCCGTCCGTGTTCCCGTGTCGCGTGTCCGCGCGACGCCGTGTCGACGCTGACGTACGTCTACGCGGACTCGATGGCGGTGCTCGGCCCGCTCAGCCTCCACCACGAGCCGCACTCCTACGACCTCTGCGCCATCCATGCCGAGCGCCTGTCGGCGCCGCAGGGCTGGCAGATCGTCCGCCACGAGGTGTTCGGCGAGATCAAGTAGGGTGACCGGGTGCACTCAACTGACTCGATCGACGACTATCGCGACGCCCTCTCCCGGGTCATCAAGACCTACGATGTGCGCGGACTGGTCGGCAGCGGCCTGACCCCCGAGATCGTGACCGCGATCGCCGCGGCGTTCGTGGACGAGATCGGCGCAGCGGGGTCGGAGGTCGTGGTCGGCCACGACATGCGCGACTCCTCGCCGGAGTTCGCCGCCGCCTTCGCGCGCGGCGCTCAGGCCCGCGGGGCGGACGTCGTGTCGATCGGGCTCTGCTCCACCGACGAGTCCTACTTCGCGTCCGGCGCCCTGCAGGCGCCAGCCGCGATGTTCACCGCGAGCCACAACCCCGCCACCTACAACGGCATCAAGCTCTCCCGCGCCGGCGCGCAAGGCCTCAGCTGGGACACCGGCCTCGCCGCCATCCGCGACCGTGCGGCCGTCTACCTCGCCGAAGGGCTCGAGCCCGTGGCCGAGCCCGGTTCGTACCGCGAGCAGGACGTCCTGACGGACTACGCCGCGTACCTGCGCGGCCTGGTCGATCTGAGCGGCATCCGCCCGGTCAGGATCGTCGTGGACGCGGGCAACGGCATGGGCGGTCTGACCGTCCCCGCGGTGCTCGGCGAGGCCGCAGGGCTGCCCGCTCTGCCCATCGAGATCATCCCGCTGTACTTCGAGCTCGACGGCAGCTTCCCGAACCACGAGGCGAACCCGCTGGAGCCGGCGAACCTGGTCGACCTGCAGGCGGCGGTCGTGGAGCACGGCGCCGACCTCGGCCTCGCCTTCGACGGCGACGCGGACCGCTGCTTCGTCGTGGACGAGACCGGCGGGGCGGTGTCGCCGTCCGCGGTGGCCGCGATCGTCGCCCTCCGCGAGATCGAGCGGGCCCGCGCGGAGGACCCGGAGGCCCCGATCACGGTCATCCACAACCTGATCACCTCCAACATCGTGCCGGAGACGATCGAGGCCGCCGGCGCAGTGCCGCACCGCACGCGCGTCGGCCACTCGCTGATCAAAGCGGCCATGCGCGAGACCGGAGCGGTTTTCGGCGGCGAGCACTCGGCTCACTACTACTTCCGCGACTTCTGGAGCGCCGACAACGGCATGCTGGCCGCGATGCACATGCTGGCCGAGTTCGGCGCGCAGGAGCGGCCGCTGTCCGAGCTGGCGGCGGTCTACTCGCCGTACTCGCAGTCCGGCGAGATCAACTCGACGGTCGAGGACGTCCCGGCCGCCTACGCGCGGGTCGTGGAGGCGTTCACCGGCCGCGCGGAGTTCGACGAGCTGGACGGCCTCACGGTCACCGGCTACACCGACGAGACCGAGCCGTTCTGGTGGTTCTCGGTGCGCCCGTCCAACACCGAGCCGCTGCTGCGCCTCAACGTGGAGGCCGCAGACGCTCCCACCATGACGCGCATCCGCGACGAGGTGCTGGCGCTCATTCGAGCCGAGTAGGCCTACCGCCGGCGTTAGGGCATGGGAGAATAACCCCATGCCTTCTGCCGTCACTGACACGTCCCTGCCCTTCCGCGTCGCCGATCTCTCGCTCGCCGAGGCGGGACGGCACCAGATCCGGCTCGCCGAGAACGAGATGCCGGGCCTGATGGCCCTCCGCGAAGAGTTCGGCGCCTCCCAGCCGCTCGCCGGCGCCCGCATCGCCGGCTCCCTGCACATGACCGTGCAGACCGCCGTGCTGATCGAGACCCTGGTGGCCCTGGGCGCGCAGGTGCGCTGGGCGAGCTGCAACATCTTCTCCACCCAGGACGAGGCTGCCGCGGCCATCGCGGTCGGCCCGGACGGCACGCCCCAGGCGCCCGCCGGCGTCCCGGTCTTCGCGTGGAAGGGCGAGACGCTCGAAGAGTACTGGTGGTGCACCCAGCAGATCTTCGACTGGAGCGCGGAGGCCACGGCCGCCGGCGCCGACTGGACCGGCCCCAACCTCATCCTCGACGACGGCGGCGACGCCACCCTTCTGGTGCACAAGGGCCGCGAGTTCGAACTCGCCGGCGCCGTGCCGGACGACGCCGAGGGCGACAGCCACGAGTACCGCGTCATCCTCGCCGCGCTGCGCGCCTCCCTCGCCGCCTCGCCCGACCGCTGGACGCGCATCGCGGACGGCATCCTCGGCGTCACCGAGGAGACCACGACCGGTGTGCACCGCCTGTACGAGCTGGCCAAGCACGGCGAACTGCTGTTCCCGGCGATCAACGTCAACGACTCGGTCACCAAGAGCAAGTTCGACAACAAGTACGGCATCCGCCACTCGCTGCCGGACGGTCTCAACCGCGCTACCGACGTGCTCATGGGCGGCAAGGTCGCGTTCGTCGCCGGCTACGGCGACGTCGGCAAGGGCGCCGCGGAGGCTCTGCGTGGCCAGGGCGCGCGCGTCATCGTCAGCGAGGTCGACCCGATCAACGCCCTCCAGGCGGCGATGGACGGCTTCCAGGTGACCACGCTGGAGTCCGTCATCGACCAGGTGGACATCCTCATCACCGGCACGGGCAACGTCAACGTCGTCACGCTCGACCACATCCTCGCGATGAAGCACCTGGCCGTGATCGCCAACGTCGGCCACTTCGACAACGAGATCGACATGGCCTCGCTGGAGGCGCTGCCCGGCGCCGAGAAGGTGGAGATCAAGCCGCAGGTGCACGAGTGGCGGCTGCCGAACGGCCGCAGCGTCCTGGTGCTGTCCGAGGGCCGCCTGATGAACCTCGGCAACGCCACCGGCCACCCGAGCTTCGTGATGAGCAACTCGTTCGCCAACCAGGTGCTCGCCCAGCTCGAACTCTTCGTCTCGACCGAGAACTACCCGGTCGGCGTCTACGTGCTGCCGAAGCACCTGGACGAGAAGGTCGCGCGCCTCCACCTGGCCGCGCTCGGAGTCCAGCTCACCACCCTCACGGACGAGCAGGCCGCCTACATCGGCGTTCCGGTCGACGGCCCGTACAAAGTCGACCACTACCGCTACTGATGGCGCTCGACTTCGCAGACCGGGAGCTCCCCGGCGGCCTTCTCCTGCGCCTGCGCCGGGAGGAGGACGCCGCGGCGCTCGCCGCCGCGTACCTCCGCAACCGGGGCCACCTGGCACCGTGGGATCCGACGCGCTCGGAGGAGTTCTTCACCGAGGCCGGCCAGCGCACCCGCACTCTGGAGCTGCTGGCGCTCCGCTCGCTGGAGACGGCCGTGCCGCTGGTGATCGTGGACGGGGACGAGATCGCCGGAGGGATGGACCTCAGCAACATCGTCAGGGGGGCCTTCCAGAGCGCGATGGTCGGCTACTGGCTCGACCGCGGCCACACCGGCCGCGGCCTGGCGTCGGTGGCGCTGGCGGCGCTGGTCGACGCGGCCCGCGACGACTACGGGCTGCACCGCGTGCAGGCGGCGACGCTGCTGGCCAACCACGCCTCGCAGTCGGTGCTCACCCGAGCGGGCTTCGAGCGGATCGGCGTCGCGCCGAACTACCTGAAGATCGCGGGGCGCTGGCAGGACCACGTGCTGTTCCAGAAGATCCTGCACGACTGAGTCGCGGCGCGCGAGGCTCACACCTCCGCGAACGCCCGCACCGGGAACGTTCCGAACCCTTCCACGGCCGGCGGCGCCGCCGTGAAGCGCGCGCCGCGGGCGGGGAGGCCGCCCAGCCGGGTCAGGTGCTCCACGACGTGGATGCTGTGCGCCAGGAGGATGCTGTGCGCCGGGCGCGAGCCGCCGCTCTCGGTGTCGTCGATGTTCAGGGAGTCGATGCCGACCAGCGTCACGCCCGCGTCGGCCAGGTGCTGCGCGCCGGCCTCGGTCAGGTACGGCGCGCCCGACGCGTAGGCGGGCGTCCCGAACCGGGTGTCCCAGCCGGTGTGCAACAGGACGGCCGTGCCGGTCAGGTCGCGGTCGAAGAACACCGAGGCCGGGATGCCGCGCTCGGTCGCGTCCGCCAGGTGGAAGACCTCGGCGGGCAGTCCGACCAGGGTCGCGAGGTCGAGCGAGGCGAGGTCGCCGCCGTCCGCGTAGCGGTGGTACGGGCTGTCGAGGTAGGTGCCGGTGTTGCCGATCATCGTGATGACATCCATCGCGAACTCGGTCCCGGGAGCGTAGCGCTCGCGGGAGGCCTCGCGGGTGAGGTGCGGGGTGATGACCGGCGCGGGCAGGCCGGGGTAGGTGACCAGTCCGGCGCGGATGGGGTGGCTGAGGTCGACCACGCGGCGCGAGGAGGCGTCCTGCGAGGCCGGCTCGGCCATCCCGCGGCTGCCCCGGTGCGGCTCCGGCACGATCCGCAGGTCCCGCAGTTCGACGGCGCCGACGAGGGCCAGACCGAGGTGGCGAACGAAGAGCTCGGCGACCTCCGCCTCGCCGATCGACTCCGAGGGGACGTCGAGCCGGAAGCCCTCCGCCGTCAGGCCGCCGCCGTTGACGAACGACACGCTCGCGTCGAAGTGGGCACGGTACTCGGTCATCGGCGCTCCTGAGGTCTGAGGGGTCGGCCGGATCACCGGTCGGGGAACGAGTGCGGCAGCGCGTCGAGCACCGGCTCCAAGCGCCGCAGCCGCTCGGCCTCCAGCGCCAGGCCGGCGGCGTCCCGCTGGCGGCGGAGCACGGCCACCGCGACGAGGAACGACTCGGCGTCGACCGGCGGCAGCGGCGACACATAAGCCGCCGCCTCGCGGGCCAGCTCGGTGCTCAGCCCGTACCGGGCCGCGGCGGTGAGCTGCGGGGCCTGGCGCACGAATTGCGCGATCCGGCGGGAGAGCCGGTCGGGCAGTCTGCCGACGTCGGCGTTGACCGCCCAGGCGGCCAGCTGCGGCGGCAGATACAGCGTGAGCGGCTGCGGGCGCGGAACGCGCTCCAGCTGGCTGTAGGTTCCCGCCAGCAGATCGCCCAGGCGCTTGGAGCGGGAGTTGAGGAGGCCGGTGAGCGCGGCGATCCCACCGAAGCTCAGATAGATCTCGAGCACACCGACGAGGGCGCGGATGAACGCGTGCCGGAAGCCGGTCGCACCGCCGTCGTCGCGCACGATGCGGGCGCCGACCGCGAGCCTGCCGAGTGAACGCCCCCTGGTCAGCAGCTCCATCCCGGTCGGCAGGATCACCATCCCGAACACCAGGATGAGGATGATCAGCGCGCGCAGGAGGGCCTGGTCGAGCCCGCCGCCGGTGCCCACCAGGAGCAGGATCAGCCCGAGCATGACCAGCATCGAGAACAGCCAGTCGATGATCGTCCCGGCCGCACGGAGGATGTAGCTCGCGGGCTTGACGTCCAGGGTGACGGCCTCGCCGGTGACCAGTTCGCGTTCGGGCGCCGTGCCCGCTGGGCCGCCCGCATTCGGGAGACCCCCACTCGGGAGGAGAGGCGCGGATGCCGTCATGGCTATCATTCAAGCAGATGGATCTCGACGCATACACTGCCGCGCACGCCGCCGACTGGGAGAGGCTCTCCCGGCTGGCCGGGCGTCGTCGCTTGGACGGCCGCGAGGCCGACGAGCTGATCGACCTGTACCAGTCCGGCGCGGCGGACCTGTCGGCCATCCAGACCAGCGCAGGCTCGACCGCGGTGGGCGACCGGCTGTCGGTCACGCTCGCCTCGGCACGGCTGCGCTTCACCGGCGCCGGCTCGAACCTGTTCTCGCAGATCCCGCGCTTCTTCGCCCTGCAGCTTCCCGCAGCGCTCTACCGGATCCGCTGGGTGGTGCTGGGGGTCGCGGTCGCGACGCTGATCGTCTCGACGCTGTACGCGCTGTGGATCACCGGCAACCCGCAGGTGCTCCGCAACCTCGGCGACGACGCAGCCCTCAAGCAGTACGTGAACCACTCCTTCGTCGACTACTACTCGAACAACCCGGCTGCGTCCTTCGCGGGACAGGTGTGGACGAATAACGCCTGGATCGCCGCGCAGTGCATCGCGTTCGGGATCACCGGGCTGTGGGTGCCGTACGCGCTCCTCCAGAACGCGGTCGGGATCGGCACGGCGGCGGGCGTCATGTTCGCCTACGGTCGCGGCGACGTGCTGTTCTCGTACATCCTTCCGCACGGACTCCTCGAGCTCACCAGCGTGTTCGTCGCCGCCGCGGCGGGCCTGCGCATCTTCTGGGCGTGGATCGCGCCGGGGGCGCGGACGCGCGGGCAGGCGCTCGCCGAGGACGGCCGCGCGCTGTTCACGATCGCGATCGGCTGCGTGATCAGCCTGTTCGTCTCCGGCCTGATCGAAGGCTTCGTGACGCCGTCGGCGCTGCCGGTGTGGCTGAAGATCGCGATCGGAGCGCTCGCGCTCGCGCTCTACCTCTTCTACATGCTGTTCGTCGGCCGCCGGGCCGTGCGCGCCGGCGAGACCGGCGACCTCACCGAGTTCGAGGCGGGCGACCGCCGCGTCGTCGCCGGCTGAGCCTCCCGACATTCGTCACGAATGCGCCGGCGGCGGTCAGAGCCGGCCGGCGGCCTTCAGGGCGAGGTAGCGGTCGGCGAGGGCGGGCGGGAGGTCGGCGGGGGACCCCGTGACCACCTCGCCGCCGAGGCGCCGCACCGCGGCCGACACGCGCGCCACGTCGAGCAGCGCCCGTTCGGCCGCCGCGGCCCGGTAGACGTCCTCTCGCCGAGTGCGCTGCGTCGTCGCGGACTCCGTGTCGGGGTCGGTCACGCTCGCCACCAGCACGACGTGCTTCCGGGTGAGCTGCGGCAGCACCGAGAGGAGGCCGCGGGAACCTCCCGGCGCGTCGAGCGACGTCAGCAGCACGACGAGCGAGCGCTGGCTCGTGAGCGCGCCGACCTGTGCGGGCACGGCCGACCAGTCCATCTCGATCAGGGCCGGCTCGATGCCCGCCATCGTGTCCACCATCCGGGAGAGCAGCTCGGCGCCCGCCGCCCCCTGGACCCGTCCGCGGACGACCCGGTCGTACGCGAGCAGGTCGACACGGTCGCCCGCGCGGGAGGCGAGCGCGGCGAGCAGCAGGGACGCCTCGAACGCGGTGTCGATGCGCGGCTCGTCCGCGATGCGCGCCGCCGAGGTGCGGGCGGTGTCGATCACCAGGACGACACGGCGGTCCCGCTCCGGCCGCCAGGTGCGGACCATCACCCGCGCGCCGCGGCCACCGGTCGGGTCGTGCCGCCGGGCGGTCGCCCGCCAGTCGATCGAGCGCACGTCGTCGCCGCGCACGTATTCGCGCAGCGAGTCGAACTCCGTGCCCTGGCCGCGCAGCATGACGCTCGTCTCGCCCTCCAGCTCGCGGAGGCGCGCCAGCCGGGACGGCAGGTGCTTGCGGGCGTTGAACGGCGGCAGCACGCGGATCCGGCCGGGGGCGGACAGCGTCGCCTGCCGCGCCCAAAGGCCGAGCGGGCCCCGGGCGCGCACGGTGACCTGCTCGACCCGGCGCTCGCCGCGCCGCCACGGCGTCAGCGTCACCACGACGCGGCGGCGCTCGCCCGGCGGGACATCGATCGCGGTCCGCGTCGGCGCGGCCCCGGCCGACGGCTCCCAGGCGTCGCGGAGCACGCCGTGCAGTGTGCGGGCGCCCGTGTTCGTCACGAACAGCTCGCTCGCGGCCTCCGCGCCGAGGCGCACGCGCATCGGCAGCTCCCGGCTCAGCCGCAGCCGGCGCGGGGAGGCGGCCAGCGCCAGGTCGACCGACCCCAGCGCCAGGCACAGCAGCACCCAGCCGCCCAACGCGGCATAGGCGAATCCCGCCTCGCCACCGAGGAGCACGACGGGGACGGCGCCCAGCGCGAGCAGGGCGACGAAACGTCCGGACACGGTCATCGGCGGAGGCCTAGATCGGGACCTGGACCTGCTGCACGATCGAGCGCAGCACGGCGTCGGCGCCCACGCCCTCCAGCTCCGCCTCCGGACGGAGCTGGATGCGGTGCCGCCAGACCGGCACAAGCATCGCCTGGACGTGGTCGGGCGTGATCGAGTCGTAGCCCGAGAGCCACGCCCACGCCTTGGCAGCAGCGAGCAGGGCGGTCGTGCCGCGGGGGCTGACGCCGAGCCGCACGGACGGGCTGCGCCGGGTGGCGCGGGCCAGGTCGACGATGTAGGCGAGCACGTCCGGGTTCGCGCCCACCGCGGCGGCAGCCGCGCGGGCGGACTCGAGCTGCCGGGCGTCGAGCACCGGTGTCACGCCCGCGCCGGCGAGGTCGCGCGGGTTGAACCCGGCCGCGTGGCGGCGCAGCACCTCCACCTCGGCCTCGCGTTCCGGCACGTCGAGCGTGAGCTTGAGCAGGAACCGGTCGAGCTGAGCCTCCGGGAGGGTGTATGTGCCTTCGTACTCGATCGGGTTCTGCGTGGCCGCGACGATGAACGGGTCGGGGAGCCGGCGGCTCACGCCGTCGACGCTGACCTGACGCTCCTCCATCGCCTCCAGCAGCGCGGATTGCGTCTTCGGCGGCGTGCGGTTGATCTCGTCCGCCAGCAGGATGTTCGTGAACACCGGGCCCTCGCGGAACACGAAACCGCCGGTCTGCGCGTCGTAGACGAGCGATCCGGTGACGTCGCCCGGCATCAGGTCAGGGGTGAACTGGATGCGCGTGGTCGACAGGCTCAGCGCCTGGCTGAGCGAGCGAACGAGCAGGGTCTTGGCGACTCCGGGCACCCCTTCCAGGAGGACGTGGCCGCGCGCGAGCAGCGCGATGATCAGGCCGGTCACCGCGCCGTCCTGGCCGACGACGGCCTTGCCGACCTCGGCGCGCACCCGCGCGAGCGCGTGCCGCAGATCGGGGGAGCCGGCGGCGGGCGGCGGCGTGGCGCCCTCCGGTGCTGCCGAGGCCGAGTGGGAGCCGGTCGTGAGGTCGGTCATGGTTCCATTCTTCCGGTCGTTCGTGGAGTGTGCGGCGAGACGGCGTCGGCCGTCGCACGTTCGAGCTCGGCCAGCCGGTCGGAGAGCTCGACGAGCTCCCGGTCGCTGGCCGGACGCTGTTCCAGCAGGAGGGAGAGGATGCCGGCGTGGTCGCGGCCGGTGACCGCGGCGACGGCGGCGGCGACCTCCTCGGTCGTGGCCACGCGCGGGAGGCCGACCTGGGTCGCCAGCCTGCCGATCGCTCCGATGCGCAGCGCGTCGGCGGCGCGCAGCCGCGCCGACGACCGCTGGTAGAGGCGGGCGCGACCTTCCCGGGTCTCGCCGGCGCGCACGACGACGGGAAGGTGCTCGACCACGAGGGGCCCGAAGCGGCGTCCGCGCCAGACGGCGGCGGCGACGAACACGAGCACCAGCAGCAGGAGGACCGGTGTCACCCAGCCGGGAGTCAGCGTCGCCAGGTCGGCCGGCCCGGTGACCGGCCGGTCGAGCAGACCGGGCAGATACCACACCAGTGTGCGGTGCTCGCCGAGGAGGCCGAGTCCGAGCGCGGCGTTGCCGAGCCGATCGACCCCGTCGTTCATGAGGGTGGCAGCCGATCCGAGCAGATAGACGGTACGCCCGTCGTAGGTCGTGCGCACCAGGGACGCGCGGCCTCCGGAGGCCGGGAAGCACGCGGTGGCGTCGCCGGTGGCGCGGAAGCTGCCCGGCGACGCGACGTTCTTGGTGTTGTCCGTGCTGCGCGGGTCGATCCGGACGGCGCGCCGGGCGACGGGGAGGTCGCACCCGGCGGCCGCCGTGGAGCCGGGGTCGCCCGCCGCGTGCACACCGGGGGCGAGGGCCTGCAGCGCCGCGAAGTCGGGCTCGACCAGCACGATCGTGCTCGCGATCGAGCTGAGTTGTTCGTAGCCCTCACGGGCGAGGTTGGCCGCTGGGTCGTAGACGAGGACGGTGGTGTCGTCTCCGGCGGCGGCGCGCACCTGGTCGAGCGTGCCGGCCGTCCGCACGGTCACACCCTGCTGGCCGAGCACCTGCGCGAGAGCTTTGCCGCCCACCGGGCCCGGGTTGGCGGCGCTCAGCGGGTCGCCGCCGATGCTTCCGCCGCCGTTGAGCAGCGCCCCGCCCAGCCCGATGATCGCGGCGATGACGGCGACGACGAGCCACGGGACGGCGCGGCGCGCGGTGCGACGGACGGTGGGGGAGACGGCCGGTGCGTCCGCCTCGGCGGTTCCGGACGCCGGCGGGCGCTCGGCCTCTGGTGCGATCGCTCCGGTCATGCGGGGGTTCCGGTCGTCCGTTCGGCGGCCTCCTGGACCGGCCGCAGCCGCTGGAGCCGCCCGTCCAGGTCGAGGAGGTGCCGATAGCCCGCTTCGGAGCCGGGGCGGTCGAGGTAGCGCACCTCGTCGAAGGTCCGCGCGGCCTGGCGCAGCTCGGCCGCCTCGGCGGGCGCCGCGCGGGAGGCCCGGGCGGCGAACTCGGTCGCGGTGGTGCCGGGACGGACCTCCACCAGGGTGCGCTCGTCGAGGGCGGCCGCGATGGCGCGGAACTGCTCCTCGATCGCGAGCGGCCAGTCCGCCGCCCGCGCGGCGTCGGCTGCCGACCGCCGCAGCTCGTCAGCGGAACGCGCGTCGCCGGCGCCGAACAGCGCGCGCGGGGCAGAGGCGGCGCGCCGGTTGACCCGAGGCCGGCCGAACACGAGGAACGCGGCCACGATGATGGCCGCGACGATCAGCACGATCACGATGAGCAGTACGGGCGAGGCGCTCCCGGCCGGACCGTTCAACAGCGACGCCAGCCAGTCCTGCACCGCCTTGGAAGCGATGTCGAACCAGGTCGGCTTCGCCGCCTGGTACTCCGGCTTGGCGAGCTCGTTGCGGATCCAATCCTGCGCCTGCGGCGAGCTCGGATCGACCGGGATGTCGAGGCGCACGCTCAGGTGCCGGGCCAGGCCGTAGTCGGGGCGGCTGCGCTCGGCCCCGGCTGCGTGAACGGGTCCGGCAGCTCCTGACCGGTCTGCCGGGCCTCGACGAAGCGGGCGAGCTCGAGGTCGAGACCCTCCTTGCGCATCCGCAGGTCGATGTAGATCAGGCTGACGGCGCCCCACTGCACGACGCTGCCGATAGCGCCCACGATCGCGCCGACGACCGTCGACAGCGCATTGACGCCGAGCTGGCCGATCAGGATCTGGCTGAACGAGTTCGGGTCCGTCGTGCTGAGCGAGGTCGGCGCGAAGATGCCGCCCAGCATTCCCCCGATGATCGCGAACGGGACGGAGATGACTTGGGTCACGGCCCAGATGATCAGCCAGAGCAGGACGAGCACGCCGAACGTGCGCCAGAAGTAGCCGGTGGTGAGCCGCCAGGAGCGCGCGACGGCGGCGCGGAGCGGAAGCCGCTCGATGACGAGGGCGCTCGGCACGATCGAGAGCTTGGTGTAGAGCCAGATGAAGACGGCCAACAGGCCGAGGCTGCCGCCGATTCCCACGAGCACCGCGCCGACGACGCCGGCGGTGCCGCCGAGCATCGCGAGCGCGACGATGACCGAGACCACCAGCGCGAGGGCGACCAGCCAGAACAGCGACCACAGGAACGTCCAGCCCACCAGCGCGCCGAACCGGGGGCGGATGAGCCGCCAGAGCGTGCGCAGGTTCAGCTTCTCGCCGAGGGTCTCGCGCGACACCTCGGCGACGATCACACCCTGGAGCAGCGCGCCGATGATCCCCGAGATGACGATGACCAGGACTCCGAGCACGATGCTGCCGCCCACCGCACCCGCGGAGATCGTGCCGCGATCGGCGGCGCTCGCCGTCTCGACCCGCGAGAAGAGGAGGTAGATGCCGCCGTAGAGGATGGCAGAGACGAAGATCGCGGGGATGCCCTGGAGCAGGAGCGCCGCGCCGACGGTGATCTTCGGATTGCGGCGCAGCGCCTGGAACGGGGCGCCGAGGAGGGTGCCGAACGACAGCGGCCGCAGCGGGATGAGCCCCGGCTTCGGCGGCGGCGTCCAGCCGGGCTGCGCGCTCGCGACCCCGTACGGCTGCTGCTGCTGCCAGGCTTGCTGTTGATAGGCCTGCTGCTGGTAGTCGTACTGCGGGTAGCCCTGCTGCTGCGGGTAGCCCTGCTGCTGCGGGTAGCCCTGCTGCTGCGGATACCCCTGCTGCTGCGGATACCCCTGCTGCTGCGGCTGTCCCGGGTCCTGCGGCTGCCACGGCGCATACTCCCCGTACCGCGGCTGCTCCGGCTCGGGCCCGCCCGCCTGCTGCCCCGCAGGCGCGGAGCCGTCGGCCTCGGTTGCCCGGCCGTCCGGCTCCCCGGACTCCCCGGGTGCCCGCCAGCTCTGGTCGTCGCTCACGCCGTGCCTCTCATCCCCCGTCTGGTGCAGTGCTCCCATGCTGGCACATCGACCGTGCGAGCGATGCCCCGTCCATAGGGCACGTGGAGAACCCCGTTCTCCACAGTCTCGACGTGCCCACAGCCCGCGTCGGGCCGGCATACAAGGCTCGTGCAGCGTCCTCGACTACGCTTGACCCGTTACTTCCGCGGCGCGCGCCGCCCGAGAGGGGTTCAGGGGATTCTTCGGACATGACTAGTCGCATCCTGGTGGTCGACGACGACACCGCCCTCGCCGAGATGATCGGCATCGTGCTCCGCACCGAGGGATTCGACCCCGTGTTCTGCGAGGACGGCGCCCAGGCGCTCGACATCTTCCGCGCCGCCAAGCCCGACCTCGTCCTCCTCGACCTGATGCTGCCGGGACTCGACGGCATCGAGGTGTGCGGCCGCATCCGCGCCGAGTCCGGCACGCCCGTCATCATGCTGACCGCCAAGTCCGACACCGCCGACGTCGTCAAAGGCCTGGAGTCCGGCGCCGACGACTACATGGTCAAGCCGTTCAACCCCAAGGAGCTGGTCGCGCGCATCCGCACCCGGCTGCGCCCCGCCCCGACCAGCCCGCCCGCCGAGCAGCTGCGCGTCGGGGACCTGGTCGTCGACGTGGCCGGCCACGAGGTGCGGCGCGGCGACTCCCGCATCGCGCTCACCCCGCTCGAGTTCGACCTCCTGCTCGCCCTGGCGTCCAAGCCGCAACAGGTCTTCACCCGCGAGATGCTGCTCGAGCAGGTCTGGGGCTACCACTACAAGGCGGACACCCGGCTGGTGAACGTGCACGTCCAGCGCCTGCGCGCCAAGGTGGAGCAGGACCCGGACAACCCGAAGATCGTCATGACCGTGCGCGGGGTCGGCTACCGCGCCGGCGCGGCGACCTGACCGGGATTCCGCGATGCGCTTCCGGTGGCCGGACAGGGAGTGGTGGCGGCAGCTGCCCTCCGACCTGGCGCGCCTCTGGAGACGCTCGCTGCAGTTGCGCACAGTCGCGATCACACTCCTGCTGACCGGCGTAGCCATCCTCGTCACGGGCGTCTACATGGCGCTCAGCATCAGCAACGACCTCTACCAGTCCCGCCTCGACCAGGCGCTCCGGGACTCCAGCCGGGCCACGACCGCCGCCCAGTCGACGCTCAACGCGTCCGACATCTCGTCGGGGGACGGCGGCAAGAACCTGCTCAACTCCACGCTGCAGTCCGTTCAGGCCTCCACCTCCAGCCGGCTGATCGCGGCCTACCGCGTCCCCGGCCAGGACACCAGCGTGCTCGCACCGCCCGACCGCGGCAGCCCGGCGCTCAACCCGGTGATCTCGCCCCAGCTCCGGACGGCGGTGGAGAACGGCGGGACCAAGCAGTTCTACCAGTCGGTCGCGCTGCCGGCGACCGCCGACTCCACGGACCCCGGGATCGTGGTCGGCACCCAGCTCACGTTGCCGTCGTACGGCCGTTACGAGCTCTACATCGGCTACAACCTGCGCGACTCGCAGAACACCCTGCTGTTCGTCCAGAACACCCTGCTGCTCGCCGGGCTGGCGCTCATCGTCCTCATCGGCGCGATCACCTGGCTGATCGTGCGCTTCGTGGTCGAGCCGATCCGGGTCGCCGCGCGGACCAGCGAACGGCTCGCCGCCGGTGACCTCGCGGTGCGCATCCCGGAGAAAGGCGAGGACGTGTTCGCGTCGCTCGCCCGCTCGTTCAACGGGATGGCGGACAGCATGCAGAGCCAGATCAACCAGCTCGCGACGCTGTCCCAACTACAGCAGCGGTTCGTGTCGGACGTCTCGCACGAGCTGCGGACTCCGCTGACCACGATCCGGCTGGCGGGCGATGTCATCTACGACCAGCGCGGCTCGTTCCCGCCCGCGACCTCCCGCACGGCCGAGCTGCTGCACACCCAGATCGAGCGGTTCGATCGGCTGCTCTCCGATCTGCTGGAGATCAGCCGGTACGACGCCGGGTCCGTCGCGCTCGACCCGGAGCCCACCAACCTGGTGCGGCTGGCCGAGGAGGTCGTCGACGAGCTCCGCACGCTCGCCGAGCAGAACGGCTCCGAGCTCCGGCTGGAGGCGCCCGGGGGTTATTTCGACGTGGGCATGGACCCGCGGCGCATCCGGCGCGTCGTGCGCAACCTCATTGGCAACGCGATCGAGCACGGCGAGGGCGCACCGGTGGTGGTCACGGTCGACAGCAACGAGACCGCGGTGGCGCTCGCGGTCCGCGACTATGGCATTGGCATGAGTCAGCAGGACGTGAACCACGTGTTCGACCGGTTCTGGCGCGCGGACCCGTCCCGCAAGCGCACTCTCGGCGGGACGGGCCTCGGCCTCGCGATCTCGCTGGAGGACGCCACGCTGCACTCGGGCTGGCTCCAGGTCTGGTCGATGCCCGGGCAGGGCTCGTGCTTCCGGCTGACCCTCCCGCGGTTCACGGGCAAGGGCATCATCGCCTCGCCGCTCCCGCTGCCTCCCGTCGACGCCGGGACGAAGCCGGCGCGTCCGGAGGCTCCCACCGCTGCGCCCCGGCCGGAGAGCGAGGCCCGCGCATGATCCGGAGGACGTCCCGCCGCCTCGGCGCCGCGCTCGCCGTGGCGCTCGCGCTGGTGCTGGCAGCGTGCGCGAGCATCCCGGACGCGGGCCCCGTGCGCCAGGGCGGTCCCGTCGCCCAGGTCAACGACCAGCTCGACCTCGACTTCAACCCGTCGCCGCCCGAGAACGGCGCGACCCCGCAGCGGATCGTGCAGGGCTTCATCGACGCGGCCTCCAGCCCGAAGAACAACTTCGGCATCGCCCGGGAGTACCTCACCCGGTCTATGGCGTCCTCCTGGAACCCGGACGAGTCTGTCACCGTGGACGACGGCCGCAGCCGCACCTTCGACCACAACGGGAACCAGTGGTCGGTGGACGTCAGCCCGGTCGCCAACGTGGACAGCGCAGGCAGCTACCACCCGGTGGCGAGCAAGGCGCCGGTCGGTCTCAGCTACGAGGTGACCAAAGAGGACGGGCAGTGGCGCATCTCGGTGGCGCCCGCCGGCGTGGTCATCGACGACCCGACCTTCCGCGCCGTCTACAGCCAGCAGACGCTCTACTTCTACAACGCGGACTACTCCTACCTCGTGCCGGACGCCCGCTGGTTCCCCGCCCGCGTCGCGACGGCGGCGACGCGCGTGGCGAGCGCCGTCCTCGCCGGGCCGGCGAAATGGCTCGCCGGGGCTGTGACGAGCGCCTTCCCCGAGGGGACGCAGCTCGCGGTGCCGTCCGTCACGACGTCGAACGGCACCGCGCACGTCGACCTGAGCTCGGAGGCGAGCCAGGCGAATCAGCTCCAGCTGCAGAGGATGCAGCTCCAGCTCCAGCAGAGCCTCGGCTCGCTGGCGTCGTCGGTGCAGCTCTCGATCGAGGGGAATCAGCAGCAGGTGCCGCCGCTCCCGGACGGAGCGGTCCCGCAGCAGGACCCGCCGGTGGACTCGCACGCCGTGGTCTATCGGGGGGAGTCGTTCGGCCTCCTCAACGGCTCGACCATCTCGCCGCTGAGCGGGCTCAGCGACAAGGTCGTGGCGCTGGCTCCCTCCGCGGCGACGGTGAACGCGGCTCGGGACGAGGTCGCGGTGCTGTCCCACGGCGCCGCCGTGCTCGTGCGGAAGTCCGGCGATCCGGTGCACGTCGACATCCGTCCCGGCCTCATCGCCCCGGCGCTGGACAACCAGGGCTGGTTGTGGAGCGTGCCGGCGGCGTCCCCGGACGCGCTGCAGGTCGCGGGCGCCAACGGCCAGCCACACGCTGTGAAGGTGGCCTGGCCGGGCGCGGTCGGCATCGTCGCGCTGGCGGTCTCCCGGGACGGGACGAGAGTGGTGGCGATCCTGCGCACGGCGTCCGGCTACGCGGTGGTCGCGGCGGGCGTCGTGCGGGGGGCGGACGGCCTGCCGACGTCGATCACCGCGCCGATCGAGCTCACGGTCGGCGATGGCACCCCGGCGTCGATCGCGTGGACGGGCGAGCTCACGGTCGTGGTGCTCAGCTCGACCAGCGGCGACGCGACCGGGATCGCCGAGCAGACCATCGGCGGCACCACCTCGACCAGCCCGGGCCCGACGGCCGGGCAGACGATCGTGGGAGCCGGCGGCCTCTCGCGGTACCTGGTGCTCGCCGGGGACGGGACGCTGCAGGCGCCCACCGGCAGCGGCTGGCAGACGCAGACGGACAAGGTCGGCGCGGTCGCGGTCCAGCTCGGGCAGCCCTGATCGTCGCGGCCGGTCCGTCCTCCATAGCGCCGATCTCCTCCACGGCGCTGATTTCCTCCACAGCGCCGATCTCCTCCACAGCGGAGGGCGCCCGGCGACTTGTCCACGGATCGCGCCGGCGCGGCCCGGCCGCGGGCGGTCGCGACGAGGCTGGACGCATGACGATCACCGACGCACCCCACCGCTCCGACCTCCGCTCGATCATCCGCGACGCCGTCCTGGACGCCGCCGCAGTGCTGCTCCCGGTGAGCTGCACCGGATGCTCGGCCCCCGACAGGTCGCTCTGCGCCGACTGCACGCGCGCCCTCGAACCGGAGGTGCGCTCCCATACCGTCCGAGGGGTCGAGGTGTGGTCCGGGCTGGACTACGACGATGTGCCGCGCACGGTGCTCCTCGCGTACAAGGACGGCGGCCGGGTGGACGCGGCGCCCGCCCTGGCACGGGCGTTGCGGCCGGCGCTCGCCGCAGCGGCCGGCTCGCGTGGACGCGCCACCGTGCCCGTCCTCATCCCGTCGACGCGCGCGGCGTGGCGGCGGCGCGGCTACCACCCGACCGGGATGGTGCTCACGCGCTCCCGGGCGCTCGCGCCGCCGCTGTGGCGGGCACTCCGGCTCACCCGGCAGACGGCCGATCAGGCGGCGCTCGGGAGCGCGGAGCGCGCGGACAATCGCGCGGCGAGCATGGTCGCGTCGCGGCGCTTGCGCGGGGAGAGCTGCGTGATCGTCGACGACATCGTGACGAGCGGGGCGACGATCGCCGAGGCCGCCCGAGCGATCGTGGCGGCCGGCGGCACGGTGCGCGGGGCCGCTGCCATCGCCAGGACGCCGCGCCGCCGCGCATGACCGGTCCCACGCGGCATCGCCCAGCGGACGTCCAGCGGACTCGTGGAATTCACCCGCCGATCACGGTTCCGTAACGCGCGGGGGAGCACTACGGTAGTCGAAAAGGCGCGAGCGATCCGCCCTTCGTGATCCGGGCGGACGGCACGCCGGATCAGGGAGGTCTCCATGGACATCAACATCGTCGGACGCAACCTGGGAATCACTGATCGCTTCCGTGAATACGCGACCGAGAAGGCAGACAAGGTCGCGCATCTCGCCGAGCGGGCGATCTCCTTCGAGATCAAGGTCAGCAGGCACAACGAGAAGCTGGGATCCCAGAACGGCGACGACCGGGTCGAACTGACCCTGGTCGGACCGCGAGCCGTGGTCCGGTCGGAAGCGACCGGAACGGACAAGTACGCCGCGTTCGACATCGCGCTCGGGAAGCTCCTCGAACGCGTCAGGAGGGCCAAGGACAGGCGCAAGGTGCATCGCGGGCAGCATCGGCCGACCTCACTGCGCGAGGCGAGCACGGACGGCTTCAGCGCGGTCGGCCTCGCGGCGGCCCCGGTGTCGGTGCTCGACCAGGTGCGCACGGGCAACGTGCCAGCCGTCTCCGAGGAGACGGAGGAGGGCGCTGAGGCCGAGGAGGAGTACAGCCCCGTCGTGATCCGTCAGAAGGTCTTCGCGAGCATCCCGATGACCGTCGACGATGCCCTCTATTACATGGAACTCGTCGGCCACGACTTCTACCTGTTCGTGGACCAGGAGACGAAGCGGCCGAGCGTCGTCTACCGCCGTAAAGGCTGGGACTACGGCGTGATCGCCCTCGACGACGACGCCGAGGAGCTGCAGGAGGTCGCGACAGCGAGCCGCAAGCTCGGCTGAGCCCGTCGCAAGCGCGCCGATGGCGTGCGCCCGGGCGGCGCACGCCATCGGCTTTTTCGCTGCCCACCGCACGCCCCATTCACCGGTCTTTCAGCCCCCTCCCAGGGAGCACGGGACGACCTCGGGGGAGGACCAAGTACGATGTTCTCTAACGTCGGCGGAGTGTGCCGTCCGGCGTGCGCCCGCCGGGGCGCGGGCATCATCGGCCCGACCGAGCAAAATGGAGTGCATCAGTGGCCTCAGTTCTTGAAAAGGTTCTCCGCGTCGGCGAGGGACGCACCCTCCGGCGCCTGGAGGCGTACGCGAAGGCGGTCAACGCCCTCGAGGACGACTTCAGCGAGCTGACCGACGACGAACTCATGCACGAGACCGTCGAGCTGCGCGAGCGCTACAGCAACGGCGAGTCGCTGGACGACCTCCTCCCCGAGGCGTTCGCCGCCGTGCGCGAGGCGTCCAAGCGGACCCTCGGCATGCGCCACTTCGACGTGCAGATCATGGGTGGCGCGGCCCTGCACCTGGGCAACATCGCCGAGATGAAGACCGGTGAGGGCAAGACGCTGGTGGCGACCACCGCGGCGTACCTCAACGCGATCACGAGCCGCGGCGTTCACGTCATCACCGTCAACGACTACCTGGCGAGCTACCAGTCGGAGCTGATGGGCCGCGTCTTCCGCGCCCTCGGCATGACGACCGGGGTGATCCTCTCGGGCCAGACCCCCGAGGAGCGCCGCGAGCAGTACGCCGCCGACATCACCTACGGCACGAACAACGAGTTCGGCTTCGACTACCTGCGCGACAACATGGCGTGGCAGGCGAGCGACATGGTCCAGCGCGGCCACTACTTCGCGATCGTGGACGAGGTCGACTCGATCCTGATCGACGAGGCGCGCACCCCGCTGATCATCTCGGGCCCGTCCTCCGGCGAGGCCAACCGCTGGTTCAACGAGTTCGCCAGCCTCGCCACCCGACTGACCCCCGAGGTCGACTACGAGGTGGACGAGAAGAAGCGCACCGTCGGCGTGCTCGAGCCGGGCATCGAGAAGGTCGAGGACTACCTCGGCATCGACAACCTGTACGAGTCCGCGAACACGCCGCTCATCTCCTTCCTCAACAACGCGATCAAGGCCAACGCCCTGTTCAAGCGCGACAAGGACTACGTCGTGATGAACGGCGAGGTGCTCATCGTCGACGAGCACACCGGCCGCATCCTGGTCGGCCGCCGCTACAACGAGGGCATCCACCAGGCGATCGAGGCCAAGGAGGGCGTGGAGGTCAAGGCCGAGAACCAGACCCTCGCCACGGTCACCCTGCAGAACTACTTCCGCCTCTACAAGAAGCTGTCCGGCATGACCGGTACCGCCGAGACCGAGGCGGCCGAGTTCATGAGCACCTACAAGCTCGGCGTCGTCCCGATCCCGACGAACAAGCCGATGCAGCGCAAGGACCAGCCGGACCTCGTCTACAAGAACGAGAAGGCGAAGTTCGACCAGGTGGTCGAGGACATCGCCAAGCGGCACGAGAAGGGCCAGCCGGTCCTGGTCGGCACGACGAGCGTCGAGAAGAGCGAGTACCTCTCGCGCCTCCTCGCCAAGAAGGGCGTGCGCCACGAGGTCCTGAACGCGAAGAACCACGCGCGCGAGGCCGCGATCGTCGCCCAGGCCGGACGCCTCGGCTCCGTCACTGTCGCCACCAACATGGCCGGTCGCGGTACCGACATCATGCTCGGCGGCAACGCCGAATTCCTCGCGGTCGCGGAGATGAACGCGCGCGGCCTGTCGCCGGTCGAGACCCCGGACGAGTACGAGGAGGCCTGGGACGGCGTCTTCAACGAGGTCAAGGCCAAGGTCGCCGAGGAGGCCGAGAAGGTCATCGACGCCGGCGGCCTCTACGTGCTCGGCACCGAGCGCCACGAGTCCCGCCGCATCGACAACCAGCTCCGTGGCCGCTCCGGCCGTCAGGGCGACCCGGGCGAGAGCCGGTTCTACCTGTCGCTCACCGACGACCTGATGCGCCTGTTCAACGCCGGCGCCGCCGAGAGCCTGATGGGCCGCACCAGCGTGCCCGACGACATGGCGATCGAGTCGAAGGTCGTCAGCCGGGCCATCCGCAGCGCGCAGTCGCAGGTGGAGGCGCGCAACGCCGAGATCCGCAAGAACGTCCTCAAGTACGACGACGTCCTCAACCGCCAGCGCGAGGCGATCTACAGCGACCGCCGGCACATCCTGGAGGGCGACGACCTGCACGAGCGCGTGCAGAAGTTCCTCACGGACGTGATCGACGACATCCTCGACCAGCACACCGGCGAGGGCAGCGGAGACGACTGGGACTTCGACGCGCTGTGGGCCGAGCTGAAGACGCTCTACCCGGTGGGCGTCTCGATCGACGAGGTCATCGCCGAGGCGGGCAACAAGGGCCGCATCAACCGCGACTTCATGCGCCGCGAGATCATGTCCGACGCCAAGATCGCCTACCAGAAGCGCGAGGAGTCGATCGGCTCGCCGGCGATGCGCGAGCTGGAGCGCCGCGTGGTGCTCTCGGTCATCGACCGCCGCTGGCGCGACCACCTCTACGAGATGGACTACCTCAAGGACGGCATCGGCCTGCGGGCCATGGCGCAGCGCGACCCGCTGGTCGAGTACCAGCGCGAGGGCTACGCCATGTTCCAGCAGATGATGGGCGCGATCCGCGAGGAGACGGTCGGCTTCCTCTTCAACGTCGAGGTGGAGGTCAACCAGGCCCCCGACGAGGTCGCGCCCGCAGTGGCGGCCAAGGGCCTGAACCGCGGCGAGTCGGACACCCGCCTGAGCTACTCGGCTCCGGGCGAGCAGGGCGAGGTCGAGGTTCGCAACCAGCGCGGCCAGCTCGAGAAGGCGGCGACCGACCGGGCGCAGCGCCAGCAGCGCCAGGCGTCGCCCGCCGCGTCGGCGCCGCCTGCCCAAGGCGCGTCGCAGCGGGGCGCGTTCGGCCAGCGCGTGGAGGACGGGGACGAGGCTCCCGTGAACCGCGCGGAGCGCCGGGCCCAGGCCAAGAAGCGCTGACCTCGGACGCCGAGGACGGAACTCCCGAAGGGCGGAGCGGTCGATGACCGCTCCGCCCTTCGGCGTCCCTGCCGGGTGTCGCGGCGCTACCGTCGGCACGGCGGTCCCGGCCCGCTAGAGCACGGTGATCGCGGTCGCGCGCCAGCGCGCCCGGTGGCGCTCCAGTCGCAGCGCCACGGCGCGCGACCGCGTCGGCTGGTGGATCATCACGACCGCCTCCACGACGGAGTCGCCGAGCCGGTTGAGCAGCGGCTCGCCCACGCGCACGCGGGGACGCCGGGCTTCGTCGCCCGTGACCTCCCTGGAGCGGGCGGCGATGACCGTGCGGCGCAGCAGCTGGATGAAGACGGAGTCGCTGACCCAGCGGCCGAGCTGATCGAGCGGGCGCGCGCCCGCCAGGATCTCGATGACGCAGAGCGCGAGCTTCGCGCAGAGGAGGCGGGCGTCCTCGCCCAGTCCCTGATCCGTCTGCAGGTCGTCTCCGGACGCCTGGAGCTCGGAGTCGAGCGTCCGGGGCTCGAACGCCGCCCGGTCGGGTGGTGGGACGGGCGCCCGCGGCGGCGCGACCGGCGGCGGCACGAGCCGCAGCGGCGGGCGGCCGGCGGTCGGCCGGTTCGTCGTGGACCGCTCCAGCGCGGGCCGTTCGAGGACGGGGGAGAGAAGTGCGTTCATGCTGGTGGTGCTCGATTCTTTCTCGTCGACGGTGTTCGTCGGTGCGTGGTGAACACTCAATCAGCGCGCCGCGCGGGTGGTCCAGGGCCTGAACGCGGGTGTGGACAACCGGTGCCGCGCGGTCTGTCTATAGTGGGGGAGTGTCGACGCTCAGTGATCTCGTCCATGCCCAAGGTCGTTCCTCCGAGGCGGACGTGGAGTGGCTTCACAGCCTCGTCGGCGACTGGCAGCTGCTGGCCGATCTGGCCTTCGCCGACATCGTGCTCTGGGTGCCGACGACGGACGACGACTTCGTCGCCGTGGCGCACGCCCGTCCGTCGAGCGCGGCGACGCTGTTCTACCGCGACTTCGTCGGCCAGCGGATCAAGCCGGAGTGGCGCCAGCAGGTCACCGACGCGTACCTGACCAAGCAGATCATCGACACCTCCGCCCCGGACTGGTACGAGGAGACCCCGACGCGCGTGCGCGCCGTCCCGGTGATCCGCCGGCTCAGCGTGCACTCACCGGACACGGCGGCCGAACCGGTCGCCGTCATCACGCGGCACACCAACCTCAGCGAGGCGCGCACCCCCAGCCGCCAGGAGCTGACCTTCAACGACTGCGCGAACGACCTGTTCGCAATGATCGCCAGCGGCGACTTCCCGGACCTGGGCGCGCCCGCCGCTCCGCGCCGGGGGGCCCCGCGCGCGGCGGACGGCCTGATCCGACTCGACGACACCGGCATCACCACGTTCGCCAGCCCGAACGCGCTGAGCGCGTTCAACCGGATGGGCTTCACCGGTGAGCTGGAGGGCGAGTCGCTGGCGACCGTCACGACCAAGCTCCTCGCCGGCACCATCACGGTGGACGAGTCGCTCCCCCTGGTGGTCACCGGCCGCGCGCCGTGGCGCACCGACATCGAGGCGCGCGGCGTGACGGTGTCGCTGCGCACCATCCCGATCCGCAACCGCGGGGAGCGCGTCGGCGCGATCGTGCTGTGCCGCGACGTCTCGGAGCAGCGGCATCAGGAGCGCGAGCTCATCACCAAGGACGCGACGATCCGCGAGATCCACCACCGGGTGAAGAACAACCTCCAGACCGTCGCCTCGCTGCTGCGCATCCAGGCCCGCCGGACCCACTCGGAGGAGGCGAGGGAGGCGCTCAGCCAGGCGATGCGCCGCGTCGCCGCGATCGCGGTCGTGCACGACACGCTCTCGACCGGCCTCGCCCAGATCGTCGACTTCGACGACGTGTTCGACCGGGTGCTGCTGCTGGTGGCGGAGGTCGCCGCCAGCCACACGACGACGGTGCACCCGAAGAAGTCCGGCACGTTCGGCACGTTGCCGAGCGAGTACGCGACGCCGCTCGCGCTGGCGCTGACGGAGCTGGTCACCAACGCGGTCGAGCACGGCCTCGCGGGCCGCGAGGGCCAGGTGGAGATCGTCGCGGACCGGACCGAGGACTCGCTCACCGTCAAGGTCGTCGACAACGGCTCCGGGCTTCCGGAGGGCAAGGTCGGCTCGGGCCTGGGCACGCAGATCGTGCGCACCCTGATCCAGGGCGAGCTGGGCGGAGCCATCGACTGGCACACGATGATGGGCCAGGGCACCGAGGTGACCATCGAGGTCCCGCTGCGCTACCTCACCACAGTCTGACCGTCTCGGCGGGGCGCCGGACGTAAAACGCCGAGGGGCGCTTCCGGACGATGACGTCTGCTAGGTGTTCGGAAGCGCCGCCTCGGCGGCAATGCTGCTGTGATTCGGGATGGATCGCTGAGTGGGTGTTCAGGAAGCGCGACGGGCGCGGGCGGCGCGACGCTTGAGCGCGCGGCGCTCGTCCTCGGAGAGGCCGCCCCAGACGCCGGAGTCCTGACCGGTCTCGAGGGCGTACTGCAGGCAGATCTCGGTCACGGTGCAGCGCGCGCAGACCGCCTTCGCCTTGTCGATCTGGTCGACCGCGGGTCCCGTGTTGCCGACGGGGAAGAACAGCTCGGGGTCTGCGGTCAGGCAGGCGGCTTTGTCGCGCCAATCCATGAAGATATGCTCCTTGTTCGCTGGATGTTTCCTGGCCCGAGGGGGCCTAGAATGCAGGTAAGCAGCCGCGTTACAGGGTTCTTCAGATCCTTGGGGAATGAGACCTGCCCACCACCCTGTGAGCACTAACTCGGCCTTGAATATGCTCCCATAGCAGTTGATTCGGATCAATAGTTCTGCATGGGATAACGCTGTGAACACAAGCCCGAAACGTCTGGATGCTATAGTGACCGACCCCCGCTCCCGGCCTCCGCTGCTGATCGTCCTCGCGGTGATCCTCACGCTCGAAGCTCTCCTGGTCACCGGACTCGCGGCCTGGCTGCTGGTCGAGCTTCTCACGACCACCCCCCAGTCGTACACCACCGCGGTGGCGATCACGATCCTCGTGGTGCTCGGCGCCGCGTGGCTGATCCTCACGCTCGTCGGCATCCTCCGGATGCGCGCCTGGGCGCGCGCGTCCACGGTGACCATCCAGATCCTGATGATCGCGGTCGCCGTCGGCAGCTTCGAGGGCCTCGTCGGAGGCCGGCCCGACCTCGGCTGGGCGCTGCTCATCCCCGCCGTCATCGCCGCCGTCCTGGCGCTCGCACCCTCCGTCGTCCGGGCCACCGTGCGCCCCGCCGACGCCGACGAGGACGCCGATCGCAATACGGGGACACACGAATAGCGTGACGCGGGAACAAGGCGCAGACTCGCACTGTTATGGCCAATATCGTGACTGAACTCTCCGCTCCGGCCCTCGCATCCCCGTCCACCATCCAGACCGCGGAGGCCGGCTACGCCGACTGGCGCGCCTGGCGGCTCTCGTCGGTCGCGGCCCCGACCGGCAATCTCGCCCTCATCGAGACCCGCTGGCTCGCGGACGGCGACGAGACCACCCCCGAGCAGGCGCTCGCCGGGCACCCCGAGACGGTGACCGCTACCGAGCTGAGCCGTCGCAACCTCGACACCGGCGCGCCCGAACGCGGCATCCGGCTGTGGGACGCGGCCTCCCCGGCGATCCGTGCGTTCGAGACGATCAGCGCGTTCCCGTTCGACCCGTCCTGGGTCGTGGAGGCCACCTTCACACCGGTGAGCGACGCGCGCACCATTCCGTTCGAGCACATCCGCGACAACGGCCTGACCCGAGACCTGGTCGTGCCGGGCGACATCACCTTCTCGCGCGACGGCGTCGACTACACGCTGAGCGCGTTCGACGACGACGGCACGCTGCTCCTGGTCTTCGGCGACCCGACGAACGGCGACGAGGGCCCCGACGGCACCTACGCGTCCGGGCGCTTCCTGTTCGTGACGCGCGACGGCGACCGCGCCGTCCTCGACTTCAACCGTGCCTTCGTTCCACCGTGCGGCTTCTCGGACCAGTACAACTGTCCGCTCCCGCCGAGGAACAACCGCTTCCCGATTCCGGTCACCGCCGGCGAGAAGCGTGTCGTCCTCCGTGACGGCGCCGTGCACTGAGCTCC
The DNA here is from genome assembly GCF_058806435.1 of Leifsonia sp. GW821-FHT13C09. NCBI lineage: Bacteria > Bacillati > Actinomycetota > Actinomycetes > Micrococcales > Microbacteriaceae > Leifsonia > Leifsonia sp. GW821-FHT13C09. Next base: position 1,326,293 of record NZ_JBXAPS010000001.1, on the reverse strand, counting down.
GGCTCCGCCTCTCTTTCACCCCCTCGCACACCCCCACTCCACACAGCACAGGAGAACTCCGTTGAGAAAGACCCCCCTGCTCGCCACGATCGCGATCGGCATCGCCGCCTCCCTGGCGCTCGCCGGCTGCTCCAGCGCCGCGTCGTCGTCGTCGTCCGCCGGCACCGACGCGTCGATCGCCGTCGGCTCGCTCTACGAGCCCGTCAACCTGGACAACACCGCCGGTGGCGGCCAGGGCGTCACCGAGGCACTGAACGGCAACGTCTACGAAGGGCTGTTCAAGCTCACCGACGACGGCAAGGTGCAGCCGCTGCTCGCGACGAAGTACACGACGAGCTCCGACGGCCTCACCTACACGTTCACCCTCCGCGATGGGGTGAAGTTCCACTCCGGCAAGGCGCTCACCAGCGAGGCGGTCAAGACGAGCATCGAGCGCGTCCTCGCGACAGACTCCCAGTCGGCCCGCAAGTCGCAGCTCGCCGTCATCTCCGGCATCCAGACCCCGGACGCCAAGACCGTGGTGATCTCGCTGAAGTCGCGCTCCATCTCGCTGCCGTACAACCTCAGCTACGTCTGGATCTACGGCCCCGGCACCGCGAACTACAAGACGGCGGAGGACGGCACCGGCCCGTACACGCTCGGCACCTGGAAGCGCGGCAGCTCGCTCAGCCTCGAGCGCTGGAGCGGCTACTGGGGCAGCAAGGCGAAGAACAAGGAGGTCGTCTACGACTACTTCACCGACGCCAGCGCCCTCTCCAACGCCCTGCTGACGAACCAGGTCGACATCGTCACCAGCATCCAGAGCCCGGACTCGCTCACCCAGTTCGAGGGCAACAAGGACTACACGATCAGCAACGGCAAGTCGACGACCAAGGAACTCCTGGCCTTCAACGACAAGGTCGCGCCCTTCAACAACGCGGAGGTCCGCAAGGCGGTCTACTCGGCGATCGACACCAAGAAGCTGCTGAGCTCGATCTGGGGAAAGTACGGCACGCTCATCGGCTCGATGGTCCCGCCGAGCGATCCCTGGTACGAGGACCTCACCAAGGTCAACCCGTACGACACCGCGCTCGCGAAGAAGGAGCTGGCCGCGGCCGGCCTCCCGAACGGCTTCACGTTCACCCTCGACACGCCCACGTACGACCCGCACCCCGCGGTCGCGGAGTTCCTGAAGAGCGAACTCGCCAAGGTCGGCATCACCGTGAACATCAACTCGATCTCGGCCGACCAGTGGTACACCAAGGTGTTCAAGAACCACGACTTCACGGCGACCCTGCAGGAGCACGTGAACGACCGCGACGTGGTCTGGTACGGCAACCCCGACTTCTACTGGGGCTACAACAACCCGCAGGTCACGGCGTGGGTGAACGAGGCCGAGCAGTCCTCGACCACCGCCGAGCAGACGGCGAAGCTGAAGCTCGTCAACCAGCAGATCGCCAAGGACGCCGCCAGCGCGTGGCTGTACCTCTACCCGCAGATCGTGGTGGCGTCGAGCTCGGTGAGCGGCTACCCGGTGAACGGGCTCAACTCGCAGTTCTACGCGTACGACATCACGAAGAAGTAAGGAATCCTCCACAGGACAGTCGTCCGAACGGCTTGTCCACCGATGCTCGGGAGGCCCGCGAACGGGTCTCCCGAGCATCTACGCTGAAACGACTATGACCTCCTATCTCCTCCGCCGCACCGCGTTCCTCGTGGTGTCCCTGCTGCTGGCGATGGTCGTGCTGTTCTTCCTGCTTCGGGTGCTGCCTGGCGACCCGGCCAACGCGCTGCTGTCCGCCAGCGCGACGCCGCAGCAGATCAAGGCGGCGCAGGAGCAGGTGGGCAGCAACCTCCCGCTGCCCGAGCAGTTCGCGAACTGGTTCGGCTCCCTGCTGACGCTGAACCTCGGGCACTCCTTCATCACGTCGCTCCCCGTCGGGCCGGAGATCGCGTCGCGGCTGGCGGTGACCATCCCGCTCACGCTGCTGGCGTTCGTGCTCGCGCTCGTCCTGGCACTCCCGATCGGTTTCATCGCCGCCTGGAAGGCCGACCGCTGGTACGGCCTGGTGCTCTCCGCCTTCTCGCAGCTCGGCATCGCGGTGCCGGTGTTCTGGGTGGGCATCCTGCTGGTGGACGCCTTCGCGGTGAACCTGCGCTGGTTCCCGTCCGGCGGGTTCCCGCGTGACGACTGGGCCGACCCCGCGTCCGCGCTGCAGTCGCTCGCGCTGCCGGTCATCACCATCGCCATCGTGATGAGCGCGTCCATCGCGCGGTACGTGCGCAGTGCGACGCTCGACGTCATCGGCAGCGACTACCTGCGCAACGCCCGCGCTCTCGGGTCCGGGTTCGGCCGAGCGATGTGGCGGCACGGTCTGCGCAACGGCGCGGTGCCGGTCATCTCCATCCTCGGCATCGAGCTGGCGACGACCTTCCTCGGCGCCGTCGTGGTCGAGAGCGTCTACACGCTGCCGGGGCTGGGCAGCATGCTGCTCACGGCCATCCAGCAGCACGACTACCCGGACATCCAGGGCATCCTGTTCGTCTCGACGCTGCTGGTCCTGATCGTCGGCTTCGTGGCCGACATCGTGCAGCGGCTGATCGACCCGCGCCTGCGGCAGAGCATCTCGGGCAATCGATGAGCGCGGTCGTGCAGCAGGCGGCGCAGACGGCGCCGGATCCTCAGGAGCGGGCGCGTCGTCGCGCGCGGCGGTCCGTGACGCTCGGGATCGGGCTCGCCCTGGTCGGAATCGTGGTGCTCGTCGCCGCGCTCTCGTTCGTGTGGCTCCCGTTCTCGCAGGGCGACACCTCGGGAGGGCGGCTGCAGCCTCCGGGCGGAACGCACTGGCTGGGCACCGACCGGTTCGGGCGCGACCTGACCACGCAGCTCATGATCGGCGCCCGGATCGCGCTGGCCGTGGGCGTCGGCGCAGTCGCGATCGGCGCGCTCATCGGCGTCACGATCGGGATGCTGGCGGCGTTCGCCACGCGCTGGCTGGACGACACCATCTCGGCGGTGCTGGACATCATCATCGCCTTCCCCGTGCTGCTGCTCGCCATGCTCATCGTCGCCGCGCAGGGCGCCTCGCTCGGCACGGCCATCCTGGCCATCGGTCTGGCGATGTCGGCGGTCGTGGCCCGGCTCACCCGCGTGCTGTCCAAACGGGTGCTCGCACAGCAGTATGTGACCGCGGCGCGCACCGCCGGCACGTCCTGGGGCGGGATCGTCGCCCGGCACGTCCTCCCGAACATCTGGCCGACGCTCGGCGTCAATCTGGCGCTCCAGTTCGGCGTCGCCGTGCTCGCCGAGGCGAGCCTGTCGTACCTCGGGCTCGGAGCGCCGCCGCCCAACGCCTCGTGGGGCCGGCTGCTGCAAGAGGCGCAGGGCACCGTCTCCGTCGCACCCGTCGGCGCGATCGCGCCCGGCGTGGCACTCGTCGTGCTGGTGGTCGGCGTCAACCTGGTCGCCGACGGCCTGCGGGATGTGGCCGACCCGACGCGAAGGAGGCCGCGATGATCCTCGACGTGCAGAACCTCGGCGTGACGGCACGCGACGGGTCGCCGCTGGTAACGGACGTGTCCTTCCGGCTGGACGCGGGCGAGCGGCTGAGCCTGATCGGGGAGTCCGGATCGGGCAAGTCGCTGACCTCCTTCGCGATCACCGGCCTGCTGCCGGACGGGCTGACCGCGACCGGCAGCGTCGAGCTCGCCGGCGTCCAGGTGATCGGCGCGAAGGAGCGGGCGCTCGTCCCGCTGCGCGGACGCACCGCCTCGACGGTGTTCCAGGAGCCGCTGACCGCCCTCGACCCGCTGATGCGCCTCGGCGCGCAGGTGGCCGAGCCGCTGCGCCGGCACCTGGGGCTGCGCGGCGCCGCGCTGCGCGACGCCGTCCACTCGGCCCTGGAGGAGGTGCGCCTCCCCGACCCGGAGCGGATCGCCCGCGCGTACCCGCACGAGATCTCCGGAGGCCAGCGGCAGCGCGTCGCCATCGCCGCCGCCCTCGCCTGCCGCCCGCAGCTGCTCATCGCAGACGAGCCCACGACAGCGCTCGACGTGACCGTGCAGGCCGACATCCTGGCACTGCTCGACGCGCTCGTCGCCGAACGCGGCATGGCCCTGCTGTTCGTCAGCCACGACCTCGCCGTCGTGTCGCGCATGACCGAGCGCGCCCTGGTGCTGCGCGCGGGGCGCGTGGTCGAGGAGAGCACGATCGAGCGCATCCTGACCTCCCCGGCCGACCCGTACACCGCCGACCTCGTGCGCAGCGCGCGCGAGCTGGACGCCGCCCTGGAGGTAAGATGACCGCCGTCCTCGAGCTCCGCGACGCGGGCTTCCGCTACCGCCGGGCGCCCGGCGCGGCGCTGGAGGACGTGTCCTTCACCGTCGAGTCCGGCCGCAGCGTCGGCCTGGTGGGGGAGTCGGGCGCGGGCAAGACCACCGTGCTGTCCCTGCTGCTGGGGCTCGCGAGCCCGACCTCCGGGAGCGTCTTGTTCGACGGGAGTCCGCTCGACCGCGGCGACCGTGCACTGATGCGCGAGTTCCGCCGCAGCGTCCAGACGGTCTTCCAGGACCCGTACTCGTCCCTCGACCCGCGCCAGAGCGTCGGCAGGATCGTCGGCGAGCCGCTCGCCTCGCTGCGGATCGCCTCCGGCGCCGACGCACGCTCGCGTGTCGCCGAGGCTCTCCGCGCCGTCGCCCTGCCGGAGGACGCAGCCGGCCGCTACCCGCACGAGTTCTCCGGCGGCCAGCGCCAGCGCATCGCGATCGCCCGCGCGATCGTCTCGCGCCCGCGCGTGCTCCTCGCCGACGAGCCGGTCAGCGCCCTCGACGTGACCACGCGCATCCAGATCATCGAACTCTTGGGGGAGCTCGCTGCGGCGGAGGGGATGACGGTGGTGATGGTGTCCCACGACCTCAGCGTCGTCGCGACGCTCTGCGAGCAGACGGTCGTGCTGCGGTCCGGGCGCGTGGTGGAGCAGGGGCCGACCCGGGACGTGCTCGGCGCGCCGCGGGCCGCCTACACGCAGCGCCTGATCGCCTCGGTGCCGCGGCTGCCCGCGTAGGTACGACCTCGGCCGCGCCATCGGGCGCGAACGACCCCTTGCGGCGCGGGCGTCTGCACCACCCGCGACCCGAAGCGCCTCCCTACGCGCGCGGCCACACCGGCAGAACCTCGCGCTTCCACGTCGCGTTCGTCACGCCGGCCCACGAGGTGTAGAGCGCGACCGCCGCCGTCGCCAGTCCCAGCCAGCCGCCCACCTGCGTCGATACCGGCGCACTCGCCAGGTCCCCGATGGTGAGCGCGACGAAGGTCAGCGTCAGCAGCACGAAGACCGTCAGCGTCGCCCCGTTCGTCTTCGCCGCGGCGACCGTCATCAGAGCCGTGAAGATCGTCCACGCGAACAGGAAGAAACCGACGCCGAGGGGGCCGGCGTCGTCCGCCAGCCCCGGGGCCGTCCGCAGCCACCAGAACGACAGCCAGAAAGCGCCGTACGAGGTGAAGGCGGTGGCCCCGAACGTGTTGCCGCGCGCGAACTCCCACAGCCCCGCCGCGAACTGCGTGAGGCCGCCGTAGAACAGCGCCATCGCGATGGCCGTGGCGCCGGCTTCCCCGACCAGGCCCGCGTTGGCGAGGCTCAGCAGCATCGTGGTCAGCGCAAACGCCGCCAGCCCGAGCGGGCCCGGATCGGCGACCTCGGCTCGCGCCGGGGTCGTTGCCGGTGTCGGGGCCGTGGCCGGAGCCGGGGTCGTGGGATGGTCGATGGTCCGCTCGGCGGTTGCGCTCATGCGGTGCACTCCTTCGTACGAGATCGGCCGGAACGGCCGTCCCTCGACATTAGAATGCCAGATGGAAGATTGCAAACGCCTCCGGCGGATGTCAGTCCAGGCCGAGCTTCTTCCGCAGCGACGCGACGTGGCCGGTCGCCTTCACGTTGTAGAGCGGCAGCCGGACGGTGCCGTCCGGGTTCAGCACGAACGTCGAGCGGATGACGCCCGTGACGGTCTTGCCGTAGAGCTTCTTCTCGCCGTACGCGCCGTACGCCTCGTGGACCGCGAGGTCCTCGTCCGACAGCAGCGGGAAGTTCAGGCGCTCCTGCTCCTGGAACTCCTTGTTCTTGGCCGGGACGTCCTTCGAGATCCCGATGACCCGGTAGCCGCTGGAGGCGAGCGAGTTGAGGTTGTCGCGGAAGTCGCAGGCCTCGGTCGTGCAGCCCGGCGTCATCGCGGCCGGGTAGAAGTAGACGATCACGTTGTCGCCCGAGTAGTCGGAGAGCGAGACGGGCTTGCCGTCCTGATCCTGGAGCGTGAAGGTGGGCGCGGGCTGTCCCGCTTCGAGTCGAACCTCAGTCATGACACCATTCTGCCCTGCTCGCGGAGGGACGGCGCCGGGGGCGGCGGAGGGTACCGCGCTCAGCGCGCGAAGGTGGCGAGGAGGCGCTGCAGCGAGTCCAGCCGGGCGCGGCCGGTCTCGCCGAGCCGGCCCTCCTCGACGGCCTCGATGATCGCGCAGTCCGGCGCGTCGGGCAGGTGCGTGCAGCCGCGCGGGCAGTCCTCGGCGATCGCGGCCAGGTCGGTGAACGCCTTCAGGATGCTCGCCGTGTCCACATGCCCCAGCCCGAACGAGCGCACGCCAGGGGTGTCGATGACCCAGCCGTGGCCGTCGGCGTTCTCCACCCGCAGCGACACCGTGGAGGACGACGTGTGCCGGCCGCGCCCGGTCACTACGTTGACGTGCCCGGTCGCGCGCTTGGCGCCGGGAACGATCGCGTTCACCAGAGTGGACTTGCCCACGCCCGAGTGGCCGACCACCACGGTGTCATGGCCGACCAGCGCGGCCGTGATCTCGTCGACCGGGATGTGATCCTCCCGGCTGGTGAACACCGGGAGGTCCAGGCCGGCGAAGTTCTCCAGGAACGGCGCGGGGTCGGCGAGGTCGATCTTGGTCACGCACAGCATCGGCTCGATGCCCGCGTCGTACGCGGCGACCAGGTAGCGGTCGACCAGCCGGGTGCGCGGTTCCGGGTTGGCCGCGGCCACGACGATGAGCATCTGGTCGGCGTTGGCGACGATCACACGCTCCACCTCGTCGGTGTCGTCCGCGCTGCGGCGCAGCAGGGTCGAGCGCGGCTCGATGCGCACGATGCGGGCGAGCGTGCCCTCCTCCCCGGTGGTGTCGCCGACGACGGCGACGCGGTCGCCGGTCACGATCGGCTTGCGCCTCAGTTCGCTCGCGCGCGCCGCGGTGACCTGACGCTCGTCGGCGGTGTCCTCGTCCAGGAGCACCGTGTACCGGCCGCGATCCACGCCGAGGACGCGCGCGATCTCCGCGTCGGCGTGCTCCGGCCGGGTCTTGGTGCGCGGCCGGTTCCCCTTGGGGTTCGGCCGGGAGCGGATGGCCGACTCGTCGTAGAGGTCGTACTCGTCGTCCTCGTCGTCGTCATCCGACCACCACGACATCTACGCCGCCGCGCCTTCGGCCAGCATCCGGGTCCAGAGCTGCGGGAACTGCGGCAGGGTCTTGGCGGTGGTCGCGATGTTCTCGATCTCCACGCCGGGGACGACCAGGCCGACGATCGCGCCCGCGGTCGCCATCCGGTGGTCCTCGTAGCTGCGCCACGCGCCGCCGGTCAGCGGGCGCGGCTCGATGCGGAGGCCGTCCTCCAGCTCGGTCACCGCACCGCCGAGCCCGTTGAGCTCGGCAGCGAGGGCGGCGAGCCGGTCGGTCTCGTGATGGCGGATGTGGCCGATTCCGGTGATCTCGCTCGTGCCGTCGGCGAAGGCCGCGATCGCCGCGATCGCGGGGACCAGCTCGCCACCGGTGGACAGGTCGATCGTGATCGGCCGGATGCGCTCGGGCCCCGTCACGGTGAGCCGGTCGCCGTCCTTCGTCACGGTCGCGCCGAACAGCGGCAGCAGGTCGGCGAGGTCGGCGCCCACCTGCGTGGTCGTCTCCGGCCAGCCGGTGATCGTGACGGAGCCTCCGGTGACGACCGCGGCCGCCAGGAACGGCGCCGCGTTGGAGAGGTCGGGCTCGATGTCCACGTCGCGCGCCCCGATCGCGCCGGGCCGCACGATCCAGCGGCCGACCTCGGGCGACTCCACCGTCACGTCGCGCGCGGCGAGGGCGGCGATCGTCATCTCGATGTGCGGGAGGCTCGGGAGGCGCTCCCCGGAGTGCGTCAGGTCGATGCCCTCCTCGAACCGGCTCGCCGACAGCAGCAGGGCGCTGACGAACTGACTGGAGCTGGACGCGTCGATCCCGATCGCGCCGCCCTGGACCGTGCCGGTGCCGTGCACGGTGAACGGGAGGGCGCCGCGGCCGTCGTCGTTCACGTCGACGCCGAGCGCGCGCAGCGCCGCGATGATCGCGCCCATCGGGCGGCCGCGGGCCGAGTCGTCGGCGTCGAACATCGTCGGGCCGAGCGCGAGGCCGGCCAGCGGCGGAACGAAGCGCATGACGGTGCCCGCCTGTCCGCACTCGATGGTGGTGCTGCCGATCAGCTCCTCCGCCGGCGTGATCAGGAAGTCGGCGCCGAACTCGCTTTCACCCGGCTGCTCGACGATCGAGACGCCGAGAGCCCGCAACGCTTCGACCATGTTGGCGGTGTCGCGGGAGTGCAGCGGCGCGCGCAGCAGGGACGGGCCGTCGGCGAGGGCCGAGAGCACCAGCTCGCGCGCGGTCAGCGACTTGGAGCCGGGCAGCGAGACGGAGGCCGTCACGGGGCCGCCGGCGACCGGCGCCGGCCACAGCGTGTTCGGCTCCTCGGCGCGGTTGTCGCCGTACGGATCGAAGTCGGGGGCGGAATATTTCGAGATGAGCATTGTTGTCAAGATTATCCGCGATCGAGCCCGAAGGAAGGATCGGCCCGTGCCTGCAGCCACCGCTGTCCTCGACGCCCCGCGTACCCGCGCACTGGCGCCGTCGATGGTCCGACCTCCCCGCCATGTCCTGGGGCGTCAGGTCGCTCAGCCGTCGCCGGAACTAGACTGGCCCCTGATGAGCACCGAAACCGAGGACAAGGGCGCGCTGTTCGAAGAGCAGGCGCTTCCCTTCATGGACCAGCTCTACGCGGCCGCCCTGCGCATGACGCGCAACCCGGCGGACGCGCAAGACCTCGTCCAGGAGACCTACGTCAAGGCGTATGCCGCCTTCTCGCAGTTCCAGCAGGGCACGAACCTGAAGGCGTGGCTGTACCGCATCCTCACCAACACGTTCATCAACACCTATCGCAAGAAGCAGCGCGAGCCGTACCAGGGGACGATCGACGAACTCGAGGACTGGCAGCTCGGAGGCGCGGAGTCGACCACCGCATCCTCCAGCCGCTCGGCCGAGGCGGAGGCGATCGACCACCTGCCCGACAGTGCCGTCAAGGACGCGCTGCAGGCCATCCCGGAGGACTTCCGGCTGGCCGTCTACCTCGCCGATGTCGAGGGATTCTCCTACCAGGAGATCGCCGACATCATGAAGACCCCGATCGGCACCGTCATGAGCCGCCTCCACCGCGGCCGCCGGATGCTCCGGGAGCTTCTGACCGACTACGCGCACGAGCGCGGGCTCTCAGCGGTCCAGGGCCCGGCCGTGCAGACCACCAGGAGAACGAAATGACCGACTGCGGCTGTGAGAAGGCGAAGGCCGAACTCGAGGAGTACCTGCGCAACGAGCTCTGCAACGAGGATGCTGCAGACGTCCGCGAGCACCTCGCGCACTGCGACGGCTGCTCGAGCGAGGCGCACCTGAACGTCGTGCTCACCGAAGTGGTGCAGCGCGCCTGCAAGGAGACGGCACCCGAGACGCTGCGCACCGAGGTGCTGCTGCGCATCCGCTCCTTCCAGGCCTCCGTGCACTGAGGTTCGCACCGCACTGAGGTTCGCGCCCCGATTCGTCACGAATGTCGCGTTTGACGCGCTCAAACGCGCGATTGGTGACGAATGTTCTGTGCGGGTCAGGCGATGGAGCCTGGGACCTCGTGGAGGAAGAACAGGCCGCCCAGCGGGTCGGTGACCTGCGCGAACCGGCCGAACTCGCTGTCCCACGGGTCACGGATCGCCGTGCCGCCGAGCTCGATCACCCGGGCGACAGCCGCCGCCGCGTCCTGGACGCCGAAGTACACCACCCAGTGCGACGGCACTCCCGGGGGCAGCATCCCGTCGGCGTCGAAGACCCCGCCGCTCGGCGCCTCCGGGTCCCCGAAGGTCAGGTAGCGGAAGTCCGCGGTGTCGCCGAGCACCTGCGTGGTCCAGCCGAAGACGCGCGTGTAGAACTCCACCTGCTCGGCGTAGCTGCGCGCGTACAGCTCGTGCCAGGAGAGGCCGCCCACCTCGGCGACGAGCTCGAAGCCGCGGTGCTGCTCGGGCTCCCACAGCCCGACGACCGCTCCGCCCGGGTCGGCCACGACCGCCAGCCGCCCCTGGTCGCCGATCGTCATCGTGGGGGAGAGCACCTGCGCGCCGGCGGCGGCGGACGCCCGCTCTCCGGCCTCCGCGTCCTCCACCAGCAGATAGGTCAGCCACGCGTTCGGCTGCTGGCCTTCCATCGCCTCGCCCATCCCGGCGACCAGGCGTCCGTCGCGGCGGAAGGTCACGTAGCCGCCGTACTCGCCGCCGCCGGCCTCGGCCGTCCAGCCGAACAGCGACGTGTAGAACTCCTGGGCGCGGGGGAGGTCGGTGGCGGCGTAGTCCACCCAGCAGGGCTCACCGAGACGGTGCGTGGTCACGACGGTCATGGCGTCAACGTACGCCCGGCGGACGCCGCCCGGCTAGGGATCCGCTACGCCGTGCTCCCCGCCGCGGCCGGCCCATCCGACGTCGAGGCCGCCGCCGTCCGCGGGAGCAGCACGGCCGCGATCAGCCCGGTTGCCCCCAGCAGCGCGACCACGGCCATCGCGATGCCGTACGCCTCGCCTCCGCGCGGGAGGTTCGCCACCAGGATCGTCCCGGCGATGGCGGTGCCGAACGTCGAACCGAGGTTGGAGACGCTGCGCGAGAGGCCGGAGATCTCGCCCTGCACCCGCTCCGGGAACGCCGACTGCACCACGTTCACCGACGGGGTCAGCATGAGGCCGAGGCCGGCGCCGATGAGGAACAGGCCGGGCACGAACGGCCAGCCGCCCGTCGTCCCCTCGACCAGCAGGATCAGCAGCACCACCCCGGGCACGCACAGCACGAACCCGGTGACGATCAGGCTGCGCTGCGAGAACCGGCGCGCCAGCCTCCCGGCCAGCAGGGAGGTCAGCAGGAGCCCGACCGTCGCGGCGGTGAAGATCACGCCGGTCTGGATCGCGTTGTAGCCGCGCACCACCTGGAGGTACGCCGACACCGTGAACGACGTCCCCATCAGGATGACCCACTGCAGGTTCTGGGTGATCAGCGCGAGGTTCGACACCCGCACCCGGAACAGGCTCGTGGACAGCAACGGCGCCTTCCCGGCCCGCTCGCGCCGCCGCACCCAGAGGAAGAACCCCACCAGGATCGCGACCCCGGCCAGCACGAGCACGATCATCAGCGGCACGCTCGTGTCGGCGGCGAGGATCCCCATCACCAGCACGAACAGTCCGAGCGCCGACAGGATCGCGCCCACGGTGTCGAACGGCCGCTTCGGGTCGGCGGGCAGCGGGTCGGTCAGCGAGCGGCTGAGCAGCAGGATGACGACGATCACGAGCGCCTGGAACAGGAACGCCGCCCGCCAGCTGATCCCGGTCGTGATCAGTCCGCCGATCAACGGCCCGGCCGCCGCGCCGACGCCCCCCATCCCGCTGATGATCCCGAATGCGACTGCGCGGGTCGGGATGTCCGGCAGGCAGATCGTGGTGAGGATGTAGACAGGCGGGATGAGCATCGCCGTCCCGACGCCCTCCAGCAGCGAGTTGCCCAGGATGACGGCCCAGAGCCCCGGCGCGGCCGCGGTGACGAGTGCGCCCACCCCGTAGACGATCAGGCCGATCACGAAGCTGCGCTTGCGGCCGATGTTGTCGGTCAGCTTGCCCATCGGGATCATCAGCGCCGCCATGGTGAGCAGGAACAGGGTGATGCTGACCTGGATGCCCTGGACCGTCGTGCCGAGGTCGCGCGACATGTCGTTGATCATCACGTTCATATTCGAGCCGGCGAAGCTGCAGATGAACTGCGCCAGCGCGAGCGGCGCGATGATGCGGCGGATGGTGGCCTGCGAGGCCGCTGCGGTCGTCCCTGTCATGTCGGTTCCCGGGGTCCCCTCGCTCCCGATCGGTGCGCTCGGCGGGATGCTACTGCGGCCGGTCCGTGCGGTGCAATCGGTCTTGCCGCCGCCGGACGGGCCGGGTTAGGGTGCGGCCGTCCGGCGTCCCCGGCGTCGTCCGGCGTCGGCCGGCCGGAGACAGAGGGGGACGACATGCCCGCACCGTTCCGTGGTCGAATCGACCTGGACATCCGCGACTCGGAGCCCGACTGGACTCCGTTCGAGCCGCCCACGGCCCCGGACGGCGCGCCCAACGTCGTCCTCATCGTGCTGGACGACGTCGGGTTCTCGGCGATGAGCTGCTACGGCGGTCCGATCGAGACGCCGAACATCGACCGGCTGGCGGACTCGGGTGTGCGGTTCACACAGTGGCACACGACTGCGCTGTGTTCGCCGACCCGCTCGGCGCTCCTCACCGGCCGCAACCACACCCGCAACTCGATGGCGTGCATCACCGAGGCCGCGACCGGTTTCCCGAACGCCAGCGGCACGATCCCGCAGGAGAACGGGATGCTCTCGCAGATCCTCGGGGAGCAGGGCTGGAACACCTACATCGTGGGCAAGTGGCACCTGTGCCCGTCCGACGAGATGAATCTGGCCTCCACGCGCCGCAACTGGCCGACCGGCCGCGGGTTCGAGCGCTTCTACGGCTTCCTCGGCGCCGAGACCAACCAGTGGTACCCGGACCTCGTGTACGACAACCACCCCGTCGACCAGCCGGCGTCGCCGGAGGACGGCTACCACCTCACCGTGGACCTCACCGACAAGGCGATCGAGTTCATCGGCGACGCGAAGGCGCTCGCACCGGACAAGCCGTTCTTCCTCTACTACGCGCCCGGCGCCGCGCACGCCCCGCATCACGCGCCGAAGGAGTGGATCGAGAAGTACGCCGGGCGTTTCGACGGCGGCTACGAGGCGATGCGCGAGGAGATCCTGCAGCGGCAGATCGCGCTCGGGCTGGTGCCGGAGGGAACGGTGCTGCCGCAGATCAACCCGATCGGGACGCCGGAGACGCGCAGCGGCCCGGAGGGACAGCCGTTCCCGCCGCTGGACGTGACCAAGCCGTGGGACTCGCTCGGCGACGACGAGAAGCGGCTCTACGCGCGGATGGCGGAGGTCTACGCCGGGTTCCTCGCGCACACCGACGACCAGATCGGCCGCCTGCTCGACTACCTGGAGGAGTCGGACAACCTCGAGAACACGCTGATCGTGCTGGTCTCCGACAACGGCGCCAGCGGCGAGGGCGGCCCGGACGGCTCGGTCAACGAGAACAAGTTCTTCAACGGCATCCCGGACAGCCTGGAGGAGAACCTCGCCCTGCTGGACGAGCTGGGCGGCCCCAAGACCTACAACCACTACCCGAACGGCTGGGCGATGGCCTTCAACACCCCGTTCAAGATGTGGAAGCGCTACGACTACAACGGCGGGACGGCCGACCCGTGCATCGTCTCCTGGCCGAAGAAGCTCGGGCACGGCGGCGAGCTGCGGCACCAGTACCACCACGCGATCGACATCGTCCCGACCATACTCGACCTGCTGGAGGTGCAGGTCCCGGAGCAGATCGGCGGGCACGTGCAGTCCCGGATGGACGGGGTGAGCATGCGTTCGGCGGTCGCGGACGCGTCCGCGCCGACGACGCGGAGGACCCAGTTCTACGCGATGCTCGGTTCGCGCTCCCTCTGGCACAACGGCTGGAAGGTGGTGTCGAACCACCCGGTGCTCAGCGGCTGTGCCGGTTCAACGACGACACCTGGGAGCTCTACCACACCGATGTCGACCGGTCGGAGGTCCACGACCTGGCCGCCGAGCATCCGGACATGGTTCGCGAACTGGTCAACCTGTGGTTCGCGGAGGCCGGCGCCAACCAGGCCTTCCCGCTGGACGACCGCTCGGCGATCGAGATCCTGCTCACCCCGCGTCCACAGCTCACGAGCCCGCGCGACCGCTACGTCTATCGCGTCGGCGGCGCGGAGATCCCCGAGTCGCAGGCGGTCAACATCCGCAACCGCTCGTACGCGATCGGCGCGCTCGTGGACGTGCCGGAGACGGGAGCGGAGGGCGTGCTCTTCGCGCACGGCGCCCGGTTCGGCGGCCACACCCTGTACGTCAAGGACGGACGGCTGCACTACGTCTACAACTTCGTGGGCAGCCTGGAGCAGCGCGTCGACGCGACGGAGGACCTCCCGGCGGGCGAGAGCATCATCTTGTCGGCGGCGTTCGAGAAGGACGGCGAGGAGGCACCGGGCCTCGCGACCGGCATCCTGAGCCTGTATCACGGCGACCACAAGGTCGGCGAAGGCCGCATCAAGACGCAGCCGGGCTACTTCTCGCTCACCGGCGAGGGCCTGTGCGTCGGCTACGACGGCGGCGAGCCGGTGACCGACGACTACCCGGGCGAGCGGCCGTTCCGGTTCACGGGCGGGACGCTGCACCGGGTGGTCGTGGACGTCAGCGGCGAGCCGTACCTGGACCTCGAACGGCAGGCCGCGGCGATGCTGGCGCGGGAGTAGCGGGATCGGGCCCGGCGGTTACGGCTGTCGGGCCTTCCCGCTAGCGTGGCGGCATGGCCATCGACGACTTCCGCATCCACGTCCCCGACGACGCCCTCGCGGACCTCCGGCACCGCCTCGAACGCACCCGCTACCCGCGCTCGCCGCGTGCCGGCTGGGAGGGCGGCCTCGGCTGCGACCGGCTGCGTGCCCTCGTGGACGGCTGGCTGGCGTTCGACTGGCGTGCGGAGGAGGAGCGGCTGAACGCCGTCGAGCAGCACGTCGCCGACGTGGCGGGTCACCGCGTGCACTTCGCCCGTGTGCGCGGAACGGGCGCAGGCCCGCACACGCCGCTGCTGCTCCTGCATGGCTGGCCGAGCGCCTTCGTGGAGTACCTCCCGCTCGCGCGGCTGCTCTCCGACTCGTTCGACGTCATCGTCCCGTCGCTGCCCGGGTTCGTGTTCTCCGAGGCGCTGGAGCCGCCGCTGACCCGGCGCGCGATCGCGGACGCGCTGCACGGACTGATGACCGAGACGCTCGGGTTCGAGCGCTACGCGACCTTCGGCGGCGACATCGGCGGGGGAGCCTCCACCTGGCTCGGGGTCGACCATCCGGACAGCGTGGTCGGCATCCAGTTGCTGAGCGGGCCCTTCCCCGAGGGCGACGCGGTGGACGACGACGAGCGCCGCTACCTGGCCGCACTGGACGAGTACGACCGGCTGGACGGCGGCTACAGCGAGATCATGCTCAGCCGCCCCGATACGATCGCGGCGGCGTTGAACGACTCCCCGGCCGGGCTGCTGGCGTGGATCGCCGACAAATGGCACGACTGGATCGACACCGGCGACGACGCCGACGGCGCCTGGCAGCGCGTGGTCGACTCCGGCATCCTGTACACGATCGCAACGCTGTACTGGACGACCGAGAGCATCGGGACGTCGTTCCAGCAGTACTACGACTACGAGCAGAACCCGCCCCGCCCGCCGTTGGCGGCGCCGGTCGGTGTCTACCTGGCACGGGAACCGGCCATGTCGGGCTTCCCGCGCTCGCTGGCCGAGCGGGCGGCGCCGCGGCTGGTGGAGTTCGTGGAGGCTCCGGCGGGCGGGCACTTCGCGGGGTTCGAATATCCGGAGGTCGCAGCGGAGGCGATCCGCGGGTTCCTTTCGCGGCTGGGGGAGGATGGCTGAGTCGATCGCCTCGCGTCGGCGCGCGGCTGAGACCGGGTTCGTGACGCTCTGCTTCGGGATCGCCACCGCCGGCCCGAGGCGGAGATCGGCCGTGCGGTCGGCCGGGCGAACAGCAGGCTTGCGACCGAGCCGGACTGATCGGAGCCGGACCGTCGATCCCGAGCGCGTCAGACCGACGTCAGGAACGACGACACGATGTCGAGCGAGCCGGGCACGATCCGGTAGTAGGCCCAGGTGCCGCGCTTGCTCCGGCTGAGGAACCCGGCGTCCGCGAGGACCTTGAGGTGGTGGGAGACAGTCGGCTGGGAGAGGTCGAGCGGCTCGGTAAGGTCGCAGACGCACGCCTCGCCGTCCTCATGGGCGGCGACCATCGAGAGCAGTCGGAGCCGGGCGGGGTCGGCCAGCGCCTTCATCGCCCGGGCGACCGAGACGGCGTTCTCCTCGCTGATCACCTCTTTGGTGATGGGCGCGCAGCAGGCCTGAAGGTCGCGCAGGGGGAGCAGCTCGGTGATCGCCATGGGTCGATCATCCCGCATATATTGACAGACGTCAATGTATGCGTTCATCCTGGGTTCATCGACAAACGTCGATGGAGAAGGGAGAATGACCATGGGATGCTGCGACACGACCGAATGCCAGCCGCTGCCGGACGGGTCCTGCCCGCCCGATTGCTGCTGACCGCACAGCGCTGCTGACAGCACAGGCGCTGCTGACAGCTCGCCGGGCCGCCGCACCCCGCGGGCGGCGGCCCACCACCTTCCCTCGACCTGGAGACCCCGGATGACCGACACCACCCCCACCGTCCTCTTCGTCTGCGTCCACAATGCCGGCCGCTCGCAGATGGCCGCGGGCTACCTGAGCGCGCTCGGCGGGGACCGGGTGCGGGTGCTGTCCGCCGGTTCCGAGCCCGCCGACCGCCTCAATCCGATCGCGGTCCAGGCGATGGCGGAGGAGGGCATCGACATCGCCGCGAACACCCCTGCCATCCTCACGACGGAGGCGGTCAAGGAGTCCGACGTCGTCATCACGATGGGGTGCGGCGACACCTGCCCGATCTTCCCGGGCAAGCGCTACGAGGACTGGGACCTCACCGACCCGGCCGGTCGGCCGATCGAGGACGTGCGGCCGATCCGGGACGAGATCAAGCGGCGGGTGGAGAACCTGCTCGCGGAGGTGCGGGGCTAACGGAGGAAATCCACCTCGCCAGACCCCCGAAATGCAGCGAACGGAGGAGGGGGGGGGGGGAAGGGGGGGGGGATCCTTCGTTT